>RHKY01000021.1 GCA_008363385.1 Acidobacteriota bacterium | reverse complement strand
GCCGGAGATACGACTGCTGTCGCGACCCTTCCGTCCTCGTCGTTCTCACCGCTCCCGCCGCGGGATCCCCCGCCCCCACCGACCGCGCCCCTCCCCTTCACGCTTCACGGAGGAGTCCAGATACGGCAGGTTAGGCCGCGGAACCGATGGATGGAACCCAGAAGCGAGGCCGTTACCGACGAAGATCGCCAGGAAACCCTCGACGTTGGCTCGACGGCAACCCCGCACGACAAAACGCGACGCCCTGGTTGGCGCTGAGATGCTCACGAGCTGGTGACTCGGAACGAGGGCACCGCAGGTGCAGAAACCTGGGGAGGATAGGAGGGCTGCGACATTGGCGCTGAGGGTGCGGCTGAACGGCCGGAAAGCCCTGGGGCCCGCGACCTAACCCGCGTATGGGCGGACGAAGTTGCGGGGGGTGGGGTTGCGGATCCGCAGCGTTTGGGAGAGGGAGTTCTTAGGCGTACGACGCGGGCGTTTCGGGCATTCCGCTGGGTCGCAGCGGCTTGCGGTGCCGAGGCGAGGGTGACGTCAGGAGCGGGACCCGGGAATAGGCTGCGAGCGCGCGGGGTCATTCGGCCGAATGGCACGCCGCAGGTTGGAGCGACCGGAGTGGCGTGCGGTTCCCGGGCGTGCCGTCCGCGGTCGGTTGCCGGAGGACGTGGGGAACGTCGAGGCCGGGTCCGGCGGCCGGGTCCGGCGGCTGGGTCCGGCAGCTGGGTCGCCTTCCATCGGTTGCCGGCGCTCCGCGCCCTTCGGTCGACATCGGCGGATGGCGGCCGACGGTCGGGTCACCCTGAAGTGGCGTGAGGGGCGGGACCTTTACGCCCCTCGCCGTGACTTCGATTCCGCGCATGCCGGGCTCGCGGGTGGGCCACTTCTCCTGTTTGCGCGGGAGTTTAGGACACAAACGATGCGGGAGGTGGGGCGGCCTCGTCCCCCGGCCGGATGGGGCGGGCCCGGGGACGGGGATGACCCGATGGGCCGTGTCGGCCCGAGAGGCGTGCGCTCGTCTCGGACGGGGCCCGGGGCTCAGGCCGGGGCGATCGAGAGCCCGAGGCCGGGGCTGCCGGGGTCGCGCGAGGAGAGGAGCGCGACGCCGGTTCCTCGCGCGGAGAGGGTGCGGAAGCTGGCCGCGGCGGGGTGCCCGGGGCGGATGCCGGAGAGGACGAGCGTCCCGCCGGGGGAGAGGTGCGGGAGGTAGATGGTGAGGAGGGAGTCGACGTCCTCCTCCGACGGTGCCGCGGCCGGTGCGCCGTCGAGGATGAGGAGGTCGGCTCCGCCCCCGAGGGCCTCGCGGGCGGCCGCGGCCGTGGCGGGGTCGAGCGCGTCGGCCCGGAGGAGGCGGAGGGTCTGCCCGCGGAGCGCGAGCGATTCGAGGCGGGCGCTGGCCACCTCCTCGGCCGGGTCGTCGACCTCCCACGGCGGGAGGCCGGCGCAGGCGAGGCGGGCGTCGGGCCTGGCGGCACGGGAGAGAAGGAGGAGCGAGCCGCCGCGCCCCGGCCCGACGAGGAGGACCCTGCCGGGACGCTGCCGCCTGAGGCGGGCGTGGAGGCGCGCCAGCTCGTCCTCGGCGTGGGGCGAGACGAGGCGGCGCGCCGCGCGGGCCACCAGCCACGGCAGGAGGGCGGCGAGCGGCCCGAGCGGCCCGAGCGGCGAGCGGCGGGGCCGCGGCCGGGAGCGGGCGTCGGGGAGCGGCCAGGGGTCTTTCTCGGGCCGCGGGCGGGGCGGGAGGGGCTCGCCGCGGAGGAAAGCGTCGCGCCGCTCGGCGAGCCGCGCCTCCAGCGCGAGACGCCGGGGAGAGGCCTCAGGCTGGCGCGACGCGAAGGCGAAGAGCTCGTTGCCGCTCTCACCGCGGGCGCGGAGGGCCCGCAGGGCGGCCTGCCCGTGGTGCCGGACGTGGTCCACCCACCGGAAGCGCGAGACGGGGAGGCGCCGGCGCGCGACCTCGGCGAAGAGGGCGAGGCCGGGGGCCCCGTGCCGCGCGAACGGCGGGAGGGAGAGGTAGGCGCGGCGGTCGACGAGGAGGTGGCAGAGGTAGAGGTAGAAGCCGTCGGGCTCCGGGTGCTCCTGCCCGACGAACGCGGGGCGCGAGGAGAGGAGCGGGAGGAGGCGCGGGAGGAAGTCGCCGGTCACCTCCGCGTCGGCGTCCAGGAGGAGGACGTGGTCTGCGCGGGCGTGGCGGCGGAGGAGGACGTCGAGCGCGGGGCCGTGGTGGAGGTTCACGGGCGAGGCGTGGACCGCGAGCCACGGCGCCTCCCGCGAGAAGCGCGCCAGGACGTCGAGGCTCCGGTCGGGCGAGGCGTTGTCGAGGACGTGCACCTCGCCGAGGGCGTCGGCGGGGACGTGCTCGCGGACCGACTCGAGGAGGTTCAGGAGGAAGGCGTCCGTCCCGTGGGAGACGACCGCGACGTCGAGCTTCATCGGGGGCGAGACCCGGCTCCGCCGTGGCCGGCTCGCGGCAGGAGCGACCGCAGCCTGAGGAGGAGCCGCTCGCGGGCCGAGGGGGCCAGGCGCGCGCGCTGGCGGAGGAGGCCCCGGCGGGCCGGGGCGAGGAGCGAGGGGTCGAGACCCCACTCGCTCTGCAGTCTGTCGTAGAGCCGCGTCAGCTCCTCCACCTCGAGCGCCTTCCTCCGGCTCATGTTCCCGGGGTGGACGCGGTACCGGGCGAGGACGGCCCGGGTCGAGGCCAGCGGGGCGCCGCGCGCGAGGCGGAGCCAGAGCTCGTAGTCGGGGGTGGCGACCGGCTCCTCGGGGAAGAGCCCGGCCGTCTCCAGCGCCTCGCGCCGGGCGACGACGGTCGAGAGCGGGACGGGGTTGCCCCGGAGGAGGCGAAGCAGGTCGACGCGCCCCTCGGCGAGGTCGCTCGGCCAGGTGCCCGTCCTCTCGCCGAAGAGCTCCACCCGCCCGAAGGCGGCCGGGGCGTCGGGGAAGCGGTCGATCAGGGCGACGCGCTCTTCCAGGGCGCCCGCGGGGAGGAGGTCGTCGTCGTCCAGGAAGGCCACGAGCGGGGCCGTCGTCGCCCGGATCCCGGCGTTCCGGGCGCGCCCGTGAGAACCGGTGTGGGAGAGGCGCACGTATCGCAAGCGCGGCTCGCCCCGCGACAGGCGCGCGACGAGCGCCGCGGCCCCGCCCGCGCCGTCCGACCCCTCCGTCCCGCCGTCGTCCACGACGACGCACTCCCAGTCGCCGAACGGCTGAGACACGAGCGACGCGAGCGCCTCGGCGAGGAGAGCCTCGCGCTCGTACGTCGGGACGACGAGGGCCACGCGGGGCACGGGGCTCACCTCGACCATCGCCGCCGCGGGGCGCGCGGAGCGGACGCCGGAGCGGGCGAGCGTGCCGCCGGGGCCGTGGCAGCTCCCCCCTACCGGGATCCCTCTTCCAGGATGGGCCGGTAGCCCCAGTCCCTCACGCCCTGGAGGACCTGGTCGATGTCGGCCCCTGGGACCCGGAGGATCTGCAGAGCGGTGGCGCCGAGCCGCAGGCTCGCCTCGATCGTCTCGGGGTAGGCGTGGACCGCGCCGGCGTCGCGCAGCTGCGCGCTCGTCTCGAGGTCTCGCGCCCGCGCGATGACGGGCACCTGCGGACAGGTCCGGCTCAGGTACGAGATCGCGCGCAGCGCCGTGGACGGCTCGCCGACGGTGATCACGACCAGCGAGGCGCGCTCCACGTGGATGGTCGCCAGCAGCGCCGAGTCGGAGATGTCGCCGAACCACACCGGGAGCCCGTCCACCCTTCCCTGCGCGACCCGCTTCGGGTCGGTGTCGAAGGCGACGAACGGGACGCCGCTCGAGTGGAGGAGCACCGCGACGGTGTGGCCGACGCGGCCGTAGCCGCCGATCACGACCTTGCGCTCCGGGACCTCGAGCACCTCCGGGGCGGCGGAGGCCTCCGGGCGCTCTGGCCTCGCCAGCCAGGACGCCAGGACGGCGTTGAAGCGGATCAGGACGGCGCCGCCGATCATCGAGAGCAGGACCGACGAGATCGCGATCTGGCCCAGCCCCACGCCGATCACGCCCGAGTCGAGCGCGACGGCGACGAGGGCGAGGCCGAACTCGCCGCCGACGCTCAGCAGCAGGGCGGTGCGCGACGCGACCCGGGGGTCGACCCCGATCCGCCGCAGGATCGCGGTCACGATCAGCGTCTTGCTCGCCATGACGAGGAGCGCGCCGAGGACGGCCCAGTGCCAGATCGGCGGGATCGCGGCCGGGTCGAACCGCATGCCGATGCCGACGAAGAACAGGCCCAGGAGCACGTCACGGAACGGGCGGATGCTCGACTCGACCTGGTGACGGAACTCCGTCTCGCCCAGCATCATCCCGGCGAGGAACCCCCCGAACGCCAGCGACAGCCCGAGGCGGTTCGTCGTCCACGCCGCCAGGAGGGCGACCAGCAGCACGGCCAGGGTGAACATCTCGACCGAGCGGCGCTCGGAGACGAGGTGGAAGAGGGGCCGCAGGAGCCAGCGCCCGGCGACGAAGACGAGGACGAACGCGAGCGAGGCCTTCGCCAGCGCCCACCCGAGGGCGCCCGCCAGCGCGCCGGCGGCGACCGAGGTGCCCAGGACGGGGATCATCACCAGGAACGGGACGGCGGTGACGTCCTGGAAGACGGACATCGCGAGCCCGAGGCGGCCGTGCTGCGAGCTCTCCTCGCCCTGCTCGGTCAGCAGGCTCGCGATGACGGTCGTCGACGACTGGGCGAAGACCGCGCCGAAGACGAACGCGGGGGCTCCGGGAAGCCCGCCGGCCCACAGGAGGGTCCCGACGAGGAGGGTCGTCAGGGCGACCTGCGCGGTCCCCGGCCCGAGGACCTGGTGCCGGAGCACCTGCAGCTGCGGCAGCGAGAAGTTGAGCCCGATCGTGAAGAGCAGGAAGACGACGCCGAACTCCGCGAGCGTCTCGAACTCCGGCACCGAGACGGTCGGGCCGATCGTGTGGGGCCCGAGGATCACCCCCACGAGCAGGTACCCGAGGCTGGTCGGGACGTGAAGCCGCTGGAATCCGACCACGACGCCGATCGTCACGGAGAGGAGCAGGAGAATCTGCGCGAGGTGTGCCATCGCGGTCTCCGTCCGAGCGTACCCGAAGGGGCGCCTGCGACGAAGGGCGCCGGGCCCGCCGCTCCTCCGCGTCAGTCCGGCCCCGGGCGCGCGCCGGGGACGTAGGCCTCCACCTCGATCTCCACGAGCATGTCGGGGTCGATCAGGCGGCTCACCTCGACCATCGTCGCGGCGGGGCGGACGTTGGCGAAGGCCTCGCCGTGCGCCCGGCCGACGGCCTCCCACCGCGACATGTCGGTGACGTACATCCGGCTCCTCACCACGTCCGAGAGCGAGGCGCCCGCGTTGGCGAGCGCCGCCTCGATCGTGGCGAGCGCCTGCTTCGCCTGCGCGTAGGCGTCCCCCTTCCCGACGAGGCCGCCCGGCGTCATCGCCGTCGTCCCGGCCACCCAGACGTGCGGCCCGACGCGGACGGCGCGCGAGTAGCCGACGCGCGCCTCCCACGGCCCGCCGCTCCCGACGAGGAGCCGGCCCGTCACAGGTTCCTCTCGAAGAACGCCAGCGCCCGCTGGAAGGCGAAGAGGCGGTACGCCGGCTCGCGGGGCCCGTGCTTCTGGCGCGGGAGGGGGACGAAGTCGACCTCCTTCCTCGCGCGGGCGAAGGCGTCGAGGAGGAGGATCGAGTTCTGGATGTGGACGTTGTCGTCCGACGTCCCGTGCAGGATCTGGAGCTTGCCGGTCAGCTTGCCCGCGGCCTCCAGGAGCGACGTCGCCTCGTACCCGTCGGCGTTCTCCTTCGGCAGCTTCATGTACCGGTCGGTGTAGATCGAGTCGTACAGCTTCCAGTCGGTGACCGGGGCCCCGGCGACCCCCACCTTGAAGACGTCGCCCGCGTCGAGGAGCGCCTTGACGGCCATGGTCCCGCCGTACGACCAGCCCCAGACCCCGATCCGGCCCCCGTCGACGAACGGCTGCTTCTTCAGCCAGGCGACCCCCTCGACCTGGTCCGCGAGCTCCACCTCGCCGAGGCGCTTCAGGACCGGCGTCTCGAAGGCGTGCCCGCGCCCCCACGACCCGCGGCCGTCGACGGAGAAGACGAGGAAGCCCTTCTGCGCGAGGAGCTGGTCGAAGAGGTCCCACGAGCCGAACCGGTCCGCCACCATCTGGGCGTGCGGCCCGCCGTAGACGGAGACGACGACGGGGTACTTCCGCGAGGGGTCGAAGTCGGCGGGCTTGACGAGCTTCGTGTAGAAGAGCGTCCCGTCGCTCCCGGTGAACGAGCCGAGCTCCACCGCCCCGAGCTGGTACTCCGACAGGCCGGCGTTCGAGTCGGCGAGGACGGCGACGGCCTTCCCGTCCGCGCGGCGGAGCGTCGTCCGCGAGGGGGTGACGGCGTCGGAGGCGCCCTCGACGAAGTGCTTCCCGTCCGGGGAGAGCGTCAGCGAGCGCCACCCGCGCCCCTCGGTGACGCGCGTGAGGCCCTTTCCGTCGAGGCGGACCCGGTAGACGTGCCGCTCGCGCGGGTCCTTCTCCGTCCCCACGAACCAGACGAAGCCCCCCTTCTCGTCGACCTCCCAGTCGCGGTCGACCATCCAGGGCCCCTGGGTGACGGCGTTCCTGAGCTTCCCGTCCGGCGAGAACCGGTAGACGTGGAGGAAGCCCGAGCGCTCGGAGACGAAGAGGAAGCCCGAGCCGTCCTCGAGGAAGACGGGGGCGTCGACGGAGTTGACCCAGGCCGGGTCGGTCTCGGTCAGGAGCGTCCGGGCCGCCGCCTCGGCGCCGGCGCCGCGCGCGACCAGCTTCACCTCCAGGCGCGTCTGCGTCCGGTCGAGGAGGAGGAAGCCGGCCGAGGCCGAGTCGGCCGTCCAGAAGAGCTCCGGCCCGACGAGGACGTCGTCGGGCGAGAAGGTGACCGAGGCGGTCTCGGCGCCCCCGAGGTCGACGACGTGGACCGACGGGATCGAGTTCGGGTCGCCCGCCTTGGGGTAGCGCTGCGGCTCCACCTTCCCGTTCGTCGGGAAGTAGTCGACGATCGGGTGCTCGGGCACGCGCCGCTCGTCCAGCCGCAGGTAGGCGATCGCCTTGCCGTCCGGGGCCCACTCGTACGACCGGCCGCTCCTCCGCCCGGCGAGCTCCTCCTCGTAGACCCAGTCGAGCTTCCCGTTCAGGAGGTGCGTCTCCCCGGTCCGCGTCAGCCGGGTCTCCTTCCCCGTGGCGACGTCGACGGTGAAGAGGTCGTTGTCCCTCACGAAGGCGACGCGGCTGCCGTCGGGGGAAAAGGTCGCGACCTCCTCCTCGGCCTCGCCCCTCGTCAGCCGCCGGACGGCCTTCGTCGCGGCGTCCCAGATCCAGAGGTCGTCGGCCCCCGAGAGGAGGAGGGCGGTGCCCGCGGCGTTCCACTGCGCGCCCGCGAGGGAGAGCCGGGCGGGCTTCCCCTCGGCCTCCTTGCCGCCGGGCTCGGCCGGGACGGCCGGCGGCTCGAGGAGGAGCGTCTTCTTCCCGGTCGCCACGTCGACCTCCCAGAGGGCCGACTTCGCGTTCGGGCCGAACCCCTCGGAGAGGACGAACGTCAGCCGCCCCGCGTCCCGGAACGCCAGGCCGGAGGGGCCGCGCGAGACGAGCGGCGGCTGCCCGGCGGCCACCTCGAGCGTGAGCGGCTTCTTCCCCGCTCCCGGCCCCGCGGCGGCGGCGGGAAGCGCGAGGAACGAAAGGACGACGGACGCGGCGAGCGCGGCGGGACGGCGCATGAGACCTCCTGGAAGGGAAAGGGCCTCCCCTCGACCGAGGGGAGGCCCATCCTAGCGGAACGCCGGGGGTCGGCTACTTCGCCACGTTCGTGGCGGCCGTCGGCTTCATCGTGAACGGGTCGCGGAGCGGCACGTCCACGAGCCTGCCGCCGGAGAGGGCCGTGAAGTCGACCGGGTGCTTCGGGTCGGGGTTCAGGAGGTCGGCCTTCTTGCCGACCGCCAGCACCGTCACCTTCTCGGTGGCGAGGAGGCGCTTGGCCACGCGCTGCACGTCGGCGGCGGTCACCTTCTCGACGTTGGCGGCGTAGCTCGCGTAGAAGCCCGGGTCGGACTTGTACCGGCCGGTGAACTCCTCGTCGACGAGGACGCCCATCGTGGCGGCCTTCGTCGCGAAGCGGCGCGGCAGGGTGTCGACGAAGCTGCGCTTGGCGGTCGTCAGCTCCTCGGCCGTCACCTCGCCGTCGCGCATCTTCTTCATCTCTTCGATGACGATCTGGGTGGCGTAGCCGCACGTGCGCGACTTGGACTGGAACCCGGCCGAGAGGATCCCGGGGTACCAGACGCCACCCGCCATCCGCGAGCCGGCCGAGTAGGCGAGCCCCTCGTCGGACCGGACGCGGTTCGTGATCCGGCTCGTGAAGCCGCCGCCCCCGAGGACGTCGTTCATCAGGGTCGCGGGGACGTAGTCCGGGTCGGTCCGGGAGAGGGCGGGGAGCATCACCGAGATCCGCCCCTGGTTGACGTCCTTGTCGACGACGTACAGGCCCGCGGCCATCGCGTGCGTCGGCTTCGGGACGCCGGGGGCCGCCTCGCCCTTGAAGGGCCACTTCGCGAAGAGGGCGTCGAGCTTCCTCTCCATCTCGGCCCGCTTGAAGTCGCCGGAGGCGGAGACGATGACGTTCCTGGGGTCGAACCACTTCCTGTGGTACGCGATCAGGTCGTCGCGCTTGACGGCCTCGAGGGAGGCCTTCGTCGGGTAGCGGTTCACGTAGAAGCCCTCGCCCCAGGCCAGGAAGCCGCGCTCGCGCCGCTCGATGTCGGCGGTGTCGTCGTTGCGCGACTTCATGTCGTTGGCGAGCTGGTCCTTCCGGAGGGTGAGCTTGTCCTCCTGGAAGCGGGGCTCGGTGAGGACCTCGCGGAGGATCGCGAGCCCCTCGTCGAGGTCCTTCGAGAGGAGGTTCAGGCTGACCGTGGCGCGGTCCTCGCCGACCGAGGAGTTGAGGTTCGCGGCGAGGAACGCCAGCCGCTCCTCCAGCTCCTCGGCGGTCCGCTTGGCGGTGCCGCCGCGGGCGAGGAGGTAGCCCGCGAGGTCGGAGAGCCCTTCCTTGCCGGCGGGGTCGAGGTAGGTGCCGCCCCGGAGCGTCACGACGACGGTCACGAGCGGCAGCTCGCGGTCCTCGGCCACGTAGGCCACCGGGCCCGACTTCAGGGCCGCCCGGTAGGGCTTGGCGGTCGGCGGGACGTACGTGAAGGCGGGGAACGTCAGCTTGTCGGGGTGCTCGGGGATCCCCGCGGCGGGGAGCGTCTGCGCCGGCAGGGCCAGGAGGCCGGCCGAAAGGGCGAGGAGGAGGGTGCGTCGCGTCGTCTTCATCGTCCGCCTCTCAGTCCTTCTTCGCGGGCTCGGCGGGCTTGGCCGCGGTCGCCCCCGACTTCTCCAGCTCGGCGACGCGGGCCTTCATCGCCGAGAGCACCAGCTCGAAGCCCTTCTTGGCCTCCGGCGGCATCTGCCCCATCTGCCCGTCCAGCTGCCCGATCCGCTGCTTGAGCTTCTCGACGTCGGTCTCGGCGGCGACCCGGGCCAGGGACTGCTTGACCATCGGCCGCATCTGCTCGGGGACCTCGGCCAGCGCCGCCTCGTCCGCCGAGGGGGCCGAGCCGGCCTTCCGCGTGTAGACGGCCACCGCGCGGTTCTCCTTCGTCAGGTAGGTCGCGGCGACCCGCTTGACGTCCTCGGCGGTGACGGCCTGGATCTTCTTCGGCCCCTCGTTGACCTCGCGCCAGTCGCCGAGGCCGTCGTTGAAGACGAGCTGGAAGAGCATCGCCATGTTGGAGGTGAGGCGGCGGAAGGCCCCGGCGGCGAAGTTGTTCTTCACCTTCTGGAGCTCCTCGGCGCCGACCGCCTCCGTCTTGAGCCTCTCGACCTCGGCGAGGAGACCCTTCTCGACCTCCTCGGGGCTCTTGCCGTCCTTCACCTCGGAGAAGACTCCGAAGTAGCCGGCGTACTTCTGCGACCGCTGGGCGGCCATCGCCTCGGTGGCCGGGGCGTTCGGCGGGAGGACGAGCGACTTGTAGAGGCGCCCGGTCCGCCCGTTCAGGAGCTGGGCGAGGACCTCCAGGGCGTAGGCGTCCTTGTGCTGGAACGCCACGGTGTGCCACTGGACGGCCACCTGCGGGTTTGCGTCCGCCTCGCCCGTGAAGCGCATCTCCGCCTCCCACTTCGGCGGGAGGGTCGTCATCTCGGGGGGGGCCGTCTTTCCGCGCGGGATCCGGCCGAAGTACCGCTCGGCCAGGTCGACGGCGGCCTTCGGGTCGAAGTCGCCCACGAGGATCGCCGTCAGGTTGTTCGGCGCGTAGAAGAGGCCGTAGTACTCGTCGGCCTGGGCCTTGGTGATCGCCGGGATGTCCGACGGGTAGCCGACGACGGGCCACGAGTAGGGGTGGCTGTGCCAGAACATGGCGTCGTACGCCTCGTCCAGGCGCCCGGTCGGCGTCGACTCGGTCCTCAGGCGCCGCTCCTCGAAGACGACGTCCCGCTCCGAGTAGAACTCGCGGAAGACCGGGTCGCGGAGCCGGTCGGACTCCATCCAGAACCAGAGCTCCAGCTTGTTCTTCGGGACGGTGACGAAGTAGGCCGTCATGTCCTGGTTCGTGAAGGCGTTCATCCCCGAGCCGCCGGCCTTCGTGTAGATCCGGTCGAACTCGTTCTTCACGAGGAGGTCTCGCTGCTCCTTGACGAGCGCGTCGAACTTCTTCTCCAGCTCCTTGTAGGCCTCGGTCTTGGCCTCGGGCTTCTGCGGGTCGTCGACCTCGCCGCGGCGGTAGGCCGCACGGACCTTCGACTCCTCCGCGCGCATGGCGGCCCGCAGCTCCTCCTGCTCGGCCAGGATCGCCAGGTCGCGCTTCGGGTCCTTCGACCCGATCGTCGTCGTCCCCTTGAACATCATGTGCTCGAAGAGGTGGCTGATCCCGGTGATGCCGGGGCGCTCGTTGGCGCTCCCGACGTGGGCGACCCAGCCGCCGGAGACGGTCGGCTCGTCGGGGCGGGGGACCATCAGGAGCTTCATGCCGTTGGAGAGGACGTGCTCCTGCGCCTTCAGCTCCTGGGCCGCGGCGGGGAGGGCTGCCGCGACACAGAGGAGGAGGGCGAGGGCCAGGAGCGTTCGGGTCGTCGGTCTTCTCATCGGAACCTCGGATCGGCAGGGCGGCGGAGGCCGCGTATCGGCGCCCCGGGCGGGACGCCCGCGGCATCCTAGCCGAAGGGGCGCCGGCCCGCTCGGATCGGGTCAGTACCGGTCCCGGTCGTCCTTCGGGGCCATCGGGTTGACCGGGAAGGTCTCGCCGTCGATCGTCGTCCCTCCGTACCCGAACATCCCCGCCCCGGCGAGGAAGCCGCACGGGAACGGGAGCGACGGCGCGGAGACCTCGTCGAGGGCCGCCCGCTGCCCGTCCGAGAGGCGGAGGTCGAGCCCGGCGAGGTTCTCCTCCAGCTGGGCGAGCGTCCGCGCGCCGAGGATCGTGGACGCGACACCCGGCCGCCCCTGAACCCACGAGAGGGCGACCTGCGCGGGCGTGGCGCCGCACTCTTCGGCCACGCGCCGGAGGACGTCCAGGACGGCGAAGGTCCGCTCGTCGAGCGAGGCGGTCACCCACGCCCCCCGCCCGGGGGCCTCGGCGGCCACGCTCTCGCGCGTGTGCTTGCCGGTCAGGACGCCGAACCGGAGGGGGGACCAGGGGGTGACGCCGAGCCCCAGCTCGCGGGCCATCGGGACGAGCTCCCCCTCCACCGTCCGCTCCAGGAGCGAGTACTCCACCTGCAGCGCCACGAGCGGCGTCCACCCGCGGAGCTGGGCCGTCGTCTGCGCCTGTGCGGTCTTCCACGCAGGCGTGTCCGAGAAGCCGACGTACCGGACCTTCCCGGCCCTCACGGCGTCGTCCAGGGCGCGCATCGTCTCCTCGACCGGGGTGAAGCGGTCCCAGGCGTGGAGCCAGTAGAGGTCGACGTAGTCGGTTCGCAGGCGCCGGAGCGACTCCTCGAGGGCGGCCGTCATCGACTTGCGGCTGGCGCCGCCGCCGTTCGGGTCGCCGGTGAAGAGGTTCGAGAAGAACTTCGTCGCCAGGACGACGCGCTGGCGGCGGTGGGGGCGCGAGCCGAGCCGGTCGCCCAGGATCCGCTCGGAGTGCCCGTGCGTGTAGAAGTTGGCCGTGTCGACGAAGTTCCCGCCCAGGTCGAGGTACCGGTCGAGGATCTCCCCGGAGACGGACTCCGAGGCGCCCCACCCCCAGTCCTCGCCGAACGTCATCGTCCCGAGGCAGAAGGGGGAGACGCGAAGGCCGGAGCGTCCGAGGGTGACGTAGTGGTCGAGGGGCATCGGCTTCTCCTTTCCGCGCCGGGCGGGGGTCCGGCCGAGATGCTAGCCGACCGGCCCGGCGCCGGGACCGGCCTCCGTGCCCCCCGTTCCCCGGATCCGGGCCACCCCCTGCGCGAGGGCCTCGCCCGCGCCGCCGGAGAACAGGGAGGCGAGCGCCTCGGTCCCCCGGGCGGCCACGAGCGCGGCGGCTCTCTCCTCGTCGACGCGGCAGACCCGCCACCGGTTCCGCCCCGCGCGCTTGGCCTCGTAGAGCGCCGCGTCGGAGAGCGCGAGGACCTCGCGCAGCGACAGGAGCTCGGGCCGCGCCGGAAGGGGAGGGAAGAGCGACGCGCCGAGCGAGGCCGTCACCCGCTCCCCGCCCGGGAGGGGCGGGACGCCCTCCTCGACGGCCGCGCGGAGCCGCTCCAGGAGCGCCGCGAGCTCCTCCTCGGAGGAGACGCGCGCCAGGACGAGGAGCTCCTCCCCTCCCCAGCGGGCGAGCACGTCCCCGCCGCGAACGGCCGCCCGGAGCGAGGCGGCCACGCCCTTGAGCACCTCGTCCCCCGTGCCGTGGCCGAAGCGGTCGTTGACCGACTTGAACCGGTCCACGTCGGCCAGGACGACGCCGACCCGCGGCGGCGCCTTCCCTTCCCGGAGGGCGGCCGAGACCCCCCGGCGGGTCTCCGAGAGGAGCGCCTCGACGGTCTCGGCGACGTACCGCCGGTTCCGGAGCCCCGTCAACGGGTCGACGAGGGAGGCCTCGCGGAGCCGCTCGTTGGCGTCGGCCAGCTCCAGCGTCCGCTCGGCGACGGCCCGCTCCAGCCGCTCGGCCCGCCGGACGAGGGCGCGCGTCCGCAGCCGCCAGGCCGTGGCCGAGAGGAGGGCCACCAGGGCCAGGAGGGAGGCCCGGAACGGGCCCGTCTCGAAGAACCGGGGCGCCACCTCCACGACGAACCGGGCCGGGGCGGCGGGGGAGCGGCCGTGGGAGTCCCGCGCGTCCACCTCGAGGACGTGCCGGCCGGTCGAGAGACTGGCGAGGCGGACCCGGTCGCTGGCGTCCCAGACGCCCCACGCGGTCTGCTCGCCCGCGAGCCTCCAGCGGAAGCGGACGGACGAGGCTCCCGCGGGGTCCGGGAAGGAGAAACGCAGCTCCGCCTCGCTCGGCACGGGCGGCAGCCGCAGGCCCCCTTCGAGCGGCCAGGAGCCGGGGCTGGCGCGCCGGGCCGTCACCCCGAGCGGCGGAAGGGGCGGAGGCGGGACGGGGCGCCAGAGGGCGACCCGCCCGAGCGTCCACGCCCAGAGGAGGCCGTGGGCCGCCGGGGAGAGGACGAGGGTGGCCAGGTCGGCGTCGTCCAGCTCGTCGCGCGAGAGGAGCGGCTCGAGGAGCGCGGGAGGGTCGAGCGAGACGGCGGCGACGGCGTCCCCGGCAACCCCGGCCAGCCGGCCGTCCGGAAGGGGCGCGACGGAGGCCGGGAGGAGCGTCGCGAGCGGCTCGCCCGGCCGGGCCAGCGCCGCGAGCCTTCCGGTCGACGGGTCGAGGACGCTCCGCGTGCCGTCCTCGAACGCGACGAGGACCCGGCCCCCGGGAAGCGGGCCGAGGACGTCCGGCGCCGCGCCCCCGCCCGGGAGGAGCACGGTGCGGACCTCGCTCCCCTCGACCGCCAGGAGGCGCGCGGGCGGCCCGTCTCCCACCGTCAGGAAGCGGCCACGCGCGTCGAGGAGGCCCGAGAAGACGGCCTGCTCCCCCTCTCCGAGGGGCTGGCTCGCGGCGCCGGGCGCGCCTGGCTCCAGACGGAACAGCCCGGCGCTCGTCCCTGCCCAGACCGTCCCCGAGGACGAGCGGAGGAGGACCGCCGCGTACGCTCCCGCGGCCCCGGCGAACCGCGGGTCCGGCGCGATCGCCGGGCCGGCCCCGAGCCTCAGGACCCCCCGGTCGCTCCCGACGAGCCAGGCGCCCGGCTCCTCCGCGAGCGCCGCCAGGAGCTGTCGCGGCGCCGCGCCGCGGACCGCGACCTCGGTGGACTCCGGGTCGCGTCCGCGCGCGCCGAGCCGGACGAGGTGGAGACGCTGGCCCGTCGAGACCAGAGCGCGGTCCCCTCCGAGCGGGACGACCGAGCGGGCCGGCGCCCCGTCCGCCTCCACGAAGAGGACGCCCGACCCGGTGAGCGCGACGCCGAGCCCCTCGCCGTGCGTGCCGATCCAGAGGTTCCCGCGTCGGTCGAACGCCAGCGAGAGGACCGCCGAGCTGCCGAGCCCTCCCGCAGCGGCGAGGCGGGCGAGCGTCCCCGTGGACGCGTCGAGCCGGTAGACCCCGTCCTCGCACCCGAGGAAGAGCTCGCCGTCCGGGGAGGAGGCGAGCGCGTGGAAGGAGCCGGGGAGGCCGGCGGGGTAGGGCACGCGCCTCGCGGCCTCGCCGTCGACGACGAGGAGGGAGTCCGCCCCGGAGAACGCCACGCCCGAGCCGTGCCGGACGATCCCCGTCGCCCCGCCGGAGGTCAGCCCGTCCTCGGGCCCCAGACGGCGAAGAGGCTCGGCGCTCGTCCCGTCGGGCGAGAGGCGCAGCGCGACCACCTCGCCCGGTCGGGCTCCCCAGACGAGGCCGTCCCCGCCGGGGGCGAGCCGGAGGAAGGACGGCTCCGGAAGCCCCCGCACGGAGACCGGCGTGAACGAGCCGTCGGCGCGGAGGAGCCACGGCCGTCCGCGCGACAGGAGGAGCGTCCCGTCCCCGTGCGCCACCGGGGAGCGGAGGGGAGGCTGCATCCCTGCCGGGAGCGGCAGCGGCCTCAGCGAGAGGCCGTCGCCGGCGAGGAGGCGGCGGTGCCCGGCCACGACGAGGAGGCGGCCGTCGGCTCGCTCGGCCAGCCCGGTCACCGCGGGTGGCCCGTCCGGACCCGGCCGCAGCGTCTCCACCTCTCCCGAGGCGATCCGGGCCAGCCCCTGGTCCGTCCCGGCCCAGAGCGTCCCGTCCCTCCCGACGAGGAGGGCGCGGACCATCAGCGACGGGAGGCCCTCGCGCAGGCCGAGCCTCCGGCCCCCCGCCACCAGGCGGACCCCGCCGGACCGCTCTTGCGCCCCCGGGGCAGCGGGAACGCAGAAGAGGCCGATCGCAAAGGCGGTCGCCAGCGCCCGCGCTGTCATGGACGAGGGGATGATCTCACCGGGGATGGCGCGGGAAGCCGGGGGCGCGGCCTCCCCGGGCGGCACGCCCCGCCATCCTTCGTGGAGGTCTAACATCGCCTTTCACAGCCGGCCGGGGCCGCGTCCACCCGCGAAGGCCCCGGCCGAGGAGGGGCCCATGACCGAGAAGCGGGACGAGACGTCGGGCGTCAGCCGCCGCGGTTTCCTCGAGGCCGTCGGGACCGCCGCCGTCGGCGTGGCCGCGGCCACGGAGGCGCTGGCCGAGAAGGCGCCGCCGGCGAAGGAAGCCTCCCCGCCGGGCGAGCCGGTCCCGCTGACCCTGTCGGTCAACGGGAGGACGCACCGCCTCCTCGTCGAGCCGCGCTGGACGCTGGTCACCGTCCTCCGCGACCGGCTCGGCCTGACCGGGACGAAGCCCGGCTGCGAGCGGGGCGAGTGCGGCGCCTGCACGGTCCTGATCGACGGCGTGCCGCGCTACTCGTGCCTGACGCTCGCGCTCGAGGCCGAGGGGAAGGAGGTCACCACCGTCGAGGGGCTGATGAAGGGGGAGGAGCTGGGGCCGGTCCAGCAGGCCTTCCTCGAGGAGGACGCCTTCCAGTGCGGCTACTGCACCCCGGGGCAGGTGGTGGCCGCCGAGGGCCTCCTGCGCGAGAAGGGGCGTCCCACCATCGACGAGATCCGGCTCGGGATGAGCGGGAACCTCTGCCGGTGCGGGACGTACGTCCACATCTTCCGCGCCGTCCACAAGGCGGCGCACCTGAAGGCGACCCCGGGGAGGTGAGCCGTGGCCGACCTCTACTGGCTCCAGGGTCCCGTCCCCGAGACGCCCGCCCCTTCCACCGAGATGCCGCCGTGGGGAGAGACGGCGGTCGTCGGCAAGCGCCTCCCCAGAATCGACGCCTACGAGCGGGTCTCCGGCTCGGCCGTCTACCCGCTCGACGTCTCGTTGCCGGACATGCTCCACGCGGCGATCCTCCGCTCGCCCCACGCCCACGCGAAGGTGAAGAAGGTCGACACGAGCGCCGCCGAGAGGATGCCCGGCGTCCGCGCGGTCCTGACGGCGTCCTCGCCGGGGGCCGACGTGCCGTGGTACCGCAGGCGCGGCGGCTTCGCCTCGAAGCTCTTCGACGAGCACGTCCGGCACGAGGGGGACGAGGTGGCGGCCGTGGCCGCCGAGACGCCGCAGCAGGCGCGCGACGCCCTGGCGGCCATCCGGGTCGACTACGAGGAGCTGCCGTTCGTCCTGACGCACGAGGAGGCGGTGAAGGACGGGGCCCCCGTCCTCCACGAGGGGGGGAACCGCCTCGGCGAGCCGAGCGTCCACCAGCGGGGCGACCTCGCCAAGGGCTTCGCCGAGGCCCATGCCGTCGTCGAGCGGACCTACTCGACCGCCTGCGAGCTCCACGCGCCGATGGAGGTGCACGGCTCGGTCGTGAAGTGGGACGGCAACCGCCTGACGGTCTGGGACACGACGCAGGGGGTCTTCGCGGTCCAGCAGGCCGTCGCCGCGGCCCTGAAGCTGCCGCTGGCCAACGTCCGGGTGATCGGCTCGTACATGGGGGGCGGATTCGGGTCGAAGCTGGAGGCCGGCAAGTACACCGTCGTCGCCGCGCTCCTCTCCCGCATGACCGCCCGCCCGGTGAAGCTCTTCCTCACCCGCGAGGAGGAGTTCCTGGCAACCGGCAACCGCCCGCCGAACACGATGCGGGTGAAGCTCGGGGCGAGGAAGGACGGCACCCTCACCGCCGTCGAGTTCGTCTCGTGGGGGGCGGCCGGCGCCTACCCCGCCGGGACCGACACGGGGTTCATGGCCGCCGACCTCTACCTCTGCCCGAACGTGAGGACCGAGGACAACGGCGCCTACGTCAACGCCGGCCGCGCCCGCCCGATGCGCGCCCCCGGGTTCCCGCAGTGCGCCTGGGCGCTCGAGCAGGCCCTCGACGAGCTGGCGCGGAAGCTGGGGATCGACCCGGTCGAGCTGCGGCTCGCCAACGTCCCGAAGGTGAGCCAGCGCCGCGAGAACCAGCCCTACACATCGACCGGCCTCGCCGAGTGCCTGAAGGAAGGGGCCGCGGCGTTCGGCTGGAAGGAGGCGCGGGCCCGGAAGAAGGGGACGGGGCCCGTCCGGCGCGGCGTGGGGATGGCCGCCTGCCTCTGGGGATACGGCGGCGGCCCGCCGGCGACGGTCGTCGTCAAGCTCTTCTCCGACGGGAGCGTGAACCTCAACTCGGGGGCCGCCGACATCGGGACCGGGACGAAGACGATCCTGGCGATGACGGTGGCCGAGGAGCTCGGGGTCCCGCTCGAGAAGATCCAGGTCGAGCACGCCGACACCGGGACGACGCAGTACACGGGTCCGAGCGGCGGCTCCAAGACGGTCCCGTCCGACATGCCGGCGGCCCGCGCGGCGGCGTTCGAGGTGAAGCGGAAGCTCCTCGCGCTCGCCGCCGAGGAGATGAAGCTCCCGGCCTCGGACCTGGCGCTCTCGGGCGGCGAGGTCGTCTCGACGAAGGACCCGTCGAAGAAGCTGGTCGTCACGGCCGTCCCGGGCCTCCAGCGGCAGCAGGTGCTGGTCGGCGTCGGGACCCGCGGCCCGAACCCGACGGGGAAGGTGAGCTCCGACTTCGCCGCCCACTTCGCCGAGGTGGAGGTGAACACCCGGACGGGGGAGGTGGCCGTCACGCGCCTCGTCGCCGCCCAGGAGAGCGGCCGGCCGATGAACCGGCTGACGTACGACAACCAGGTCTTCGGCGGGATGGCGATGGGGCTGGGCCTGGCCCGGACCGAGCGGCGCGTCCTCGACCGGCAGACCGGGAAGATGGTCAACGCCAACTGGCACGACTACAAGGTCCCCACGGCGATGGACGTCCCGCCGGACCAGGTGGTGGTCGCGATCGACCCTCAGGACAGGGAGTGCAACACGATCGGCGCCAAGGGGATCGGCGAGCCCGCCACCATCCCGACCGCCGCGGCCATCGCCAACGCGGTCTACGACGCCGTCGGTGTGAGGGTGCTCGACTCGCCCGTCACGCCGGAGAGGCTCCTGCCGCTCCTCGGCGGGAAGAGGGGGTGAGGCGATGCTGCCGCGCTTCGACTACGTCCGCCCGTCCACCCTCGCCGAGGCGCTCTCGGCGCTCGGCGCCCCCGGCGCGCGCGTCCACGCGGGGGGAACCGACCTCCTCGGCTGCCTGCGCGACGAGGTCTTCGGCGCCGCGAGCGTCGTGAGCCTCGCGTCCCTCCCGGAGCTGAAGGGGATCGGGAAGACGCCGGACGGGGGCCTGAGGATCGGCGCCACGGCGACGCTCGCCGAGGTGGCCCGCCACCCGGAGGTCGTCGGGCGCTACCCGGTCCTCGCGCAGGCCGCGCTCTCGGCGGCCAGCCCCCAGCTCCGCAACCAGGGGACGCTCGGCGGCAACCTCTGCCAGCGTCCCCGCTGCTGGTACTTCCGCGCCGACTTCGACTGCGCCCGGAAGGACGGGGAGATCTGCTACGCCGAGAACGGCGAGAACGAGCTGCACGCGATCTTCGGCGGCTCGGGCTGCCACATCGTCCACCCCTCGGACACGGCCCCGGCCCTCGTCGCGCTGGACGCCGTGGCCGTCCTCGCCTCCCCGAAGGGGACCCGGAAGGTGCCGCTCGCCGACTTCTTCGTCCTGCCGGCGGTCGACCACAAGAGGGAGACGGTCCTCGCCGCGGGCGAGGTCCTGACCGAGGTCCTCCTCCCGAGGCCCCCGGCCGGAGCGCGCGGCTCCTACCGGAAGGCCCGGACGCGCGGGGCGTGGGACTTCGCCCTGGCCGGCCTCGCCTCCTGGCTCGCGGTCGAGGGAGGGGTCGTGAGGCGGGCGCGCCTCGTCCTGTCGGGCGTCGCCCCGGTCCCGTGGAGGGTCCGCGCGGCCGAGGAGGCGATCACGGGGAAGGCCCTCGGCCCCTCGCCGGCGCGCTCCGCGGCCGAGGCCGCGGTGGCGGGGGCGAAACCGCTCGCGAAGAACGCCTACAAGGTCGACCTCGTCCGGGGCGTCGTCGAGGAGGCGCTGCTGGCACTGGCCTGACCCCCACGCCCGTCACCCCTCGGGAAGCGGGGTGACGGGCGCGATCCCGGCGGCGGTGGCCGCCGCGTTGAAGGCCGGGACGTCGGTCTCGAGCACGTTCGCCAGCGACGCCTTCAGCGCGTCGAGCCGGGCCTTCAGCTCGGCGTAGTAGGCGAGCGAGGAGGGGGCCGGGGCCGCGTCGGCCGAGGAGACGACCCCCGCCAGGCCGACGAACTGGTGGTCGAGGGCCGGGGGGAAGTTCAGGACGTCCTGCGCGGCCTTCAGCTTCGGGTTGACGAGCTGCTCCTCGATCGCCGTCAGCTTCCCGGCGAGCGCCTTCTCCCTCTCGGCGAGCGCCGGCCCCTTCCCGAGCTTCTCGGCCCGGCGGGCCACCGCGGACGCCTGGGCCTTCACGTCGCGGATCCGCTTCACCATGCCGTGCGTCTCGCCGATCCGGTCCCTGAGGTCGCGCATCAGCGTCGCCTGGCGGGTGAGGTCCTCCGGCGCCACGCGGACGTTCGGGTTCGCCCGGACCTCGGCCGGGACGGTCTTCGTCGTCCCGGCGCCCGAGAGGCGCACCGCGTACGCCCCGGGGGCCACGAGCGGCCCCTCGCGGCTCCCCCAGAGGACGGCCTTCGGCACCAGGCTCGGCCGGAGCATCCGGAGGTCCCAGACGAACCGGTTCAACCCCTTCTTCAGCTCGAGCGGCTTCTCCTTCGGCTCGTCCTCTCCGTCCGCGGCCTCGCCCTTCGCGGCGTCCTCCTTCTTCTCGTTCGTGAAGGCCCGCAGGAGCTTGCCGTCCTGCAGGAGCTCGAGGACCACCTTGTCGGCCTTCGAAGGCGTCTCCTTCAGCCAGAAGTCGACGACGAGCCCGCCCGGCCCGTTCCTCCCCGTCCGGGGAGGCGGCACCGGTCCCGACGAGGGCTCCTCGGGCTGGAAGGAGGGGAACCGGAACGCGGGCCGCGGGGCGAAGAGGTGCGCGGCCTCGCCGGCCACCTCGGGCTTCCACTGCCGGAGCGGGGTGAGGTCGTCCAGGATCCAGAACGACCGCCCCTGCGTCGCGACGACGAGGTCCCCGGCCGCCAGCGCCAGGTCGGTCACCGGCACGACCGGGAGGTTCCGCTGGAACGCCGTCCAGCTCGCGCCGTCGTCGAAGGAGACGAAGACCCCCGTCTCCGTCCCGGCGAAGAGGAGGCCCTTGCGCTCCGGGTCCTCCCTCACGACGCGCGTGAAGGCCCCGGCCGGGATCCCGGTGTCGACCCGCGCCCAGCTCTTCCCCCAGTCGGCCGTCTTCCAGAGGTACGGCTTCAGGTCGTCGTGCTTGTACATCGTCGCCGCCACGTACGCGGTCCCCGCGGCGTGGGGGGAGGCCTCGACGGAGTTGACCTGGATCCCCTCCGGCATCCCCTTCGGCGTGACGTTCGCCCAGCTCTTCCCGCCGTCGCGCGTGACGTGGACGAGGCCGTCGTCGGTCCCGGCCCAGATCGCCCCCGGCTCCTGCGGAACCTCGGCCAGGGCGAAGATCGTCCCGAAGACCTCCACGCCGGTGTTGTCCCGCGTGATCGGCCCGCCGGAGGGGCCCTGCTTCGTCCGGTCGTTGCGCGTCAGGTCGGGGCTGACCTCGGTCCAGGTCGTCCCCTCGTCGGTCGAGCGGAGGAGCACCTGCGCGGCGTGGTAGAGCGCCCCGTCGTGCTTCGAGACGAGGATCGGGGCGTTCCACTGGAAGCGGTACTTCAGCTCCGTGGCCGGCAGCCCGATGGCCAGCTGCGGCCAGGCCACGATCTCGCGCTCCTCGCCGGTCCGCCGGTCGAACCGCGTGATCGACCCTCCGTAGCAGCCGGCGTAGACGACGTCGGGCTCCTTCGGCTTCGGGACGACCCAGCCGCTCTCGCACCCGCCGACCGGGTACCAGTCGGTCCGCTCGATCGCTTGGCCCCGCACCCGGCTCGGGACGGCGACCGTGGAGTTGTCCTGCTGGGCGCCGTAGACGTGGTACGGCCACCGGTCGTCGACGGCGACGCGGTAGAGCTGCGCGGTCGGCTGGTTGTAGAGCGTCGACCAGGTCCGCCCGCCGTCCAGCGTGACCGCCGCGCCCCCGTCGTCCCCCTTCACCATCCGCGAGGGCTCGTCCGGGTCGATCCAGAGGTCGTGGTTGTCGCCGTGCGGGTCGGGGAGCGCCTCGAACGTCTTCCCGCCGTCGGCCGAGCGGTGGAGCTGGACGTTGGCGACGTAGACGACGTCCGGGGCCTTCGGGTCCGCGAAGACCTCGGTGTAGTACCAGGCCCGCTGCCTCAGCTTGTTCTCGTCGTTGACCTTCTTCCAGGTCTCGCCCAGGTCCTCGCTCCGGAAGAGGCCCCCCTTCTCGGCCTCGACCATCGCCCACACGCGGCCCGCCTTCGCCGCGGAGACCGAGACGCCGACCTTCCCCCAGGTCCCCTCGGGGAGCCCCTCGGTCAGCTTCTTCCAGGTGTCGCCCCCGTCCGTCGAGCGGTAGAGGCCGCTTCCGGGCCCGCCGCTGACGAGCGTCCAGGGCTTCCGCTCCACCTGCCAGAGGCCGGCGAAGAGGACGCGCGGGTTCCCCGGGTCCATCGCGACGTCGCTGGCGCCGGTCTTCTCGTCCACGTGGAGGACCTTCTGCCAGCTCTTCCCGCCGTCGGTCGTCCGGAAGACGCCCCGGTCCGGGTTCGGCCCCCAGACGTGCCCCTGCGCGGCGACGTACGCCACGTCGGGGTCCTTCGGGTGGACGACGATCCGGGCGATCTGGCGGGTTTCCACGAGGCCGACGTTCCGGAAGCTCTTCCCGCCGTCCGTCGAGCGGTAGACGCCGTCCCCGTGCGAGACGTTCCCCCGGATCGGGGCCTCGCCCATCCCGACCCAGACGACGTTCGGGTCGGATTCGGAAACCGCGATCGCGCCGACGGAGCCGGTCCGGAAGTCCTTCTCTCCCAGCGGCTCCCAGTGCGCCCCCGAGTCGGTCGTCCGGAAGACGCCGCCCCCCGTGACCCCCTGGTAGAAGGTCGCCGGACGCCCCCTCACCCCGGCGACGGTCGTGACCCGCCCTCCCCGGTACGGCCCGATGCACCGGTACTTCATCCCGTGGAAGAGGTCCGAGATCGTCTCGGCGGCGGGCGCCGGGGCCGGAGGGCGGGCGGGCGAGGCGGCCGGGGCCGCGAGCGAGGTGGCAGCCAGGAGCAGGGAGACCGGAAGGGTGACGGGGAATCTCACGGGGCCCTCCTGGTCGGGCGAGCCGACCCTGCCAGGATAAGACTGCGAAAAATTCTCCGGAGGGCCGATCCGCCGATGGGTTTCCGGCGGAGAATACGGGGGCGGCGCCGGGAGGGCATGCCGGCCGCCGTGGCTCCCGGAGGGACAGCGGGATGAAGTGGTCTTACAGGGTCGCGAGGGTCGCCGGGATCGACATCCGGGTCCACGCGACGTTCGCTTTCGTGCTCGTCTTCGGAGCCGTGCAGTGGGGGGTCCCGCACGGGGCTCCAGGGGCCGCGTTCGGCGTCCTGGCCATGCTGTTCCTGTTCGGATGCGTCGTCCTGCACGAGCTGGGGCACAGCCTCGTGGCACGGGCCTTCGCGCTCCCCGTCCGCGAGATCGTCCTCCTGCCGATCGGCGGCGTGGCCAAGCTCGAGAAGAACCCGGAGAAGCCGCTCCACGAGCTCCTGATCGCCCTGGCCGGGCCCCTCGTCAACGTCGGCCTCGCGCTCCTCCTCGCCCTGGCCGTGGACGGGGCGACCCTCCAGGCGCTGAACGAGAAGGGGCTGGTCGGCGACAAGCCGCTCGTCCCGTCGGCGGAGACGCTCGTCCTGTGGCTCCTTGCGGCCAACGTCTCGCTGGCCGTCTTCAACATGATCCCGGCCTTCCCGCTGGACGGGGGGCGGGTCCTCCGGGCCCTCCTGGCGATGGGGATGGGCTTCCCTCGCGCCACGCGGACGGCGGCGGCGATCGGCCAGGTCCTGGCCGTCGGGCTCGGGGTCTTCGCGATCGTCACGGGCCAGATGCTCCTGGCCCTGATCGCGTTCCTGATCTTCATCGGGGCCGGGCAGGAGCAGGCCGAGGAGCAGGCCCGGTCGGTCCTCTCGACGCTCCGGGTGGGCGACGCCTACAACAAGTACGCCCTGACGCTCTCGCCCGGCGACCACGTCAGCCGCGTGGTCGACTACATCCTGACCAGCTACCAGCCCGACTTCGCCGTCCTGCAGGGGACCCAGCTCCTCGGGGCCGTCACGAGGCAGGACGTCCTGAAGGCGCTGGCCACCGACGGCCGGGACCAGTACGTGGCCGGGATCATGGACCGAGACGTGACGCGCGTTCAGGCGTCCGAGCCCCTCGACGCCGTCCGCCGGCTGATGCTCGAGAAGGGCGTCCGGATCGTCGGCGTGTTCGACGCAGAGCGCTACCTCGGCCTCGTCAGCCTGGAGGACCTCTCGGAGGCCCTCCTCGTGGTCACCTTCGTGGAACGGCAGAACGCCCTCCGCCGCGCGGCGGAGGGCCCGCAGGAGATGTGAGATGAATCCAGACGGACCCCGGTACCGTAGCGGGCGTGTGATCGAGAAGAAGGGCGTCGGCCGCCCGCGGGACGGCAACCCGGAGGAGACGCGCCGGGGGATCCTGGACGCCGCCGGGTCCGCCTTCGCGGCGGTGGGGTTCGTGGCGGCCACGACCCGCCAGGTCGCCTCCACCGCGGGCGTGAACGTGGCGACGCTCCACTACCACTTCGGGAGCAAGGAGGGCCTCTACCGGGCCGTCCTCAGGGACGCCACGAAGGGGCCGCTCCCGGACCCGCCGACCGACGGGTCGCCGGCCGCCCGGCTGGGCCGTTACGTCGGGGCCCTCTTCGACTACACCGACGGCCGGAACCGGCTGGCCCGTCTCGCCCTCCTCGACGTCCTGACGCGGGGCGCCGAGCAGGGCGACGAGCCGGCGGACCCGCGCGTCGGGGCGCTGGCCTCCTTCCTCAGGACCCTCCCGGGAGACTGGCAGGGGGCCGACGAGACGGCGCTCTGGATCGTCGGGCAGATCGACCTCACGCTCGCCCTCTCCCGGCCGGCGGAGGGGGACGAGGAGGACGGGGGCGTGGACGACGAGGCCCTCGCGGACCGCCGCAACGCGGTGATCGGCGGGGCCCTGAAGGTCGCGCGGCTGGGCTGACGACCGGGGAGGGCCCCCGCCCGCGCGGGAGCGCGGGCAGGACGCCGGGCCCTCCCCCAACCCCTCCCCCCGGCGAGCCGGTCTAGCCCGGGCCCGTCCCGGGAGGAGCCGCGCGGCGCAGGCCGCAGAGGAGGACGGCGGCGTTGACTCCGGTCCCGGCGAGGACCGGGTCGAGCGCCGCCGGCCCCGCCGCGCGGACGAGGAGCGCCGTCGCGGCCCCCGCGGCCATCGCCGCGCCGGCGAACGCGGGCGCCACGCGGACCCGCGGCAGGAACGCCGCGAGCGTCGGCAGGATGAGGCCCGAGGCGAAGACGGTGTACCCGAGCCGGAACGTCCCGACGAGGTCGCGCAGCCAGAGCGCCACGACGAGGCCGAGGGCTCCGTAGAGGACGACGAGGAGGCGCATCGTCTTCGGCCCCGTCCGTGCCGGGAGGAGGTCGTGCGCCGTGGCGCCCGCGGCCGAGAGCAGGACCGAGTCGGAGGAGGACTGCATCGTGGCGATCATCGCCACGAGGAGGAACGGGGCGAGCGCGGGCCCGGCCAGGTCCAGGAGCGTGCGCGGGAAGAGCGACGCCGCGGGGCCCGCGGCCCCGCGGGCCACGCCGGCCAGCGCGATCGTGGCCACCGCCGCGCCGAACAGGAGCTTGTAGGCCGCGGCGCCCAGGGCCGCGCGCCGGGCCACCCCCTCGTCGCGCGCGGAGAGGAGCTTGGCCCAGACGTCGCTCCCGACGGCGTGCGGGAGGCCGACGAGGACGAGGAGCCCGAAGGCGTCGAGAGGCCGGAGGCCGGGCGAGAACGGGAACGAGAGGAGCCCCGGCGGGGACCCCGTCCGCGCGAGCGAGAGCGCCGAGAGCGGCAGGGCGATCCCGAGGACCGCCACGCTCATCAGCGCGAGCTGCAGCACGTCCGTCCCGACGACGGCGCGCTGCCCGCCGAGGGCGGTGTAGGCGACGAAGAGCGCCGCGGTCGCGACGAGGACCGTCTCGGGCGGCCAGTCGGTGGCGGCGGTGACGACCGTCTCCGTGGCCTGCGTCAGGAGGGCGAACCAGACCACCGAGGCCATCACGACGAGGACGGCGGCCAGCTTCCTCACCCGCGGCCCGTAGAGCGTCCCGATCACCTCCGAGATCGTCAGCGCTCCGGTGCGGCGGACGGCGCGTGCCAGGAAGAGCCCCAGGGCGAGGAGGCCGAGCGCGCCCGCGAGGTCGAGCCAGAGGCCCGCGAGGCCCTTGGCGGCGACGAGCGAGGCCAGGACGAGAGTCGTCGAGCCGCCGATCGTCGTCGAGGAGAGGGCGGCCCAGGTGGCGAAGGCCCCGAAGCGGCGGTCGCCGACGAGGAACGCGGCCCGCCCGCCCGAGGCGGACCTCCGCGAGAGGGCCCCGACGAGGAGGACCGCCAGTCCGTACAGGACGAGGGCCGCGATCAAGCGCGAAGGGCCGCGCGGGCGACGGCGGCGTGCACGCGGGAGGCGATCCCGATCGCCCGCTCGTCGAAGTCGAAGTCCGGCGCGTGGTGGGACCGCTCCGGGCCCTCCGGCAACGCGGCCCCGACGAAGGCGAAGACGCCCGGGACCCGTTCCAGGAGCTCGGAGAAGTCCTCTCCCCCCATCGTCCGGCAGTCGGGCGTCACGTTCGAGGGGCCCACGATCCCGCCGGCCGCCCCGGCGCACGTTGCGGCGAAGGTCGGGTCGTTGACGACGGCGCGGTTGTGGCGGACGAAGGACGTCGACGCCCGGCAGCCCGCGGCCTCGGCCGCGCGCGCGGCCGTCTCCTCGACGAGGCCCGGGAGCGCCTCGAAGACCTCGCGGTCGAAGGAGCGGCAGGTGCCGGTCAGGACGACCGAGCCGGGGACGACGTTGAACGCCGTCCCGCCGTGGACGGTCGTCACCGAGAGGACGGCGGGCGAGAGCGGGGAGAGCCGCCGGGAGACGACCGACTGGAGCGCGAGGACGACGTGCGCCGCCGCGACGACCGGGTCGCGGGCCTCGTGCGGCATCGCGGCGTGGCCGCCCCGGCCGGCGACCTCGATCCGGATCTCGTCCACCGCCGCCATCACCGGCCCGGCGGCGACCCCCACCGTCCCGAGCGGAAGCGGCGTCCAGAGGTGGAGGCCGAAGACCCGGTCCGGGCGCGGGTCCTCGAGGACCCCGTCGGCGATCATCGCCTCGGCGCCGCCCCCCGCCTCCTCCCCCGGCTGGAACGCCAGGACGACGCGCCCACGCTCCGGCGGGTCGAGGAGGAGGAGGTCGGCCGCGGCGTCGAGGGCCGCCACGTGGCCGTCGTGCCCGCAGGCGTGCATCCTCCCGTTCGTCGAGGCGAACGGCAGCCCCGTCGCCTCCACGACCGGCAGCGCGTCCATGTCCGCCCTGAGGAGGAGCGTCGGCCCGCTCCGCCCGGTGTCCAGGAGCGCCGCGACGCCGGTCCCGCCGAGGCCCGTCCGGACGGGGAGACCCCTCCGCCGCATCCGCTCGGCCACCACCCGCGCCGTCTCCGTCTCGGCGAACGACGCCTCGGGGTTCTCGTGCAGGCGGCGGCGGAGGGCGACGGCGGCCTCGTCGACCGAGGCGGGATCGAGGGCGAGCGGCGGCACGGGCGGATCATAGGGTTAGGATCGGGCCGATGGACGTCGGGCGCCGCCGGGTCTTCACGCTGGAGGAGGCCAACGGGCTCCTCCCCTCCGTCCGCGAGCAGACGCGTCGGGCCATCGAGTCCGTCGCCGCCCTCCCTTCGGCCCACGGCGACGCGACGGAGGAGCGCGCGACCCGGGCCGAGGCCGCGCGGGTCCTGGCGGGCTGGGTCACGGCGATGGTCGAGCTCGGCGTCGAGGTGAAGGGCCCCTGGCTCGTCGACTTCGACTCGGGGGCCGGGTACTACTGCTGGACCTGGCCGGAGGAGTCGATCCAGTTCTTCCACGGCTACGACGAGGGGTTCACGAGGAGGGTCCGACTGCAATGATCCCGCGCACAGCGTCCCGCGCCGTCCTGGTCCTGCTCGCCGTCCTCGGGGCGCTCCCCGCCGTCTCCGAGCGCCCCGGCGTCACCCTCTACGACCGGAGCCGCTTCCGGGGCGAGAGCGTCACGCTCTACCGCGACGTGCGGGACCTGGACGACACGTGGCTGGGCGCCGAGCGAGCCCGCTCGGCGCGCGTCGAGCGCGGCTGCACCGTGACGCTCTACGACCGGCGGGACTTCCGCGGGCGGAGCGTCGTCCTGGACCGCGACGTGGACGACCTGGACCGCACGGAGCTGGGGAACGACCGGGCGGTCTCGGCCCGCGTCCGGTGCGAGGAGCCGGGGTGGGGGGGCGGGTCGGGCGGAGGAGGCGTCACTCTCTACCGGGGCCGCCACCTCACGGGGCCGTACGAGACGTTCCGCCGCGACGTCCCGGACCTCGACGGGACGCGGATCGGCGCGGGGACGGTCAGCTCGGTCGACGTGGCGCCGGGCTGCGTGGCGGTCCTCTACGACCGCCCCGGCTTCCGCGGGCGGTCGACGGAGTTCCACGAGGCCGACAACGACCTGTCGAACACGAGAGTGGGCGACGACGCGGCGGCCTCGCTCCGCGTCCGCTGCCGGGGCGACGAGCCCGAGCCGGAGGTGCCGGCCTTCCCGCAGTTCGACGGGCGGCACGGCGTGACCCTGTTCCGCGACCGGTCCCTGCGCGGCCCGTGGCAGACCTTCACGCGGGACGTCGCGGACCTCTCCCGGACCGAGATCGGCGCCGGGACGGCCAGCTCCATCGCCCTTCGGGGCGGCTGCACGGCCACGCTCTACGAGGGCCGCTCCTTCTCCGGCCGTTCCACCCCGTTCCGCGAGGACGACAACAACCTCGCCAACACCCCGGTCGGCGAGGACCGGGCCTCGTCGCTCCGCGTCTCCTGCCCCGGGAGCTCCTCCGACGCCGTCATCCTGCCGGGCCCGGGCAGCCCCGGAGGGGGCCGCGACGGCGTGACGCTCTTCCGGGACCGGAAGAGGACGGGGCCGTCGGAGACCTTCACCGCGAGCGTCCCCGACCTGCGCCGGACGAGCATCGGGGCCGGGACGGCCAGCTCCATCGCCGTCCCTCCCGGCTGCGTGGCGGTGCTCTTCGACCAGCCCGACTACCGGGGACGCTCGACCGAGTTCCGCGCCGACGACAACAACCTCGCGAACACCCCGGTCGGCGAGGACCGGGCCGCCTCGATCAAGGTCGACTGCCGGCGCTGAGCCCCGCGAGCCGCGAGCCTACCCCGCCCGGAACTTCACCCCCGCCCCCTCGCGGGCCTCGATCTTCTTCCTCAGCTCGTCCGAGACCGGGACCGGCTTCTTCTCGGACCAGGAGTAGAGGACCTGGACCGACTTCCCGGTCGCCACGACGCGCACCGCCGCGTCGCTGGAGTCCGCCTCCGTGGCCACGACCTTGTACTCGAAGACGAACGAGGTGCGGCGCACCTCCGTGATCCGGCAGCCGATCAGGAGGCGCTCGCCGAGGTAGGCCGGGGAGGCGTAGTCGCACTCGGCGTGGACGACGACGAAGGAGATCCGCGACAGGTCGCGCTCGCCGGGCGTCTCGCCGACGAGCGTCAGCCAGTAGCGGGTCCGCACCTGCTCGAAGTAGGAGAAGAAGACCGCGTTGTTGACGTGCCCCATGGCGTCCAGGTCGCGGAACCAGACCTCGGCGCGGAGGGTGCAGGAGGACTCCGGGAGGCGGACGTCGCGCACGGCTCACCCCATCCCGAGGGCCTTCCTGGCCCCGGGAGTCATCATGTCGGCGCTCCAGGGCGGGTCCCAGACGAGGGCGACCTCGGCGTCCACGACGCCGGGGAGGCCCAGGATCTTGTGACGGGCGTCGGCCGCGATCGCGGGCCCCATCCCGCAGCCGGGGGCCGTCAGCGTCATCTTCACCCTCACGACGCTCCCCCCCTTCGGGCCCGGGGCGACCGAGAGGTCGTAGACGAGGCCGAGGTCGACGATGTTCACGGGGATCTCCGGGTCGTAGCAGGACTTCAGGCGCTCCCAGACCGCGTCCTCCGTGACGGGCCCGGCGGCGGGGCCGGAGTCGTTCGGGGGAGCGGCGGCGCCGGGGGCCAGGCCCAGGGCGTCGGCGTCCCGGCCGTCGATCCGGAAGAGGCCGCCGAGGCTCGGGGCCTCGACCGTGAAGCTGCCCCCCAGAGTCTGCGTCACGACGACCGCCGTCCCCTCGGCGAGCGTCACCGGCTCGCCGCTGGGGATCAGGAGGGCCGCCGTGGCGCGGGCGAGGTGGACGTGGCCCGGCGGGTGCGAGGACATGGCGTGCTCCTTGGGGCGGGGCTCAGGCGCCGGAGGCTCCGGGGGCTTCCGCCCGGGCGATCTTATCGTCGCCTCGGAGCGCCCACGCCGCGAGGAGGGCGGCCAGGAGCTCGAGGACGAGGCCGGTCCCGTGCGGGCCGGCCGGCCCGACGCGCAGGTAGACGTTCTCGCCCCAGAACGGCCCGAGGATCCGGCCGAGCGCCGCCGTCGACTGGAAGGCCCCGAGCACCTCGCCCTGCTCGGTGGGGTCCGTCCGGCGGGAGGCCAGTCCCAGGAGGGACGGCGTCAGGAGGCCGGTGCCGAGCGAGACCAGGACGACGGCCACGAACAGGAGGGGGACCGACCCGAGGGCGAGGAAGAGGCCGAAGGCCAGGACGAGCGTCAGGATCCCCGAAAGGACGAGCCGCCGCTCGCCCAGGAGCGGCACGAGCCTCCGGAGGAGGCCTCCCTGGACGAGCGCCGCCGTCACCCCGACGGCCACGAAGACGCCGGCCACGCCCGACGGGCCGAACCCGAACCGGTGGGAGAGGTACTGGGCGAACGTCGCCTCGAAGCTGGCGAACGCCGTGGCCGTGACGAGGGAGAGGACGAGGAGCGCCGCGATCCCCGGCCGCCGCGCGGTGCGCGCCAGGGACGCCAGCGAGAGGACCTCGAACGGCCGCGCCTGGGTCCCCACCGGACGGGTCTCCGGCAGCCGGACGAGGGCCCAGAAGAAGGCCACGAGGGAGAGCCCGGCGGCGAAGAGGCCGGGCGCCGCCGGCCCGAGGTGGACGGCGAACCCGCCGATGGCCGGCCCCAGGATGAAGCCGAGGCCGAAGGCCATCCCGATCAGCCCCATCCCGCGGACGCGGTCCGAGCCGGTGGTCGTGTCGGCGATGACCGCCTGCGCCGTCGCGATGTTCCCCCCGGTGGCCCCGTCCAGGAGGCGCGAGGCGAAGAGGACCGGGAGGGAGCCCGCGAAGGCGAAGAGGAGGTAGCCCGCGGCCGTCCCCAGGAGCGAGACGAGGAGGACGGGGCGCCGCCCCACCCGGTCCGAGAGCCGGCCCAGGAGCGGGGCGAAGACGAACTGCATCGCCGAGTAGCTCGACATCAGGAGGCCGAACTCCAGCGGCGACGGGCGGAACTTCTCGGCGTAGAGGGGCAGCAGCGGGATGACGATCCCGAACCCCATCAGGTCGATGAAGACGACCAGGAAGACGACCGACGTCGGTGTCAGGCGTCCGGATCTCACGCGGCCGGAAGGCAGGGGTGCGGCCGAGGACCGGGCGGCGGTCCGGACCGCATGCGGCCGAAAGGTGGGGGGAGCGCGGGGGGAGGACCGGGCGGCGGTCCTCCCCCCGATTCCGTCGTCCTCAGCCGAAGCTCTTCCCGCAGCCGCAGCCGTGCGTGGCGTTCGGGTTGTCCACGGAGAACCCGGCGCCGCGGAAGTCCTCGATCCAGTCGACGGTGGCGCCCTGCAGCTTCACCGCGCTCGTCCGGTCGACGAGGACGGAGATGTCCGCCACGGAGAGGACGTGGTCGTTCGGCTTCGGCTCGTCGAAGGTGAACCCGTACTGGAAGCCCGAGCAGCCGCCGCCCTGGATGAACACCCGGAAGGACTTGCCGGCGGCGTCCGGCATCTTCGCCGCGAAGTCCTTGACCTTGTCCACGGCGCGGTCGGTCAGCTGGAGGGCGAACGCCTCGGAGGCCGGGGGCGTCGCGGGCGTGTGGGGGAGCGTCGTGGACATCGGGGACCTCCTTCGTGGCGTCCGGGGCCGGGGACCGGACACAACCTTTCAGTATCGCCAGCATCTCTCTACGCGTCAACGCCCGGGTCGGGATTCCGGCGGTTTCCCGGGCCGTCGCCCGGGGTGTCTCGAAACGGGACGAAACCACAGCATCTTGTGGTCCGGAATCACAAGCACACTAGATCTTGCGTTTTTCCCTTGCGCCGAGCGGCCTGAGGTGGCACCCTTCCCCATCCCAGAGACTTCACGACCAGCGAGGGAGCTGATGCAGGCGATGGAATCCCGTGACGGCGATCGACCCGAGACCCAGACGGCGGCCCCGGTCCGCCCCGGCCTCACCGGCCTGACCTTCCGGCGCTTCTTCACGGACGGCGCCACCCACCCCTTCGACGCCCTGGAGTGGGAGCTGAGGACCGCCGCCATCACGAACGAGAAGGGCGAGGTCTTCTTCGAGCAGAAGGACGTCGAGGTCCCGAAGAGCTGGTCGATGACCGCCACGAACATCGTGGCGCAGAAGTACTTCCACGGGAAGCCGGGCACCCCGGAGCGGGAGCGTTCGGTGAGGCAGCTGATCGGCCGCGTGGTGGAGACCGTCACGGGCTGGGGCGAGAGGGGGCGTTACTTCCGGACCGCCGCCGACCGGGACGCCTTCCGGGACGAGCTCGCGGCCATCCTCGTCAACCAGGTCGCCAGCTTCAACTCCCCGGTCTGGTTCAACGTCGGCGTCGAGCCGAAGCCCCAGGCCTCGGCCTGCTTCATCAACGCCGTCGGCGACTCGATGGGCTCCATCCTCGACCTGGCCAAGACCGAGGGGATGCTCTTCAAGTTCGGCTCGGGGACCGGCTCGAACCTCTCCTCGCTCCGCTCCTCGCTCGAGCCGCTCTCCTCGGGCGGGATCGCCTCCGGGCCGGTCTCGTTCATGAAGGGCTTCGACAGCTTCGCGGGCGCCATCAAGTCGGGCGGCAAGACCCGCCGCGCGGCCAAGATGGTCATCCTCAACGTCGACCACCCCGACGTCGAGGAGTTCATCCTCTGCAAGGAGAAGGAGGAGCGGAAGGCCTGGGACCTCATCGACGCCGGCTGGGACGGCTCCTTCGGCGGCGAGGTCTACAGCCACATCGCCTTCCAGAACGCGAACCACTCCGTCCGCGTCACCGACGAGTTCATGCGGGCCGTCGAGGAGGGCGGGGCCTTCTCGACGAAGGCGGTGACGACGGGCCAGCCGGTGCAGACGTACGAGGCGCGGGACCTCTTCCAGAAGATGGCGCGCGCCGCCTGGGTCTGCGGCGACCCGGGGATCCAGTACGACACGACGATCAACCGGTGGAACCCCTGCAAGGCCACCCACCGGATCAACGCCTCGAACCCCTGCTCGGAGTACATGTTCATCGACGACTCCGCCTGCAACCTGGCGTCGCTGAACCTGATGAAGTTCGCGCGCGAGGACGGGGGCTTCGACGTCGAGAGCTTCCTGCACGCCGTCGACGTCGTCTTCACCGCCCAGGAGATCCTCGTCGACGAGGCCTCGTACCCCACGCCCCGCATCGAGAGGAACTCCCACGACTACCGCCCGATCGGCCTCGGCTACGCCAACCTCGGCGCGCTCCTGATGTACGACGGCCTGCCGTACGACAGCGACGAGGGGCGCCACATGGCCGCCGCCATCACGAGCCTGATGACGGGCCAGGCCTACCTGACCTCCTCGAAGATCGCCTCGGCCCTCGCCCCGTTCGCCGGGTACGCGCCGAACCGCGAGGCGTTCCTCGACGTGATCGGGATGCACCGGGACGCGGCCTACTCGGTCCCGCGGACCGGCGTGCCGAAGGAGCTGTTCGAGGCGCAGCGGGCGGTCTGGGACCTGGCGCTCGAGTCCGGGCGGCAGCACGGGTACCGCAACGCGCAGGCGACGGTCCTGGCGCCCACGGGGACCATCGGCTTCATGATGGACTGCGACACGACGGGCGTGGAGCCCGACCTCGCCCTCGTGAAGTACAAGAAGCTCGTCGGCGGCGGCACGATCAAGATCGTCAACCAGACCGTCCCGCACGCGCTGGCGCGCCTGGGGTACGACCAGGAGCGCGTCAACACCGTCGTCGGGTGGATCGACGACAAGGGGACCATCGAGGGGGCCCCGGGCCTCTTCCCCGAGCACCTCCCGGTGTTCGACTGCGCGTTCCGCGCCGTCGGGGGGAGCCGCGTCATCGCCCCGATGGGGCACGTCCGGATGATGGCCGCCGTCCAGCCGTTCCTCTCGGGGGCGATCTCCAAGACGGTCAACATGCCCCCCGACGCCACCGAGAAGGAGATCGCCGACGTCTACCTGACCGGCTGGAAGCTGGGGCTGAAGGCGATCGCCATCTACCGCGACGGCTGCAAGCGGACCCAGCCGCTGAACACCGCGGCCTCGAAGACCGACGACGCGGTCAAGGGGAACCGGACCGCGTCCGGCGTCCTGACGGCCGCTCCCGCGCCCGCCGCGGCGCCGGTCGCCGGGCCGCGCCGCCGGAAGCTCCCGGACGAGCGGCGCGCCCTGACGCACAAGTTCTCCGTCGGCGGGCACGAGGGGTACGTCACGGTCGGCCTGTACGAGGACGGCACGCCGGGAGAGATCTTCCTCGTCATGGCCAAGGAGGGGTCGACGATCTCGGGGCTGATGGACGCCTTCGCCACGGCCATCTCGCTGACGCTCCAGTACGGCGTCCCGCTCGAGGCCCTCGTCGAGAAGTTCAGCCACACGCGCTTCGAGCCTTCCGGCTACACGAAGAACCCGGAGATCCCGATCGCCAAGAGCCTCGTCGACTACATCTTCCGGTACCTCGCCTCCCGCTTCCTGACGACCGAGCACCAGGAGCGGGCGGGGATCGTCGCGCGCGAGGACCGCAACGGCACGCCGGCGCCGGTGGCCAACCTCGAGCCCGTGGCGCCGGGCGTCGCCGCCCCGATCGCCTCGGCGTTCCAGGCCGTCACGGGGACGAGGCCCGCGGCGAGCGCCGGGACGAGCTCCTCCACGCCGGCCTTCTTCTCCTTCCAGAACTCCACGGACGCCCCGAGCTGCCCCGACTGCGGCAGCCTGATGGTCCGCAACGGCGCCTGCTACAAGTGCCTCAACTGCGGGGCGACGAACGGGTGTTCGTAGGCCTGCGGCCTGGTGTGCTGATCCGGGAATAGGCGACCGGGACTACGGCCGGCAGCCATTCGGGCGAATCCCGTGCGGCACTTATCTCGGCGCCGTCGCCCGCGAGAAGATCATCGGACCGAATTCCGAGAACCACGGTCGCGATCCGCGACCCATCCTCGAGGAAGAAGCCGCCGGCGAGAGCCACGACAGGATCCCGAAGTCTCCCCCTGATCCGGATCATGGCGCTAGCATCCGACGTCCCCGGGCGACTCCAACGCCCGGGCGTCCCGCGCCTGGCGACAGAAGACAGATGGAGGAAGCGATGAGCGGGATCAGACGCATTCTTCCGGCGGCCGGGATGGTCGCGTTCGTGGCGCTGGCGGCGGCCGGGCCGTGCGGCGCCGGGACGGGGCAGACGCGGTCGACGACGCTTCCCGGCGCGGCGCGATTGTCCCTCCCTGACGCAGGTCTGGGCGCAGGGTCCGACGGGGGCGTCCGGGCCACGCTGACGTGGCGCGGCACCGCGGGGGACGATCGGTGGAGCAATGGGGCGAACTGGGATGGCGGGGCGGTGCCGGGCCCGCTGGACGTGGCGCGATTCGACGGAAGATCCCGCGACGCGGTGCTGGATCCGGGATCGGGGGGCGCTGTGGCGGGTGTGGTCCTGGGGGAGACGTACGCAGGCACGTTGCGGCTGAGGCGGGACCTGACGGTGACCGGGACGATCGTCCTCGCTGGGGGGCGGCTCGAGCAGGGGAGCAACAGGCTGGCGGCCGGGGGAATCGAGCAGATGGGGGGCACGCTGGCGGGCGGGACGGCGCCGTTGTGGGTGGACGGGGCGGTGCGGGTGACCGGCGGCCTCCTGGAGACGCCTCGGGGGCAGATGCGGGTCCGGACGCTCGAGATCCAGGCGCCCGGGGTGGTTCGGGTGGGCGAGGACGGAAAGCTGGACATAGCGGGAGACGGCACGCCGCTGACCGGGAACGGCCTCTTGGACACGACGACGAACCGGCCGACGAGCGTGGAGTACACGGGGCAGGCCACGAGCGACCTGACGGCGGCGGGACCCGCGGCGGATTTCAGGAGGCTCGGCTACGAGCGCGATCCCAAGCGAAGGCTCCCGGTTTCCCCGTCGTGGGCCCGGAGAGCCGCACTTCCTCGACCCTCGGGCTTTGGCAGCCCTCCGGACTCGCTGCCTCTCCGGTCTCAAGAGAGCTACCTCGGCTCCGCGGTGATCGACCCGGCTGCGGGCTTTGCCTACTTCGGAACCGGCGCCAATCCTGGCTTCGTGGTGAAAGTGCGCCTCTCCGATTTCACACGGGTCGGCGCACTCACGCTCTGGGGTGGTGAGATCGGTCTTTCGTCTGCCGTCATCGACCCGGTAGCCGGCTTCGCCTACTTTGGCACCCGCAACGATTCCCAGGGTTCCGTCGTGAAGATCCGGCTGTCCGACTTCACGCGCGTCGGCAGTCTCCAGCTCTGGCCGGGGGAGTTCAATCTCGGATCTGCGGTGATCGACACGACAGGAGGCTTCGCGTACTTCGGCACCGACAACTGGCTCGATCGCGGAACCGTTGTGAAGGTCCGTCTGTCGGACTTCACTCGTGTCGGTGCAATCACGCTCAACTCGGGTGAATTCGGGCTTTCGTGCGCCGTCATCGACCCGGCGAGCGGCTTCGCATACTTCGGCGCGTACTACCCGAAGGTCGTCAAGATCCGTCTTTCGGACTTCACGCGCGTCGGTGCGCTCGACTTGCCGGGGGTCGCGAGCCTCGGATCGGCTGTGATCGACCCGTCGGGAGGCTTCGCCTACTTCGGCACCAACAGCAACCCGGGAGTCGTCTGGCAGGTGAAGCTGTCCGACCTGTCGGTGGCGGGCATGCTCGAACTCGATCCTGGAGAGAACTGGCTTCTCTCCGGCGTCATCGACCCAGCAGCCGGCTTCGCCTACTTCGGCACCTATACACAGCCCGGGGCCGTGGTGCAAGTGCGACTCAGCGACCTGACGCGAGTCGGCGCCGTTTCCTTCCCCTCGGATCTCTCTCCGAGGTCGGCTGCGCTCGACACGGAAGCCGGCTTCGCCTACTTCGGGACGTTCACCGATCCAGGCGTCGTGGTCCGAGTCGACGTCGGCGACCGTCTGAACACGACAACGAACGTCACCTCCTCCGTGAATCCGTCCCTGCTGGGTCAGAGCGTGACCTTCACCGCGACGGTGAGCCCGGCGTCGGGCACCGGCACGCCGACGGGGACGGTGCAGTTCAAGGCGGACGGCACGAACTTCGGCCCGCCGCTCGCCCTCGCGTCAGGCAGCGCCGACATCGCTCTCGCGGGCCTGACCGTGGGCACGCACGTCATCACGGCGTTCTACAGCGGGGACGCCACCTACTCCCCCAGTGTCGGGACCCTCCCAGGCGGCCAGGTCGTCGGGCCCACGATCGCCACGACGACCGGCGTGACCTCTTCGGCGAATCCGTCCGTCCTGGGCCAGAGCGTCACCTTCACAGCGACCGTCAGCCCTGCTTGGGGAAGCGGCACGCCGACCGGAACAGTGCAGTTGAAGGCGGACGGCACGAACATCGGCCCGGCGGTGAACCTCGCGTCCGGCAGCGCCAGCGTCAGCACCTCTTCTCTGACGGAGGGCACGCACGTCATCACAGCGGTCTACAGCGGGGACTCCAGCTACGGCGCCAGCACCGGGACCCTCGCCGACGGCCAGGTCGTCGACCCGGCGCCGACAGGGATCCGGTTCCACACGCTGACGCCGTGTCGCCTGCTGGACACCCGCGGCGCGACCGGCCCGCTCGGCGGCCCCGCGCTGCAGCCGGGCCAGGACCGGGTCTTCGCTCTCACCGGCGTCTGCGGCGTGCCGGCCGGCTCCAAGGCCCTCTCTCTCAACCTGACGGTCACGGGGCCGACGGGGGCGGGATACCTGACGCTGCACCCGGGCGACGGCCTCCCCCCCCTGTCGTCGACCATCAACTTCCGAGCGGGCCAGACGCGGGCCAACAACGCGGTGATCCCGCTGGCCTCGGACGGCTCGGGGTCGCTGGCGATCCTGAACGGCAGCGGCGGGACGGTGAACGTGATCCTGGACGTCAACGGGTACTTCCAGTGAGGCCCTGAGCTGCCCGGGGCCTGACAGGCACATTCCTGACGCCCCGACGCGTTCGGAGCACCCAGGGATGAGCCGACATGTCCAGGGGGGGCCGGCAACGTGCCGCACCCTCCTGCGGCGCACCGCGCCTACCCCACGTAGCTCCGCGAGGCGCGCGAGGGACGGCCCCGGCTACTTCTTGCCGAAGAGCTTGTCGAAGGCGGAGCGGGCGGCGTCGGGCGTGTCGACGGCGGTGCGCCCCTTCAGGTCGAGCTGGATCGTCGGCTCGTAGAAGGTGCAGTCGTTGCGGCTCGACTTCGCGGCGAGAGGGGCCGGGATCGGCTGGCGGCACTGGAAGCGGGCGAGCGTGTCGAAGTGCCGGCACTGGACGCAGGCGTGGAGGGCCGAGCCGCACTTGCCGCACGTCGAGTCGGCGGCGATCTCGAACGGGCCCTTCTCCCCGCAGCGCTTGCACCGGAAGACCTCGTCCCGGTTCCGCTCGGCGCCGCGCCCTCGCGGGGCCCCTTCCATCCGCGTCGGCGGCGCGTCGAACGGCCTCCCGGAGCCGCCCGATTCCGAGCTTCCGCGCGCGCCGTCCTGGTAGCCCTTCTGTCGGTACTTCCGGTCGTTCATCTCGTCCTCGTCCCGCCGGCGGCGGGCGCCGCCCGGGACCGCCCCGAGCATAGTGCGAAGCCGCCCGGTCCGCGAGAATGGAGGCGCGGGCAAACGGCCCGCGAAAGGGAGGACCCATGGCGCTCCTCGTCCGCGTCCTCGTCAACGCGCTGGCCCTCGGGGCGGCCTCGTACCTCGTCCCCGGGATCCGCTCCGGCGGTTTCGGGTCGCTCCTCCTGACCGCGCTCGTCTTCGGCGTCGTCAACGCGTTCGTCCGACCCTTCCTCAAGCTCGTCTCCTGCCCGCTCATCCTCCTGTCGCTGGGCCTCTTCACGCTCGTCGTGAACGCCCTGATGCTGATGCTCACCTCCTGGCTCGGGCGGCACCTGGGGATCGACTTCACCGTCGACGGCTTCTGGCCGGCCTTCCTCGGGGCGCTCGTCGTCACGGTCGTCTCGACGCTCCTCTCGTGGCTCCTGGCCGAGAAGCGTTGACGGGAAACGACCGGGGGGCTTGACACGCGTGCTAGCCTCCTCGAAATCATGAAGGTGGCCCTGTCGATCCACTCCTTCCTCCCGTACGGCGGGTATTTCAGCCCGCACAGGGAGGGGTGCACCGGCTAGGCCGAAGCGACACCCGGGCGACGCGAAGGCAACGCCCCCCTCCCCGAGAAGGCGGAGGGGGGCGTTTTCGCTTCCCGGGGGTCGCGCGAGGAGGCGACCATGCCCGACGGAACACGGACCCCAGAGCTCCCGGACGTCCCCGCCGAAGCGGCCCCCTACCGGGTCGGATACCAGGGGCAGGAGGGAGCCTTCGGCGCGCGCGCCGCGCACCGGCGAGGCCTCCCCGCCGGCTTCGACTCCTTCGAGCGCCTCCTCGCCGCCCTCTCCGCGGGAGCGATCGAGGCCGCCGTCCTGCCGGCCGTCAACCGGATCGCCGGGGCGCTCGTGGAGCCGCTCGAGGCGCTCGCGGCCGAGCTTGTCGAGAAGGGGAGCCGCCTCCGCGTGGTCGCCGAGGTGCCGGTCCCGGTCCGGCTCGTCCTGGCGGCCCCCAGGGGCGTCGACCCGGAGGAGATCCGCGAGGTCCACTCGCAGCTCCAGATCCTCAGGCAGTGCCGCAAGCTCGTCACCCGCCTCGGCGCGGTCGCGGTCGAGTCGGCCGACACCGCCGTGGCCGCCGCGCGCGTCGCGGAGCTGGGCGGGCCCCGCGCGGCGGTCTCCTCCGAGGAGGCCGCGCTGGCCGCCGGGCTCGTCCTCCTCGAGGAGGACGTCTCGGACGTGAGGCCCAACGTCAGCCGCTTCTGGCTGCTGGAGCGGACGGAGGGGCCGGGGCGGACGCCGACCGCGGCCAGGACGGGCGCGGACGAGGCCGGTCTGGACGGGGGCTTCCCGCTCCCGCCGCCGCCGGAGCCGCGCGTCGTCCTCTTCCGCTCCGCCCGGCAGCTCTCGACGCTCTCGGACGCGGGCGCCGAGGTCGTCACCCTTCCCGGCGACGCGGACGTTCCGGTCCGGGGCTTCGCGATCGTGCCCGAGAAGGCCTGCGGGGCCGTGGCGGCGAAGGGGACGCGCGAGGGGGAGCCGCCCCTCGTCTGGCTGGGCCCCCCGCCCGAGTTCGTGAGGCCCCCGAGGATCCCGGGCCTCCCGCGGGCCACGGAGGTGAAGCCGCCGGTCGCGGTCGCGATCGGCCCGTTCGCAGCGGGCGCCGGCCGCCGCGCGGTCATCGCGGGGCCGTGCGCGGTCGAGTCGCCCGAGCAGGTCCTGCGGATCGCGAAGGCCGTGGCCCGTGCCGGCGCCACGGCCCTCCGGGGCGGCGTCTTCAAGCCGCGCACCTCCCCCTACGCCTTCCAGGGGCACGGCCTCGAGGGGCTGAGGTGGCTCCGGGCGGCCGGGGACTCGGTCGGCCTCCCGATCGTCACGGAGGTCATGGCGCCCGCGCAGGTCGAGCCGCTCGCGCGCCTGGCCGACGTCCTGCAGATCGGCGCGCGCAACAGCCAGAACTTCGACCTCCTCCGCGAGGCCGGCGGCGCGGGGCGGCCCGTCCTCTTGAAGCGCGGCTTCGGGACGACGGTGGAGGAGTGGCTCGCGTCGGCCGAGTACGTGCTCGCGGCGGGCTGCCGCGACCTGATCCTCTGCGAGCGCGGCATCCGGACGTTCGAGCGGACGACGCGGGGGACGCTCGACCTGGGCGGGATGCTCGCGGCGCGGTCGCTGACCTCGCTGCCGCTGATCGTCGACCCGTCCCACGCCGCAGGGCGGCGCGACCTCGTCGTCCCGCTCGCCCGCGCGGCCTGGGGAGCCGGGGCCGACGGCCTCATCGTCGAGGTGCACGACACGCCCGAGGCGGCCCTCTCCGACGGGGCGCAGGCGCTCCTGCCGGCCGACCTCGAGGCGCTCTGCGACGAGATCGGCGTCCTGCCCGGCGAGGACGGTTCGGTGGAGAGGGTGCGGACCGCCATCGACGCCGTCGACCGGGAGATCTCGGCCCTCGTCTCGCGGAGGCTGGAGCTCTGCCGGCGGGTCGCCGGCGCCAAGCGCCGCCTGGGCCGGCCGATCCGCGACGAGGCGCGCGAGGCGACCGTGAAGGCCCGCTTCGCCGAGGCGCTGGGCGGCTCCGTCCCGGAGACCGGGGCCGAGCGCCTCGCCGACGCCCTGATCGGCCTCGGTCTGCACGCCGAGGGGTGGCCGGGAGCCGGCGCCCCCGAGGGGCCGGACGCGTGACGCGGCCGTCGCGCCCGGGGACCGCTACTCCCCGATCACCTTGATCAGGACCCGCTTGGGCCGCCGCCCGTCCCACTCGCCGTAGAAGACCTGCTCCCACGGGCCGAAGTCGAGCTTCCCGCCCGTGATCGCCAGGACCACCTCCCGCCCCATCAGCTGGCGCTTGACGTGGGCGTCGCCGTTGTCCTCGCCGGTGCGGTTGTGCTTCCAGCGCGAGACCGGCTCGTGCGGGGCGATCTCCTCGAAGAAGCGGCGGTAGTCGTCGAGGAGGCCCGACTCGTCGTCGTTGACGAAGACCGACGCCGTGATGTGCATCGGGTTGACGAGGCAGAGCCCCTCGGCGACGCCGCTCTCCCGCACGGCCGCCTCGACCTCCGGCGTGATGTTGACGAACCCGATCCGCTCCGGGAGAGTGAACGTCAGGACCTTCCGGTGCGACTTCATCCCGCGATGCTACCGGCGCGCGGGACGCGCGCGGGGGCCTCCCCGATTCAGGGCACCGTCGAGAGTCCCTGCTCGGCGCTCCTGGCCAGGTCGCTCCCGGGCGGGGCGTTCCGGAGGACCTCCTCGTAGAGCCTCCGGGCGTCCCCGTGCCGCCCCTCGGAGCGGTAGATCGCGGCGGCGCCGAGGCGGGCGGGATCGGCCTCGGGCGCGGACGGGGCCCGCGCCAGGATCTCCTCGTAGAGGACGAGGGCGCGCGCCGGGTCGCCCTCGGCGTCGGCCATCAGGCCGAGCCGCAGGGTGGCCGTCCAGCGGCCCGGCCCGTCGGTGGTCCGGGCGATCTCGTCGTAGAGGGCCCGGGCCGCGTCCCGCTCCCCTCCCTGCTCCAGGAACGCCCCCTTGCGCAGCCTCGCGGTCGTGCCGCCCGGCCCGCCGAGCGCGGCCGCCGCGTCGAACGCCTCCACGGCGGAGGCCCTGTCCCCGGCCCGGGCCGCCGCCTCGGCCATCGCCAGGTACGCTGCCCCCCGCTGCGCGGGCGCCAGGCGCTCGGCAGCCTCGCGGTAGAACGCCACGGCGGTGGCCGGCCCGGACTCGGCCTCGAGCCGCTCGCCCCGGTCGAGGACCCGCTGGAGCGCCTCCTCGGGCGTGAGCGGCCGCTCCGGCGCCGCGCCCGCCGAGGCGGGCCGTTCGCCGGACCCCTCCAGGAGCCGGAGGATCGCCTCCGCCCGCTTCTTGTCCTCTTCGCTCTCGCCGGTGATCCGCTTCGCCGGGCCGTTCATCCACCAGACCCCCAGGGCCAGGACGGCGAGCGACCCTCCCCCCAGCGCCATCCAGAGGCTCCGGCGCGCCGTCCCCGGGCTCTGGGGCTCCGGCACGGGGGCCCGCCGGCCGGGGCCGGGACCGGCGGGGGGCCCCGCACGCTTCGGGGCGGGAGCGGCGCTCCCGACGAGGGCCGCGATCTGCGCCTGCGTGTACGCGTCGGGCGCAGCCGAGAGCTGGAGCTTCCGGAAGAAGCGCATCACGTTGACGAAGTCCTTCTCCAGCCGGTAGAGCTTGGCCAGCTGGAGCATCAGCGCGACGTTCTCCGGGTCCTGCCGGATCTTCTCCTCCAGCTCCCGGATCTTGGGGTTCTCCACCGGGTTCTCGCGCTGGCCGGCCCGCGAGGCCGCCGAGCGGAAGAGGTCCTTGGCCTTCGTGTCCGCCGGGGCGACGACCATCGTCTGGTAGGCGGCCCACAGCGCCTCCTCGGGCGGTGCGTTCCGGTCGTTGAGGAGCGCCTCGGCCTTCTTGAGGGCCGCGTCGGCCAGCTTCCGTCGCCGCGCCTCCGCGTACCGCACCGGGTCCGAGACGAACTCCCGGAAGGCCTCGCCGGGGCGGGAGACGCCCTCCGCCGCCAGGAGGGCCCGGATCGCCTCGCTCGCCTCCTCGGCGGTCGCGTAGCGCCCCTGCCGGTCCTTGGCGTGGAGGCGGCGGAGGATCCTGTCCACCCCGTCCGGGAGCGTCGGGTCGACGTGCGTCGGCGGGTCCGGGACGGTGTTGGCCACGCGGACGAGCGTGGCGGCCACCGAGTCGGCGGTGAACGGGTTGAGCCCCGTCAGGAGGCCGTAGAGGACGGTCCCGACGGAGAAGAGGTCCGACCGCCCGTCCAGCGGCTCGCCGCGCGCCTGCTCGGGCGACATGAACGACGGGGTCCCGACGACGGTGCCCGTGACCGTCAGGCGGGTCAGGTGCTCGGCGGTCGAGATCCCGAAGTCGGCCACCTTGACCGTCCCGTCGCGGGTCCACATCAGGTTCTGCGGCTTGACGTCGCGGTGGACGATCCCCTTCTTGTGGGCCGCGCCCAGGCCGCGCAGCGCCTCGTCGGCGGCGTGGAGAGCCAGCTCCCACGGGAACTTCCCGGCCTTCTCCAGGAGCGTGGCCAGCGAGCCGCCGTCGACGTACTCCATGACGATGTAGGCGTTGGCGGCGCCGGGGCTGCAGTCCAGGAGCTCCACGACGTTCCTGTGCTTGAGCGCGATCTGGATCCGGATCTCGTGGAAGAAGCGGTTCAGGAAGTCCGGGTCGGAGGCGATCTGGGGGAGGATCTTCTTCAGCGCCACGCGCCGGCCGTCCCGCTCGTCGACGGCCAGGAAGATCTCCGCCATCCCGCCCACGGCGAGGCGCTGCTCCAGCCGGTACGTGTCGATCCGGCCCGGGGAGGGGCCGCCCGAAACCTGCGCCATTCGCCGGGCATCCTATGGCCGCGGCGGGGCCCGCGGCAATGCCCGAACGCCCGCCCGCGGAGACCGACGTGACCCCGAGACCGACGAGACTCGCGATGCTCCCGCTGCTGGTCCTCTCGGCCCTGCCCCTCGGCGCGGCCGAGCGCTTCTCGCACGCCGACTGGGGAAAGGTCCTGGCCCGGTTCGTCGAAGCGCGCGGCCGCGTCGACTACGAGGGGCTCGCCGGCGACCGGGCCGACCTGGACCGGTACCTCGCGGCGGTGAGGGCGGTCAGCCCGAGGAACCGCCCGGACCTCTTCCCCGGCCGGGAGGAGCGGCTCGCCTACTACCTCAACGCGTACAACGCCCTCGTCTTCGAAGGGGTCCTGGCCCGCGGCCCGGAGAGGGAGAGCGTCTGGACGGGGGGCCTCGTCAGCGGGTACGGCTTCTTCGTCCGGAGGAAGGTCGTCCTGGGCGGGGAGGAGACGAGCCTGAAGAAGCTCGAGGACGACTGGGTCCGCGAGGGGTTCGCCGACCCGCGCGTCCACGCCGCCCTCAACTGCGCCTCGCTCGGCTGCCCGCGCCTGCCGCGGGAGCCGTTCGAGGGGGAGGGCCTCGACGCGCGGCTCGACGCGGCGATGACGGAGTTCGTCGGCGAGGCGCGGAACGTGAGCGTCGACGGCGAGGCGCGGACGGTCACGCTCTCGCGGATCTTCGACTGGTTCGAGGAGGACTTCCTCTCCTTCGAGCGCGCGCGGGGGAGCCGCGACCCGCGCCTGGCCGACTACGTCAACCGGTATCGGGGCGCCCTTCCGAGGGTCCCCCGCGACTACCGGGTCCGGTTCTTCCCGTACGACAAGCGCCTGAACGGGCTCTGACGCCCCGGCCCCCGGAGGCCCTTTTCTCCCGCGGGGAGGTTCCCGCCGGGTCGATCCTGAGCTATCGTCTCAGCGTGAGCGACTTCCAGGAGGAACGGACCCTCTTCACGGAGTTCCTTCGCCGCCGGGGCCTGAAGGTCACGCGCGAGCGGACGGCCCTCCTCGAGGAGATCTTCTCCACGCACCGGCACTTCGACGCCGACGACCTCGTCGCGCGGATGCGAGAACGAGGGAAGAAGATCAGCCGGGCGACCGTCTACCGCTCGCTCGACCTCCTGCACGAGTGCGGGCTCGTGGGGCGCGTCCGGCTGAACGAGGAGAAGTACCGGTACGAGCGGATGCGCAAGGGCGAGCACCACGACCACCTGATCTGCTCGGCCTGCGGGAAGGTCGTCGAGTTCGTGGAGCCGCGGATCGAGGAGCTGCAGGAGGACGTCTGCCGGCGGTACGACTTCCTGGCCACCTCGCACTCCCACCAGATCCGGGGCACCTGCTCGGCCTGCCGGAAGAAGCTCGCGGCCTCCGCCGCCTCCCGCGCCACGTAGCACACGTTATGGACGTCGCGGTCTGCTGGTTCCGCCGGAACCTGCGGCTCGACGACAACCTCCCGCTCCACGCCGCCGTCACGGGGCACGACGCGGTCGTCCCCGTCTTCGTCCTGGACGACCACTACCTCCGCGAGGACTACTCGCCCCCGCGCCTGCGCTTCCTCGCGGAGTCGCTCGCGGAGCTCTCGCGCGCCCTCGAGGCGAAGGGCTCGCGCCTCCTGGTCCGCAAGGGCCCTCCCGGACCCGCCCTCTCGGCGCTGGCGCAGGAGACCGGAGCCCGGACCGTCCTGGCCCACGCCGACCACGAGCCCCACGGCCGGGAGCTGTACGCCGGGGCCGGGGAGGCGCTCCGCCGCGAGGGGGTCGCTCTCCGCCTCCTCGAGGACGTCCTCCTCCTCCCGCCGGGCTCGGTCCTGACCGGCGCGGGGAAGCCGTTCACCGTCTTCACTCCCTTCTCGCGCCGCTGGCTGGAGGCCGACAAGCCCGCGCCGGTCCCTCCGCCCGTCCGGGTGCCGACGCCTCCTTCGGTCCTGGATCCTCGCTTCCCCTCGATCCCCCTGGAGCGGCCGCGCGCTTTCCGCGTGAGCGGGGCCCCGGAGAACCCGCCCGGGGGCGAGGCCAGGGGGCGCTCGCTCTGGAGGGAGTTCCGGGGGAACGCCCTCGAGACGTACGCGTCGCGCCGCGACCGGCCGGACCTCCCCGGGACCTCGCGCCTGTCTCCCCACCTGAGGTTCGGGACCGTCGGGATCCGACGGGTGCTCCAGGAGGCGAGGGAGACGTGGCGCGAGGCGGGGGCCGAGGGGCGCCGGTCGGTCGAGACGTTCGTCCGCGAGCTGGCCTGGAGGGAGTTCTACGCGGGCGTCCTCGCGGCCTTCCCGCACGTCCTGACGGGGAGCTTCCGGCCCGAGTACGACGCCTTCCCGTGGCTGAGGGGCCAGGAGGCCGACGAGGCGTTCGCCGCCTTCCGGGAAGGCCGCACCGGCTACCCGATCGTCGACGCGGGCGTCCGGCAGCTCCTGCGCGAGGGGTGGATGCACAACCGGGTCCGGATGATCGCCGCCTCCTTCCTGACGAAGGACCTCCTCGTCGACTGGAGGCGGGGCGAGGCCTTCTTCCGCGAGCGGCTGGCCGACGGCGACCCGGCCTCGAACAACGGCGGGTGGCAGTGGGCCGCGGGCTCCGGGACCGACGCCGCGCCGTTCTTCCGGATCTTCAACCCGGTCCGGCAGGGGCTGACGTTCGACCCCGACGGGGCGTACGTGCGGCGTCACGTCGAGGAGCTCGCGCGCTGGAAGGCCCCTCCCGCGCTCCTCCACGCCCCCTGGACGGCGGAGGCCCCCCCGCGGGACTACCCGCCCCCGGTCGTCGACCACGCCCGCTCGCGCGCGCGGGCGCTCGCGGCCTTCGCCCGTCTCAGGGCGCGGGGCTGACCGGGAAGGCGGCCATCGCGGAGGACGTGGCCAGCGGGAGGAGGACCCGGTAGGCCTCCCGGTAGAAGAGGACCCTGCGGACGTAGTCGCGCGTCTCGGCGATCGGGATCGACTCCAGGAACTCGTCCTCGGGCGTCCCCGGCCGGGCCCGCCGCCAGCGGTCCACCCGCCCGGGGCCCGCGTTGTAGGCGGCGAGCGCCGAGACGACGTCCCCGTCGTAGCGCGAGAGGAGGCCGGCGAAGAACGCGGTCCCGAGCTCGACGTTCTTCTCGGGGTCGGCCAGGTCGGGGCGGCCCTTCTGGCCCTTCCTCCGGGCGACGAGGCGTCCGGTCGAGGGCATCACCTGCATCAGGCCGACCGCGCCGGCCCGCGACCTGGCGACCGGGGAGAAGACGCTCTCCTGCCGGACGAGGGCCAGGAGGAGCGGCGTCGAGATCCCGTGGGAGGCGGCCTCGCGGGAGAAGAGCGGGAGGTGGGCGACGGGGTAGAAGGCGCGCCTCACCGCGAGCGGGACGGCGCCCTCGTCCGGGGTCCCGAGCTCGGGATGGCGCGACTTCAGAAGCGCGACCGCGCGGCGGTGGTCTCCCCGTTCCGTTGCCACGGAGGCCGCGAAGAGGACGTCCATCGAGCCCTCGGCCTCGGCGGCGTCCTCGGCCATGTCCGGAAAGCCGCAGGCCAGGAGCTCGCGCGAGGCGGGCCCCGGTGCCGCCGGGCCCAGACCCGGGGCGGCGGGCTCCGCCTCCGGCGGCGGGACGGTCCCGGCGAGGGGGAGGCCGAGGCTCTCGGCCGCCCAGCGCCCGTAGACGTCCGGGACGACCCCGGGGACGAGCGAGGCCAGGAGCGCCTTCCCCTCCTCCCCGGCGCCGGAGCGCTGGAGGGCCACGGCCGCCCAGTACGTCGCCCGGCGGCGCACCGCGACCACCCGGTAGAGCGTGGCCTGGACGGAGAGCCTGCGGGCGGCGTCGGCCGTCTCGCCCCGGACGAGACGCTCGCGGGCGTCGGCGAAGAGCTCCTCGGCGGCGGCCGTGGTGTCGGGCTCCAGCGCCAGGAGGGCCGGCAGCCGTCGCTCGGCCTCGGAGAGGAGCCCGAGACGCGCGGCGCCGCGGACCGCGTCGGCGAGGAGGAGCCGCCTCTGGGGCGCGGGGAGGCCGTCGGCCGCCAGCCGGTCCACGTCGGCCAGGAGCGTCGTGAACGCGGCCCGGTCCGCGTCGGTGGCGGGGGCGCGCCGGACCGTCCTGACCCGGGCCTTCCCCCGGTTCGTCCTCTGGGAGACGACGACCGTCTTCCGGCTCCGCGCCGAGACGAGGCGCATCCGGGCCCGGAGCCCGAGCGCCTCGGCGAGCGTCGCGGCCTCGCGGGAGAGGAGGCCCGAGGCCCTGAGCGCCGAGAGCTCCCGCTCCGCCTCCTTCAGGCGGCTGACGGCGACGAGGACCTCGGAGGCGGCGAGCCGCTGGTCCGGTGTCCCGGAGGGTCTCCCGAGGACCCGCGAAGCCTCGTCGGCTCTCTTCGGGGCGAGCTCGCGCGCGCGAGCCAGGCGGACGTCGAGCGGCGCGTCGAGCGAGGCCTCGAGGACGAGTCGCCGGTCGGAGGCGTCCAGGAAGGTGGCCGCCTCCTCGGGGCCCCCCGGATGGACCCGCAGGAGCGCGGCGGCGATCGCGGCCCGCTCGGCCCGCCCCTCGGCCACGCGCAGGAGGGCCAGGGCTCGCAGGGTCGCGGCGCGGGGCCCGGCGGCGCGGTCCGGCAGGAGCCGCTCCACCGCCTCGCGGACCCGCCTCCGGTCGGCGGGCGTCCGCGCCCTCCGGGAGGCTTCGGTCAAGGCGGCGCGGCACAGAGGTCCGCCCGGGACTCGGCCGGCCAGTGCGACGAGGGCTTCCACCTCCGCGATCCTCGCGAGCGCCGGCTGGCGGTCCCGCGGAGCCAGGGAGGCCGAGAGGCGGATCCACTCCGAGAGGCCGGGGAGGCCGAGCGGGGCCGTCTCGAGCCCCTCGGCCAGGCGAGTTGCCTCGGCGCGTTTTCCGTTCGCGAGAAGCGCCGCCGCTCGGGCTGCCCGGGACCGGACCGCCCACAGCCCCCCGTGCGACTCGACGGCGAGGAACCCCTCGACCTCGGAGTCCCCGAGCCCGGCCTCTCGGGCCCTCGCCCGCGCGACCGCGAGCGTCTCCTCGGCGCCGTCCGGCCCCCCGGCCAGGAGAGCCCCGGCCGGAGGCCGGGCCTCCGCGCAGAGAGCGCCGGCGAGGACGGACGCGAGGAGGAGCCGGAGCAAGAAAGGAGCGGCCGCGGAGGGGGCTCGGGGGAACCCGGGCCCCGGGTTCCCCCAGGACATGGTCAGTCCCCCCGGAACATGGTCAGTTCACCGGGCCCAGCGCGTCCGCCCGCCCGTCGGCCAGGATCCGGACCAGCTCGTCGTGGAAGAAGTCCCCCTCGGCCCGGACGGACTCCGGCGTCCGCTCGACATAGACCTGCCGGCTCCGCTCGATGTCGTCCTTCAGGCGGCTGTAGATGTCGCCCGCGGCGCGCCCTTCCTCGACCTTCTTCTCGTTGTAGAGCTTGATCTCCGAGACGAGGAGGCGGGCGAGGCGCTTGGCGTCCTCCACGGCCCGCTTCGGGTCGTCCGCACGGGCCGCTCGCGAGCGCGGCACGAACCCGGCGGGTGCGGCGAGCGGAGTCGCGCCCGAGGCCGCGATCGCCTCGCCGACGGGGGCCGGGGCCGGGACCGGACGCGGCGCCGACGACTCGACGGACGGCGGGGGCGAGGGGGGGGGCGGGGGCGCGACCGCCGGCGCGACCGGCGGCGCCGGAGCGGCGGGGCCCCCCTTGATCTGGTCGAAGGCGCGGGTCAGGTCGCCCGGAGACGAGGGCGGCGGTCCCGGGGGCGGCGCCGCGACCGGAGGGGGGGCTGGCGCCGGGGCCGCGACCGGGATGGGGGGCACCGCCAGCGAGGCCGCGGACGGGGGCGGCGTCGCGGGACGGGTCGGCTCCAGCCGCTGGATCCTCCCGGACGGGGTCCCGAAGTCGATGGCTCCGGAGAGGTCGGACTTCCTCTTGGCCGCTGCCGACTCCTCCAGCGCGCGCAGGGCCTCTCCGGCGTCCGTGATCTTCCTGCGGGCGCGTGCCGCGTCGCTCTGGTCGACGCTGGGCGGGGCCGCGGCGGGCCGCGGCGGGGGAGCGGGCGCCGGCGCCGGGGCGGGAGGCTCGAAGTCCAGGGCCGGGACGTGGACGGTCGCCGCGGGGCTCGGCGCGGCGGCGGGCGGAACGAAGAGCGGGATCGAGTCGCCGGTGGGCGTCAGCGTCGGCGATGGGATCTTCTTGCGCGCGGCCAGGAGGTCGACGGCGAAGCCGGTCGCGAAGGTCAGGACCTCGAGCGCCGAGGCGTTCAGCCTCCCGTCGTCTCCCGGCATCTCGTCGGCCATCAGGAGGCCGGCGAGGCGGTCCCGGATCACCATCGGCACGAGGACGCTCCGGGCCGGGGCGTTGCCGCCCAGAGCGCGCCGCAGGGGGCTGGCCTCGGACGGGGGCGCGGCCTCCATCGTCCGCTCGCGCTTCAGGACCTCGGCGGCGAACGGGTCGTCGGCTGCGGCCAGGTCCACCCCCTTCGAGGCGTCGTCGCGCCCTCCGGTGACGTCGTAGCCGAGGGCCTTCCAGCCCGTGAGCCGGTCGTTGCGAAGGACGAGGAGCGCCACGCGCGAGGCGTGCGCCTGGGCCTCGTGCAGGTACCGGGTCAGGATGTCGACCTGCGTCCGGGCGGACTCGATGGCGGCCAGGGAGGTCCTCACGAGGCCCCAGTCGAGCGTGGGGGCGGCGGTGGGAATCTCCACCCGCTTCTCGACGACCTTCTCGACGACCTCGACCACCCGCTCCGGCGGGGCCGGCGGCGGCAGCACGTCCTCGAGGAGCATCTTCATGATGTCCTCGGGGAACAGGGACTTCCCCTGCGCCGGGATCTTCTCGGCGGCGGCCGTCAGCGTGCTTTCCACGTCCCTTCGGGCGTCCGCCAGCGACGACTTCCACGCCGCGAGGTGGTCCTCCAGGTGGGTCGACAGCGACTCGACGAAACGGCGAACGGCGACGGGATCGAGCGACATCGGCAACGGCCCCTTCTGCGCGGCCCTGGGTACGGAGCGCGAACCTGCATTATAGATGGGGCCCCGAGGGAGGCCGGCGGGGCGGGGCGGCCGGTTGACGGGCGGCGGGCGCGAGGCTAGACTGACCGTTCGCCTCAGCCCGGTTTCGCGGGCGACTTCGGCACGGAAGGGGGGGAGACGACCAGGTGCCTCTGATCCACGTCAAGGAGGACGAGTCCTTCGAGAACGCGCTGCGACGCTTCAAGCGCAAGTGCGAGAAGTCCGGCATCCTCTCCGAGCTGAAGAAACGGCAGCACTACGAGAAGCCCTCCGCCAAGCGGAAGCGCAAGCTGATCGCCGCGCGGAAGAAGATGCTCCGCAAGCTCGCCGAGGAGCGCCGCTCCGGCATGTAGCCGGGCGCGGCCTCCGCCCGCCACCCCTTCTTCCCCCGGAAGCCCTCGTTGAACCCACACGCGGAACTCGACTGGCCCGGCGTGCTCCGGCTCGCCGGGCGTTTCTGCGCCACGGCCGCCGGCCGCGAGAGGGTGCTGGCCACCCAGCCCTCTCCCGACCCGGACGAGGTCGCGCGCCGCGCCGGCCTGACCCGTGACCTGATCGACCGCGCGGCGCTCTTTCCGGCGGTCGTCCTGGGGGGGCTCGACGAGGCGCGTCCGGCGCTCGCGCAGCTGGGAGTCGCCGGGAGGGCGCTCCCCCCCGACGAGCTCCTCGACCTGTTCGAGCTGCTCGAGCGTTCCGAGGCCGCGCGGGCCGCCGCCCCCGTCGAGGGCCTCCCGCTGCCGCACCTCGTGGCTCACCTCTCGCCCCTCGAGGACTTCTCCGACCTCCTCGGCGAGCGGGCCGTCGTCTTCGAGCCCGACGGCCGCATCCGCGACACGGCCAGCCACCGCCTCGCCTCGATCCGGGCCGCGATCGTCAGGCTCCGGCGCGAGGTCGTGCGGCGGCTCGAGGAGCTGGCGCGGAACCACCCCGACGCCGTCTCCGACGCCTACGTCACCGAGAAGGGGGGGCGCTACTGCCTCCCCGTCCGGACGGACCGGCGCGACGCCCTGGCCGGCATCGTCCACGAGAAGTCCGGGTCGGGGCAGACGCTCTTCGTCGAGCCGCTGGCCGTCGTCGAGCAGAACAACGCGCTCGCCGAGGCGCTCGAGGAGGAGCGGGAGGAGATCCACCGGATCCTCCTCGCCCTGACGGCCCGCTTCTCGGTCCGAAAGGCCGCCCTCTCCGCGGCGATGTCCGTCCTCGCCGAGCTGGACGCCTTCCAGGCCCGCGCCGAGCTCTCCCGCCGGGTCGAGGGGGTCTTTCCGGTCTTCGGCGAGACGCTGGCGCTGAAAGCCGCGCGCCACCCGCTCCTCGACCGGCGCCTGGCCCCCCTCCGCGAGGAGGTCTTCGGCGAGAAGCCGGAGGAACGGGGCGCCGACGCCGTCCCGATCGACCTCGAGCTCCCGCCGGGGCGGCGCCTCCTCCTCCTCTCGGGCCCGAACGCCGGGGGGAAGACGGTCGCGATGAAGACCGCCGGCCTCTTCGCGCTGATGGCGCAGTCGGGGTTCGCGATCCCGGCGGCCCCGGGCTCCACGCTCCCCGTCTTCGACCAGGTCCTGGTCGTCGCGGGGGACGCGCAGGACCTGCTGGAGGACCTCTCCTCGTTCGCGGCCTCCATGACGCGCACGGCCCGCGTCCTCGCCTCGGCGGGCCCGAGGAGCCTCGTCCTCCTCGACGAGCTGGGGAGCGGGACCGACCCGGACGAGGGGGGCGCGCTGGCCATCGCCGTCCTGACGCGGGACCTGGCCCGCGGCGGGATCACCGTGGCCACGACCCACCTGGCCGCGGTGAAGGAGTGGGGGTACGGGCAGCCGGAGGTGCTGGCGGCCGCGCTCGACTTCGACGAGGAGCGCGGGCGCCCGACGTTCCGGATCCGCCCCGGGGCCGTCGGCAGGTCCCGGGCGCTCTCCGTCGCCCGGCGGGCCGGCATCCCCGAGCCGGTCCTGGAGGCGGCCCGTCAGCGGCTCGGGTCGGGCTGGGCGGCGACCGACGCCGCCCTGGAGCGGCTCGAGAGCGAGCGGCGGCTGGCCCGAGAGGAGATGGACCGCGCCCGCGAGGCCTCGCAGAAGGCGGAGGCGCTGGCGCGGAGCCTCGAGGCCGACCGCGAGCGGCTCGCCGCCGAGCGGGACCGGCTCCGCGAGACCGCCCGGGTCACGCTCGACCGGGCTGTCGAGGCCCTTCGCGAGAGGACGCGGCGCGAGCTGGAGAAGATCCGCGACGAGGCGAAGTCCGGGCGTGCCGTCGCCAAGGGCGCGCTCACGACCGTCCTGCGCTCGGCCCGCGACGAGGCCGGCGGGCTCTATCCCGAGGAGTCCGGCCCCCCGGGGGAGGTGGCGGTCGGAGACAAGGTCCGGCTCGTCCCCTTCCGGACCGTCGGAAGGGTCCTGGCCCTCCTCGACGCCAAGGGGCAGGCCGAGGTGGAGGTCTCCGGGAAGCGGATGCTCGTGGCGCGGGAGGACCTCGTCCGCCTCGCGGCCCCGCCGGCCCGGCCGGGAGCTGCCGGACGGAAGCCCGTCGAGGCGGCGGCGAGCGGGCCCCCTCTCGTCTCGCCGCGCGCCGAGATCGTCCTCGTCGGCCTGCGGGTGGACGCCGCCCTCCCCGAGGTCGAGCGGGCGATCAACGACGCCCTCCTCTCGGGGAAGGGGGTGCTCAGGATCGTCCACGGGCACGGCACCGGCCGCCTCGCGGCCGCGGTGAAGGAGTTCCTCGGCCAGCACCCGGGCGTCTCGTCTCACCGGCCCGGCGAGCCCTCCGAGGGGGGGACCGCCGTCACGATCGCCGAGCTCGCGGACTGAGGGCACGAGCGTGGAGCCGGTCTACGACATCAACGAGGACGTCAAGCGGGAGGTCCTCGCCGCCACCGACCTCGTCGACCTGATCGGCGCGGTCACCGCGCTCAAGAAGGTCGGGGCCTCCTGGAAGGGGCTCTGCCCGTTCCACGGCGAGAAGACGCCGTCCTTCTACGTCCACCCCGAGAAGGGCTTCTACTACTGCTTCGGCTGCGGCGCCAAGGGGGACGCCATCACCTTCGTCCGCGAGACCGAGCGGCTGGAGTTCCCCGAGGCCGTCGCCTACCTGGCCCGCCGCGCGGGGATCTCGCTCCCGGTGAGGCGGGCCGGGACGCGGAGCGACCGGGCGAAGGACAACCGTCCCGCCGAGGCGCTGGCGGCCGCGGCGGCCTTCTTCTCGTCCCAGCTCGAGCGGCACGCCGACGTCCGCGCCCTCCTCTCGCGCCGCGGCGTCACCGCCGAGGAGGCCAAGCGGTGCGGCTTCGGCGCGGCCCCGGAGTCCTGGGACGCCCTGAAGGAGGCCCTCTCCGGCCGGTTCCCCGAGGAGGTCCTCTTCGAGGCCGGGCTCCTGCAGCGGAGCGAGGCGGGGCGGGTCTACGACCGCTTCCGGAACCGGCTGACGATCGAGATCCGCGACGCCCGCGGCGAGGTCCTCGGCTTCGGCGCGCGGGCGCTGGGGGACGAGCCGCCGAAGTACCTCAACTCGCCCGAGTCCTCGCGATTCACGAAGGGCCGCCTCCTCTACGGCCTGGACCGGGCGCGCGAGGCCATCCGGAAGGGGGACGAGGCGATCCTCGTCGAGGGGTACTTCGACCGGATCGCGATGGAGCGGGCCGGCCTGCCGCAGGCGGTCGCCTCGATGGGGACGGCGCTGACCCCGGCCCAGGCCGACCTCCTGGCCCGCCACGCCGCCGGCGTCGTCGTCGCGTACGACGGCGACCCGCCGGGACAGGCGGCCTCGCGGAAGGCCTTCCCCCTCCTCCTCGAGCGCGGGGTGAAGGTGCGGCACCTCGTGCTGCCGGGCGGACACGACCCGGACTCCTTCCTCGCGGCGAACGGAGCCGAGGCGCTCCGCGCCCTCGTGGAGGCCGCGCCGGGGATCGTCAGTGCGCTGGCCCTGATGGTCCCGCCCCCCGGCTCGGACCCCGCGGAGCGAGCCGAGCGGATCCAGGAGGCGGCCGGGATCCTCCGGGCGGCGCCCGACCGGGTCCTCCGGCACGAGCTCCTCTCCGGGCTGGCCCGGGCCTCGGCGGTCCCGCTGGAGACCCTCTTCGACCCGTCGGACCGGCGGGCGGCGATCGCTCGCAAGCCCGCGCCCGAGGCGGATCGGCCGATCCCCCTTCCCGAGGCCGAGGAGGTCGTCCTCGGATATCTCCTGGCCGATTGGCCGGCTCGCTCCGAGCTCGTTCCGGCCATTCCGGCCGGCTCGTTCTCTCATCCATCCGCCCGGTCTATTTTCGGGGCCCTGCAGGAGCTCGCCAGGACCCCGGAGCCCCTTGATTTTTTGGATCTTGCGTCACATCTTGAGGTCGCCGCCGGACGAACCCTCCACCAGATCGTCCTCGAGCCCAGGCGGCCGGGCCCAGCGGAACGGGAAGACGAGAGATTCGAGAAGGCGTTGGGATTCCTGGGGATACGGCTCATCGAGCGTGAGTCGTCCGCCCTCCAGCCGGAGATCGCCCGGGCCGAGGCTTCGGGGGACGCCGACCGCGTCCGGGAGCTCCTGGAGGAGAAGCAGCGTCAGGCCAGGAACCGCCAGGGGTTGAGACGACGTATTACCGGTCCAGGGGGATCGAGCCAAGGGGGAAAGGAAACCAAGTGACCGTCGAAGAGCGCTATCCAGAAGTCAGGACCCTCATCGCCCTTGGCAAGGAGCGCGGATACCTCCTGTATGACGAGATCTACCAGGCACTTCCAGAAGAGCTGGTGAATGCCCCGGACGAGCTGGACGAGATCTACGTCCGGTTCGGCGACTACGGGATCGAGATCGTCGACGTCCCCGAGAAGGCGTCCCAGAAGAAGCCGGGCGCCGCGGCCGGAGCCGAGGGGGCCGGCGCGGAGCTGATTGCCGTCGAGAAGACGAACGATCCGGTCCGGATGTACCTGCGAGAGATGGGCGCCGTGAAGCTCCTCGACCGAGAGGGGGAGGTGGAGATCGCGCGCCGGATCGAGCAGGGCGAGGCGAAGATCTACCGGGCGCTCTCCACGAACCGGGTCGTCCTCGAGGAGATCCTCCGGATCGTCGAGGCGGCCAAGAAGGACAAGAACATCGCCCGCGGCTTCCTGGAGTTCGCGGCGACGGCGCTCGAGGACGCCGAGGAGGTGGACCCCAAGACCGCCCGCCGGATCGAGGACATCCTCGGCCACTTCAAGAAGATCGCCAAGCTGGACGGGGAGCTGAGGAAGCTCTTCGAGAAGAAGAAGGCGGCGGCCAAGGCCAAGAGGCTCACGACCAAGGCGCTGGCGGCCCACAAGGCGGCCCACAAGGCGGGGAAGCTCCCGACCAAGCCGGTGCCGGCCGTCGACCCGGCCGTCGACCGGAGGATCTCCGAGATCGCGCGGCTGATCCACGCCATCGACTTCACGCCCGCGACCCTCGTGAGGATCGTCAACGTCCTGAAGGACATCGACCGCCAGTTCGCGATGCCCGAGGCGCAGATCCGCCAGGACCAGACCTCGCTCAAGAAGGAGAAGAACGAGGTCCGGATCGACTTCTACAAGCGGCGGGTCCAGAAGTACCGGCAGACGCTCAAGGAGCTCGAGGAGAAGTACGGCCTCGGGCACGACGACATCAAGAAGACCCTCCGGCAGATCCGGGAGGGGGAGGACGAGGCCGACCAGGCCAAGCAGGAGCTGATCGTCGCCAACCTGCGCCTCGTCGTCTCGATCGCCAAGAAGTACACGAACCGCGGGCTTCAGTTCCTCGACCTGATCCAGGAGGGGAACATCGGCCTGATGAAGGCGGTCGAGAAGTTCGAGTACCGCCGCGGCTACAAGTTCTCCACGTACGCCACGTGGTGGATCCGCCAGGCCATCACGCGCGCCATCGCGGACCAGGCCCGGACGATCCGGATCCCGGTCCACATGATCGAGACGATCAACAAGCTGACCCGGACGCAGCGCTCGCTCGTCCAGGAGCTGGGGCGCGAGCCGAGCGCCGACGAGATCGCCAAGCGGATGGACATGCCGGCCGGCAAGGTCCGCAAGATCATGAAGATCGCCCAGGAGCCGATCTCTCTCGAGACCCCCATCGGCGAGGAGGAGGACAGCCACCTCGGGGACTTCATCGAGGACCGGCAGGTCGTCTCGCCGATCGACCAGGTGATCATCAACAGCCTGAAGGACCAGACGCGGCGGACGCTGAAGAGCCTCACCCCCCGCGAGGAGCAGGTCCTGAGGATGCGCTTCGGCGTGGGCGACGGGGCCGAGCACACGCTCGAGGAGGTCGGCAAGAGCTTCAACGTGACGCGCGAGCGGATCCGCCAGATCGAGTCGAAGGCGCTCCGCAAGCTGCGGCACCCGTCCCGGGCCAAGAAGCTGCGGCCGTTCGTGGACGTGGCGTTGTAAGTGTCCGGGGAGGGCCCCCGCCCGCGCTTCCGCGCTCAGCGCGCTTCGCGCTCGAACCGGCGACGGCGGGGCCCCTGATCCCCGCCGTCCCTCCCAGCCCCTCCCCCCAGCGAACCGGCCGGTAAAGGGCCCGCTCTGGCGGGCCTTCCGAGCTCTCGGACCCCCTCTCCGGGAGCGGCGGCTCCGGCGTGGTAGGCTTGGAGCGGTCCGTCTGGGTCCGTAGCTCAGCGGTAAGAGCCACCGGCTCATAACCGGCGGGTCCTCGGTTCGAATCCGAGCGGACCCACGAGACGAGGTACCCGATCCGAGTGAGGCGACGAGCTCCATCCTCCCCGGCGCTTCTGGCTGCGTCCGGGATACGTCCAGATTCACGCGGGCGCCGTTCGGCGCCCGCTTCCGTTTTCTAGGAGGTGCCTTGGAAGATCAGCCCTCGAGCCCGCTCGAGCGTCTCTACCAGCTCCAGGAAGTCCTCAACGAGGTCCGCACCAAGACCGAGAGACGCTCGAAGACCCCGGACCACCTCGTGCACGTCGAGGCGGCCTACAACGACCTGGTGCACCGCCGGCAGGAGCTGGGAGGCCGGGTCCAGTCCGCCGAGGCGAGGAAGAAGGAACTCGCCTCCGAGGTGGCGGACCTCGCCGAGCAGCTCGCCAAGTACCAGAAGCAGCTCGCCCTCGTGAAGACGAACCGCGAGTACGGCGCCCTCCTGAACGAGATCGACGAGGTCAAGAAGAAGATCCGGGCGCACGAGGACGAGACGCTCGCGCTGGAGGAGACGCTCGGCAAGGCCCAGGCCGAGGCCAGCCAGGGCGAGAGCGGCTTCCCGGCCGAGGAGCAGGGCTACCTCGACCAGATGAAGGAGTGGCGCGCCGAGCAGGAGGTCCTCGGGGGCGAGATCGCCGCCGCCTCCGCGAAGGCCGAGGCGCTCCGCGCCCGGATCGACAAGAAGCTCCTGCTCCTCTTCGACCGGATCGCCAAGACGCGCCAGGGCCTGGCCGTGGCCCGCGTCGAGATGGTCGGCAACCAGACGGCGGCCTGCTCGGCCTGCCACGTGAGGCTCCGCCCCCAGCTCCTCTCCGACCTTCGGATGTCCCGCGAGGCGGTCCACTGCGAGAGCTGCAAGCGGATCCTCTACTGGGACCCGAAGGCGGAGGTTTGAGCCGCCCCTTCGTGGTCTTCTTCGACGGCGCCTCCCGCGGGAACCCCGGCCCCGCGGCGTACGGCGTCTGGTCCCCCTCGGGCGTGAGGATCGGCCGGCCCATCGGCCGCGGAACGAACAACGAGGCCGAGTGGAGGGGGCTCCTCGCGGCGCTCGAAGCCGCGCGGGAGGCCGGGGCCGAGGAGGTCGAGGTGAGGGCCGACAGCGAGCTGGTCGTCCACCAGTTCAACGGCGTCTACCGGGTGAAGGCCGAGAATCTCCGCCCGTTCCTCGCGGCTGCCCGCGAGCGGGCGCGGGCGTTCCGGAAGCTGACGGTCGTCCACGTCCCGAGGGCCCAGAACCACCAGGCCGACGCCGTCGCCAACGAGGCCCTCGACCGGAACGCCCCCGTCGGGCCGTGAGCCGGTCCGAGGAGGTCGCCCGCGCGGTGGCGGCGGTCCGGGAGCGGATCGCCCGGGCCGCGGAGCGCGCGGGGCGGGACCCGGCCACGGTCACGCTCGTCGCCGTCACGAAGACGCGGCCCGCCGAGGACCTCCTCCTCGCCTTCGAGGTCGGCATCCGCCACTTCGGCGAGAACCGCGTCCAGGAGGCCGAGGCGAAGTTTCCCTCCCTCCCGGCCGGGGCCGTCCGGCACCTGATCGGCCCGGTCCAGTCCAACAAGGCCGGCCGGGCCGCCCGGATCGCCGACGTCGTCGAGACCGTCGACTCGGCCGCGATCGCCGAGAGGCTCGACCGGGCCGCGGCGGCCGCGGGCAAGCGCCTCCCCGTCCTCGTCGAGGTGAACACCGGCGGCGAGTCGACGAAGGCGGGAGTGGCGCCCGGCGACGTGGCCTCCCTCGTCGAGGCCGTCCGCGCCCTCCCGGCCCTCGACCTCCGCGGGCTGATGACGATCCCGCCCCCGGGCGACACGCGCCCCCACTTCGTCGCGCTCCGCGAGCTGGCCCGTGCCCTCGGCCTCCCGGAGCTCTCGATGGGGATGAGCGACGACTTCGAGGCCGCCGTGGAGGAGGGAGCCACGATCGTGCGGATCGGGACCGCGCTCTTCGGCGCGCGCTGACCCGGCCTGCGGGAGCCCCGCCTCCGTGGCGAGCCCGGCCGGGCAGCGCCGCTCTGCTACGCTCGCGGCGATGAGGCCCCGGTACGAGATGGGCAATGTCCGGGTGGTCGGGCCGCCCGGCTGGCGGGCGCTCCCGCCCGTCACGCGGGCCACGCTCGTCCTGACGGCCGCAGGCTACCTCCTGACGCTCTTCGTCCCGGCCTTCGCGCCGATCGTCGTCGCGGACCCGGCGGGGATCCTGGGACGGGCCGAGGTCTGGCGGCTCCTCTCCTACCCTCTGGCCATCACCGGGATCTTCAACGTCCTCTTCGGCCTCCTCCTCTTCTGGAGCTTCGGGCCGGAGCTGGAGCCCGAGCTGGGCTCGCGCGGGTACGGGCTCTTCCTCGGGACGGCCACGGCGGTGGCCGCCCTCCTCGGGGCCGTCGCCGCCCGTCTCCTCCTCCCCGGCGCGGCGTCGATCGTGGCGGGAGCCGGGGTCTCGGGAGTCCTGACGGCCGTCATCGTCGCGTGGACCCTCCTCGGACCCCACCGCCCGGTCCACTTCTTCGGGCTCCTTCCGATGACCCGCCGGGGTTTCGCGATCCTGGCCCTCGTCCTCGTCGTCTTCGGCGAGCTGGACATGGCGCGCCTCTCCCCGGCGCCCGTCCCCTTCGCGCTCGCGCGGCTCCTGTTCGTGCTCGGGGGCCTGCCGGTGGCGTGGTTCTTCGCCCGGAGGTGGCGCGGGCGGGGAGCCACCTGGAGCCCCGCCCGCCTCTTCCGGAGGCGCAGGTTCCGCGTCGTCCGGCGGGATGACGACTTCCCGCCGACCATTCACTGAATGACCGGGGAGGGCCCCCGGACGCCGGGGACGCTACACTGTCCCTCATGAGACCCGGAATCACGCCGCTCGAGATCCAGAAGAAGACCTTCCCGAGGAGGCTCAGGGGGTTCGACGTCCAGGAGGTGGGGCAGTTCCTCGAGGCGCTCGGCGAGGACCTCGAGGAGCTCTACCGCCGGCTGGACGAGCTGGAGCGCGAGAACGTCCGGCTGAGGGACGAGGTCGCCCGACACCGCGAGACCGAGGTGACGCTCAAGGAGACGCTCCTGATGGCCCAGCGCTCGGCCGAAGGGGTCCGCGCCGGGGCCGAGAAGGACGCCGAGCGGCTCCTCTCCGACGCCAACCGGCAGGCCGAGAGGCTGATGCAGCAGGCGCTCGAGCGCTCGGCCGAGATCGAGAAGAAGATCCGCGACCTCCGTGTGGAGAGGAAGAACTTCCACCTGAAGCTCCAGGGGATGATCGACCTCTTCCAGCAGGTCCTGAACTTCGACCGCGAGGACGACGAGGTCGAGGGCTCCCTCTCCGTCATGCGCGCCAAGCGCCGGGAGGGAGAGAGCGCTTGACGCTCCTGACGATCCGCCGCCTCGCCTCCCTGGCGACCCCCGAAGGAAACGCCGCCCTCGCCGGACCCGCCCAGGGGAAGGTCCGCCGCGTCACGAACGCGGCGATCCGGGTCGAGGACGGGACGATCACGTTCGCCGGGAGCGACGACGAGTACGTCGCCCGCTTCGGCGACGCCCCGGCCCCGGGCGAGACGGCTCTCGACGGGCGCGGGAAGACGGCCCTCCCCGGCTTCGTCGACCCGCACACGCACCTTCCGTGGGCCGGCTTCCGCGAGAGCGAGTTCAACGAGCGGCTCAAGGGCCGGACGTACGCCGAGATCGCCGCCTCGGGGGGCGGGATCGTCTCGACCGTCGCCGCCACGCGCGCGGCCACGGAGGAGGAGCTGGCCACGGCCGCCCGCTCGCGCCTGGACCGGATGCTCCTCCACGGGACGACCTTCTGCGAGGCCAAGACGGGCTACGGCCTGGAGAAGACGACCGAGCTGAAGCAGCTCCGCGCGCTCCTCCGTGCCCGGGAGGGGCACCCCGTCGGCGTCACGGTCACCGCCCTCCCGGCCCACGAGGTTCCCGTCGAGCGGCGGGGCGGCGACGCGGAGCGGACGAGGTACGTCGACGAGTGCTGCGCCGAGATCCTCCCGGCGCTCGCCGAGGCGGGGGCCGCGCACGTCGACGTCTTCTGCGAGACGGGGGTCTTCGACCTCGAGGAGTCGCGGCGGATCCTCCTCGCGGGGAAGGCGCTCGGCCTTTCGCCCCGCCTCCACGCCGACGAGCTGACGCCGCTCGGCGGGGCGCGCCTCTCTGCCGAGGTGGGGGCCCTCTCGGCCGACCACCTCCTCTTCGCCCAGCCCGACGGCATCGAGGCGATGGCCAAGGCGGGCGTCGTCGCGACGCTCCTGCCGGGCACCTCCGTCTTCCTCCGGATGAACCGGTACGCCCCGGCGCGCGCGTTCGTGACGGCCGGCGTCCCGGTGGCGCTCGGGACCGACTGCAACCCCGGCTCCTCGTACACCGAGTCGCTCCCCGCGGTCGCCTTCTTCGCCTGCGTCGGGATGGGGCTGACCGCCGAGGAGACGTTGACCGCGATGACGCTGAACGCGGCGGCCTCCGTCGGCGAGGCATCCCGGCGCGGCTCGCTCGAGCCGGGAAAGGCCGGGGACGTCGTCCTCCTCGACGCTCCCTCCCTCGAGCACCTCGTCTACCACTACGGCGTCAACCTCGTCACCGACGTGGTCGCGGGCGGCCGGCTCGTCGTCGGCTCCGGACGGCGCCTCGCCGCCTGAACCGCCCCGGCTGGGGGAGAATCGGGGCGATGAGCGACCTCGTCGACCTGACGCTGAAGACCTTCGCCGACACCCTCGCATCGGACTCGCCCGCCCCGGGCGGCGGATCGGCCTCCGCGGCCGCGGGCGCCTTCGGCGCCGGCCTCCTCGGGATGGCCGTCCGCCTGACGCTCGGCAAGGAGAAGTACCGCGACTCCTGGGAGGAGCTGACCCCGGTCGCGCGGATCGCCGACGAGACGCGCGCCCACCTCCTGGAGCTGGTGGACGAGGACACGCGCGCCTTCGACGGGATCATGGCCGCGCGGAAGCTCCCGAAGGGGACGGACGAGGAGAAGGCCGCCCGCAAGGAGGCGATCGACCGGGCCACGCTCGTCGCCACGACGACGCCGATGCAGACCGCCGAGTTCTCGGCCAAGCTCCTGGAGAAGGCGCCGCTCGTCCTCGAGAAGGGGAACCCCAACTGCGCCTCCGACGCCTGGGTGGGCTCGCTCCTCCTCCACGCGGCGGTCGAGGGGGCGCTGGCGAACGTGAAGATCAACCTCCCGGGCGTCTCCGACCCCGAGGTCTCGAAAGGCTTCCAGGAGGAGGCCGCCGAGATCGCCGCCAAGGCCCGCGAGGCGCTCGACCAGGCCCGCGCGAAGGCGGGCGGCCACCTGCTGCTGGCCTGAGGGAGCGGGGGAACCCCTCCGACGGGGTCGATCGAGAGAGTCAGCGGCTCCGGTGCGAGCGGAGCCAGTCGGCGACGCGCTCGGCGGACCAGGTGTTCACGATCCGCGAGGCGGGGATGCCGGCCATTCGCGCCACGGCCAGGCCGTACCTCACGAAGTCGAGGTGGCGGTGGGCGTGGGCGTCGCTGGCGATCGTGAAGAGGCAGCCGGCCTCGCTGGCGAGGGCGGCCAGGCGCGGGTCGAGGTCCAGCCGCTCGGGACAGCCGTTCAGCTCGACGGCCACGCCCAGCCGCGCGGCCACCTCGAAGACGCGGGGCCAGTCGGCGCGGATCCCCGAGCGGAGGGCGTAGAGCCGGCCCCGCGGGTGCCCGAGGACCGCGACGCCGGGGGTCTCGATCGCCCGGACGAGGCGCGGGGCCTGGTCGCGCGGGCTCCTCAGGTCGGTGTGGACCGAGGCCACGACGGCCTCCAGCACCCCGACGCGCGCGGGGGTCACGTCGATCGTCCCGTCCTCGGCGATGTTGGCCTCGGCGCCGAGGAGCATCCGGAAGCTCCCCTCGGTCCGCTCGTTGAGCCGGTCCACCTCGCGGCGCTCGGCCTCGAAGTCCGCCGCGAAGAGCCCCCCCGCCACGGCGCAGTCGCGCGCGTGGTCGGTCAGGAAGGCGAAGCGGTCCCCGCGGGCCGCCAGCGCCCGGTGGAGGGAGTCGAGCGGCATCTTCCCGTCCGAGCGGTCGGTGTGGAGGTGGAGGTCCCCCGAGAGGTCGGCCATCCCGGCGGGCGCCTCGCCCTCTCCCGCGGGCGGCGAGGAGAGGATCCGGTCCACGTCGGCGCGGGAGAGGAAGTCGCTCTTCAGGTCGGCGGTCGGGTCCTCGCGCTCCAGCATCCGGGCCAGCCGGTCCGAGACCGTCTCGTCCGACGAGCAGGCCAGGAACGCCCCGATGGCGTCGGCCGCGCGGGGGGAGACGTCCGGGAGGCCCGCGATCCGGACCCGGCGCCCCCAGAGGTCCTCGGGGAGCTGCCGGAGCGTCCAGGCCGCCGCGCGGTACTCGGCCGACGGCCGGCTCCCGGGCGCCTCGGCCGAGGCGAGCGCCAGGAGCGCCGAGGCGATCCGGCTGTTCGTCACGGGCGGGGCGGGCCGGACGGCGGCGGACATCGGCGGGCCTCCGTCCCGATTCTACGAACGCGGGCGAAGGCTAGACTTCCCGGACCATGTCCCGTCCGACGCTGGCGCTCCTCGACGCCTCGGGGTACCTCTACCGCGCGTTCCACGCCATCCGGGGCCTGACCGGCCCCTCGGGGCGCCCGACGAACGCCACCTTCGGCTTCGCCACGATGCTCCAGAAGCTCCTGCGCGACCGGAAGCCCGACGCGGTCGCGGTCGTCTTCGACCGGCCGGAGCGGACGTTCCGGCACGAGATGGACCCGACGTACAAGGCCACGCGGCAGGCGATGCCCGACGAGCTCGTCCCGCAGGTTACGGACACGAAGAAGCTCTGCCGGGCGATGGGGCTCCGCGTCGTCGAGGAGCCCGGCTTCGAGGCCGACGACCTGATCGGGACGCTGGCCGACCGCGCCGCGCGGGCGGGGATCGGCGTGGAGGTCGTCTCCTCGGACAAGGACCTCTTCCAGCTCGTGGACGGCGAGCACGTGGTCGTCTGGCACCCGGTCAAGGAGGTCCTCCTCGACCCGGCCGGGGTGAAGGAGCAGTTCGGCGTCCCGCCCGAGCGGGTGGTCGACGTCCTGGCGCTGATGGGTGACTCGGCCGACAACATCCCCGGCGTCGCCGGCATCGGCGAGAAGGGGGCCCGAGAGCTGGTCAACGCGTACGGCCCGCTCGAGGAGGTCTACCGGCACCTCGACGAGGTGAAGGGGAAGCGGCGCGAGGCGCTCGCGGCCGGGCGCGAGGACGCCTTCCGCTCCCGCGAGCTGGCGACGGTGAGGCGCGACGCCCCGGCCCCCGGCGGAGAGACGCCGGACACGCTCCTGGAGACCTTCCGCCCGGCCCCGCGGGACGCCGGCCGCGTCGCCGAGCTGGCCTCGCTCTACGAGGAGCTGGGCTTCTCACGCCTGAAGCGCGAGCTCCTCGAGGAGGCGGGAGCGGCGGCTCCCGTCGAGGCGGCTCCCGCGCCGGCGGCGGAGGCCGCGCGTGACGGCGAGGCCGGGGTCGAGTGGGCCGAGGGCGGAGCCGCGCTCGCGGGCCTCGCCAGCCGCGCCCGGGCGGCCGTGCGCGTCGGCCTCCACGTCGAGTGCGCGCCGGGGCGTCCGTTCCCGCCCGAGCCGCTGGCGGCGGCCGTGGCCCTCCCGGACGGCGTCGTGGCCGTCCCGCTCGCCGGTCCGGGGGCGAAGGCCGGGCGCGAGGCGCTCGGCGCCCTCCTCGCCGACGGGCGGGTGACCGTCGTGGCCCACGACGTCAAGCGGGTCTTCCTGGCCGCCTCCGCCCTCGGCCTCCCCGTCCCCGCGCGGTTCGAGGACCCGATGCTCGCGGCCTACGTCGAGGCGCCGGGGCTCTTCGCCCACGACCTGGCGGGCGACGCCCGCGCCCTCCTCGACCTCCCCCCCGAGAAGGTCCCGACCCCGAAGGACGTGACCGGCGCCGCGCAGTTCGACTCGGCCACCCCGCTCGAAACGGACGCGGGGCGGACGTACCTGGCCGCGCGCGCGCGCCTCCCGCTCGCGCTCGCCGGGGCGCTCGAGGCCCGCCTGTCGGGAGGCGCCGGCGAGGCGAAGCGGCGCGTCCTGGACGAGATCGAGCTGCCGCTCGTCCCGGTCCTGGCCCGGATGGAGGCGACCGGCGTCCTCGTCGACCGCGACGTCCTCGCCTCCCTCTCGCGCGAGTTCGAGGGGCGCCTCCTCGACCTGGAGACGAGGATCGTCGAGGCCGCGGGCGAGAGCTTCAACGTCGGCTCGCCGCAGCAGCTCGGCCGGATCCTCTTCGAGAAGCTCGGGTACACGGCGACGAAGCTGACCGCCAAGACGAAGTCGTACGCCACCGGGTCGGACGTCCTCGAGGAGCTGGCCGCCCAGGGCCTGTCCCCGGTGCCGGGGCTCGTCCTCGAGTGGCGCGAGATCTCGAAGCTGAAGGGGACGTACGTCGACGCGCTGCCGCAGCACGTGGCCGCCGACGGCCGGATCCACACGCGGTTCGACCAGGCCGTCGCTGCCACCGGCCGCCTCTCGTCGAACGACCCGAACCTCCAGAACATCCCCGTCAGGACCGAGGCGGGCCGGGCGATCCGGCGCGCGTTCGTGGCGCCCCCCGGCCGCCTCCTCGTCTCGGCCGACTACTCCCAGGTCGAGCTGCGCCTCCTGGCCCACCTCTCCGGGGACGAGGCGCTCGTCGAGGTCTTCCGGCGCGGCGAGGACATCCACCGGGCCACGGCGGCGAAGATCTTCGGCGTCCACCCGGACCTCGTCAGCCCCGACCAGCGGCGCGGCGCCAAGACGATCAACTTCGGGATCCTCTACGGCATGGGGCCGTTCGCGCTCGCGGGGCAGCTGGGGGTCCCGCAGTCGGAGGCGAAGGCCTTCATCAAGGCCTACTTCGACCGGTTCCCGAAGATCCGGGCCTGCCTGGACGGGATCCTCGCGCGGGCGCGCGAGACGGGCGGCACCGAGACGATCTTCGGCCGCGTCCGGCCGATCCCGGGCCTGACCGACCGGAACCACGCCGTCCGGTCGAACGCCGAGCGGATGGCGATGAACGCGCCCTTCCAGGGCTCCGCGGCCGACCTGATCAAGAGGGCGATGGTCGGCCTGCAGGGGGCGCTGGACGCCTCCGGGACCTCCGCGCGCCTCCTCCTCCAGGTGCACGACGAGCTGGTCCTCGAGTGCGACGAGGCCGACGCGGACCGGGTGGCCGCCCTGGCGCGCGAGGCGATGGAGGGCGCGGCCGCGCTCGCGGTCCCGCTCACCGTCGAGGTGGGCCGCGGCCGGAACTGGGCCGACGCGAAATGAGGCGGCGCGGCGTCCGGGTTGCGCGCGCAGCCGCTAGAATCCGGCCGATGAGAACCGGCGCGCGTCGGGCGGCCCTCTTGACTTTCGCCTCCCTCCTCGCCCTCGCCGCGTCCCTCCTCCCGCTCGGGCTCGCCGCCCAACAGCCGGCGACGGCCCCCTCCTCGGCGCAGGCGGTCGAGGCCCTCGCGGACCCGTCCCGCCCGGCGCCCGCGGCGGTCCCGTACGTCCACCCGCTCTACCGGAAGGTGGACCAGCCCGCGAAGATGACCGGACGCCCCGAGGCGACGGACTTCGAGACGAAGGCTCTCCTGGCCCTCTCCCTCAGGATCGAGGAGGACGGCCGGGTCAGCGACGGCACGGCCGTCGAGCCGCCCGTGCGCGGGCTCTCCGCGCCCCTGGCGGGGCTCTTGCCGCGCTGGAAGTTCGACCCCGCCAAGAAGGACGGGCGTGCGGTGCGGACTTGGGCGACGTACGGCCTGGACCTGGATCTGGAGCTCGACTCGGCCGCCTTCACCGCCTTCAACCTCCTCCCGGTCGGGCCGGAGGAGCCGCTCGCCGCCGTCCCGGTCGAGTCTCCGGGCGAGCAGTGGATGCTCCGCTACCCCCGCGAGGTCGAGCCGAAGGACGGCAGCATCGTCTCGATCGAGGACGTCGACTTCCTCCCGGCCCCGAAGAAGGTCTCGTGGGACTGGGACTCGACCCGGCTCCGCTCCCGGGTGACGGCCCTCGTCCTGGTCGGACCGGCCGGGAAGGTGGAGAAGATCGTCGCCACAGGAGCCTCCTTCGAGCCGGCGCTCCTGGCGTGGGTCCGGCTGATGGCCCGGACGTGGAAGGTCTCCCCGGCGCTCTCCGGAGGCCAGGCGGTGGAGTCCTGGATGACGCTCGACGCCACGCTCGAGTACGACCTCGGCAAGGCCAAGGAGAGGGCGAAGCGGATGTTCAAGAAGAACCTCCGCGGGACACCGAAGTGAATCGGGAGAACCCGGGTCCGCCCGGGTTCTCCCGCGCCGCTTGCGCGGCTCCCACTCCGCGGCGGTGAGGCGGGCCCGCTCGCGCGGGCCTGCTGAGTTCTCGGGCTCGGGTTACTCGACGAGGCGGACGTCGCCCTGGCGGCGGGTGAGCTTCTTGCGGTCGAAGTGCTCGAGGAGGGGGATCAGCGTCTTCCTCGTCAGGCCGAGGAGGTCGCGGAAGTCGCCGACCGTGAGCGTCTTCCCCTTCACGGAGGGCAGCTTGCCGGCCGCCTCCTCGACGGCGTCCCGGTGGACGACGACGTCCGGGGAGAGGCGGAGGAGGACGCCGGTCTTCAGGAGGTGCGAGACGAGGCCGTCCACGACGGCGGGCTTCGTCCCCACCTCCCGGGCCAGGTCGAAGGACTTCGGGGCCTCGAACCGGGCCTTCCGGTAGGCCTCGGCGATCCGGGCGGCGAAGCCCGAAGACTCCTCGGCGACCTGTCCGGCCCGCGTCCCGGGGGGCCCCACCTGATCCCCCTCGACGACGAGCTTGCCGGAGGCGGCCAGGAGCGCCAGCCACCCCTCGGCGGCCTCGGCCGTCAGGCCCGCGCCGAAGCGCGAGAGGAACTCCCCGCGGGGCAGGAGAGGCGACGGGGCGCCGCTCCTCTTCCGCTCCTCGAACAGCTCCCCGGCGCGGCTCTGCATCCTGGCCAGCGCCGCGACCGGGGCGAGGCGGCCCGGCGAGAGGCGGAGCGCCTTCCCGGAGGCCTGGAGAGCGGTCAGGAGCTCGGCGGCCCGCCACCGCGGCACGCCCAGGCGCGGCGCCAGCTCGTCGCCGCCCAGGCCGCGCGCGCCCGACTCCTCGACGAGGAGGGCCGCCGCCTCCTCGACGTTCCCCGACCTCAGGACCGGCACCGCGCGGGCGGGGACCGGGTTCGCCCGCGTGGCGCGGGGGCGCGCGGTGTCGAGGACCCTCCCGCCGCCCAGCGTCTCGACGGGGGAGGGGCGGCGCAGGACGAACCGGTCCCCGCGGAGGGCGGCCACCGGCTCGCGCAGGAGGAGCTGGACGACCCGCGTCTCGCCGGGGCGGATCTCCCGGGCGGGCTCGGTCCCCTCCACCGGCGAGAGGTGCAGCCGCGCCTCCACGTCCGAGGTGCCGTGGTGAAGGCGCAGTCTCGTCCCGGGGGCGAGGGGTCCCCCGGCGGAGGGCAGGAGCGTCGCCTCGACGGTCAGGAGGGTCGACGGGACGACCGTCCCCGGGGCGGCGAGAGCCTGGCCGCGGGCGAGGTCCGAGAGCTCGACGCCCGCCAGGTTCAGGCTCGTCCGCTCTCCCGCGAACGCCTCGGCGCGCTCCTCGCCGTGCACCTCCAGCCGCCTCACGCGGACCTCGCGGCCGGAGGGCCAGAGGACGAGGCGGTCCTCGCGCTTGAGCCGCCCCCCGTCGAGAGTCCCCGTGACGACCGGCCCGAAGCCCTTCATCGCGAAGGCTCGGTCGACGAAGAGCCGCTCGGGGCGCGAGCGCGGGTCTCGCCCCTTCACGCGGGAGGCCAGCTCCGAGAGGGCGCGTCGAAGCTCCGGGATCCCGCGCCCCGTCAGGGCCGAGACCGCCACCAGGGGCGCCCCCTCCAGGAACGTCCCGCGGACGAGGTCGCGCGCCTCGGCCTCGACGACGGCCCCCGTCTCCTCGTCGACGAGGTCCGCCTTCGTCCGGACCAGGATCCCCTCGGGGACGCCGAGGAGGGAGAGGATCGAGAGGTGCTCGCGCGTCTGGGGCATGACGCTGTCGTCCGAGGCGACGACGAGGAGCGCCGCGTCGATGCCGGTGGCCCCGGCGACCATCGTCTTCACAAAGCGCTCGTGCCCCGGGACGTCGACGAACGAGAAGACGACGCCGTCCCACGAGGCGTGCGCGAAGCCGAGGTCGATCGTGATCCCGCGGGCCTTCTCCTCCGGGAGGCGGTCCGGGTCCGTCCCGGTCAGCGCGCGGACGAGGGCGCTCTTGCCGTGGTCGATGTGGCCGGCGGTGCCGACGAGGACTCGGTTCATCCGCGCGGAGTGTCGCCGATCCGGCCGGCCGGGGGGAGGGGCCCTCCCCGGACGCCTCAGTACTCCGGCGAGGCCGGGGGGCGGGCGTCCGCGTCGGCCGGGGGCGCCTCTCCCGACAGGCGCGCCACCACCGCGCGGGCGACCCGGAGCCCGTCCAGCGCCGCCGAGACGATCCCGCCCGCGAAGCCGGCCCCCTCCCCCGCGGGGTAGAGGCCGGGGAGGGTCGTCGACTCGCACCCCTCGTCCCGGTCGACCCTCACGGGCGAGGAGGTGCGCGACTCGGGGGCGATCAGGAGCGCCTCGGTCGAGACGAAGCCGCGCATCTTCCGGTCGAAGGCCAGGATCCCCTCCCGGAGCGCGTCCAGGTACGGCTTCGGGTAGACCCCGTCCAGCCGGGCCGGGACGACGGCCGGCCCGTACGTCGAGCGGGGGAGGCTCCGCGACTCGCGCCCCGCCAGGAAGTCCGTCACGCGCGTGGCCGGCGCGGCGTACGTCCCGCCCCCGAGCGCGAAGGCCTTCCGCTCGACGAGGCGCTGGAACTCCTGCCCCCGGAGGAGCTCCGGCCCGCCGAGCGAGGCGAAGTCCTCGGGACGCGTCTGGACGACGAGGCCGGCGTTGGCGTACCCCGAGGCCCGCTTGTACCGCGACATCCCGTTCGTGACGACGCCCCCCTCCTCGGAGGAGCAGGCGATCACCTCGCCCCCCGGGCACATGCAGAACGTGTAGACCCCGCGGCCGTTGCCGGCCACGTGCGTCTGCTTGTAGTCGGCCGGCGCCACGCCGCAGGCCGTCGACGGCTGCCCGTACTGGATCCGGTCGATCGCGTCCTGCGGGTGCTCGATCCTCACGCCCATCGCGAACGCCTTCGGGCTCATCGCCACCCCGCGCGAGAGGAGCGTGGCCACCGTGTCGCGCGCCGAGTGGCCGAGCGCCAGGATCGCGACGTCGACGGGGACCTCCTCGCCCGACGACAGGACGAGGGCCGAGAGCCGCCCCCCCTCCCCGTCCCGGACGACGTCCACGACGCGCGCGCGGTAGCGGATCTCGCAGCCGTGGTCGGCGAGGTGCTTGCGGACGCGCCTCAGGACGACGACGAGCCGGTCGGTCCCGATGTGGGGCTTCGTGTCGAAGAGGATCGTGTCGGGCGCGCCGAAGCGGTGGAGCGTCGAGAGGACGACCGCGATCTTCTCGTGCCGCTTGCCGCACGTCAGCTTGCCGTCGCTGAACGTCCCCGCGCCCCCCTCGCCGAACTGCACGTTCGACTCCGGGTCGAACTCGCCGCGCCTCCAGAAGCGCATCACCCGCCGGTACCGGTCCTCGGCCGGGTCGCCGCGCTCCAGGACCAGCGGCGAGAGCCCCGCCTCCACGAGGGCCAGCGCCGCGAAGAGGCCCGCCGGCCCGGTCCCGACGACCGCCACGCGGGCCCCCTTCGGCAGGCGCGGCAGGAGGAGCTGCGGGGAGGGCGAAGGGCCCGCGATCTCCTCCAGGACGAGAGGCGGCGCCACGGGCGGGACCGGCGAGCGGGTGGCCACCTCGACCGTCGCCTCCCAGAAGAGCTCGGGCTTCCTCCGCGCGTCGAGGGACCGGCGGAGGAGGACGACCTCCTCCACCTCGTCGCGCCCGACGCGGAGCGCGCGCGCCACGGCCGTGGCGTCGACCGGGCGCGGGGCCCTCACCCGCAGTCCCGTGAGCCGGTAGCGCGGCACGACCGGTATTCTAGGGAACGGTGAGCTCGACGGGGCCGCACGAGACCGAGGCCAAGTTCCGGCTGGAGGACCGCGCGGCCTTCGAGGCGCGGCTCCGTGCCCTCGGCGCCGAGGGCGGCCCCGTCGAGGACGAGGAGAACGTCCTCCTGGACGACGCGGCCGGGACGCTGACCGCGCGCGGGATGGCCCTCCGCGTGAGGACCGTGGCGGGGCGCGCCCTCCTCACCCTGAAGGGGCCGAAGGAGGTCCGGGGCGGCGTCAAGACCCGCCTGGAGCTCGAGACCGGCGTCGAGGACGCCGGGGCGCTCGTCTCGCTCCTCGGCCTCCTCGGCTTCTCCCCCTCCTTCCGGTACCAGAAGCGGCGGGCCACCTGGACCTTCGCCGACCCCGTCCGCCCGGTCGTCGTCGTCGACGAGACGCCCCTCGGCCTCTTCGCCGAGATCGAGGGGGAGGAAGCGGCGGTCCGCGCGCTCGCCTCCGAGCTGGACGTCCCGGAGGGGGCGTTCCTCGCCGACTCGTACGTCGCGCTCTACGTCGCGGCCCGCCGGGCCGACCCCGCCCTCCCCCGGGACATGGTCTTCCGGTGAACGCGCTCGTCCTGGCGGCCGGGTTCGGGACGCGGTTCCGCCCCGCCACGCTGACCACGCCGAAGCCCCTGCTGCCGTTCCTCGGCCGGCCGATCCTCCACCACCTCTTCGACCACCTCCTCGCGCACGGGGTCGACCGGCTCGTCGTCAACGCGCACCACCTCGCCGGGAGGCTCGAGGAGGCCCTCGGCGCCTCCTACCGCGGCGTCCCGGTGGCGATCTCGCGCGAGGCGGAGATCCTCGGGACGGCGGGCGGGATCCGGTGCGCGTTCGCCCGGGGCCTCCTCGGCGGCTCCTTCCTCGTGGCCAACGGCGACGTCTTCACGACGCTTCCGCTGTCGCGCCTCGAGGAGGCCCTCGAGGACGAAGGGGACGCGGTCGTCTCGGCCCTCGGCGTCCTGCCGAACGAGAGGCCCGGCCGCGGCACGCCGCTCTGGGCGGACGAGGTGGGCCGGCTCGTCCAGGTGGGGGGCGAGCGGCCCCCCGGGGCGACGGGGCCCTGGCTCTTCACGGGGCTGCAGGCGGCGCGGGCCGCGCTCGTCGCGCGGATCCCGGACGGCTTCTCGGAGCTGGCGCGCGACGTCCTGGTCCCGTCGGCCCGGGCCCTCGACGGCGCGTTCCGGCTGGTCCCGTACCGCGCGCCGGAGGAGGGCTTCTGGTTCGACCTGGGCTCGCCGGAGAAGCTCGCGCGGGCCGAGAAGGAGGTCCGGGAGCGCGCGGTGGAGCCTCACTCGGGCTCCCAGGTCCTCGACGAGGGGCGCCACTCGTAGACCTGGATCCGCGCCGAGTACGGGCTCACGCGGACGGCGGCCTGGCGGGACCGCTCGTCGCTCAGGTAGACCGTCCCGGGCGAGGCCTTCCCGACCGGGGAGAACGTCGTGATGTTCGAGGCGCCGAGGCGGAACGGGTCCGAGAGGTCCCCGATCGGCGAACCGCCGGGGTCCGGGCCGCGGAAGCCGGGGACGAACGAGAACCGGATGGAGGGGTACCGGCCGCGGAGCGAGATCGGACCCGCCACCAGCCGGTCCACGCCCGCGACCACGTCGGCCGAGAGGACGCCGTTCCAGTTCCCGTCCTCGTAGAAGTAGAGCGTGGCGTCGCCGCCGGCCAGGACCCAGCGGATGCCGACGTCCCGCCCGCGGGCGGCGGCCAGGCCCCGGGCGCGGTTCAGGTGGGCCGCGACGTGGTTGCTGGCGGCCCTCAGGCCGGTCGCTCCGCCCAGCTCCGCCACGACCGGGAGGGCCAGCGGGAGGGAGAGGCCGAGGACGGCGACGACGACGAGCGTCTCGGCGAGCGAGGCGCCGCGCGGGGCGCCCGTGGGAGCGCGTTCCATGGATCCTCCTTCCTGTGCCGGGAAAGGGCGGACGGCGGGGAGGGGGACCTCCCCGCCGTCCGGCGGGTCAGCGGCCGGACGTCCCCGGCTCGCCGGAGCCGGAGGCCCGGGCCGTCTTGGACGCCTTGCTCCCGGAGCGCCCCTTGGCCTTGCTCACCTTCTCGGTCAGCGTCGTCTGCCCGGAAAGGGCCACGTACGGCTCGAGGACGGCGAACATCTTCTCGCCGATCCCCTTGACCTCCATCAGCCCCTCGGCCCGCTTGAACGGCCCGTGCTCCTGCCGGTAGGCGACGATCCGCTCGGCCAGCTTCTCGCCGACGCGGGGGAGGCGGGCCAGCTCGGCGGCGCTGGCCTGGTTGACGTTGACCACCTTCCGGGCGGCCGGCGCGGGGGCGTCCCCCTCGGCGAGCGCGGGGAGGGCGGAGGCGAGGAGGGCGAGGGCGAGGGCCGGGGCGGCGTTTCGTGCTTTCGCGTTACGGAATCCGGGATCGTGGGGGTCGCGAGCGTTCCTTCCTGGCCCGGGGCGGCGGCCCCGGTCTGTCGTGTCTCTCGGCTGCTACATCCGGCCTCCTCCTCCGCGTCCCGGCGTTCCGCCCGGACGCCCTCCGGGATCGCACGGGCCGTGCCGGAGCCCGTGGTTTCTGGTCAAACGTCCTGGACGCAACGCCTTGCGGTCCGCTGCCCGGCGGGCCGGCGCCGCCGGCCGACAGGATTTCCTTACAGCCGCCCCCGCGCGGAGCCCCGGCGGGCCGCTCCGGGGAACGGGGAACGGCCCGTTCGACGCTTTCGTGTGAAGGTGACAGTCGCGTCTGTCACCCGAACGGGGGAGTCGTGAAGGGACGGGCGCCGACGCGCTAGGATGTGAGAGCGCGGAGGAGTGACTTGGAAGGGTCCGGCCACCTCGTCCTGGGGGTCTCCGGCGCGAGCGGCACCCGGCTGGCGCTCCGCGCCCTCGCCCTGTTCACGGCCTCGCCCACGGTCGAGGCGTTGCACGTCGTCGTCTCGCCGCGCGCCCTCCTCGTGGCCCGGAGCGAGGTGGACGAGGAGATCGCCACGGTCGGAGACCTCGTCGACGCCGCCGAGCTCCCCGCCCCGGCCCGCGCGAAGGTCGTCGTCCACGCCGAGGGGGCGGTCGACGCGCCGATCTCCTCCGGCTCCTTCCGGACGCGGGGGATGGCCGTCGTCCCCTGCTCGGCCGGGACGCTCGCGGCGATCGCCACCGGGACCTCGCGGGGCCTCCTCCAGCGCGCGGCCGACGTCTGCCTGAAGGAGCGCCGCCGGCTCGTCCTCGGCCTGCGCGAGACCCCCTTCTCGGAGATCCACGCCGAGAACATCCTGCGGGTGACGCGCGCCGGGGCGATCGTGGCGCCGCCGATCCCGGCCTTCTACGCGGTCCGGACGCTGGAGCAGGCGGTCGACGCCTGGCTCCTGCGGGTGGCCGACCTCCTCGGGCTGGACGTGCCCACGGCCGACTTCCGCTGGAAGGGCCCGGCGTGAAGCCGCTGCCGCACCGGCCGTTCGCGCGCAAGCGGATCCTCCTCCTCGAGCCCGACCCGTGGCGCGCCGAGAGCCTCCGGCAGTTCCTCTCGGCCGAGGGGTTCGAGGTGCTCGACCAGCCGCCGGCCGACGGCGGCGTCGACGTCGTCCTCCTCAACCTGGGGTCCGGCTCGGTGGAGGAGGCCCGCAGCCGGGTCGAGCGCCTGCGGACCGAGCAGCCCGGCGTGAAGCTGGCCGCGTTCGTGAAGGCGGTCGAGGCCGAGACGGTCTTCCCTTGCCTCCTCCTCGGCGTCAAGGGGATCGTCCCGTTCGACGCCGGGCGGGAGGAGGTCCGCTCCGCCCTCGCCTGCGTCCTGGACGGCTCCCTCTGGACCCCGCGCCCGGTCCTCTCGCAGTGGATCGACCGGATCGTCTCGATGGGGCTGGGGGGTCCGGCCGACCAGGCCTTCTCCGCCTCGGAGAGGCGCGTCCTCCACGGCCTCCAGGAGGAGCTCTCGAACAAGGAGATCGCGCGCCGCCTCGGCGTCACGGAAGCGACGGTCAAGTTCCACGTCGGCAAGCTCTTACGGAAGACCGGCGCCCGGGACCGGCGGGATCTTGCGCGCCTCTTCCAGGAGACGGCCGGGGGCGCTGCCAGGAGGGGGGCCTGACGCCCCGACTAGACCAGGGTCTAGTTCTGGCTAGACCAGGGCGAGCCCGGAGCTAGACCTCGATTTAGACCGTGTCTCGACCCGGGAAGCGTGGCGACCGGGACCCGCTCGCCGCAGATTGTGGTTGGTCCCCGAGGGTGGACACCTCGCTCCTCCGACAGGGACTCTCACTCCTCCGCACGGGCGGTGGCGCGGGCCGGCGTCACCGCCCACTCTTCTTTTTGTGTCCTGGGGGAACCCGGTGGCCGGGTTCCCCCAGGCCCCCTCCGCGCCCGAGGGCGAGGCCGCGAGTCCCGCTCGCGTCCGGCGACATCGGGGGCGAGCCGGCGCGTGGAGGAGAACCCGGGACCGTAAACTCCCGCTCCCGTGAGCGCCCCCGTCCCCGCGCGGCCGAACCCGGTGGCGGCGTACCTGTCGCTGATCGTCTTCGCCCACACGCTCTTCGCCCTGCCGTTCGCCCTCCTGTCGGCGGTCATCGCGGCGGGCGGGATCCCGGAGTCCCGGACCCTCCTCTGGATCCTGGCCGCGATGGTCGGCGCCCGCTCGGCGGCGATGGCCTTCAACCGGATCGTCGACCGCGAGCTGGACGCGAAGAACCCGCGGACCGCCCGCCGCGAGATCCCGGCCGGGGTCGTCCCGCTCGGCGGGGCCGTCCTCTTCACGATCGCCTCGGCCGCCCTCTTCGTCTTCGCCGCCTCGCGCCTGAACCCCCTCTGCTTCGCCCTCTCGCCCGTGGCGCTCGCGGTCGTCCTCGGCTACTCCTTCACGAAGCGGGTCACCTGGGCCTCTCACCTCGTCCTGGGGCTCTCCCTGGCCATCGCGCCGGTCGGCGCCTGGATCGCCGTCACGGGGAGCCTCGCCACCCTCCCGGTCCTCCTCGGCCTCGCCGTCCTCCTCTGGGTGGCCGGGTTCGACGTCATCTACAGCCTGCAGGACGTCGCCTTCGACCGCGAGCACGGCCTCTGGTCCCTGCCGGCGCGCTTCGGCCCCGCCCGCGCGCTCCTCCTCTCGTCCCTCTTCCACGCCGGGACGCTCGCCCTCCTCTACGCCGTCTTCGTCCTGGCGCAGGGGGGCGCGCTCTTCGGCGCCGGGGTGGCCCTGGCCGGCCTCTTCCTCGTCCGCCAGCACGCCATCGTCTCCCCGGGAGACCTCTCCCGCGTCGACGCGGCCTTCTTCACGGCCAACGGCTGGCTCTCGGTCGTCGTCCTCCTCTTCGGCGCCCTCGACGTCCTCCTCCGGGGCCGCTAGGCGCGATAAGCTCCGCCCCGCCTTGGCCGCGCCGACGCCGCTGGAGTTCCCCCTCCGTCACATCGCCGTGGACGGCCCGATCGGCGTCGGCAAGACGTCCCTGGTCGGCCTCCTGGCCAAGCGCTTCTCCGGGACGCAGGTCCTCGAGGACGTAACGAACCCGTTCCTCCCCGACTTCTACAAGGGGCGTCCGGGGGCGGCCTTCCAGACCCAGGTCTTCTTCCTCCTCTCGCGCTTCCAGCAGCAGCGCGAGATCGCGCAGATGGACCTCTTCCGCCACCTGGTGATCGCCGACTACCTCTTCGCCAAGGACAAGATCTTCGCCTCGCTGACGCTCTCCGACTCGGAGATGGCGCTCTACGACAAGGTCTACGGCCCCCTCTCCGAGCAGGTGCCGCGCCCGGACCTCGTCATCCACCTCACCGGCACGGTCGAGACGTGCCTCGGCCGGATCGGCCGCCGGGCCCGGTCCTTCGAGAAGGGGATCTCGGCCGACTACCTCGCCAAGCTGATCGAGGCCTACAACTACTTCTTCCACCACTACAGGGCGACCCCCCTCCTCGTGGTGGACACGAACGAGATAGACTTCGTGAAGCGGAAGGCGGACCTGGACGACCTGATCGCCCAGATCCTCCGTCCCTTCCGCGGGACCCAGGTCTACGTGCCGCGCGGATCGCGCTAGCGACCGCGACGGCGGACATCGGCAGGCGCCCCGGAGGGCCGACCGGGAGAGCGGACGATCCGAGAGGACGCCGACTCGCCCCCGAGAGTGACCCGAAGGAACGTCTCGGACGCCGCGCCCGGCAGGGCCCGGCGTCGCGGGCGGACGCGCCTCCCGGAAAGGGAGGTTTTCTCGTGCCCGAGACCCGCTCCTCCTACGGAGCCTCTCCTGCCTCGCGGCGGGCGACCGCGCCCTCGATCCGCGCCCTGAAGGGCGTCCGGAGGATCGCGGCCCTCACCGCCTACGACGCCCCGACGGCGGCGCTCCTGGACGAGGCCGGCGTCGACGTCCTCCTCGTCGGCGACTCGCTGGAGATGGTCGTCTACGGGGCCGCCGACACGCTCGGCGCCTCGCTCGACCGGATGGTCGCCCACGCGCGGGCGGTCTCCTCGGCCGCGTCGCGGGCCCTCGTCGTCGGCGACATGCCGTACCTGACGTACCACACCACCCCCGAGGAGGCGGTCAGGAACGCGGCCCGCTTCGTCGTCGAGGGGGGGTGCCGCGCCGTGAAGCTCGAGGGGGGCGTCAAGCGGCTCCCGATGATCGAGGCGATCCTCTCGGCCGAGATCCCCGTCATGGGGCACCTCGGCCTCACGCCCCAGTCCGTCGCCGCGCTCGGCGGCTTCCGGGCGCAGGGGCGGAAGGCGTCCGAGGCCGAGCGGATCCTCGACGAGGCGCGCCGGCTCTCGGACGCAGGGATCTTCGCCCTCGTCCTCGAGTGCGTCCCCGACGACCTGGCCGCCCGCGTCACCGAGGCCGTCCCCGTCCCGACGATCGGCATCGGGGCCGGCCCGGCGTGCGACGGGCAGGTCCTCGTCCTCCACGACATGGTCGGCCTCGTCCCGCCCGGGGCGCGGACGCCCGGCTTCGTCCGCCGGTACGCCGACGTGGGGCGCGTCATCGCCGAGGCCGCCGCGGCCTACGTGGCCGACGTCCGCGCCGGGAGCTTCCCCGGCGAGGCCGAGACGCCCGCCCGCGGCCCGCGCGAGGTCCTCCCCGGCGAGGCCGCCCCGGGCGCTCCCGCGAGGGCCCGCGGATGAGGACCGTCACCACGGCCGCCGCGCTCGCCGAGGCGCTCGAGGAGTTCCGCTCCGACGGCGAGCGGATCGCCCTCGTCCCGACGATGGGGGCCCTCCACGACGGGCACCTCTCCCTCGTCCGCCTGGCCCGCGGCAAGGCCCGCCGCGTCGTCGTCAGCCTCTTCGTCAACCCGAAGCAGTTCGGCCCCGCCGAGGACCTCGACCGGTACCCGCGCGACCTCGAGGGGGACTCGGCGAAGCTCGCGGCCGAGGGGGTCGACCTCCTCTTCGCCCCGCCGGTCGAGGAGGTCTACCCGCCCGGGTTCTCCACGACCGTCCGCGTCGCGGGGGTCTCGGAGGGGATGGAGGGGGCGCGCCGCCCGGGGCACTTCGACGGCGTCGCCACCGTCGTCACGCGCCTCTTCTGCCTCGTCCTCCCCGACGTCGCCGTCTTCGGCGCCAAGGACGGCCAGCAGGTGGCCGTCGTCCGGCGCCTCCTCCTCGACCTCGGGCTCCCGATCGAGCTCGCCGTGGGCGAGACGGTCCGCCACCCGGACGGCCTCGCCCTCTCCTCGCGGAACGCCTACCTCTCCGCGGCCGAGCGGGCCGCGGCGCCCGTTCTGTACCGCGCCCTCTCGGCCGCGCGGGACCTCTTCGAGGACCGGGACGAGCGCGACGCGGCGGCGCTGCTCTCCGCCGCCCGTACGGTCCTCGACGCCGAGCCCGCCCTGCGCCTGGACGCCCTCGACCTCGTCGACGCCGCCACCATGCGGCCCGTCGACCGCGTCGAGGCCCCCGTGATGCTCGCCGCCGCCGCCTTCCTCGGGCGGACGCGCCTGATCGACAACGTCGTCTTCGGGTGAGGGAACCATGGAACTGACGATGCTCAAGGCCAAGATCCACCGCGCCACCGTGACCGACGCCAACCTCGACTACGAGGGCTCGATCACGATCGACACGACCCTCCTCGAGGCGGCCGGCATCCTCCCGTACGAGCGGGTGGAGGTCTACAACGTCACGCGCGGCACCCGCTTCGCGACGTACGCCATCGAGGGTCCCGCGGGCGGGGGCGACATCGGCGTCAACGGCGCGGCCGCCCACCTGGCGAAGAGGGGAGACCTCGTCATCGTCGCGGCCTACGCCGCGATGGCCCCGGAGGAGGCCCGGCGCCACGTCCCCTCCCTCGTCTTCGTCGACGGGAGGAACCGGATCCGGGAGGTGAAAGCCTCCGAGCGCCCCGCCACCGTGACCGCCTTCTGAGGTAGAACACGCCCGTGCCCCGAAACGGCCCCACCCAGGAGACCGCGGTCCTCGACGCCCCCCTGACGATCGGCGAGCGCGCCTTCCGGTCCCGGCTCCTCCTCTCCGCCTCGCACTTCGCCTCGCCCGACCTGGCGCGCGCCGCCCGCGAGGCCGCCGGCTGCGAGATCGTCCTCTTCGCCGTCCCCGACCTGCCGGGCGACGTCGAGGAGTCGGCGCACCTGGACGGCATCGACCGGCAGGCCTACTTCCTCCTCCCCGTGACCTCGGGCTGCCGCACGTCGGAGGAGGCCGTGGTGGCGGCGCGGACGGCGCGGGAGCGCCTCGCGACGCCGTGGGTCGCCCTCGAGGTCTCCGGCGACGAGAAGACCCTCTGGCCCGACGTCGACGCGCTCCTGGAGGCGACGGCCCTCCTCTCGCGCGAGGGCTTCGTCGTCCTCGCCTCCGGTGCCGCGGCGATCCTGGCCCGCGCCGCGCCGCCGGGATCCGGTCAGGGGGTCGTCGACCCGCTCGCCCTCTCCTTCCTCGTCGGGAGCGCGGGCGTGCCCGTCCTCGTGGCGGGAGGCGTCGGCTCCGCCTCCGACGCGGCCTTCGCGATGGAGCTGGGCGCCGACGGCGTCCTCGGCGGCCGCGCCGTCTCCGGCGCCCGCAACCCGCTCCGGATGGCCGAGGCGATGCGGGACGCGGTCAAGGCGGGGCGCGCCTCGTTCCTGGCGGGCCGGATCGAGCGGCGCAGGTTCCCCGGGGTCGCTCCGCCCCTCGCCCGCCTGTCCTCCTGACAGGACGGTCGGGGCCGCCCCCGAGATTTCTCTTGCGTCCAGGGGAAAAACCGGCTTTCATACCGGCCAACGGCCCGTGGCATTCCGTGGTCCCACCCCCGGAACCCTCGTTCGGCCCACGGAATTCTGGTTCAGAGGAGGATCTCCACCATTCCCACCCCCATGGGGCCCCAAGAGGAAACGGCCCCACCGAAGCCTCCCGAAGTCCCGGAGCCGGTAAAAGTTTCCCAGCCCAACCCGGGGAAGCTGCCCGTGGCCCGTGGCCACCGGCTGCACCCCTGATCCCACCACAGGTCGAAGAATCGACCTCGGAGATTTCATGTACACGGACAAGTCCATTTCCTGTATCGACTGCGGCGCTCCGTTCATCTTCACGGCGAACGAGCAGGAGTTCTACGCCCAGAAGGGCTTTTCCAACGAGCCGAAGCGCTGCAAGAACTGCCGCGACAAGCGCAAGACGTCCGGTGGCGAGGGTGGCAGCCGCGCCCTCTACAACGTGACGTGCGACGCGTGCGGCAAGCCGACGCAGGTCCCGTTCAACCCGACCAACGGCAAGCCGGTCTACTGCCGCGACTGCTATCGCGACCGGCGCCCGATGTCGCGCTGAGCGGCCCCGAGCACGTAGCCTGAAACGAACGGACGGGAGGGGGAAACCCCTCCCGTCTTTCGCTTCTCCGGGCGGGCCGGGGCTACTCGGAGAGCCGCTCCAGCGGCTCCTCCTCGCCCTCGTCGTCCTCCTCGTCCCCGCCGGCGCCGCTCGACGACTCCACGATCCAGCCCGCGAAGGCCTTCTCGGCGAACGTCACCGGGTAGCCCAGGATCTCGGGGAGCTCGTAGGCGTGGAGCTTCCGGATCTCGTCCTTGACCGCCTCGAAGTTGGCCTCGACGGTCTTCGTCATCAGCAGGAACTCGGTCTCGTCGTCCACCTTCCCCTTCCAGCGGAAGACCGAGCGGACGCCGGGGAGGATGTTCACGCACGCCGCCAGGCGGGACCTCACGAGGTGGTGCGCGATGTCGAGCGCCTGCTCCTGCGTGCCGACCGTGGTGAAAACGACGATGAGACGGGAGTCCTTGCCGTGCGCCCTCTTCACGGGGGCGTAGGTTGCGGCCGCGCCGGGACTCCGTCAAGGAGGCCGCGGCTGCCGCGGCGTCCGGGACGGAGCGGGAGGAGGTTGACGCGGGTGATACGATGGAATCGATCGGGGGCGTCCCGGTTTCGACGGGGCATCCGGCGATCGAGGAGCACGCCGAGCAGGCCGTTCGACTCGTAAAACCGACGGCGAAACAAAGCTGCCAACGACAGCGAACTCGCTCTCGCGGCTTAATTAGCCACGACGGTCGCCGGGGGGCCCGCCTGGAGCACCTCGGCGGTCGACGCGAAAGCCAGGCTGGACCCCCTCCCGCCGCCTGAAGGAAGGGGTCGAGACGTTCAGGATCGCCGCCGCGTTCGGACGCCCGGACCCGAAGGCGTGGTGGCTAAACAAACAAGCACGGGCTGAGCGTGGAGAGCCTCGACGTCAGGGTACTTCGGACGGGGGTTCGACTCCCCCCGCCTCCACCATTGCAAAGGTGTCGAACCTGCCTCCGGGGCTCCGGGGGCAGGTTCGATTTCCATCAGGGCCAGGGTCTTCAGGGCCGTCTCCGCGCTCAGGTAGCGCCGGCCGGCCGCGCACCGTGGGGTCAGAGCTCCATTATACGTTCTGCTCTCCTCGAGACCCGGACCGCGCCGACCGTCCGACAGCTGTCACCGCGACAGCCCCGACGTCGGTTCCAGCCGGGCCGAGGCCACCTGGCCCCTGATGTAATCTCCGCGGACATGTCCGCTACGCTTCCGGGGTTCGAGGAGTTCGACGGCATCGAGCTCTTCCAGAAGCTCCCGCTCTTCCACGAGCTCGACTACGCCGAGACAGTCAGGCTGTCGGCGATCTGTCGGACCGAGAGAATGCCAGCCGGGAGCCTCGTCGTCGCAGAGGGGGCCCTCGGCGAGGCGCTCTACGTCCTCCGCGCCGGGCGGGTCTCCGTCGCCAAGGGCGAGGGGGACAGCCGCCTCGTGCTCGGGGAGATGGGGCCCGGCGAGCTCTTCGGCGAGATGACGCTCGTCGACGACGTCCTGACGCAGGCGACCGTCACCGCCGCGACCGACGTGGAGCTCTTCGTCATCCCGCGGGGGGACCTCGACGCGCTCCTGGCGACCGACAAGTCCCTCGCCCTGAAGGTCTACCGGTCGTTCTGCCGGTCCCTCTCCTTGAAGATCCGGCAGCTGCAGAAGAGGCTGGCGCCCGGAGACGGGCTCGCCGTCGAGGGGGCGTGATGGACCAGGCCACGTTCAACCGGCTTCTCAGCGCCGCCGCCAACGCCGGGGCGAGCGACGTCCACCTGAAGACCGGCGCGCCGCCCGCGGTGCGGCTGGCCGGCGCGCTGACTGCGGTGAAGAGCCCCGCGCTCGCCGCGTCGGACATGGAGCGGATCGCCGGGTACCTCCTGTCGCAGAGGCCCGGCGCCCCGGAGCCGTCGGCCGTCCGAGAGCTCGACACCTCGTACGCGATCGAGGGGATCGCCCGGTTCCGCGTCTCGATCTACCGCCAGCGAGGCGACCTGGCCGCGGTCCTGAGGATCGTCCCGTTCGCGATCCCGTCGTTCGCCTCGCTCGGGCTCCCGGCCGCGGTCGAGAAGATCGCCCGCGAGGAGCGCGGGCTCGTCCTCGTCACCGGGGTGGCCGGAAGCGGCAAGTCCTCGACGCTGGCGGCGATGATCGACTTCATCAACGCCAACGAGAAGCGGCACATCCTGACGATCGAGGACCCGATCGAGTTCCTCCACTCCGACAAGAAGTCGCGCGTCTGCCAGCGAGAGGTCGGGATCGACACGCCCGGCTTCGGCCCGGCGCTGCGCGCCGGCCTGCGGCAGGACCCCGACGTCATCCTCATCGGCGAGATGCGCGACCTCGAGACGATGGACACCGCCCTGAAGGCGGCCGAGACCGGCCACCTCGTGCTCGCGACGCTCCACACGACCGACGCGTCGAGGACGATCTCGAGGATCCTCGGCACCTACCCGGCCGACGCCCAGTTCAGCGTGCGGATGCGCCTGGCCGAGGTGCTCAAGGCGGTCGTCTGCCAGCGGCTCGTCCCCGCGGCCTCTGGGAAGGGGCTCGTCCTGGCGGCGGAGGTCCTCGTCTCCACGCTCACGGTGCAGGACATGATCCGCGACCCGGAGAAGATCGGCGGCCTGAAGGACTACATCGAGCGCGGCGGCGACGTCTACGGCATGCAGAGCTTCGACCAGCACCTCGTCGCGCTGCAGCGGGAGGGGAAGATCACGATGGAGACGGCCCTCGCCGGAGCCACCAGCCCCTCCGAGGTCCAGCGCGCCCTCATGCTGGAGTAGGGGGCCGGACGGGACCCGGGCGGCGCCGACCGTCTGACAACTGTCACCTCGCGGCCTTGACGGGATGAGGTGGCGGCGGGGGTGCCCCCGTCGCCACCTTGTGCCTGTCGAGGCCTCGCGCCCGACGGAAAGGACGGAAGCCATGCCCCTCCGCCCGCGGGCCGCTCGGTTCGGCCGCTCGCTCGTCCTCCTCGCCGCGCCCCTCCTCCTCGCCCCTCACCCCCTCACCGCGCAGTCCGCGCCCGCGAACCCGCCGGGGAACGCCGCCCGGGAAGCGGTCGCGAAGGTCGCGTTCCTGGAGGGGAGCTGGAAGGGGGAGGCCTCGATCGACATGGGGCCGCGCGGGACCCAGTCCATCGTGCAGACCGAGACGGTCGAGTCCCGCCTCGGCGGCGCCGCGCTCGTCGTCCACGGCCTCGGGAAGAGCCGCGCCGTCGAAGGCCAGCCCGAGCGCGTGGTCCACGAGGCGATCGGGGTCATCTACCACGACGAGGCGACGAAGGGGCTCAAGATCCTCGCGATCAAGGCCGACGGCGCGTCCACGACGAGCGACCTCGTCCCCGAGGCGGGCGGATGGCGCTGGTTCCTGTCGACGCCCCGTGGCCGGGTGCGCTATACGATCTCCCAGCCGAATCCCGGAGAGTGGCACGAGGTGGGGGAGATCTCGCCCGACGGAGCGACGTGGCGGAAGTTCTACGAGATGCGGCTCCAGAAGGAGCGGTGAAACCGGGCCTCTGGGCCCGGGTCCACCGCCGGCTCCTGCCGGACGACCCGAGCATCGGGTGGGTCCCGTACCTCTGGCTGTCGTTCCTCGTCCTCTTCGTCCTGCCGCTCCTCCGGCCGGGGTACCCGGCCGCTCTTCGCGCCGTCTCGCTCGCCGCCCTGCCGCTCTTCGTCGCCCTCTACCTGCGCGGCTTCCGGGAGCGAGGCGCCCGGGTCATGGTCCTCGCCGGCCTCATCGCCGCTCTCGGGATCGCCTTCGGGCCCGTGAACCCGGGCGCGGGGGTCTTCTTCGTCTACGCCGCGAACTTCGCGGGCCGGGCCGGCCCGCCCCGGACGGGCCTCGTCGTGCTCCTGGTCGTGGTCGCCGCTCCGTTCGCCCTCGCGGCGGCGACGCCCGTGCCCCCGAGCGTCGTCTGGGCCGGGTCGGGGATGGGGACGCTCATCGGCCTCGTGAACATCTACTACGAGGAGCTCGGCCGGAAGGAGCGGCGCCTCAGGCTCACGGCCGAGGAGGTCGGCCGGCAGGCCGCCGCCGCGGAGCGCGAGCGGATCGCGCGGGACCTTCACGACGTCCTGGGACGAACCCTCACCGTCATCGCCATCAAGGCCGAGCTCGCGCGGCGGCTCGTCGGCCGCCTCGACGCCTCGCTGGGCGGTCGTCCGGCGGTCGAGCGCGAGCTCTCCGACGTCGAGGGGATCGCCCGGGAGGCGCTCACCGAGCTTCGGGGCGCGGTCTCCGGGTATCGATCCGCGGGGCTCGCCGCCGAGCTGGCCGGGGCCCGGCAGGCCCTCGCGGCGCTCGGGGTCGAGCTGGAGGTCGAGGCGGACGGGCCGGCCCTCTCCGCGCTCCCCCCGCCGGCGGCCGACACGTTCGCGCTGGTCCTCCGGGAGGCGGTGACGAACGTCGTCCGGCACGCCAGGGCGCGGCGATGCCGCGTGTCGCTCGAGGCGCCGCCGCCGCTGGCCCGCCTCGTCGTGGAGGACGACGGCCGCGGCGGCCCGATCCGTGAGGGCACCGGTGTCACGGGGATGCGCCGGCGGCTCGCCGCGGCGGGGGGCGCCCTCCAGATCGGGCCGCGGAGCGGGGGCTCCGGGACGACTCTCGTCGCCGTGATCCCGGCCGGGCCCGGAGGGACGCCGTGATCCGGATCGTCGTGGCGGAGGACCAGGCGATGGTCCTCGGCGCGCTCGCGGCCCTCCTCTCGCTCGAGGACGACCTCGAGGTCGTCGGGACGGCCCCGGCGGGGGCGGCCGCGCTCGAGCTGGCCGAGCGTCTCCGCCCCGACGTCCTCGTCACCGACATCGAGATGCCCGGGATGACGGGGCTCGAGCTGGCCGCGGCGCTGGTCGAGCGCCAGCTCCCCACGCGGGTCGTGATCCTCACGACGTTCGCGCGCCCCGGGTACCTGCGCCGCGCCGTCGAGGCGGGGGTCCGCGGCTACCTGCTCAAGGACGCGCCCGCGTCCCGGCTCGCCGAGGCGATCCGGGAGGTCGCCCGAGGGGGAAAGGCGATCGACCCGGCGCTCGCGGTGGAGGCGTGGGGCGAGGCCGACCCGCTCACGCCGCGCGAGCGGGAGGTGCTCCGCCTCGCCGGCGACGGCTGGTCGAGCGCCGACATCGGCAACGCCCTCGGCCTGACCTCCGGCACGGTCCGCAACTACCTCTCGGACGCGATCGCCAAGCTGGGCGCCTCGGGGCGCGTCGAGGCGGCCCGCCTGGCCCGCGAGAAGGGCTGGCTCTAGCCCGGGGGGCCCGGGGAGGGCGCGGCCTGCGGCGCCTTGACAGACGATCTACTAAGTACTAAGTTTTTAGTATGAAGTCGGCCCGACGGCCCCTCACCGCGGCGGAGCTGGAGGTCATGCACGAGGTCTGGGAGCGCTCCCCCGTGACGGTGCGCGAGGTCCACGAGCGCCTCCGCGAGCGGAAGCCGGTCGCCTACACCACCGTGATGACTCTCATGAACATCCTGGAGGGCAAGGGGCGGCTCCGGCGGCGGAAGGAGGGGCGCGCCTTCGTCTACGAGCCCACCCAGCCGAAGAGCGAGGTCCTCTCGGGCCTCGTCTCGGACTTCCTCGAGAAGGTGTTCGCGGGCTCGGCGCGCTCCCTCCTCGTCAGCCTCGTCCGGGACCGCAAGCTCGGCGCGCCCGATCTCGAGGAGATCCGGCGGCTCGTGAAGGAGGCGAAGTGACGACCCCCGACCTCCTGGGGGACGTGACCGTCTACGCCCTGCGGTGCGGGCTCCTCCTCGCCGTCGGGCTCGCCCTGCCGCGCCTCCTGCGCCTCGGTCACCCCCGGGCCCTTCTCGCCTACTGGCACGTGCTCCTGCCTGTCGTCGTCCTCTCGCCCCTCCTCGAGCTGCCGGCGGGCTTCCTCCACCAGGCGGACGGCGGGCCCGGCGCGCTGCGCGTCGTCGCAGAGGCCGCCGTCGTCACCGCGAGGGCCTCCGGGCTTCCGGAGGCTCCCCCGGCCGGGCTTCTCGGCCTCCTCCTCGCCGCGGGGTGTCTCGCCGCCACGGTCCGGCTCGCGCTCGGCCTCTTCGCCCTCGCGAGGCTCGCCCGCGGGTCCCGGCCCCTCGCCTCGCCCCTCGGGTTCCTGCCGGCGCTCGAGGAGAGGCTGTCGGTGACCGCCGCGCTCCGCGTCTGCCGGACCGCGACGTCGCCGGCGACGTTCGGCTGGCGGAGCCCGGTCGTCCTCCTGCCGGAGGCCTTCGAGCAGATGCCGGAGGGGGAGCAGGAGGCGGTCCTCTGCCACGAGCTCCTCCACGTGAGGCGGAGGGACTGGCTCGTGACGCTCTTCGAGGAGGCGCTCCGCGCCTGCCTCTGGTTCCACCCCGCCGTCGGGCTGCTCCTGAGCCGGGCGGCCCTCGCGCGCGAGCAGGTCGTCGACCAGGACGTCGTCCGCCTCACCCGGGACCGGCGGGCCTACCTCGAGGCGCTCCTCCGGATCGCCTCGCTTCCGCCACGGCCTCTCGGCATTCCCGTCCCCGCGCTCCACAGGGGATCGCAGCTCGCCAGGCGCGTCGCGCTGCTGGCGCAGGAGGTCTCGATGAACAGAGCCCGGATCACCGCGTCCCTCGCGGCCGCCGCCCTCAGCCTCGCGGCGGCGGGGGCGGTCGGAGCCGCCGCCCTCGCGCCGGGGGCGCCGGCCGCCACCCCGGCGCCGCCCAGGGCCGAGGCGCCGCCCAGGAGCGACGCCCCGGTCTCCACCGAGGCCCAGGCGCCGGTCCGTCTCTCCGACCTGAAGGGAAAGGGCAAGCTGGTCGAGCCCAGGCTGGTCTCGAAGGAGAGCCCCGTCTACCCCGAGGAGGCCCGCAAGGCCAGGCTGGCCGGAGAAGTCGTCGTCGAGGCCGAGGTGACGGCCGAGGGAGCCGTCCGGAACCCGCGGGTGGTGAAGTCGAGCGACAAGGTCTTCGACGCCCCGACGCTCGCGGCGGTCTCGAAGTGGAAGTACCAGCCGGCCACGCTGAACGGGAAGCCCGTCGCGGTGCTTTTCACCGTCACGACGCGCTTCAGGCTCGACTGAGCCCGCCTCGACGGCGAGAACGGGCGCGCCCCCCGGGCGGGGCGGGCGCGCACGCCCCGGCGTTCGCTACTTCTCGCGGCAGCTGAGCGCCATCCCGGATCCGACGATCTCGGTCACGAAACCGCCCGCCCGTTCCACCTCCGCCAGGTACTCGCCCGACCAGCCGCGCCGGCTCCTGGAGACGTTGTGAACCGCCACGCAGCCTCCCGGCGCCAGCTTCGGCCGGACGGCCTGGAAGTAGCGGACGTTCCAGTCCTTGTCCGCGTCGAGGAAGACGAGGTCGAACGGCCCCGGCAGCGCGGGGACCACCTCGTGCGCGTCGCCCAGCCGCGCTTCGACGAGGTCCGCCACGCCCGCCTCCGCGAGGTTCCGGAGGGCCTCGCGGTGCCGCCCCTCGTCGATCTCGAGCGTGAGGAGCCTGCCGCCGGTCCGGTGGATGCCCAGCGCGATCCAGATGGCCGAGTGACCGGTGGACGTCCCCACCTCCAGGGCGCGCGTGAACCGGCGCGCGACGACGAGGTCGCGGAGGATCTGGCCGTCCTTGCGCGGGACGTTCATGTCCCGCCACCGGTGAGACGAGAGGAAGCTCTCGGCGCGGGCCTCGAGCGCGTCGAGAGGCTCCGCCGCCCGGGCCGCCGCCGGCGCGCCGAGAATCCACCCCCACCCGACCAGCCCCAGCGACGCCGCCGCGAGCCACCGCATCCCTCGTCCTGTCCGCATCCTCGACCTCCTTCCGGGGCCACAGACCGGAGTCTACCCGAGTGGGGTCAGAGCTCCATTATACGTTCTACTGCGGCGGAAGCCGTCGACTCCTTTCCCTCCGGTCGCTGCCCCTCCGCCGCGGCAGATACCGGCGCGCGAGGCGGCCCGTGAGGTCAAGGTGGAGAGGGCAGGGGAGGAGCCACCCCGGGCCGACGGGTGGATCTTCTCATGACTTTGAGCGCTTGATTTTTGGACCCCACTGACGTAGAACTCGCGGACTCTCAGCGCCCTGAAGTTGGAGATGAACTGATGGCACCCGTGCCGAGGCCACGAGCCCACGTCGGGCTGTTCGCGCTTCTCCTCATGACGACGACGCTGCCTTCGGCTGCGGGCGACGTCTGGCAACCCGAAGAGACCCTGCCGGGGTTCAAGGCCAACCAGGCCTACGACTCGCTCGGGGTCGACAACGTCAACCTCTTCAGCGGCGACCCCACCATCGCGATCCCGCTCGGGCCTTCCTACCCGCTCGGTGGCAAGGTCACCTGGCAGCTGACGGCGCACTACTCGTCGAAGTTCTGGCACATGTCGAGCGAGCACTGCGAGACGCCGGGAGGGTCGATGGAGCCCAGGGATGTTGCGCTCCTCGCGGGACGTCCGTCGCTCGGTCCCGGCTGGGCGCTCGAGCTGGGGGAGATCGTCCACAACGTCGAGAGCGGGTACTACCGGTACGACTCGCCGGACGGCGGCCGCCACCAGTTCCGGCTGCGCACCGTCGCGGATCCATCGGGGGCCTCCGTCACGGAATGGATGACGGAGGACGCTTCCGACCTGAGGATGGTCGACTGCTCCGCCGCCGAGGGGGTCTTCTGCCGGGAGATCCAATTCCCCGACGGGACGCGACGACGCTTTGCCCGCTTCTTCGAAGCGAATCCGCTGCCGCCGTCCCCGCGCCTCTACCACGACTTCTACTACCGGTTCGGGACCGGGGCGAGCCTCGTCGAGGACGAACGCCCGCGCCTCGGCCTGTCCGCGATCTACGACGAGTTCGGCAATCGGGTCCTCTCCGTCGATCCCGGCGCGGGCGCCTTCCCGGCGGCCGTCGTCTTGCGGCCCCACGACTCGAGACGTCGCGCCGAGGTCCAGCTCTCCTGGACGAGCTTTCCGGTGGTCGGCCAGCTCGGCACGGTGAGCTGGCCCGTGCTGGAGAGGATCACCTTCCCGACGGCCGCCGCGTCCCGGCTCCTCGTCACGTTCCAGCGCGAGCCACGAGTCCTCACGCGCCCGGGTCGCTCGTGCACGCTGGCGCCGGACGTGCCCGTCCCATTCCTCACGTCGATCCGTCAGGTCGCCGAGAACGCCCAGGCGGAGGTTCTCTCGGAGCACGCGTTCGTCTACCGGACCGGCGAGCCCGCGGAGCTCGAGGGAGTCCTCTCGCAGCTGACACTCCCCACGCGTGCCCGGGTGGAGTACCGCTACGGCACGACACACGAGACATTCGCGTGCGAGATCGCGAGCGGCGCGCCTCACTCGACGGACGCGATCGCCATCTGGGACGACGACGACCCGGAGGAGATCCGCAGCTTCCAGACATTCAGCGACCGGAGCGCCTCGGTCGTCGAGCGTCTGGTCTACCAGCCCGGCCCGGCGGGCGGCGAGTCGCTCCTCTCTGCGACGCGTTACGTGCGGCAGAACGCCTTCTGCCGGATCCCCCAGGACAACGACCTCCCAAACATCATCGTCCCGCACCGCCAGGTCGTCCGAACGGATCACGAGGGCGATCCGGCCGGGGCACCGGCCGTCACGAAGGAGGAGTACCTCTACACCGTCGAGGTCCTCTCTCCGCCTGGACTCGAGGTCCGCAGGAGGAGCTATCGCCCGGATCGCGACCCTTCGTCAGGAACCTGGACCTTCTCCGATCGCCCGGTCCGGGTCACCGTCAACTGCTGGGAGGGGAGGGAAGCTGACGGTGCCCGGACGACCTCGTGCGGGACGGTCCAGCCACCGGGCGGCGGATCCAGCACGTACGAGTTCCAGTCGGACGTCCGGCAGCAGAAGACCGTGACCTGGTACGGAGACCTCCCGGTGCGGGCGGATGGCTCCTACTCCGTCGAGGGAAGCGATTGCTCCCAGGCGACAACGCCGTGCCTTCAGACGGCCTCGACGGGCTACAGCGACGTCACGCGTCGCGCCAGCCAGGAGGTCGTCACCGGCAACGGAGCTTTCCCATCCAGGGTCGGATGGCTGGGCCGCACCACGACCACGTCCTGGACGCGGATCTCCGTGGCCGACCCGTGGATCTTCGACCGTCACTCGGAGCGGACCGTCGCCGACGCCTGGACCCCGGGTTGCCCGGGGACGTCGTGTCACGTGCCCGCCTGGCCGCCGTCGCCCGCGTCCTACACCGTGCGCCAGGAGTGGGACGCGGTGCGACCAGCGTTCCTCCGGCGCGTCGAGAGGAGCGACCCGACGTACGGACGTCTCCTGAGGGACTACGAGCCCGACGCCGACGGGAACCCCGTGACGGAGACGGCATCCGGCGACGGACCCGGGATCGACGGGACCCGGACGTACGTGCTCCGGCGCGCGTTCGCCGGGGGACTCCTCACCCGCACCCGGTTCGACGGCCTCGACTGGGACCGCTATCACGTGGACCGAGACCCGGGGACCGGCGCCGTCGTCGCTTCCGAGGACCCGAACGGGCTCCGGACGACCTACTCCTACGACGTGCTGGGGAGACTGACGAAGACCACGCCACCGGCCGGCGGCACGCCGACCCGCTTCTGCTATCGACCGTCCTCCACGGCGGGACCCTACGTCCTGCTGAAGCGGAACCCGGAGACCACGGACGGCACGGCGTGCAGCCTCGTCGAGACCGGTGCCTCCGGAGTGATCGAGGCCTACCTCTACGACGGCATCGGCCGCCTGCGGCGAGAGATCCGCCGCGTGCCTTTGCCGACTGGCGTGTCCGATCTCGCCGTCCGCGAGACGACCTGGGATGCGGCGGGCCGAACCACCTGGAGGTCGGAGTGGACCTCCTGCCCCGTCTCGGCGGACATCGCCGCCTGCTTCACCGCGACCCTGGCGGCTCCCGGGACGGCCTTCTCCCGCTTCGACGAGCGCGGGCGACCCCGGACGGTCGTGGGCCCCGACCGGACCGCGGCCACCTACAGCTACGACGACGGCAAGGTCCTCGGCAGCGACTTCTACGAGGACGTCTCGGAGGAGGTCTCGCCGCCGGGCGCGTACCCGCTCGAGCGCGCCGACCGCCGATCCCGCAAGGACCCCTTCGGAGTCCTGATCGGGGCCCACGCGCCGGGCAAGAACCGGTACGGTCACCTCGCCTTCTACGAGGCAGACGTCCTCGGGAACGTCTCGTGGGTGCGCGACTACGGCCTCCTTGCCCAGGAGCCCGCCGCTCTGACGGCGACGGCGACCGACCCCGTCCAGCTCCGGCGCTTCGAACACGACGCGCTGGGGCTCCTGCGCCGGGAGGCGCACCCCGAGAAGGCGATCGAAACGGTCTACACGCTCTACGACCCGCTCGGGAACGTCGTCGAGAAGCTCGAGCGGGAGGGGGCCAGCGGCCCGGTCCGTGCCACCCATCGTTTCGAGTACGACCCGGGAGGCCGGCTGATCCGCTCCACGGCCAACGGCCAGGTGCTCCTCGAGAACGTCTACGACCTGCCCGCGATCGACGGCCTCAACGCCGGCAAGTCCCGCGGCAACCTCGTCCGGCGGACCGGCCACAACCCGGGCGCCGTGTCGTCGGCGGCGGTGGTCGACCACTTCCTCTTCGACGAGGCCGGCGGGCGGCTCTCGGAGCGTCGCACGACCGTCGGTCTGGCAGGGCCCGTCTTTCGCCAACGGATGACGTACAACTCCCTCGGCCTGCCCGAGACGGTTCGCCGGATCCGGCCGGACGGGACCTCGGAGCTGGCCACCACCACCTACTCCGCCGGCCTGCCGACCTCGCTCCTCGTCGGCGAGAGCCAGGGGATCGTCATGCAGGCGCGCTACTCGCCGTTCGGCTCGCTGCAACAGATCACGCTCGGGAACGACGTCCTCGTCACGATCCCGCCCGACCTCCAGGGCCGCCCTGCCGAGATCAAGGCCTGGAGGTCCGGGACCCCCCTCTGGTCGACCGGCACGTACGCCTACGACGGCAACGGGGACATCCGCTCCATCGGCGGGGACACCTTCCGGTACGACGGCGGCTTCCGCCTGGCGGGCTCCACGCAGGGCAGCAGCAGCGACGGCTTCGAGTACGACGCCTTCGGAAACGTGGCGCGGCACACCCGGGACGGGCTCGTCACGGAGTTCGCGCCGGACCCGGCCACGAACCGCCTGACCGACACCCTCGGGAGCGGGCTCCTCGCCTACGACGTCTTCGGAAACCTGGTCCGCTTCCCCTCGAGTCGGGCGGTGCAGTCGGCCGAGCGGCTCTCCTTCGACCTCGCCGGCCGCCAGACGCGCTACCGGGACTCCGCCGTCGACGAGCGGTACCTCTACGACGGAGGGGGAGAGCGCGTCGCCCGGCTGGTCGCCGGGGGCGGCGCGCTGCAGAGCGCCGTCGGGACGAGCCTTCCCCCGGCCACCGTCGGGCGTCCCTACCGCACGGGGCTCGACGTCAGCGGCGGGACGCCCCCGTACACCTGGTCCGTCGCCGCGGGCTCCCTGCCACCGGGCGTCGCCCTCGACGCCGACGAGGGGGCCCTCGCCGGTACGCCGGTCACGATCGGGCGCTTCTCCTTCACGCTCCTCGCACGGGACGCCGCGGGCGCCTCCCTCTGGCGGCCGGTGAGCCTGCAGGTGGGGAAGAGCTTCTTCTACCCCCTGACACCGTGTCGGCTCCTCGACACGCGGGACCGGGCGGCCGGGGGAGCGCTCGTGGGCGGAGAAACCCGGCTCGTGGTGCCGGCAGGGAAGTGCGGGATCCCGTCGGACGCCGACGCACTCGTCGCCAACGTCACCCTGACCGGGGCCAGCGCCCGCGCCCAGGTCACCCTGTTCCCCGAGGGTGTCGCGCTCCCGGGTGTTCTTCCCGCGACCGTGCACGCGGCGCCCGGGATCACCCGGGCCGGAGCGGCCATCGTGACGCTCGGCAGCGCGTCAAGTTTCCGGATCCTCTCGGACCTCCCCCCGGGGGCCTCCCTCCACGTCATCGTCGACGTCGCCGGGTACTTCGGCCCGGCCTCCGGCGGGTCCTCCACGCCCGTCTCCGCGGCCGCGGGCTGGACGCTCTCCTTCCGGGACGGCGAGAACAGGCTCGTCCTCGAGCAGTTCCGGGACCCGGGCGGCACGGTCCGGACCCGTGACTACTACCACTTCGGCGGCTACCAGGTCGCGTCCACCTCGACCCAGCCGAGGGAGACCGGCTACCGCTTCTACGTCTCGGACCACCTGGGGACGCCCCGCCTCGTGACGAGCGCCACCGGGACGATCGTGGCCACGTACAAGTACCGCCCCTTCGGCGAGGAGATCACGGGTCCCGCCTCCGGGCCGCACTTCTGCGCCATGGAGAAGGACGCCTCCTCCGGCAACCACTACGACCACGCCCGCTACCTCCGCTCGGTGAGGGCCCGCTTCCTCAGCCCCGACGTCCTCTCCGGCACCCCCGACGACCCCGCCTCCTGGAACCGATACACCTACGCGCGTAATAACCCACTCAAGTACGTCGACCCGGATGGGAGGGCGCCGCGCCCGCCGGAGTGGCTGAATACGACCGCGAGTGTCGCGACAGGCTTCTTGCCGGTGGCCGGGGAAGTGCAAGACGCAACCATCGCGCTAACCGGCTACGATCCCGTCACATCTCAGCGAGTGGGGCCGAGGGACCGCGCGATCTCAGGCATTGCCCTACTCGTCCCACTCGTTGGGGGAGCATTCCTTTCGAGGGCTGCCCGACTATTCGAGAACTCTTCTCAGGGCGCTCGGTTCGAGGCGAAGGTGGTCTCGGAGCTTGAGGCCACTCAGACTGGCGTTGTGCAGCAACTTACCGTGAAGACCCAGAGCGGCACAAAGACAAGACTGGATGCTGCTGGCCATTCGGAGGGTGGCGACGTGGCACTCACCGAGGCGAAGAGTTCAGCGACTGCACCGCTTACTCCCAATCAGAAGGCCGCATTCCCAGAGATCGCTGAGACCGGCGCAACCGTCGTGGGGAACGGTAAGCCCGGCTTTCCCGGGGGCACGCGCATTCCGCCGACTACTGTTAAGGTGGTTCGCCCGGAGGATCTCCTCCCGTAGCGCGCGCCGTTGAGGTCATTGCATGTCGGTAGAGCAGTTGGATGTAGTGGATGCCGTGGGTGTCGACGTGCTCAGTGGCGAGGTGATCCTGACCGTTTCGGATCATCTGGGCTGGGAGGCAGAGGAAGAGCATATAGCGCTTCTGCGCGAGAAGCTCAACCTCTACCTGCGGTTCGTCGAGAGCGGTGAGCTGGTCGAGAGCTACCCTGCCGCCGCGGGCAGAAGAGTCGTCGTCGACGTGGTGGGCCGGGAGCAGCCCTCGAGCGCGGGTCGGGTCTTCCTAGAGAACGCGAGCCGCACGGTGACTGATGCCAACATCACTCTGCGCTTCCGTGTCTTGACGGAGCCATCTTGAGGGCGCGACTAGGATCACAGTGACCCATCCCTCGGAGGCGATAGGGGGCAGGCGATAGCGGTCAGAGCTCCGTTATACGTTCTGCTCGACCGGGCCGGCGGGCTCGTCCGGACCCGTCGCGGACCTCCGCCGCGGCAGGAGCTTCCGCGCGAGGCGCTCCATGAGCTTCAGGTAGAGCGGCGCCGGGAGCAACCGCTTCAGGGCGACGATCAGGCGTCCCTCGGGGTGCGTCTGGACGAGGAACCGGCCGCGGGCGACGCCATGGTAGATCTTCTCGGCGACCTCCTCGGGGGTGACGCGGGCGCGGCTAATGAAAGCGCGCGCCAGGGCGTCGATCCGGGGCGTGGCGGCGCGGGACGTCTCGGCGAGGTTCGTCCGGACGAGGCCGGGGCAGACGACCGTCACGCCGATTCCGTCGCGCGCGAGCTCGACGGCGATCGACTCCGAGAGGGCCAGGACGGCCGCCTTCGTCGCGGCGTACGCGGAGATCATCGGCGGGTGGACGAACGCGGCGACCGACGCCACGTTCACGAAGCGCCCGTGCCCCTGCCGGCGGAAGAGCGGCGTGAAGACCCGGCACCCCCGGACGACGCCGAGGAGGTTCACGTCCAGGATCCACTGCCAGTCGGCGAGCGGCGTGTCGGCGATGCTGCCACTGGCCGCGACCCCGGCGTTGTTCACGACGACGTCGACGCCGCCCCAGCTCGCCGTGAGCCAGGCCGCCGCGGCCTCGAGGTCCTCCTCTCGCGTCACGTCGCACGAAAGGGCGTGCGCCCCGGCGCCGAGCCCCTCCAGGGACGCCAGCGTCTCCTCCAGGCGCGCCGCGTGGACGTCGCCGACGCAGACCTTCCAGCCCGCGCGCGCGTACCGCTCGGCGATCGCCCGCCCGAGCCCCGAGGCCCCGCCGGTGACGAAGATCCGCTGCCCGCTCATCGCCGCGACGCGCTCACGAGCGGGACTCTGCGCTCGACGCCATCCGGCGACAAGCGAGGTCGCGGGCGCGGACGGCCCTCGCGATGTCATACTTCATACTTATGAGAGTGACCATCTCCCTCCCGGACGCCCTCGCACGCCGGTTCCAGGCGACGGTGCCCCCTCGCCGGAGGTCTTCCACCCTGGCGCGGCTCCTCGAGGCGGAGCTCTCGCGGCGCGAGGGCGAGCTGGCCAGGGCGTGCGAGGCCGCCAACGCCGACTCCTTCCTCGCCGAGGAGATCGAGGAGTGGCAGGCCTTCGACGACGCCCCGGCTCCGGCGCCTCCCACCCGGAGGAAGCGGCGGGGGCGGAAGTGACCCCGGCCCGCGGGGAGGTCTGGTGGGTCCGTATCGACCCGACGCTCGGGTCCGAGATCCGGAAGACGAGGCCGGCCCTCGTCCTGACGGCCGACGTCCTGAACCGGATGCGGCAGACCGTCGTGGTCGTGCCGCTCTCCACAGCGGCCCGGGCCCATCCCCCCGTCACGGTCCCGGTCCGCTGCCGCGGGGAGCAGGCCGTCGCCGTCGTCGACCAGGTCCGAGCCGTCAGCCGCGAGCGGCTCGTCTCCAAGATCGAGACGGCCTCGGAGGACGACGTTCTCGCCGTCGGCGAGGCCCTGGCCCAGATCCTCGAACTCCCCTGACGGCGCCAGCCGGTCCCGCTCGGGTCGGGCAGGCGGCCGGCGCTACTCCCGCTTCGCCTCGATCCGCCGGATCACCTTCTTCGTCGGGCCGTCGACGAGCGTCCCGGACAGCTCCTTCCCGGCGATCGTGAACGACCAGACCCCGTACCAGCGGGCGCTCCGGTACTCCGAGGTCCACGTCCCCTTCGCGCCGTCCCAGGTCCCGACGAGCTCGCCCATGAACTCGCGCTTCCCGTCGACGACCTTGTCGGCGCTCAGCGCGACGGTTCCGGCGGGTGCCCCATCCTTCCTCGTGAACGTGTAGACGACCACCTCGTCCGTGCACGCGGGCGCCACCTCGCGGTCGACGCAGGTGGACGTCCCCTTCCAGACGCCGACGATCGTCGAGGCCTCCGGCCCCGCGGACGCCGCGGGACGGGCCAGGCCCGCCGCGAGGACCAGCGCCACGAGCAGCCGCGCTGCGCGCGCCCCGGCCGCCGGCCTCATCGCCTCGCCCCGACCACCGCGAACACCGCTCCCTGCGGGTCGGTCAGGTGCGCGATCCAGATCTCGCCGGGGACCTGGTGCGGCTCCAGGATCACCTTCGCGCCGGCCTCGACGGCCGACTTCACCGCGGCGTCCACCGCCTCGACGTTGAAGTAGTAGAGCCAGAACGGGGCTGCCATCTCCGGCGTCTTCGTCATCATCCCGCCCGCGCGGGCGCCCTCCGTCGCGAAGGTCTGGTAGAGGCCCAGCGGACCCATGTCGTACGCCTCGTCCTTCGTCCAGCCGAAGAGCGCCGAGTAGAAGTCGAACGCGCCCGTGCCGTCCCCGGCGTACAGCTCGTGCCAGCCGACGTGCCCGGGCGTCCCCGGCGGGATCGGCGCCATCTCCTTCTCGATCGCCCCCTTGAAGAGGTTGAACGCCGCGCCCCACGGATCGGCGACCACCGCGAAGCGAAGGACACCCGGCATGTCCTCGGGCCCGTGGAGCACCTTTCCGCCCGCGGCCTTCACCTTCGCGGCGTAGGCGTCGACGTCGTCCACGGCCACGTAGCCCGTCCAGCACGGGCGGGACCCCGTGGTGCAGCCCTCGGCGGGAATCGCGGCCATGCCGCCGAAGGCGTCCGGCCCGACCGAGAAGACGGTGTACGCGGGCTCGCCGGGCGCGAAGGGCTTCGCCTGCCAGCCGAAGACGCGCCGGTAGAACGCCTCGGCGCCCTTCGTATCGGTGGTCATCAGCTCGTACCAGCAGAACCGCGCGGCGGACTCGCCCATCCTCGCCTCCTTTGTCGGCCCGAACCGCCCTATTCGCTCCAATCGCCCGAGTCGACCGGGACCGTACCGCCGGGGCCCGGGCGTGTCAACGAGAGGCGGCGGGCCGCGTCGTGCGCGAGCCCCGGGGCGCATCCGACGGCGGCGACGGCGGAAGAGAAGCGCCGCCGCCCCCACGCGCCCGGCGACCCGGCCCCCTGGCAGCCGGGGCTACGATCTCCCCGCCATGGACTTCCAGAAGCTGATCCTCGCGCGCTACAGCGTCCGGGCCTACAAGCCCGACCCGGTGCCCGACGAGCTCCTCCGCCAGGTGCTCGAGGCGGCGCGGCTCGCCCCCTCGGCCTGCAACCGCCAGCCGTTCCGCGTCGTCGTCCTCCGCACCCGGGGGCGCGAGGCCGAGCTCCTGCGCGTCTACCCGCGCGAGTGGTTCGTCGAGGCCCCGATCGTCCTCGCCGTCTGCGCGGTCCCGGGAGAGGCCTGGGAGCGCAGCCGGCACGACGGCTGGAGCGCCGCCGAGACCGACGCGACGATCGCCACCGACCACATGCTCCTGGCCGCCGCCGACATCGGGCTCGGCACCTGCTGGATCGCCGCGTTCGACCCGAGGGCCGCCCGCGAGGTCCTGCACCTCCCGGGCGACGTCGTCCCGGTCGCCTTCACGCCCCTCGGCTGGCCCGCGGACGAACCTCAGCCCAAGGAGCGCAAGCCGCTCCAGGACCTCGTCCGGCACGACCGCTGGTAGGGAACCCGGCGGGCCGGCACGGCTGAGGGCCGGAGCCGTCAATCCTGCCCGGCGCCCTCGAGGAGCGACCTCGTGGCTGCGACCAGGCCCGGGAGCTCGTCGGCCACGGCGCTCCAGATCACGTCCACGTCCACGCCGAAGTACTGGTGCGCCACGACGTCTCGCATGCGAGACCAGCCGGCCCAGTCGACCTGGGGCCATCGATCGAGGAGCGCCGATGGCAGACGCTTCACGGCCTCACCGATGATCTCGAGGTTCCGGACGACGGCGTCGCGGGTCTTCCGGTCGTCCCGCAGGTCGTCGGGCCCCAGCCCCCCCACGAACGCACCGATCGCGTCCGCCGCGTCGAGGATGTCCCGGAGATAGAGCTCAACCGAGCGGGACATCGACCTTCTCGGCCAGGATGCGGCTCCGGATCGCGGGCTTGACGGCCTCCTCGATGACGAGGTCCACCCGCCGGCCCAGGAGCTCTTCGAGGTGCCGAAGCAGTCCGACGTAGCCGCGGAAGGTCTTCCGCTCGAACGTCACCAGGACGTCGACGTCACTCTGCGGCGAGGCCTCGTCCCGCGCAGCGGATCCGAAGATGGACAGATGGCGTACCCCGAGCCTGCGAAGCTCCTCGCGGTCCTTCCGGAGGATCTCCAGCACCGTCTGCCGGTCCAGCCGCGACGACTCGACGGCGTCCACGACCCTAGGATACGCGGAACGTCGCGGGGGCCGCCGGGGCGGAAGCGCGCCTCTCGGAGCCCCCCTCACCGCCCCCGCGACTCGACAGGCCAGGTCTTGGCCGGGACCCCCGGCAGCAGCAGGAAGACGTCCGCGTAGTTCTTGCGCACCATGTCGATCTTGCCGGGGGCGTCGCCCTCCAGCCGGATCGGCAGGTGCGTCAGGGCGATGTGGGCGGGCTTCAGCGTCTCCTGCAGGAACTGCGCGCAGTTCGGCTCCAGCGGGAACCAGAAGTGGACGAGCGCCAGGTCGATCGGCGCGCCGCCCAGGCCGAACCGCTCGAAGTCGGCCACCTTCCCCGCCGAGTCCCCCTCGTGGAAGACCCGCCACCCGCCCAGCTCGAGGACGTACATCAGGTTCATCGGCGACTCGCGGTCCCCGCTGTGCAGCGTCCGCATCGCCGCGAGGGCGATCCCCCCGACCCGCCGGTCGTCCCGGGCGCCCACGGCCAGGTCGAGCGAGACGACCCGCCGATCGAGGCTCGCCCAGTCGGCGGCCGTCTTCCGCAACTCGGCCACCGCGTCGGACGGCGCCACCAGGACGGCCTTCCGCTGCCGCTCGAGGAACCGGGCCGCCACGCCCGGATCGAAGTGGTCCGGGTGGTTGTGCGTCACCAGCGCCACGTCCACGCCGTCGAACGGGGCCATCCCGGCCGTCATCGCTTCGATCACCTCGGCGGACGGCGCCCGGTACTCGGGGTTCGGCTTGTCGAACAGCGCGTCGATCAGCACTTTCGTCTCGCCGGACCCCACCAGGACCCCCGAGCTGGCCACGTAGGTCAGGACCAGCGGCGCCTTCCCGGACGCGACCGCGGCCCCGTCCGAGGCGCCCCCACCCCCGCCCGCCGTCGAGCACGCGACGCCGACCCAGACGACCGCCCCGATCGCTGCCGCCGACACGATCCGCCGGACGGCCCCGAGCCCTCCCGCCGAACCTGTTCCGTTCATGGTCGCCTCCGATACCTGATACGCAGCATCGCACCGAACGGCGCGGTGGGGCGGAAGGAGTGACCCCCAGAACCCGGCCCTTCTCCCGAACCGCTTCCGGTCACCCCCGGCGGTCCGCTTGATCTTCGTTGCCGATTGCTCGCCGGCGTCCGGGCCTCCCCGTAGAATGGAGTCCGTGGCGAAGGATCTTCCCATCGTCCTTGTCCCTGGCGAGAGCGGCTTCGTCGTGGCGACCTGTCCGGTCATCCCGGGCTGTGTCACACAGGGCGCCACCCGCGAGGAGGCACTCGAGAACATCAAGGAGGCCATCGCCCTCGCGCTCGAGTGCCGCGCCGAAGAGGGGTGGCAGCTGCCGGCCGAATACGAAGTCCTGACGGTCTCCGCCGCGGCCTGATGCCCTCGCTGCCGGTCATTTCGGGGCGGGCCTGACGGTTCAGGAGTTCCTAGACCTGATCTGACGCGGCCCACGCCCCGTGGATCCGTGGCACCCTTCCCCCGGCGCCATGGCGACGATGATCCCCACGCCCCCCGCCGGACGTGGCCGCCTTCGGGGGCCCACGCCGCTCGCCCCGCGTCGCGCCTTAGCCGAACCCTATACTTCCGTCGTCGGAGTCGCGATGCTCACCAGCGCCCAGGTTGTCGAGCTCCTCGGACAGGAACGCGAGTTCCTCGCGCGGGAGTTCGGTGTCCGGAGGATCGCGCTGTTCGGCTCCTTCGCGGCTGGTTGCCCGACCGAGGAGAGCGACGTCGACCTCCTGGTGGAGTTCGACCGGCCTATCGGCCTGGGCTTCGTTGAACTGGCCGAGCACCTCGAGAGGGTCCTGGGAAGGCGCGTGGATCTCGTGACGGCTGCGGGCCTCGCCGCGATCCCGCACCCCTCGGTTGCCCGCAGCATCGCCGAGAGCCTCGTCCATGTCTGAGCGGTCAGACCGCGACCTGCTGCTCGACATCGCGGAGGCCGCTCGCCGCATCCGGGCATACGTCGGCGACCTCTCCTACGAGGGATTCGTCGGCGACACCAAGACGCAGGACTCCGTCATCCGGAACCTCGAGATCATCGGGGAAGCCGCCCGCGGGACCTCCGAGACGCTGCGTGCCCGAACGCCCGAGATTCCATGGAAGAGCATGACGGGCATGCGGGATCGGCTGATCCACGCCTACTTCGGAGTGAACCTCGACGTCGTGTGGCGGGTCGTGTCGGCCGAACTGGTCGAGCTGGCACACGCCGTCGAGCGGCAGCTGGCCGATGCCGGACCGGAGCCGCGGTAGATCCAGCTCCGACGTCGCCCTCGGACGCATCGGCCTCCCCCTCCCACACCCGACCGTGGCACCCTTCCCCCGGCGCCATGGCCACGATGATCCCGGACGTCCCGGTCCCGCGCGGCGCGGGGGAGGGCACCCCCTCCGGGGAGGCGAAGGCGTGGATTGCCCTCCGCGACCTGCCCGACGCCTGGCGCGTCTATCACTCGAAGACCTACTACCTGCACCCGGACTCCCCGGGCGGTGGCCCGCTGCGAGAGGGGGAGATCGACTTCCTCCTCCTCCACCCCGAGCACGGCCTCCTCGTCCTCGAGGTCAAGGGGGGCGGCATCTCCTTCGAGGGACGCTCCGCCCGCTGGACCTCGGTCGACCGCCACGGGGAGGCGCACGAGATCCGGGACCCGTTCCGACAGGCGCAGCAGCACGAGAAGGACCTCGTCGCCCTCCTGCACGCCGCCTCCTTCGGCGCCGAGCCGCTCCCGCCCTTCGCCCACGCCCACGCCGTCGCCTTCCCCGACTGCGAGTGGAGCCCCGGCGTCGAGCCCGCCTCCGCGCCGCGCGGGCTCCTCCTCGACGCGCGCGACCTCTCCGCGGGCGCCGCGGCCCTCGAGGCGCGCCTCGTCGCGATCCTCGCCTCCTTCGCGCGGCTCCACCTTGCGCAGCCGCTCGGACGGCGCTGGGTGAAGCGGATCGGCCAGCACGTCCTCGCCCCGCGCTTCTCCCTCGGTCTCACCCTGGGCGCCGCCCTCGAGTGGGAGGAGAGCTCGCTCGCCCGCCTGCACGACGAGCAGGACCTCTGCCTGGACTTCCTCTCCCTCAACCAGCGCGCCGTCGTCCGCGGCGGCGCCGGCACGGGCAAGACGCTCGTCGCCTGCGAATCGGCGCGGAGGCTCGCTTCGCTGGGGAAGGACGTCCTCCTCCTCTGCTTCAACCGCCCCCTCGGCAGCCACCTACGCGCCCTCTGCGCCTCGCTCGACGGCCTCCCGGGCCGGATCCGCGCCGGGACGTACCACGAGCTCTGCCGCGACTTCGCCCTCCGCGCGGGCCTGCCGTGGAACGAGCCCGCCGCCAGCGCCCGCGACGACACCGACGCCTTCTGGAACGAGGAGTCGGGCCTCCTCCTCCTCCAGGCGGCCGAGAGGCTCGGCGACCGGTTCGACGCCCTCCTCGTCGACGAGGCGCAGGACTTCCGCCCCGAGTGGTGGGGCGTCCTCGCGAGCCTCCTGCGCGAGAGGGACGCCGCCCCGCTCCAGCTCTTCGAGGACCCTGGCCAGGACCTCTGGCACCGCGGCGGGACCTTCCCTCAGCGCCTCCCCGTCTTCCCCCTCCGGACGAACAGCCGCTCGACCGGGGCGCTGGCCGACTTCCTCGCCCGCCTCGCCGCCCCCGAGGGCGAGGCTCCGGAACACCCCCGCCCCCTCCCGCGCACCGCCCCCGGAGCCCCCCGCGGCGAGGAGCCGGTCCTCGTCCGCTGGTCCACCCACGAGGAGGAGCGCCGCGAGGCCGACCGCGTCGTCGCCCGCCTCCTGAACGTCGACCGCGTCCCCCTCTCGCGCGTCGCCCTGATCGGCACGCGCCGCCTCGAGAACAGCTGCCTGGCCTCGGGCACCGCCCCCGAGCTCGCCGGCCTCCCCGTCGAGCCGATCGGCGACGACGGCACGACGCCCACCCCCGGCGCCCTCCGCTACGCCACCCCCCACCGCTTCAAGGGCCTCGAGGCCGACGTCGTCCTCCTCCTCGACGTCGACGGCCACGAGAAGGCCTGCTCGAGAGCGAACCTCTACGTCGCCGCGTCGCGGGCGCGGCACCGGTTGTGGGTGTTCGCGAGGAAGGGGGTGGAAGTGGTGTGCACCCCAACTGACGCCCCGGGCGACATCCCGCCGTGATTGAATACGCGGGTCGTCATGGGTTCCGTCTTCTCTGACCGGCCGCGGTCCGAGTGGGTCGCCAGCAACAGCCTGGCCTTCGCGATCCGTGACCGATTCCCGGTGAACCCCGGCCACACCCTCGTCGTTCCCTTCCGTGAGATCACGACGTGGTTCGACGCGACAGTCGAGGAGCAGCACGCCATCCTCGAGCTCGTCAGCGTCGTCAAGAAGCAGCTGGACGTCGAGTTCCGGCCCGACGGCTACAACGTCGGGTTCAACGCGGGACGAGCTGCCGGTCAGACGGTCCCGCACCTTCACGTGCACGTCATCCCACGCTTCGACGGGGACACGTCGGACCCCCGGGGCGGGGTGCGTCACGTCATCCCCGGCCGGGGCAACTACCTGGTCGGTGCCGCCAGCCCGCTGGCGACCGGGGGGCTCGCTGATCCCTTCCTGGCGCACCTCGAGCCGCTCTTCGGGGCCGCGACCACGGTGTCGATCGTGGCCGCCTTCGTCCAGGACAGCGGCCTGTCGCTGCTCCACGATCCCGTGCACGACCTGCTTGAGCGAGGGGGCCGGGTTCGCCTCGTCACCGGCGACTACCTCGAGATCACGCAGCCCGCGGCGCTGGAGCGTCTCCTCGCCTGGAGCGCCCTCTGGTCAGGTTCGCCGAACAGCGCCGATACTGGCGCCGAACGGCGTGGCCGCTTCGAGGCGCGGGTCGTCGAGACGGCAGGCCTGGCCCCTCCCGGGGCCGCCTTCCACCCCAAGGGCTGGATCTTCGAAGGCCCGGGCCTCGCCGTCGGTTTCGTGGGCAGCAGCAACATCTCCATGTCGGCGCTCGCCCGTGGCGTGGAGTGGAACCTCCGAACGGAGCGTGCGACCGCACCCGAGGCCTGGACGCGGCTGGTCGGTGCGTTCGACGCGCTCTGGGCCAGCTCGCTGCCCCTCACCGCCGACTGGCTCGTGGCCTACGAGCGCAGGGTCCGGACGGCCCCGGTTCGAGCTCCGGCAGAGGAAGAGGGCCGGGAGGAGGACGTCGCCCTCCCGCACCCGCACGAGATCCAGGAGGAAGCGCTCCGGGCTCTCCAGCAGAGCCGCGCGGAGGGCCGAGGGCGAGCCCTCGTCGTCATGGCAACCGGGCTCGGAAAGACGTGGCTGGCCGCGTTCGATCTCGCCCGTGTCCTCCGAGAGAGCGGCCGTTTCCCGCGCACGCTCTTCGTCGCCCACCGGGTCGAGATCCTCGAGCAGGCCGCGGCGACGTTCGGGAGGATGGCGCGCGAGCTGGGCGCGACCCCGAAGATCACGTGGTACGCCGGCGCTCAGGACGACCTGAACGGAGAGCTCGTCTTCGCCTCGGTGCAGAAGCTGGCGCTCAAGGACGGACTGGCCCGGCTGGGGGCGGAGCGCTTCGACTACGTGGTCGTCGACGAGGTGCACCACGCGACGGCCGAAAGCTACAGGAAGATCCTCGACCGGCTTGATGCGGGGTTCCTCCTTGGCCTCACCGCCACGCCCGACCGCGCCGACGAGGGGGACATCCGCGGGCTCTTCGACGACCACGTGGCGCTGGAAGCAGGGCTCGGGGAGGGGATTCGAACGGGGTTGCTCTCCCCGTTCGAGTACTGGGGGATCAAGGACACTCTCGACTACACGCAGATCCCGTGGCGAAACCGCCGGTTCGACACGGAGGCGCTCACCGCGGCGGCCGCCACCGAGGCCCGGATGTCTCGCCTCTGGGAAAGCTGGCAGGAGCATGCCGCGTCGCGCAACCTCGTCTTCTGCTGCTCCGTGAGGCACGCGCACTTCGCGGCCGAGTGGCTCGGACGCAAGGGTGTCGGATGTCAGGTCGTCACGGCAGAGACCCCTCAGGCGGAGAGAAGGCTCGCGCTGGACTGCCTCCGGGGCGGTCAGCTCGACGCGGTCTGCTCCGTGGACCTCTTCAACGAGGGGGTCGACGTGCCGGGCGTCGACCGCATCGTGATGCTCCGGCCGACGGAGTCGCCCGTGCTGTTCGTCCAGCAGCTCGGCCGGGGCCTGCGCCGGGCGGACGGCAAGGACCGGCTGATCGTCCTCGACTTCGTCGGGAACCATCGGGTCTTCCTCGATCGCCTTCGGCTGCTGCTCACGCTGTCGTCGAGAGAGGTCTCTCTGAGGCAATACCTGGCCGGGGAACAACCCGAGCTGCCGCCCGGCTGCTCCGTCGAGGTCGAGCTCGAAGCGAAGGACATGCTCCGGTTCTTCCTGCCGCGTGGCGAGAGCGAGGTGGTCCGGGCCTATCGGGAGCTGCGTGACCTCCGCGGAGAGCGTCCGCGCGCCGGCGAGCTCTTCCGGATGGGCTATCTCCCCTCGACCGTCAAGCCGTGGTTCGACTTCGTCCGTCGGCAGGGCGACCTCACGGCTGGGGAGGAGACAGTCCTCTACGGAGCCGGCGACTGGTTCCAGGACCTCGAGACCACGCGGATGGAGAAGAGCTTCAAGATGGTCGTCCTAGAGACGCTCCTCGAGGAGGGAGCCCTCCGCGACGGCATGGATCTGAAGGAACTGGCGCGGCGCTCTCACGCGATCATCGCCCGCTCGCCCGAGCTCCGTCGCGACATAGAAGGGGTCGCCCGATTCGGCGATCCGCTGAACCCCGATCCCGCCGCCTGGCTCGCCTACTGGCGGGAGAACCCCGTGCGGGCCTGGACCGAGGGGCCCCACTCGAGATGGTTCCGGGTCGCTGGCGACCGGCTCCTTCCACGATTGCCCATTCCTCCGGACCACGAAGACACCTTCGAGGCGATGACGCGCGAGCTGGTCGACTACCGGCTTGCGCAGTACCGGAAGCGGGGCTCGGCCGTCTCGGGGGGGACGGGGTTCGCCTGCAAGGTGACCTGGAACCAGCGGGATCCGATCCTCAAGCTCCCCAGGACCGCCACCGGCGCACCCGTTCCCGCGGGAGAGACGGATGTCCGGCTGCCCGACGGGAGCGTCTGGCGCTTCAGGTTCGCGAAGGAGTTCTGCAACGTCGCACGGCCGGCCGGAAAGGACCGGAACGAGCTTCCGGATCTCCTCCGGAGCTGGTTCGGCCCGTCCGCCGGGAGGCCGGGCACCTCGTTCCACGTTCGGTTCATCCCATCCCCCGATGGCTTCTGGATCGAGCCCGTCGGAGAGCAAGTGGCCGCTGCCCCCATCGCGACCCGCGTTCCGTGCTACCCGACGCTGCGCGCCGCGGCGGGGGCGGCACGTGGGCAGGGCTCGCCGGAGGAGACGTCCGTCGACGACGGACCGTCGGATGTCTGCCTGCCGGTCGCCCGTCCCGGAGAGCGCCTCTTCGCCGTCCGGGCGGCGGGATCCTCGATGGATGGCGGGAAGGACCCGATCCACGACGGCGACTGGATCGTCCTCCGGTGGGCGCGTGGGGAAGCCCTCAAGAACGTGCTCGGGAGGATCGCGCTCCTGGAGACGGGCGACGATGTCGGCGAGGTGGCCTACCAGCTCAAGCGGGTTGCTCGCGAAGGCGGTCGATGGCTGCTGCGGTCCGACAACCCCGGCGTTCCGGACATGGATGCTTCCGAGCGGTCGTTCCCGATCGCGCTCCACGTCCAGACGATCCGCCCGGCCGACCTCGCTCCTGCGGCGGGTACGCTGATCGCGCAACAGGACCTCGCGGCGGCGTTCGGCCTGGACACCGAGCCGAGAACCGGACGGGTGCGCGGGCACCTCTTCCTCCTCGTCGACCAGCCGGGCAGCTTCCCGGCGCCGGACCGCCTCGCGCACTCGATCGGCAGGCTTCCCGGCGAGACCGCCTACGTCCTGACGAGGGTGTCGGAAGAGCAGCCGTGGCGATACTGCGGCGTGGGACGGTGGCTGGACGACGAGGAGCTCTGGTCGCTTCCAGACCTCGATTGGGAGACCTGGCGCGCGCTCGGGCAGGGTCGCACCGCCTCGCGAAGGCTCCCGCCCGACATCCGGGCCGAGGCTTCTCGCGTCGTCACCCGGATCCTCGAGACGGCAGAGGCGGCCGATGGCTGGATCCGATCCGGCGAGGTGGCGTATCGCGTCCTCGGTCGCTCACCCGATGGGGGCGTCCGGATCGACGGCGGACCGGACGGCTTCCGGTCACGGGTCGTCTCCACCACCGATCTCGGATGGGCCCTGGTTGCCCACCGGGACGCGGAGATCAACGGCGGCCTGGCGGACGAGGCCCGAGTCAACCGGCTCCGCTACCTGGAGGGCACCCCGAGGGAGTCGACGCGATGGATCGACACGAAGCACGCCCTGGCCCTCGTTCGCGCGATCGGGGGCGCGGCATCGCCGGGGAGTGGCCGCGATGACCGCTGATCCGGCGCAGGCCGCGAAGGCGGTGCGCGAGGACCTCGGGAAGATCGGCATCCTCACGCTGAGCATCACGGCCGGGGTGGCACGAGGGGGCCTAGCGGAGGCTCGAGTACATTGCCTCGCCTCTCGATGAGGCGCTTCGATGAACGTGTGGCGGCCGCACGGATGCCGGGATTCGTGAACGGGAGCTCTTTCGGTCAACCGGCCGGGGCCCGGAGGCCATCTGTCCGCTCCTGGGGCTGAAAGTCCGCACGGCGGTCCCGCGGACCTTGCCGAGACGGAGGGGCTGTCTCCGGCGAACGACTGCCGTTACACTAGAAGGTTCTAATGACAACCATCCTCACGCTGAACATCCGGCACGGTGGGGGCAAGCGCGTCGACGCCATCTGCCGGTTCGTGGAGTCCGTGGCGCCGGACGTCGCCCTGCTCACCGAGTACCGCCGCAGCGGGATCGGCGCACGCCTCCGCGAGGCCCTCGCCACGTCGGGTCTCGTGCACCAGCTTGCGGGTGAGGCCGGGCCTCGCCAGAACGGCGTGCTCCTCGTTTCCCGGGGGCCGCTCGACGCCTGTCCCCTGCCGGCGAGGCTTGCGCCCTTCGCGGACCGGGTCGTGCTCGCGAGGCTGCCGGAGCTCACGGTCCTGGGCGTCTACCTCCCGCCAAGCCATGCCAAGCGCCCGCTGTTCCAGGCGCTGGTGGACGCGTCCCCGGATCTCCTCGCCGGTCCGGCGGTCCTCCTCGGCGACTTCAACACCGGCCGGCACCTCCTGGACGAGCCGGGGGCCACGTTCGTCACGGCCGACCTCTTCGTGGCTCTCGAGGGAAGAGGCTGGGTAGACGCGTGGCGGCATCTCCACCCGCAGGGGCGCGACTCGTCGTGGTTCAGCTCGAAGCAGAACGGGTTCCGGATCGATCACGTCTTTCTGTCGAGCGCGGTCCTGCCCCGCCTTCGCGCCGCCGCCTACCGTCACGAGCCCCGCCACGAGGGCGCCACGGACCACGCGGCGCTGGTCGTGCAGCTCGCACCCGCCGGCTGAGCCGCGAGCCCCGGGAAGCCCGGCAGCGGGCGTTCAAGCCTCCCGCGCCCCGAGGGCCCCGCCAGGACGGCTCTGGCTTCGAGCAGCTCTTCGCGGCTCCGCTCGCGAAGTAGCCGGGCTTGCGCCGAGCGCTGGCGCAGTCTCCCGGCCGGCTCTCAGGCCGGCAGCCCGTCCGCTCTCCTCGGACCCGTCGGGCGTCCTCCCGCGCCGTCCGTGGCGATCGGCATCTCGTTCCACTCGCGTCCGTCCAGGAGGCGGCCGGCGCGCTTCTTCTGCGTCCCGCCCCACTGCTTGAAGAAGAACGGGACGCCCTTCGCGGCGCACTGGCGTCGGATGGAACGGACCCACGCCGGGTCCATCGGCCTGCACCTGGGGCCACTCTCGCCTCCGACGACGACCCAGTGAATGCCGTCGAGAGGGAGGGCCTCGATGGGTCCAAGCAAGGGCTCCACGCTGACGAACCGGACACGTGCGGGCACGGTCGTCAGGTGGTTGACGCGGTAGGCGTAGTCCTGGTTCTCCACGCTCACACCCATCCAGACGTTGGGTGGCCAGGGAAGCCCCGGGGCAAGGGCGGCGAGCCTCCCGGAGCGCTTCGTCAGGATCTGGAACCGATGCCGTTGCTCGGTGGCCATCACCTCGAAGACCCTCCGGATGTAGCCCTCGGAGACCTCGTCGTGGAACAGGTCGGACATGCTGTTCACGAAGACGAGCCGACCCCTCTTCCAGCTGGAGGGGAGGCGAAGAGCGTCAGGAACGAGACGGAGGTCGAAGCCCTGTTCGAACGGATGCCCTGCGACACCCCGGAACCGCTCCGCGAACCTCTCGGCGTAGCAGTTCTTGCAGCCGGGCGAGATCTTCGTGCAGCCCCGTACCGGGTTCCAGGTGGCGTCAGTCCACTCGATAGGGCTCCGGTCGCTCATGTCGGTCACTCTTATCTTACGCTATACTTACGCCATGAGCCTGGAGACGAGTTTCGCCGAGGTGGGCCCGTGGGCTCAGGAGAAGCTGGAGAAGCTCGCGAAGTACCTCCGTGCCTACGCCACGATTCTGGCGAACCAGAAGGAGAAGGGGAAGTTCGAAGGCTTCGTCTACGTCGACGCCTTCGCGGGCGCTGGACGCGCGAGGGTCCGGGACGCCGCCGGTTCGGCTGACGCCGGCTCCGTCCTCACTGGCTTCGACGGTCTCGGCGGTGACGATGAAGCGCGTGAGCTGCTCGACGGCTCCCCGCGAATCGCCCTTCGCGTGGAACCCGCATTCACGGCCTACGTCTTCATCGAGAAGAGCCGGAACCGAATCACGCAGCTCGAGAAACTCCGGACGGAGTTCCACGACCGCAGGATCACCATCCAGCGCGGGGACTGCAACCAGTACCTCCGCGAGGAGCTGGTCAAGCGTGTCGACTGGAAGCGGTGGCGCGCGGTCGTCTTTCTGGATCCCTTTGGGATGCAGGTCCCCTGGTCGACCCTTCATTCCCTCGGGGCGACCGGCGGAATCGAGATCATCCTGAATCTGCCGATCGGGATGGCTCTTCAGAGACTCCTCAAGCGGACCGGCACGTTCACAGACGAGGAGAAGAGCAGGCTCGACCGCTACTTCGGCGACTCCGAGTGGTTTCCGCTGCTGTACGAGGAGGGCACCGACCTCTTCGGCGAACGTCGTGTCGCCAAGCAGGAAACCGCCGAACGCCGATTGCTGGATTGGTATCGCGAACGGCTGAAGCGAGCCTTCGGCAGCGTCTCCGAGGCGTACCTCGTGACGAACACCAAAGGCGCGCATCTGTACCATCTCGTGTGGGCCGGCCGGAACCAGACCGGGCTCAAGATCGCGAACCACGTGCTTACGAGCGGGAAGAAGCTCCGGCTCCGATGACGGAGCGCGACCCGGCCGCCGTCTCTTCTCGAGCCCAACCGAGAAGCGGGGCCGGACGCCAAGGCCTCACTCCCGTCAACGCGCGCCCTTGCGACTGTTGCAGCTTCGGCACATCAACTGGGCGTTCCTCACGTGGGTCGCTCCGCCCTTCGTCCAGGCCTTGACGTGGTTGGAAATCACCTCAAGTCGCTGCTTTCCGTCGATGACGTCGTAGACGGGACGGCCCCGGTGGTTCCGCTTGTAGAGAGAGATGCAGGGGACGGGGTAGTCGGCGAGGACGGACTGAACGAAGCGCTCCCGATCCCGTGATTTCCAGCCTCACCAGCGTCCGCCACCCTTCCGCAGCCGTTGCTCGATCCGGGCCACGAAACGCTTCAGCTCCGGGTCGTTTCTGTCCGCACCGTTCCGGGCCAGCTGGCTGACACGCGCGTCGAGGTGACACCCAGGGACGTGCCGAGCGTCACGCCGGAGGCGCAGTCAGGCCCTTCCATGACCCCCGTCAGATCACTTTCCACCACGGCGCCGCCAGGACGCGCTTCGTGAAGCGGTAGGTCTCCTTGCCGCCGTGGAGGAGAAGGCCGCCGTCGGCGAGGTCTGGGTACTCGTCGAGGAACGCCTCGAGCCCCTTCACGTCCGATCCGGAGAGCCGCGCGGACGCTTTCACCTCGATCGGGAGGAGCCGGCGGGGCGTCTCGACGACGAAGTCGACTTCCTGCCCCGCCGCCGTCCTCCAGTAGAGGACCTCCGGCCGGCGGGCGGTGAGGTCGCGCCACGCGAGGAGGTCGACGAGGACCAGGTTCTCGAGGTGCGCGCCACGCGGCACGCTCTCGCCCGCGACGTGGAGGGCGAGACCCGTGTCGCACCAGTAGAGCTTCGGCGCCTTGATGAGGCGCTTCGTCCGGTTCGCCGAGTAGGCCGGGAGGCGGATCGCCTGGTAGCTCGCCTCCAGGACGTTCAGGAAGCGGTGCACCTGCGGCTGGGAAAGCCCGACGTCCCTGCCCATCTCGGCCTGGTTCAGGAGCGAGCCGATGCGGAGGCACGCGGCCGTCATTAGCCGGCGGAAGTCGGGCAGGCTCTCGACGGCGCGGAGCGTCCGGAGGTCGCGTTCGAGGTAGGTCTGCACGTATCCGCTGTACCAGCTCGACCGGAGGTCCTCGTCGCCGATGCGGTGCGCGGGCGCCGGGAAGCCGCCGAGGCGGGCCGCGGCGGTCCAGGGCTCTTCCGGGCCGGGATGCGCGTCGAGCACCTGGGGCCAGCGGGAGAACGGTGTCGCGAGGAGCTCGCCCCACGGGCCGGTCGCGCCGCGCCCGTGCCTCTCCCGCCGGGTGAACGGCCACAGCGTGACGTACACCGCGCGCCCGGCGAGCGACTCGCTGACCTTCTCCATGACGAGGAGGTTCGCCGACCCGGTGAGGACGAACATCCCCGGCGTCTCCTGGCGGTCGAGGTCGACCGCCCGCTTCACCGCGATGAGGAGGTCCGGCACGCGCTGGACCTCCTCCAGGATGGGGAACGGCGCACGGGCCACGAACGCCTCGCTGTCGGCCTCGGCCTGCATCCGCAGGTCGAGGTCGTCGAGCGAGAGGTAGGGCCGGCCCGCGAGGGCCGGGAGGCTGCGAACGAGGGTCGTCTTCCCCGTCTGGCGGGCGCCCAGGACGACGACGACCGGCATCACCTTCAGCGCGCGTTCGACCGCGGCCGCCGCCGCGCGCGGGAGCACGGATGGCTCGGACCGCTTCACCACGCGAGAATGATAATCATACTTTCAAAGAGGCCGCCACCCGGGCGTGGCGGTCACTGCCAGGTGACATGTGGGAACGGGCTTCGCGATGAGGAAGGTCCGGGCGCTGCTCGCCCGGCTCGTCGTGGCCAACTGCGACCTGGAGCCCCGGGGCGCCGTACCTCGCCGCAGGCCGCGGAGCCTCCCCGGCCCGGGCCCCCGGGGGACCCGTCACCGGACGAGGCGGACTTCCACCCCGGAAGGGATCCGGGTCCAGGCCGAGTCGGCGGTCAGGGCGGGCAGGCCGAGCTCCTGGGCGAGCGCCAGGCAGGCGCGGTCCCCAAGGGACAGCCCAGCCTTCCGCGTGCCGGAGCGGAGCGCCCCGGCGGACCACGCGGCCCTCTCGTCGAGGGGGTGGACCTCGAGGCCGAGGCCTCCGAGGATGTCCTCGGCCTCGTCGCGAGGCATCCCGGTCTCGAGCAGCTTCGCCACGACCTCCGAGAGGTTCACGGCGCTGACCACGGCCTCGTCGAGCGCCTCGGCCACGGCCGGCGCGCCCGGCTCGTCGTTCAGGAGGACGAGGATCGCCGAGGCGTCGAGGACGACCCTAGCCACGCCGGCTCTCCGCGCGCCGGTCCGCGATCAGCTCCCCGGCCAGCCGGCGTCCCGGGCGGACGTAGCGCCGGACGCGCTCCTGGGCGAGACGGACGGCCTCGCTTCGCGCCAGGACGCGAAGCTCGCCCCCCGACACCCGGAGGGTGACCGTCGAGCCGGGGGTCAGGCCGAGCGATCTCCGGAGCGAGGCGGGGACGACGAGCCTGCCAGAAGCGTCGATATGTGCCGTGAGCTCAGCCATCTGCCACCTCTGGCAGAGTCTACCGCGAGAGCCAGAACCCGCCAGAGCCTGTCAACGCCGGCGACGGGGGCCGGAGCGCTTGACCCCAGCCGCTGGAAACGGTGGACCGCCGGGAGCCCCCCGACATCGCCGGAGGAGGCGTTACGCTGGAGGTGGACGTCCTGACGGGGAGGGAAGCCGATGACCCATTGCTCGTACGCGTCGGTGGCCCAGGAGCAGCTCTCGATCTGCAAGGAGGGCGGATACCGGCGCGGGGGGAGCTTCGTGCCGCTCCGCGAGGCGATCGACCGGGCGGTGGCGGGCACGCGCCTCCTGCGGGAGGCGGACCTGGACCGGATGCTGGCGACGGTGCCGGCCGTGCCGCCGACGGGTGCGACCTCGGTCCGGTGCCTGGCCGAGCGGAGCGGGGCGTGCGTGGCGAGGCTCCTCTCGGAAGGGGCTCGGCGGGTCGCGGTGCTGAACTACGCGAACGGCGTCGAGCCGGGGGGCGGGTTCCTGCGCGGGGCCCCGGCGCAGGAGGAGGCGCTGTGCCGGTGCTCGGCGCTCTATGCGTGCCTGACGTCCGGGCGGGACGACGCGCGGGCGTACTACGCCGAGAACCTCGCTTCCCGTTCCGCGCTGTGCCTGGGGGCGATCCTCGTGAGCCCGGACGTGCCGTTCTTCCGGGACGAGGAGCTGGAGCTTCTCGACAGGCCCTTCCTCGCCACGGTCCTGACCGCGGTGGCGCCGGACATGGGGTGGCTCGACGCCAACGTCGCCCAGGGGTTCGAGCCCGCGACGCGTGTGCGGGAGATCCCCGGCGTCTTCGCGCGCCGGACGCGATACGTCCTGACCGCTGCGCGCCATGCCGGCTGCGACGCGCTGGTCGCGGGCCGGTGGGGGTGCGGGGCGTTCGGGAACGACCCGGAGGTCGTCGCCGAGGCCTTCGCCGCGGCAGTCGCGGAGCAGGGGGGAGCTTTCGAGAGGATCGTCTTCTCGACCCGGGGCGCCGCCGAGAACCGCGAGCCGTTCGAGAGCCGCTTCGGGCCGAGCGCTCCTCCTCCGGCCTGACCGCGCCGCGGCGTGTGCCCGCGGCGGCCGCCGGCGGGGCTGACTCTTCGGCGAGGGCGGCGGCGGGTCGGCCACTTGACAGTGACCGCCGAAGGAGGTCATATGACCGCTAATGGCGGTCACGTCGCCCTTCGGCTCGCAGAGCCGCACCCGTCTCCTGATCGCGCTGGAGCTTCTCGGGCAGACGTACCCCCGGGAGCTGGCGCGGCTCCTGGGCACTTCGCTGTCGGCGACGCAGAAGGGCCTCGAAAGCCTGGAGCGCGACGGCCTTGTCGCAGGTCGCCTGGTCGGGCGAACTCGGGTGGTCCAGCTGAACCCCGCCTACTTCGCCATGAAGGAGGTCCGGGCGCTGCTCGCCCGGCTCGTCGTGGCCGACCGCGACCTGGAGTCGAGGGTCGCTGCACTTCGCCGCAGGCCCCGGAAGAGCGGAAAGCGGCTGTGAGGATCACCGCGAGGTCCACCCTCGAGCAGGTCGCGGCAGTCCTGGCCGCCGCGCTCGGCAGAGCCGGGATAAGGGCCGTGCTGACCGGAGGAGCGTGCGCGATCTCGAGAGGATCCGTGCCTGGAGCCGGCGCGAAGGGGCGGCCGAGGGTTTCGAGGAGTTCCAGCGGACCCTGAAGGCCGCGGAGGGCGTCTCGCGCCGCCCCGGGCCGCGTAGCCCACGCTGAATTCAACGGGCGGAGCGGCCTCCGAGATTCCCGACCGTTGCTCGTTCGACGATCCTCGAAGGCTCGGTCAGAAGCCGGTCGCGGTGGCCGCCCGGAACTCGGACGTCATCTGTCCGCGTCGGTGGGCCAGATTGGCCGCGGCGGCTTCGGCCCCGGAGGAGGAGAAGAGATGCAGACCATCGACATCGCCCTCGACGACGCGAACCTCTTCTGCCCGGCCACGGGGCGGCAGATCCTCTCCGACGAAAAGTGCGAGGCCTCGCCGGCGACGCTCTTCGTCTACGTCGAGGAGGAGAACGTCTTCGAGTTCGTCCGGGACGACCTGAAGGCCGTGGCGAAAGAGGTGGAGGAGACGAGTTGGCTCGACCTGGAGGACGGGCGGCCGATCGACAGGCTGCTCGGCGCGATCGACTCGCCCTCCGCCGTCGACTTCGTCGTGACGCTCACCGACATGGCCTGCGGCCCGGTCCGGACGACGATCCACGTCGGGATCGACATGGCGCACGGGAGCGCTCCCGTCGAGGAGTGAGACGCCCGGGCCTCCCCGCGGCGCGAGAATCCGATCGCCCGGGCGTTCCGGGGAAGGAGGGGGCCCGATGGCAGGTCGCTCGCTCGCGGACGTGGCCCGGGAGCAGCTCGAGATCTTCCAGGCAGGCGGGTACCGCCGCGGAAGCGTCTTTGTGCCATTGCGCGAGGCGATCGACCGGGCGGTCTCGGGCACCCGCCTCCTGCGCGAGGCGGACCTCGACCGGCTGCTGGTGACGGTGCCCGCCGCCCCGCGGACGGCGGCGACCTCGGTCCGGTGTCTGGTCGAGCGGAGCGGCGCGTGCGTCTCGCGCCTCCTCGCCGAGGGGGCCCGGCGCGTGGCCGTCCTGAACTACGCCGACGGCGTGACGCCGGGCGGGCTCTTCCTCGAGGGCGCCTCGACCCAGGAGGAGGCGCTCTGCCGCTGCTCGGCTCTCTACGCGTGCCTGACGTCCGGGCGGGACGACGCGCGGGCGTACTACGAAGAGAACCGGGCGACGGGCTCGGCCTTCTGCCTCGGGTCGATCCTGGTGAGCCCCGACGTGCCGTTCTTCCGGGACGAGGTCCTCGAGCTCCTCCCCGCGCCGTTCCCCGCGACGGTCCTGACGGCCGGGGCACCCGACCTCGGGTGGCTCGCGGCGAACCTGTCGAGCGGCCGGGAGAAGAGCTCGCGCCTGGCCGATGTCCCCGCCACCTTCGCCTGCCGCACGCGCTACGTGCTCGCGGCCGCGCGCGAGGCCGGCTGCGACGCCCTGGTGGCGGGCCCGTGGGGCTGCGGGGCGTTCGGGAACGACCCGGAGGTCGTCGCCGAGGCCTTCGCCGCGGCGGTCGCGGAGCAGGGGGGAGCCTTCGACCGGATCGTCTTCTCGACCTGGGGCCGCGCCGAGAACCGCGAGCCGTTCGAGCGGCGGTTCGTCGGCTGAACCGGTAACGAGGATTGCCGTTTGTGGGGCCAACCGGTAACGAAAGCGACCGGGGCGGGCCTACAGACGGTCAACGGCACGACTGGACAACGCATATACGTCGCGCCAGACTCGGGTCGTGGACGAGTTCTTCGTCACGCAGGGGATCGCGTTCTCATGGGACTCCCGCAAGGCTGCCGCGAACGCCCAGAAGCATCGCGTGACGTTCGAGGAGGCGTCCCAGGCCTTCTTCGACCCGTTCGTTCGGGCCCTTCCTCCCCGCACCGAGGACGGGGAGGCTCGACAGGCGATCCTCGGGCTGACGGCGAGTGGAAGCTCGTCCACGTCGCGTTCGCTCTTCGTGACGACTACATCCGCATCATCTCCGCGCGTCTCGCCACGCCGCTCCAGAGGAAGAAACATGAAGATGACCCGGCTTCGTAACCGCCTGCGGGCCCGCCGACCCATGGTCACCATCAGCATGCGCGTGCCCGAGGACGTCATCGCGGATCTCAAGCGTGTGGCCCCCCTCCTCGGGTTCTCGGGGTACCAGCCCCTCATCCGGGCCTACGTCGGGCAGGGTCTTCGCGCGGATCTCGAACGCCTCGAACCGGCCGGAAACATCTCCTCTCTGCTCACGAGTCTCCGGAGGCACGGCGTCACCGACGAGCTCCTCTCCGTCGCGATGGCGGAGGCCCAGGAGAAGAGCGATGACGCCGAGCCTGCGCTCCGACGAACTCGCTCCGCTCGCCGCTGAGCGCAATTCGGCTGCGCGGCACAGCAGCCGGTGGCCCCCGGCGGGGTGGCGAAGTAGCCCGCCGGCGGCCGCGGGCCGGGGCTACTTCTTCGGCGCGGGGGGCGGCGGGTCGGCCGAGGCGTGGTCGGCCGCGTACTTCCACTTGCCGTCCTTCTCGACGGCCACCGCGCACCAGGTCCCGATCTCGGTCGTCGGGGCGCCGCCGGCCTTCGGCACGGTCGTCAGCTTCCAGGCGCCCCAGCCCGAGGAGACGGACCCGGCCGACCGGTACTGGGCGTCCGTGATGGCGGCGTCGGTCACCTTGACGTCCTTCAGCCAGCCCGCGTAGGCGTCGGCGATCGCCTTCTTCCCCTTGATCGCCCCCGTCCCGGGGAGGACGAGGACGGCGTCGTCGTCGTAGAGGGCCGCGCAGGCGGCGGCGTCGTTGGCGAGCATCGCCTTCACCCATGCGCTGTCGACGGTCATCAGGCCGTGCTTCGTGGCGGCGGGCTCGGCCGAGTGGAGGGGCGCGGCCACGACGGCGGCGCACACGACGAGGACGGCCGCGAGGGTCTTCTTCATGGGGACTCTCCTTCTCCGTTCTTGAGACGCGATCTTAGCTGAGGCCGGCCGGGCGACGCGAGCCCCGGCCGGCGAGGCCCCCACCGGAGCGAGCGGGCCCTCGGCGGCATCCCCGGAGCCGCCCCGCGGTACGATTCCCCCGGTCGGCGAGGCGACTCGGACGGGACCGGCAGCCGGCGCGCACCCCGGCCGAGCGACGCTCGTCGCGCGAGGGTGCGATGAGAACAGCCGTTGGCCTCAGCCTGGGCTCGGGCGAGCACAACTTCGACTTCGAGACGCGGTTCCTCGGGCAGCGCCTCAAGGTGTGGCGCGTCGGGACCGACGCGAGCATGACGAAGACGGTGGCGCTCCTGAGGAGCTGGGAGCGGAGCGCCCACGCGATCGGCATCGGGGTCGCCAAGGAGAAGGTCACGCTCCCCTCGCGGCGCTACACCGAGGAGGACGTCGCGCAGCTGACGGCCGCGGTGAGGCGCGTGCCGGTCACGACGGGGCTGCGCCTGGCCGAGATCCTGCAGGAGTGGGCCGTGCGCCACGTCCAGGGCAGGCTCGGCTCGTTCTTCTCCAACGCGAACGTCCTCTTCTTCTCGGGGACGTCGAACCTGAAGCTCGCGCAGACGATGCACGAGTACACGCAGAACCTGAGCTTCGCCGACCCCCTGCTCCAGCTCGGCGTCCCGAAGGTCCTCCACTCGCTCGACGCGCTGAAGCTCTACGCGTCCGGCGCCCACCACGTGCTCGACTGGACGCCGCCGGGGGTGCTCTCGTCGGACCCGGTGAAGGAGTGGAACCGCTTCTTCCTGCGGAAAGCGCTCCAGGGGGCCACCGTCGTCGTGGCCCCCGTGCACGACCTCGACGACTTCGACCGGGACGACCTCGAAGGCAAGACGGTCGTCACCTCCACGGTCAGCGACGAGCGGATCGCCAAGCTGAAGGAGAGGGGTGTGGCGATGGTGGTCGACGGGTCGCCGCTCCTCTTCGGGCACGTGATGGCGCCCAGCCTCCTCGACGCGATGATCGTCGCGGCGACGGGCAAGCGCCCGGCCGACCTCCTCGAGGACGACTACCTGGAGATCCTCACGCGCCTCGAGGTGGAGCCGAGGGTCATCTACCCGGGCGGCTACCGGCGGGTGAACCGCTTCGCCTTCGTGATCCACCCGCTCTCGCAGGAGTACTTCAAGACGGTGAGGTCGATCGACCTCCTCTCGCAGGTCTCGCCGCCGGTGCTGATGGACACGCTGGAGAAGGCGATGGCCTACCTGCCCCCGTTCGTCTACTCGAGGGTGACCGGCATCCGGTCCCCGGCGGGGGTGGAGGCCGAGGGCTGGCTGATCTCCGTGGGCGGCACGCCCAAGGAGATCATGAGCCGCGATCCGGAGTTCACTTACCGCCGGCTGCTGGAGGCCGCCAAGATCGCCAAGCAGCTCGGCGCGCAGATCATGGGGCTGGGCGCCTTCACGAAGGTGGTGGGCGACGCGGGCGCCACCGTCGCGCGCCGCGCGCCGCTGCCGATCACCACGGGCAACAGCTACAGCGCCTCCGGCGCCCTGTGGGCCGCGCGGGACGCCCTCCTGCGCCTGAGGCTGCTGCCCGCGCCGAAGCCCGGCGGGAAGATCGCGATGAAGGCGATGGTCGTGGGGGCGACCGGGGCGATCGGGTCGGTCTGCGCGCGCCTCCTCGCGATGGCCGCGGACGAGGTCTACATGGTCTCCCCGGAGACGGCGAAGCTCCTCGCTCTGAAGGAGTCGATCCTCGAGGACACGCCCGACGCCCGCCTCTTCCTCTCCGCGCGCGCCGACAAGGACATCGCGGAGATGGACATGGTCGTCACCGCGACCTCGGGCGCCGGCAAGAAGGTGCTCGACATCATGAAGGTCAAGCCCGGCTGCGTGATCACCGACGTCGCCAGGCCCCTCGACCTGCCGCCGAGCGAGGTCGCCAAGCGCCCCGACGTCCTGGTGATCGAGTCGGGCGAGATCCAGCTCCCGGGCGAGGTCGAGATGCGGAACATCGGCCTCCCGAAGAACGTCGCCTACGCCTGCCTCGCCGAGACGATCGTCCTGGCGCTCGAGGGGAAGTTCGAGAGCTACACGGTCGGCCGCGACATCGAGTGGGAGAAGGTGCGCGAGATCTACCGCCTGGGGCTCAAGCACGGGATGAAGCTCGCGGCCATCTCCGGGGTGAACGGCCCGTTCACCGACGCGGACATCGAGAGGGTGCGCGAGCTGGCGCTGGCGGCGCGCGCGCGGCAGGCCGAGCAGGCGGCACGGCACCCGGCCGCCGGCCGCAAGGCGGCCCCGGCGCTGGTCGCCCTCCCGGGCGGCGCG
>RHKY01000020.1 GCA_008363385.1 Acidobacteriota bacterium | reverse complement strand
CCTCCGATCCGAGCACCGGGAATCGGTGGATCGCCGGGACGCGACACGCCGCCGGATGACGACAATTGCCTGCTTCACCGGCTCGATCCCGGGAAAGCTCCACACACTCTGAGGGGAGCGGGGCCTCGGGAGGGCGCCGGAAAGGGAACGGGCCGGGACGGCCCTTCGACCGCCCCGGCCCGCGACCCGCCCCGGGGGGCTCTCAGAACTTCCAGCTCTGGAGCATGTGCATGTAGTTCGCCCGCTCGTACGCCTTGGGGTCCGGGCAGGCGAGGAGGTCCATCGACCCCTGCATCTGCTCGAGCGACTCGTACTCGTGCTCCTCCAGGAACCGGGCCAGCTCGCCGCGGAGGACGCGCAGGTACTCGGGCCCGCGCTGCAGGAGCGCCGAAACGAGCTGCACCGCGTGGGCGCCGGCCATGACCCCCTTGACGACGTCGATCGGGGTGTGGACGCCGCCGGAGAGGCAGAGCGAGGGGCGCAGGCGCCCGGAGAGGATGGCCAGCCACCGCAGCCGCAGCGGCAGCTCCGTGGAGTCGGAGAGGCGGAGCGAGCGCTCCACCTCCAGCTCCTCGACGTCGATGTCGGGCTGGTAGAAGCGGTTGAACAGGACGAGCCCGTCGGCGCCGGTGTGGTCGAGCTGCCGGGCGAAGTGCGACAGCGAGGAGTAGAACGGCGACAGCTTCACGGCCACGGGGATCTTCACGGCCTGCTTGACGAGCCGGACCATGTCGATCGTCCGGTTCTCCGCCGCCTCGGAGCTCTCCTCGAAGTTCGTCGCGATGTCGTAGACGTTCAGCTCGAGGGCGTCGGCGCCCGCCTCCTGCATCAGCTTCGCGTAGTCGAGCCAGCCTCCGCGAGTGACGCCGTTGAGCGAGGCGATCACGGGGACCTTCACCGCGGCCTTCACGCGGCGGAGCTGGTCGAGGTACTCGTCGGGGCCGAAGCGGAAGTCGGGGGGCTCGGGCAGGAAGCTCGTCGCCTCGCCGAAGGCCTCGGTGTGCGACTCCATCGCCCGGACCGTGGCCACCTCCTCGCCGACGAGCTGCTCCTCGAAGAGCGAGTTCATGCAGATGGCCGCGGCTCCGGCGTCCTCCAGGCGCCGGACCCGGTCGAGGTCCTCGACCATCGGGGAGGCGCCGGGCATGAGCGGGTGCGGGAGGCGGAGGCCGAGGTAGGTCGTCGAGAGGTCCATGTCGCTCCTCCTCAGGCCTTCGCGGCGGGCGCGGCCTCTGCCGGCTGGCCGGCCTCTCCGGGGGCCTGCGGCACCGTCAGGGCCGAGAGCTGCTTGTAGATCGCGACGCGCTGGAGCGCGTTCTTCCGGGCGGCCTTCTGCAGGTGGCGGAAGCGGACCGGGTCCTGCTTCTCGACCATCCGGAACCGGGTCTCGCCCTTCATGTACTCGGCGACGGCGACGGTCGGCTCGCCGGAGTCGAGCAGGAGCGGCGGCTCGCCCTTGGCGATGCGGCGCGGGTCGAACCGGTAGAGCGGCCAGATCCCGGAGTTGACCGCCAGCTTCTGCTGCTCCAGGCCGTACGCCATGTCGTAGCCGTGGGCGATGCAGTGGCTGTAGGCGATGATGAGCGACGGGCCGGGGTACGACTCGGCCTCCAGGAAGGCCCGGACCGTCTGGGCGTCCTTGGAGCCGAAGGCGACCCGGGCCACGTAGACGTTCCCGTAGCTCATCGCCATCATGCCGAGGTCCTTCTTGGGGAGCTCGCGCCCGGCGGCGGCGAACTTGGCGGCCGCGCCGATCGGCGTCGCCTTCGACTGCTGCCCGCCCGTGTTGGAGTACACCTCGGTGTCCAGGACGAGGATGTTCACGTCCTTGTTCATCGCCAGGACGTGGTCGAGGCCGCCGTAGCCGATGTCGTAGGCCCAGCCGTCGCCCCCCACGATCCAGACGTTCTTCCGGACGAGGTAGTCGGCGACGACGGCCAGGCGCGCCGCCTCCGGCGTCCCGACCCCCGCGAGCTTCCCCTTCAGCGCGGCGACCCGGGCGCGCTGCGCGGCGATCCCGGCCTCGCCCTCCTGCGACGCCTCGAGGAGCTCGCCGACGAGCGACTCGCCCACGACGGACGAGAGCTCCTTCAGGAGGCCCGCCGCCAGCCGGGCGTGGGCGTCGAGGCCCAGCCGGTAGCCGAGGCCGAATTCCGCGTTGTCCTCGAAGAGCGAGTTCGACCAGGCGGGGCCGCGCCCGTCGCGGTTGACCGTGTACGGGGTCGTCGGCAGGTTGCCGCCGTAGATCGACGAGCAGCCCGTGGCGTTCGCGATCAGCGAGCGGTCGCCGAAGAGCTGCGTCATCAGCTTGACGTACGGCGTCTCGCCGCAGCCCGCGCAGGCGCCGGAGTACTCGAAGAGCGGCTCGAGGAACTGCGAGCCCTTGACCTCCGTCGTCTTGACCTGCGTCCGGTCGGCCTCCGGCAGGCCGAGGAAGAACTCGTAGTTCTCGCGCTCGCGCTCGCGGATCGGCCGCTGCTCGGCCATGTCGATGGCCTTGTGCTTCGGGTTCCCCTTGTCCTTGGCCGGGCAGACCATCACGCAGATCGTGCAGCCCGTGCAGTCCTCGGGCGCCACCTGGATCGTGTACTTCTGCCCCTTGAAGTCGGCCGCCTTGTAGTCCATCGAGAGGAACGACGCCGGGGCCCCGGCGAGCCCCGCCCCGTCGTAGACCTTCGCCCGGATCGCCGCGTGCGGGCAGACGAGCGCGCACTTGTTGCACTGGATGCAGATCTTCGGGTCCCAGACCGGGATCTCGAGGGCGATGTTCCGCTTCTCCCACTTCGCCGTCCCGACCGGCCACGTGCCGTCGGGCGGGAAGGCGCTGACGGGGAGGAGGTCGCCCTGGCCGGCGATCATCATCGCCGAGACGCGCTTCACGAAGTCCGGGGCCTGCTCCGAGACGACCGGCGGCCGCCGCTTCGTGGCGGTCGCCTTCGCCGGCACCGTCACCTCGAAGAGGGCGGCGAGCGTCCGGTCGACGGCCTCGAAGTTCCTCTTGACGACCTCGGTCCCCTTCTTCCCGTACGTCTTCTCGATCGACTTCTTGATGTGCGCGATCGCCTCCTCGCGAGGCAGGACGCCCGAGATCGCGAAGAAGCAGGTCTGCATGACCGTGTTGATCCGCCCGCCCATGCCCGCCTCGCGCGCCACCTGGACCGCGTCGATGACGTAGAAGCGGAGCTTCTTGGCGAGGATCGCCTCCTGCACCTCGAGCGGGAGCTGGTCCCACACCTCGTCCTTGCCGTAGGGCGAGTTGAGCAGGAAGACGCCGCCCGGCGTTGCGGCCTCGAGCATCTCCAGCTTCTCGAGGAACTCGAACTGGTGGCAGGCGACGAATTTCGCCCGGGAGACGAGGTAGCTCGAGCGGATCGGGCGGGGCCCGAACCGGAGGTGGGAGACCGTCGTGGCGCCCGACTTCTTCGAGTCGTAGACGAAGTAGCCCTGCGCGTAGAAGTCCGTCTCCTCGCCGATGATCTTGATCGAGTTCTTGTTCGCCCCGACGGTGCCGTCGGCCCCGAGCCCGTAGAAGTGCGCCCGGAAGACCGAATCGGGCTCGATGTCCCACGAGGGGTCCCAGTCGAGCGAGCCGTGCGTGACGTCGTCGCGGATGCCGACGACGAAGTGGTTCTTCGGCTTCGGCTTGGCGAGCTCGTCGAAGACCCCCTTGACCATCGCGGGGGTGAACTCCTTGGAGGAGAGCCCGTAGCGGCCGCCCACGACGCGCGGAGGCGCCGCGAACGACGTGGTCCCCTCGTCGGCCGCCTCGCGCAGCGCGGTGACGACGTCGAGGTAGAGCGGGTCGCCGATCGCCCCCGGCTCCTTCGTCCGGTCGAGGACCGCGATGGCCTTGGCCGTCGCCGGGATCGCCGCGACGAAGGCCGAGGCGTCGAAGGGCCGGTAGAGCCGGACCTTGACGACGCCGACCTTCTCGCCCGCCTCCACGAGGTGGTCCACCGTCTCGTGGACGGTGTCGGCGCCGGAGCCCATCAGGATCACGACCCGCTCGGCCTGGGGGTGCCCGACGTAGTCGAACAGGCGGTAGGCCCGCCCGGTCCGCGCCGCGAAGCGGTCCATCTCGGCCTGGACGGCGGCCGGGCAGGCGAGGTACCACGGGTTGCAGGCCTCGCGCGCCTGGAAGAAGACGTCGGGGTTCTGCGCCGTGCCGCGGAGGACCGGCTTGTCGGGCGTCATCGCGCGCTGCCGGTGCGCCTTGACGGTCTCCTCGTCGATCAGGGCCCGGAGGTCGTCGTCTGCGAGCTCCTCGATCTTGGCCACCTCGTGCGACGTCCGGAAGCCGTCGAAGAAGTGGATGAAGGGGATCCGCGACTTCAGCGTCGCCATCGTCGCGACGCAGGCCAGGTCGTGCGCCTCCTGGACGGAGCCGGAGGCCATCAGGCCGACGCCGATCTGCCGGCAGGCCATCACGTCGGAGTGGTCGCCGAAGATCGAGAGCGCGTGGGAGGCGACCGTGCGGGCCGCCACGTGGAAGCACGTGGAGGTCAGCTCGCCCGCGATCTTGTACAGGTTCGGGATCATCAGCAGCAGGCCCTGCGACGCCGTGAAGGTCGTCGTCAGCGCCCCGGACTGGAGCGAGCCGTGGACGGCGCCGGCGGCCCCGCCCTCCGACTGCATCTCGACGACCTCGGGGACGACGCCCCAGATGTTCGGCTGCTTGTGCGCGGCCCAGTCGTCGGCGTTCTCGCCCATGTTGGACGAGGGCGTGATCGGGTAGATCGCGATCACCTCGCTGGTGCGGTAGGCGACCGACGAGGCCGCCTCGTTCCCATCGAGGGTCACTTGGCGTCGTTCAGACATCAACGGGCTCCTTTCGGGTAGGCGGGAGGAGAGGGCGCGGGGCCCCCGCGGCGTGGCACGGCCGGGGGGCGCCTCCGCGCGTTCGGGCGGGCCGGCCGGGGGGGCTCGGCCCGTGCGGGCCGCTCAGCGGCCCCTGTAGGCGCCGACGGGCTCGGCCTCGAGGGCTTCCGCGTCCTCCGCGGGGCGGGTGCCGCCCTGCTCCTGGAGCCGGCGGCGGAGCTCCTCGACGACGGTCGCCTCGAAGCGACGGTGTCCGCCGAGGGTCATCTGGAAGGGCATCCGGCCCTCACGCGCCCAGCGCGTGACGGTGTTCGGGGACACCCCCAGGGCCGAGGCGACCTCGGCCGGGGTGAGGAAAACGTCGTGAGTAGCGGTGATCGCTGGACTCATCTCTGACCCCTTTCCACGCGTGCACAGCTTGCCGGAGGACTTGGTGGATTCAAATGACTCAAATGAATCACGCCCCCTAGTCCCAAGGGTTCAGTGCCGGGGGACGTCCCCCGGCCTCTCCGGGTAGCCGTACGCGTAGCCGGGCGGGGCGATCCGATCCTGGGAGAGGAGCTCTCCATAGGCCTCGAGGACTCGGCGGACCGTCCCGGCGCGGGTCGCGTCGGCCGGGGTGGTAGCGACCTCCCGTCCGTGCCGATAGTCGGGACCCACCTCGGGGTCGGTCTCCGCTCTCTCCAGGACCGCGTACTCGAACTTCCGACACGGGGAGCCGGGCGACATCCGGAACTGGAGACGGAAGGGACCTTCCGTGAAGCCCACGCCGCCGAGGTGGGCGGCGACCGCCGGCACGTCGGGGATCCCGGGGGCGAGGAGGTCCCGGCCCAGGAAGTGGTTCGAGACGCCCAGCCCGAGGAGGCCGAGGATCGTCGGTGCCACGTCCACGTGGCTGGCGAGGCGCTCGTCCACCGTCCCGCCGGGGAAGCCCGGAGCCGCCAGCAGCAGGGTCGTCCACGTCTCTCCGGCGTTCGGCGTCCCGATCCTCGCGCTCCTCAGGCTGATCCACTCGTTCATGATCGAGTGGTCGCCGACGCAGACGACGACGGTCCGGTCCCAGCGTCCGGACGCCCGGACGTGGTCCAGCATCCGCCCGAGCGAGTCGTCCAGATGCGCGAGCGCCAGCATGTAGCGCTCTCTGAGCCCCGCCGAGGCCGGGAACGACCGTCCGGGGGGAAGGGAGAAGGGCGGGTGCGTCGAGATCGTCATGATCGTCAGCAGGCGCGGCCGGTCGGGCGGCGCCTCGTCGTAGAGCCGTTTCATCGGCTCGACGAGACCCCCGTCCCAGGTCAGGTCGAAGTCCAGGAAGCGACGGTCGTACCAGCGCTCGTAGAAGGGCTCGACGTTCTCCCAGTCGGGCCGCCCCGAGACCAGGATCCGGTGGTAGCCCGCGCGCCCCAGGACGTCCGCGATCCCGACGTACCGCCGGTGGCGGAGCCTTCCGAGGATCAGGTCGTTCGGGTGGCACCAGAGGCCGAAGTTGATGCCCGCCCATCCCTCGATCGAGGGGTAGCCGCTGGAGTGGTGCCGCGTGAACGACAGGCCCCGCTCGCGGAAGAGCCGCGTCAGGGCGGGGGCCTTGCTCTCGGTCGTCGGCTCCTCGAACCGGAGCTCCCAGGCCTGGGCCGACTCCAGCACGACCAGGACCACGTCGGGCCTCTCCGCCAGAGGGCGTGCCCGGAACGAGGCGTACGCCGCCTCGTCGTCGGGGACCGCGTGCCAGAGCGGGTAGGCGGGATCGACGGGCCACCCCGGAGGCTTCCCGAGGAGCTCCCCCATCCGGCGGATCGCCTCCGCGGGGTCGTCCACGCCGCTCCCGGGAAGCGCGGCGCGCCCCAGGTCCATCACGACGTTGAGCGCCGCCGGCCGGATCGAGAGCCGCTCCTCGTTGCCGAGACCGGTCAACCACGGGCTCGTCAGCCCGGAGACCGCGAGCGCAAGCGCCCCGACGGCCCAGGGAGCCGGAGCCGGCCCCGGGCGCCTCCGCAGCTGGCGGTGGACCACCGCGGCAACGCTCCCGAGGACCGTCACGGCGGCCAGGACGAAACAAACGTCCCCGGACAAGACGCTCCACGTCATGTGGATGCCGCGGTGCAGGGAGTAGGCCCCGAGGAGCACGGCCCTCAGCCGCTGCCCGCTGTAACGCCAGAGCTCGGCGTCCACCGCCGAGAGGAGCAGGTACCCGGCGGCCGCCACGAGGTAGGCCGACGCGATCCACCGCTGGACCCCGCCGCCGACTCTCCGCAGCAGCGCGGAGAGCGCCAGGAACGCGGCCGAGAGCGCGGCCGTCGCCCCGAGCTCGACCGCCAGCCGGGAGGCGAACAGGTCGCCGGAGCCCGCGCCCGGCACGAGCCCCACGGAGGTCCGCAGCCATTGCGACGCCGTGGCGATCGCCAGGGCTCCGGCCGAGACCGCGACGACGGCGACCGGCCATCCCCCCGCCGTCCCTCCGGCACCCCGAGCCGCCGCAGCGGCCTCTCCCGAGGATCGGGCCACGCTCCCTCCCGCGCCAATGGTACGGGGGAGACCCTGCTCCCCTGACCCGACCCCGCCTGCGCTGATGCGCCGCGGCAGCGCGATCGGCGCGTTTACGCGGATTACCCCCTCCCGATCCCCGGGCCGTAACATTGGTGTCAGAACAAACCGGTCATTCCTTTCGGTTCGAGGAGGATTGAGATGAGACGTTTCCGCCGGCTCCTGACCTTCACCGCCCTCCTGGCCCTCGCCCTGGCGGCCGGAGGCCTCCACGCCCAGACGACCGGCACGACGACCGGGGACATCCGCGGCCGCGTGAGGGACGACGCCGGGCTGCCGCTTCCGGGCGTCCTCGTCACGGCCACGAACCGCGAGACGGGCCTCTCCCGGACGCACGTCACCGACGCGGACGGCGGCTTCGTCGTCCCCCTGCTGTCACCGGGCACGTACAGCGTCCAGGCCGAGCTCTCCCTGTTCGCCCCCTCCCTCGCCGAGAACGTCCGCGTCGTCCTCGGGACCGCCACCGCCGTCGACTTCACGCTCCGCCCGGCCCAGGCGGCGGAAGCCGCGGTGACGGTCACCGCCGAGTCGCCCCTGATCGACACCACGAAGACGGACCTCGCGGCGGCGGTCGACGCCCAGCAGATCCGCAGCCTCCCGAACGTCGACCGCAACTTCCTCTCCTTCTCGCTGACGACCCCGCGGGTCTCCAACGACCGGGGCCCCCAGAGCGGGGCGGCCGCCACGTCGGGCTTCTCGATCAACGGCGTCAGCCCCCGGCTGAACAACCTCGCCGTGGACGGCTTCGACAACAACGACCAGTCGTCCGGCGCCGTGCGCGCCCAGTTCTCCCAGGAGGCCGTCCAGGAGTACCAGGTCATCACGAACCCGTACAACGCCGAGTTCGGGCGGACCGCGGGCGGCGTCATCAACATCGTCACCCGATCGGGAACGAACGACTTCCGCGGCAGCGCCTTCTACTACTGGCGCAGCGACAGCCTGGCCACCGAGGACCCCCTCACGAACGAGAAGGTGCCGCTGGACGACGACCGGTTCGGCGGCTCGTTCGGCGGGCGCCTCGCGAGGGACCGGACCTTCTTCTTCGCGGCCTACGAGCACCAGGGGACGGACACCGCCAACCCCGTGACGATCTCCGACGCCGACGTCGCGCTGATCCGGGGCAAGGGCTTCGACGTCGAGAACGGAAACGTCGCCTACGAGGTGAGGACCGACGCCGTGGTCGGGAAGATCGACCACTCGTTCTCGCCGTCCCAGATCCTGACGCTGCGCGGGAGCTGGTCGAAGGGCTTCGACGAGAACCGGCAGGCGTGGGGCGGGCTCGTCGCCAAGTCCGGCGGCGGCGTCCAGGACGCCACGGACGTGACGGCCGCCGCCTCGCTCACTTCGGTCCTCGGGTCGTCGAGCTTCAACGAGCTCCGGGCGCTCTACAGCGACGGGTCGTACGACCTCGACCCGCTCGACGCGTCCCGCGGCGTCGCCGTCTCGATCCCGGGCGTCGCCACGTTCGGCAACAACCGCCTCCTGCCGCAGGTGAGGGACTCGAGCCTCCTTCAGCTGTTCGACAGCTTCTCGTTCCAGCCCGGCAAGAGCGACGCCCTCCGCTTCAAGCTCGGGGCCGAGTACACCCGCTACACCCTGAAGGGCTCCCTGCCGCTCAACTTCGCCGGGCTCCACCGCTTCTCGGCGCTCCCGCCGAACCCGGCCTTCCCCAACGGCCTGACCGCCCGTCAGGCCTTCGCCGCGGGCGTCCCCGCCGTCTTCGCCCAGGCCTTCGGCGACCCGAACGGGGACGAGACGGCCTGGCAGGCCGCGGCGTTCCTGCAGGCCGACATCCAGGCCGGCGAGCGGCTGATGCTCCGCCTCGGGGTCCGGTACGACTACGAGAACCCCATCGACCCGTTCCCCTCGGACTCCGACAACGTCTCGCCCCGCGCCTCCTTCTCCTGGGCGCCGGCCGACGCCTTCCGCGTCAAGGGGGGCTACGGGCGGTTCTACGGCGTCAGCGCCGTCGGGCCGATGTTCGCCGTGAGGATCCAGGACGGCGTGCAGGTGCGGACGCACATCCGGACGATCCAGGGAGGCCCGTCGCCGGTCGTCCCCTGGAACTACCCCGACCACCGCTTCCCCGACGAGGTCTCGGCCGGGACCTCGGTCGTCCCGCCGACCGTGCTCCGCCCGGGCGACTACGAGAGCGCCTACACCGACCAGGCCAACCTCGGCTTCGAGGTGGAGATCGGGCGCAAGCTCCTGGCCAGCGTCGACGGCGTCTGGGCCCGCGGGAACAAGGTCTTCACGAACCGCAACGTCAACCCGATCGTCAACCCGGGCGCCCCGCCCTCCCAGCAGCGACCCGACCCGAGCTACACCGACGTCTTCCTCTACGAGTCCCGCGGGAGCTCCTGGTACAAGGGAGGGACGCTGAGCCTCGCCAGCCGGTTCGGCGGGCCGTTCGAGATGACGGCCTTCTACGCCTACGCCGACTCGGAGGACGACTACATCGACTGGCTGACCGAGTACCAGCCGCAGGACCCTCTGAACCCCGACGACGAGCGAGGCCCGTCGATCCACGCCGCGAAGCACCGGGCCGTCTTCACCGGGACCCTCACCTCGGTGGGACGGGGCGGCAGCTGGCTCACGCGGGACTGGACGCTGGCCGGGATCGTCGCCTGGTCGAGCGGCCTGCCGTACAACGTCACCGCCGGGTACGACCGCAACCAGAACGGCGACCCGGTCTCCGACCGCCCCGAGGGGGTGGGTCGCAACTCCGAGACCCTCCCGGACCAGTTCACCCTCGACCTCCGCCTGTCGCGGACCGTCTTCTTCGCCGCCGACGTCGGCGTCGAGCTGATCGGCGTCTGCACGAACGTCACGAACCGGGAGAACGTCCTGGCCGTCCAGAGCGTCGCCAACCAGCCCAACTTCGGGCAGCCGACGCTCTACGGGCCGGGGCGGATCTTCCAGCTGGGAGCGCGCTTCAGCTTCTGAAGGGTGCGAGCGGGAGAGGGAGAACCCGGGTCCGCCCGGGCTCTCCCTCTCCGCTTCGCGGCTCCCTCTCCGGGCTAAACTCCGAGCCTGGTCACAAGGCCGGGCGCGGTGCCTCCGGCGCCCGCGCGGGAAGGAGGGCGGATGGCGGGCAAGGAAGGGTGGGGCTCGCGCGTCGGGCTCGTCCTGGCGATGGCGGGCAACGCCGTCGGCCTCGGCAACTTCCTCCGGTTCCCGGCGCAGGCCGCGCAGAACGGCGGGGGGACGTTCCTCGTCCCGTACCTCGTCTCGTTCGTCCTGATGGGGATCCCCCTCCTCTGGGTGGAGTGGGCCATCGGGCGGCACGGCGGGGCCTTCGGCCACCACTCCGCCCCCGGGATGTTCCACGTCATGGGGAAGAAGCGGTGGCTGAAGTACGTCGGCGTCTTCGGCCTCTTCACGAACCTGGCGATCGCCGCCTACTACTGCTACATCGAGTCCTGGACCCTCTCGTACGTCTTCCACTCGCTGAAGGGGACGTTCGTCGCCTTCGGCCACGACCAGGCGGCCGTGTCGGGCTTCTTCAACGGCTACCTCGGCGTCCACTCCGACTCGCTCTTCGCGGTCCCGATGCAGGCCCTCTTCTTCTTCGCCGTGACCCTCGCGCTCAACACCTGGATCCTCTCGCGGGGCCTGGCCCGGGGGATCGAGCTGGCAGCCAAGATCGGGATGCCCCTCCTGATCCTGTTCGCGGTGGTCCTGGCCGTCCGTGGCCTCCTCCTCGGCCCCGGCGACCCGGGGGTCGTGGAGAGCCCCTTCCACGGGCTCAACTTCGTCTGGAACCCCGACCTCTCGGGCCTGACCCAGCCGACGGTCTGGCTCGCGGCCGCCGGCCAGATCTTCTTCACGCTCTCGGTCGGCATGGGGTGCGTCCACTGCTACGCGGCCTACGTCTCGAAGAAGCAGGACATCGCGCTGAACGCCGCGAGCGCCGGCTGGATGAACGAGTTCGTCGAGGTGATCCTCGGCGGCACCCTCCTCATCCCGATCGCCACGGCCTACATGGGCCTGGCCGCGGTGCAGGACGCCACGAAGGGGGGGAGCGGCTTCGGCCTCGGCTTCCTCACGCTCCCGACCCTCTTCAACAACTGGGGCTGGTTCGCCCCGCTGGCCGGGGCGATGTGGTTCGGCCTCCTCTTCTTCGCGGGGATCACGTCGTCGCTGGCGATGGGGCAGCCGATCCTGGCGTTCCTGGAGGACGAGTTCGGGTTCACGCGGAAGACCTCGGCCATGACGTTCGGCGGGGCGACGTTCCTCCTCGGCTTCTTCTGCGTCTGGCTCTACCCCGGCGGGGCGTTCGACGAGTTCGACTTCTGGACCGGGACCTTCTCGCTCGTCGTCTTCGCCCTCCTCGAGACCCTCGTCTTCTCCTTCGTCTTCGGGATGGACAAGGGCTGGGAGGAGATCACCCGGGGCGCCGACCTGAAGGTCCCTCTCTTCTTCCGGTTCGTCATCCAGTGGGTCACCCCGGCCTTCATCCTCGTCGTCTTCCTCGGCGCGCTCGTGCAGCCGGCGGGGAGCGACTGGGGCGGCGCCGTCGCGGGGCTCTTCCAGGGGAAGGGGTGGGCCTTCGCCCCCGGCAGCGTCGTCGGGAAGCTCCTGCACGTCGGCGAGGAAGCCCCGTGGTTCGGCCCCGACGGGCGCGGCACGCGCACGCTCGTGATCGACCTGACCCGGGCCCTGCTCAGCGTCCTCTTCGTGGCCTGCGGCGTCCTCGTCTGGCGGGCCTTCCGGAGGAAGGAGGCGCACGCGAGATGACCCCCGCCGCCTGGACGATGCTCGGGATCACGTGGAGCGTGATCCTCTTCTTCACCGGGAAGTTCTTCTGGAAGGTCCTGACGACGCCCCCCCGGGCGGAGACGCCCGACGCCGCCGGCGACCGCACCGAGGGAGGCCGGCCGACCGTCCCCTTCAAGGACGCGTGAGGCGTCCGGTCGAATCCGGCCCCTTCCTCCGGGCGAGCCCCAGCGCGGCGACCCCGGCGAGCGCGGCCAGGGAGAGCCCGGAGACGGCGAGGCCCCCGACGACCCAGGCGTCCCGGTAGCGCAGCTCCACGCGGTGATGGCCCGGCGGCACGACCAGCGCCGAGAGCGCGACGTCGGCCCGAAGGACGTCGACCCGCTCGCCGTCCACGGTCGCGGCCCAACCCTCGTCCCAGGTCTGGTTCACGGCGAGGACGGCCGGGAGCGGCCCCGGGACGGCGACCTCGAATCGGACCGCGCCCGGAGCGGTCCGGAGGTCCCGCACATCGGCGGTAGACGGCCGATCGGGGAGGCCCGTGCCGTCCCCGGCCTCGAGGCAGACGGTGTCGGCCGCCTCGCTCCCGAGCCCGAGGACGACGTCCACCCAGCCGTCCGGCTCCGGGTACCACGCGACACGCTTCGCCGCGAAGACCGGGAGCCGCGGGGACGCGGGCAGGGCGAGCTCCGCCGGGGACGTCGTCCCGGTAGGCATCCGGAGGAGGCCGCCGGCGACGCGGACCCCGGGGCGGAGCTTCACGACGGCGGCGACCCCCCGCCGTGAGAGGAGGGCCGGCATGGCCTCGGGCTTCCTCTCCACCGCGCTCCAGAAGAGCCTCCGCGACCGCTCGGTCCATTCGAGGGCGACCAGCTCGAAGTCCTCCTCCAGCGTCAAGGCAATCCCCCACTGGACGGGGATCGGAGGGCACGCGAGGACGCGGGCGAGCCCCCTCCCGGCGTCGTCGGCGGCCAGGTGGAAGAGGGGGCCCGCCAGGGGCCTCCCGACAAGGGGACGCAGGAACGGCGGAGCGGCGGCGGCCTCGGCGACCGGCTCCGAGGGGACGAGCGACCGCCCGACGTGCGCCAGGTCGGCCGCCGTGACCGCGACCAGGGCGAGACGGCCCCAGGAGCGGGACCGCCGGAAGACCGCCAGGGCGAGGAGGCAGGACGCCGCGACGCCGGCCACTCGGAGGGCGTCCCGGGCGGCGACCTCACCGAAGCGGGCCGCCAGGTGCGGCGCCACGCCCAGCTCCGCCCACGGGGGCGTGCCGCGGCCGTCCGCCCACGAGATCACCGCCGCCGCGCAGAGGCCGAGGCCGGCGGCGAGCCCCAGACCGGCCGCGAGCGCGCGAAGCGGACGGGCGCGCGACCCGAGCGTCCAGTCGAAGCCGTACGTGGCCAGGACGAGGAGCGGGAGCGCCAGGAGGAGCACGAACTTCTCCGGGTACCGGATGCCCGAGAGGAGCGGGATCCCCCGTGCCAGGGGCCAGAACGGCGCGTTGGCACCCAGCGCGAGGAGCAGCCCGAGGCCGGACACCGCGAACCACGGCCAGAGCCGCCTCCAGCCCCGGACGGCGGCCACGAGGGCCAGCAGCGTCACACACAGGCCCGGGTAGAGCGAGTAGAAGAGCGGGAAGCGCGTGCCCGGGTAGAGGCCGCCGCCCCAGTACCACGCCCCGTCTTCCTCGTCGACGTGCCCCAGCGCCCGAGGCGAAGCCAGCTCCAGCAGCCTCGCCGGTGGGAGCGACCACTCGCCCGCGAGCCGGTCCGGCAGGCCGCCCGCGCGGATGGTCTTGGCGGCGTGGTGGAAGCCCGGAAGGAGGCTCGCGGCCGAAAGGCCCGCCCCGAGCGCGGCACCCAGGAGGAGCGCGCGCGGGGAGGCCAGCGCGGAGCGGAGCGGCGACGCCCGCCGCGGCCCCGCCGCCAGCGCGGCGGCGACGAGGAGCGGGAGCATCAGGAGCGTGCTCGGCTCCCCGGCCGCCGCGACGAGGGCCACGCTGACCGAAAGACCCACCACGTCCCGGGACCGGCCTTCGCGCGCGCAGCGAACCGCGAACGCGAGGACCGCCGGAGCCACCGAGGCCGCGAAGAGGATCGGGAGGAGGTTCGTGCACGAGACGAGGTACCCGCCGAAGCCCCACCCGACCGCGCCGAGGACCGACGCCGCACGGCTCCTCCCGAGGGCGCGGGCGAGGGCGAATGCCGACAGCCCTCCCACGAGCGGGGGGACGAGCACCTGCGCGCGGAAGGCCGCCTCGAACGGGAGGCCGAGGAAGAGGAGGGTGAGCGGGTGGAAGGTTGCATGCGCCGGGTTCGCCGCGTAGGGCTGGCCGGACGCGTAGAAGGGGTTCCAGAGGGGGAGGCCCGCGGACGCCCTCCAGAGCGGGGCGACGAGCGACTTGGCGGGGCGATGAAGGAAAGCGAGGTCGCGCTCGCGGAACGTCTCCCCTCCGAAGATCGCGCCCGCGAAGAGGGCCGCCTCCGCGAGCACGACGAGGAGGAGCCCGGCGAGAAGGGTGCGGCCCGCTCCGAGGGCCCGGTTCCCCGCCACCGCGGGACGGGGTGAGGCGCCGGGCCGCGTCATGCTGCTACAACCCTCCAGGCCGCGCCGGAGCGGCATCGAGGACGTGGCCGACCGGCCCGCTCTCTGGCAAGGCTCCCTCGGCGCCGAGCCGGCCGGTCCCCTCGCGCCCGGAGGGCGAAGGGGCCCGACCGGGTCCGCCCGTCGTCGCGCGCCGGGCCCGCCCCGCCACGACCCCGCGGACCTCAGCGGCTGCGGGTCTGGACGACGACCGCCGCGATCTGGTCGACGCGGACGACCGCGTCGAAGAACTCGCGGCCGGACAGCTCCGAGAGCTGGACGACGTCCTTCCCGACGACCGTCAGCTTCCCGGAGAGCTCCTCGCCGCTGCCGGCCAGGCGCAGCCGCACGGCCTTCCCCTCGAGCCTCTCGAGGACCGACGCGAGGGTGTCCGTCTTCTCGATCTGCATCTTCTTCTCCCCGGCCGCCGGGGCGGCCTTCTCCTGGGCGAGGGCAGCGCCCGTCGCGATGACGAGCGCCAGGGCGGCCGCACCGATCCCGAGGACACGCCGTCCCATCCTGATGGACCTCATCTCTTCTCCTCTCGCGACCTTCGCGTCGTTTCGGCGGACGGTACATCATCCCCGGGGGGTCGGGCCAGGCGGGCCGAAGGCGGCACCGCGTCGAGCAGGCGGACGGTCCCGTCCAGGGGGACCATCGCCAGGCGCGTGCCGTCGGGGCTGAAGGCGGTCGCGTAGACCGTCGCCGCGGCCGGGACCGTCAGGACGAGCTCGCCCGCCGCCGGGTCCCAGATCCTCAGGGAGTCGTCCCCGCCGGCGCTGGCCAGGCGTGAGCCGTCCGGCGAGAACGCCAGCGCGTGGACCGCCTCGGTGTGCCCGCGGAGCTCCCGGAGCCGCCTGCGGGTCGCGACGTCCCAGACGACGATCGTCCGCCCTGCCGACCCCGTGGCGAGCAGCCTCCCCGTCGGGTCGAACGCGACCTGGAGCGTGCCGCCGGGATGCTCCAGCCGCCCGGCGACGAGCTGCCTCTTCCAGTCCCAGAGGACGGCGACGCCGTCGGCTCCCGCCGCCGCCAGGGTCGTGCCGTCCGGGCTGAACGCGACGTGCGACGTCACGCGCTCGCCGTCGGCGAGCGTTGCCCGGAGCGTCCCGGCCGGGACGTCCCAGACCTTCACGATCCCCTTCCCCGCCGGCGAGGCGAGCCAGCGCGAGTCGGGAGTGAACGCGATCCCGGTGCTCCGGCCGGCGGGCAACGCCTCGAGGTCCCGGGCCTTCGTTCCCGTCGCCGCGTCCCACAGCGTCACCTTCCCGTCGTTGCCGGTCGTGGCGAGCCACCTCCCGTCGGGGCTGAAGGAGGCCCGGACGCCCGACTCGCCGTGCCCCGTCCACGAGAGGAGCCTCTCGCCGGTGACGGCGTCCCAGACCGTCACCCAGCCCTCCCAGCCGGTCGAGGCGACGCGACGTCCGTCGGGGGAGAACGTCACGTCGTACCCGCTGGCCCGCTCCCGGAGGAGGCCCCGTGCCTCGGCCTCGGGCGCCCACGCCCGGAGCGTCCCGTCCCCCCCTCCGGTGAAGACCCGCCTCCCGTCGCGGGAGGAGGCGACCGAGAGGACCGGCCCGGCGTGGCCGTGCAGGACGGCTTCCTGCCTTCCCGAGGCGGCGTCCCACAGCCGGACGGTCCCGTCGCTCGACACGGAGGCGAGCCCGGCTCCGTCCTTCACCCACGTCACCCCGTTCACCCACTGCGCCCGGCCTTCCGCCTGCCCGGTCAGCGTCGCGGCCAGCCTGGAGCCCGGGAGGTCCCAGAGGCGCACGGTCCCGTCCTTGGCCCCGACGGCGAGCCGCCGCCCCTCGGGGGAGAAGGCGAGCGCCTGCACGGCCTTGTAAGCCTCGTCTTTCGGGGGAGTGAGCGAGGCCTCCTTCGCCCACGTCGCGGTCTCGAAGACCGCCACGTCGAAGTCCCACGTCCCCGCCGCCAGCCGCGAGCCGTCCGGGCTGTAGGCGGCGCAGACGATCGGCTTGACCCCGTGCTCGAGAGTGCGGAGCAGCTCGCCGGAGGAGGGTTCCCAGACCTTCACGACCCCTCGCACGCCGCGCTCGGGTGTCCGGTCCCAGGAGACGGAGACGAGCTCCTTGCCGTCGGGGCGGAAGGCGACCGCGGCGATCCCCTTCCCGACCCCTTCGAGCGTGCGGGCCGGGGCGCCGTTCGAGGCGTCCCAGACCCGGACCGTGCCGTCGGAGGAGGCGGTGGCGAGCCGGCCGCCGTCGGGCGAGAAGACGGCGTTCCAGACGGCGCCCGCGTGCCCCGAGAGCGTGGCCACCGGGGCGAGCGTCCGCGCGTCCCAGAGCCGGGCTTTCCCGTCCGAGCCGGCCGTCGCCACCCGTGATCCGTCCGCGGAGACGGCGACGCCGAGGACACGCCCCTCGTGCGCCGCCGCCACCCCGACGCTCCGGTCCGAGAGCGCGGAAAGGTACCGCCACTCCCAGCCCCGCTCGGCCGGGGGGACCTCCGTGAGCCAGCGCCGCGCCTCCGCCGTCTCGTGGAGCCGCAGCGCCCCGTCGGCCGCCGCGGTCGCCGCCCGGGCGAGGCGGTACTCGAGCGCCGGGGGCTCGTCCCCCGCCGGCTCCGCGGGACGGGCGGGACGGGCCACGACGAGCAGAGCCGCGAGGAGCACGGTCGGACGGGCCACGGTCACCTCCACGAAGAGCGAATCGCGGGAGTTTGCCACGGGGTTGACGGGATCCGCGCCGGGCGGAGACTGACGCCATGCGCGCCGCCGCGTCCTCCTCGGCCCTCCTCGCCCTCGCCGCCGCCGTCGCCGCCGTCGCGCTCCCCTCGGGCCGGAGCCTCGCGGGGGCGGCCTCGCCCGGGCGCCGCGTCGCCCTCGTCGACCCCTTCGTCGGGACGATGGGGATGGGGCACACCTACCCCGGCGCGACGGTCCCGTTCGGCACGGTGCAGCTCTCGCCCGACACGAGCACGGCCGAGTACACGCTCGACGGCAAGACGTACGACAGGGGCGTCTACCGGTACTGCGCGGGCTACCAGCACGGCGACCCGACGATCGTCGGCTTCAGCCACACCCACTTCCACGGCACGGGGCACTCGGACCTCGGCGACTTCCTCGTGATGCCGACGGTCGGCCCTCTCCGCCTCGACCCGGGACGGGCGGAGGAGCCGGGAAGCGGCTACCGCTCGCGGTACGACCCCGCGAGCGAGACCGCCTCGCCCGGCTATTACTCCGTCCGGCTGACGGACCCGGGCGTCCTGGCGGAGGTTACGGCCACGACCCGCGTCGGCGTCCACCGCTACACCTTCCCGAGGAGCGAGGAGTCCCGGCTCGTCCTCGACCTCGCCCGGTCGATCTACGGCTGGGACGGGAAGGTCACCTTCTCGCGCGTGGCGGTGAGGGGGCCGGCGCTCGTCACCGGCTACCGGCACACCCGCGGCTGGGCGCGCGACCGGCAGCTCTACTTCGCCATGGCCTTCTCGAAGCCGTTCCGGTCGTGGGGGGCGCGCGACGCCGAGGTCGTCCCGTACCGCGGCTTCTGGCGGAAGTGGGACGTGGGCGAGCGGTTTCCAGAGATGACGGGGCGGAAGCTCGCCGTCCACTTCGACTTCGAGACCGGGGAGGGCGAGGCGATCGTCGTGAGGCTCGCCCTCTCGGCGGTGAGCGAGGAGGGGGCGCTCGCCAACCTGGAGGCCGAGGTCCCGCACTCCGACTTCGACCGCGTCCGCGCCGAGGCCGAAGAGCGCTGGGAGAAGGAGCTCGCCCGCGTCGACTTCGCCGGGACCGAGGGCGAGCGGCGCGTCTTCTACACGGCCCTCTACCACGCCTTCCTCTCCCCCGTGGAGTACCAGGACGTCGACGGCCGGTACCGGGGCGCCGACCGCGCCGTCCACCGCGCCGAGGGCTTCACGAACCACACCGTCTTCAGCCTCTGGGACACCTACCGCGCCCTCCACCCGCTCTTCACGCTCCTCCAGCCGCGGCGCACGTCGGACCTCGTCCGGTCCCTCCTCGCCCACTACGAGGAGTCGCCGTGGAAGCTCCTCCCCGTCTGGTCGTTCCACGCCAACGAGACCTGGTGCATGACGGGTTACCACGCCGTCCCCGTCATCGCCGACGCGTGGCTGAAGGGGATCCGCGGATTCGACGGCGAGAAGGCGTGGGAGGCCGTGATGGCGAGCGCGACGCACCCGGGCTACGACGGGCTCGGCGGGTACCTGGAGCTCGGCTGGGTCCCCGACGACACGCAGTCGAGCTCCGCCTCGAAGACGCTGGAGTACGCCTACGACGACTGGACGATCGCGAACTTCGCGCGGAGCCTGGGGAAGGACGCCGAGGCCGGGGTCTTCCTCCGGCGCGCCCGCTCGGGCCGCAACCTCTGGGACCCCGCGACCGGCTTCTTCCGGGCGCGGCGGCGGGACGGGAGCTACCGGACGCCGTTCGACCCGCTCGCGACGGAGGGGCAGGGCTACATCGAGGGGAACGCCTGGAACTACCTCTTCCACGTCCCGCACGACGTGGCCTGGCTCGTCGAGCGGTGCGGGGGGGACGAGGCGTTCGCCGCGCGCCTCGACCGGCTCTTCACGACGCCGCTCGACGAGGCGCGCATCGCGGGGACCGAGGACCTCGACCGGGCCGGCTTCGTCGGGAGCTACGCGCACGGAAACGAGCCGAGCCACCACGTGCCGTACCTCTACGCCTTCGCCGGGATGCCCTGGAAGACTCAGGAGCGCGTCCGAGAGATCCGGCGGCGGATGTACCGCGACGCCCCCGACGGCCTCGGCGGGAACGACGACTGCGGCCAGATGAGCGCCTGGTACCTCTTCAGCGCCCTCGGCTTCTACCCCGTGGCGCCGGGGAGCGGCGAGTACGTCCTCGGCGTCCCGGCCTCGCGCGAGGCGGTGGTCCACCTCGGGGACGGCCGGCGCCTCGTGATCCGCGCGCCGGAGCTCTCCGAGCGGAACGCCTGGGTGCAGGGAGTCCTTCTGAACGGGAAGCGGTGGGAGAAGTCGTACGTGAGGCACGAGGACCTCGCCGCGGGGGGAGAGCTCCTCTTCGAGATGGGGCCGAAGCCGAACACCCGTTTCGGGAGGGCGCCCGCCGACCGCCCGTCCTCGCTCCCGGTCTCGAAGTAGGCCCGCTCAGGTCAGCCGGAAGATCTTCACCTTCATCTGGCCCATCCCGAGGCCCCGCTGGACGGTGAAGACGCCCTTGGCGGTGGGGGGCTGCAGCCCGTACGTCGAGCTGACGAGGCCGTTGTTCTTCGCCCCCGTCGACTCGACGACCTGGAGCGTCGGCGCCGAGCCGGGGACGGCCCTCGCGACGTGGTTGAGGAGGTACGACGCCACGCCGATCCCGGCCCGGGCCGGCCCCACCACCGGCGGGACGGCGGCAGCCGCGGCCGCCACCCCGGGGAGGTACGAGCTGCCGAGCGTGAACGGCTCCGTGATCGTCACGTGCCCCGCGGGGACGCTCGTGTTCACGACCTCGCCGGAGCCGTCCACCAGCCCCATCATGTAGATCCCCTCCGGCGTCAGCTCGTCGACCTTCTTCACCTGCCGCCCCTCCTTCTGCAGCAGGTCCCGGATCCTCGAGCTCGAGGAGGTCGTGTCCGACGACATCCCGTACCACTTGAGGCTTCCGTCGTTCCGCTGCCGGAGGTAGTTGCCGACGAAGCCGTTGCAGTCGAGGCCGATCCGGCTGTCGTCGGCGTACTGCTGCAGGTTCGCCTCGCTCGTCAACCCGTAGCGGACCGCGAGCTGGAGGGCCACCTGGACCTCCTCGGGCGACCCCTTCCCGATGAACGGTCGGAGGAGGATCACGGCCAGGTCCGACCACTGCGTGAAGATGAACGACTGCCTCTGCCCGGGGTCGCGGGAGAGGACCACCTGCACCTCGACCGTCTTGTCCTTCAGGAGCGCCTTCTTCGCCTCCCCGAGGAGCCTGTCCTTGGCCGTGAGGGACGGCGAAGCGCCCCCGGTCATGTTCACCAGCCGGTACTGGTGGATCTTCACGGTCTGCACCGTCGCGTCGGGGCCGGTCCCCATCGGGACCTGGAGCTTCCAGTACCTGCGCGCGTAGTCCAGGGGAGTCAACTCCCCTCCTTTCTGGCCGGATAGAGACTATGTCTCAGAAATATAGGTGCGCCCGGGCCTCCACGCAAGGGTCGCCCCCCTCGAACTCCGGCCGCCCGCGTGCGTATCCAGGGACTGGGCAGGGGGTGTGCCAAGGAGGTCTGCTATGCGGTCGCCTCGCGCGGCTCTCCTGGTCGTCGCCCTGGTCCTCTCGGTCCCCCTCCACGCGGCCGAGCCCCCAGCCGCCTCCCCGTCGCGGGACGTCGAGGTCGAACGTCAGCTCGACCAGGCAATGTCCGCGAAGGACTGGGCGCGGGCCGTCGCGCTCGCCGAGGAGCTGAACGGGCCGATCGAGGAGCGGCACGTCGCCTCCCTCCACCGGATCGCCCGCCTCCACGCCCTCCTCGGCCACGGCAAGGAGGCGTACGAGTGGCTGAAGCGCGCCGCCGACGCCGGGGTCGTCGACGTCTACGACGTGCGGAAGGACGAGGCGTTCGCCTTCCTGCGCGGCGACGAGCGCTTCAAGGCGCTCCTGCGGGCGATGTGGGTGAAGGCCTACGTCGCGATGCTCGAGCGGCCCGAGCGCGAGGGCTTCCAGATGCCCGGGAAGGTGATGGAGGCGCTCGCCTTCCGGGCGGGCGAGCGGGTCGCCGACGTGGGGGCGGGCTCGGGCTACTTCACCCTGCGTGTGGCGAAGGCGGTCGGCCCCGCGGGATCGGTCCTCGCCGTCGACATCGCGCCGGAGCTCCTCGACCACCTCGCCGGGCGCGCCCGCGACGCGGGCCTTTCGAACGTGAAGACGCAGCTCGTGAAGAAGGACGACCCGCAGCTGCCGCCGCGTGGGGTCGACACGGTCCTGATGGTCGACATGCTCCACTACGTCAAGGCGCCGGACCGCGGGGCCTACGCGAAGAAGCTCGCCGCGGGGCTCGCACCCGGCGGCCGCGTCGTCGTCGTCGACTACGTCCCGAAGACGCCCGAGGAGCGGCCCTGGGGCCCGCCCCCCGAGCAGAACATGTCCCGCGCCGAGGTCGACGAGGCGATGGCCGCCGCCGGGCTCGTCCCGGCGAAGGCCCACGACTTCCTCCCCGAGCAGTTCTTCGTCGAGTACCGGGCGCGCTAGGTCCTCGGGAGGGCCGCCCGCGCCGAGGGTCCCGGCGCGCCGCGGTTCAGAACGAGACCCTGAGGGCCACCCTCAGCTGCCGGGGCTGGGTCCGGAAGTAGGTCTTCCCGAAGTCGGGGTTGTCGGTGCAGGGGACGGTCGACCCGTCGCAGCCGGGGGCGCCGTGCGTGATCCCGGCCTGCCCATAGTACGGGCTCGACGGGTCGTCGACGAACGAGGCATAGGGATTGAAGTCGGCCCCGATGGTCGTCGGCGTCTGGCGGTTGAAGACGCGGAAGACGAAGACCTGCGGCGTGACCGTGACCGGCCCGACCTGGATCGGCCACGAGAGGGCCACGTCGGCCTCCCAGTCCGTCGGGGTGCGGCCGTAGGTCCCGCGCCCCTCGGGAAAGACGTGGTAGACGTAGTAGCTGTTGAGGGCGTTCGTCAGCGTGATCGGGACGCCGCTCCTGACGTACGCCCCGAGCGCGAAGGTCAGCCCGAACGGGAACGTGTACGCCCCGTCCAGCCGCACCTGGTGCGGGCGGTCGAGCTCGAGCCTCCCGTAGGCGCCCTCGCTCATCTGGTAGTAGTCGAAGTCCGCGTTGATCCCCGGGTTCGTCTGCCAGAAGCTCGTGGAGACCGCGCCCGAGTAGTTCCCTTCGAGCTTCGAGTAGAGGTACGACAGCTGGGCCCAGAGAGACGCGCCGACCCTCTTCCGGGCCGTCACCTCGAGCCCGGTGAACGTCCGCTCGGCGTCGGGGACGGGGACCCCCGTGGAGAAGCAGGCAGGAAGTCCCAGGCCACGCCCACGCGCGGCGACCACTGGTCCTTCAGGTCCATGGCGAGGTTCCCGGTCCTCCAGTACACCCTCTGGTCGTCGTACCTCAGGCCGGCGTTCACGACGAGGTTCGGGAGCACCTTCCACTCGTCCTGGAGGAAGACGGACCAGGACCGGCTCGGGGACTCGAACGGGATTCCCCCCGTCAGCGGGGTCAGGTCCGTCGCGTTCTTCACCCAGTAGTAGTGACGGTAGAACACGGGCATTCGCCCGCCGGCGGCGTCGACGACCGGGGCCTTCGAGAGGTCGCACCGGTAGCCGGCCTTGTCGAGGCACGGGTAGATGCCCAGGGACTGGCCGCCCGAGATGTACGACGTCCCGGACGTCTCCTCCCACTGGTAGTCGCCCCCCGCCTTCAGCTCGTGCCTTCCGAGGAAGAGCGAGAGGGACGCGCCGGCGCCGTCCCGGGTCGATGCGTTGTTGCTCCTGTACCCGACCCCGCCGGGGATCCGGTACGAGTCCTCGTGCCGGTAGTACTGGGCGGTCGCCACCCCGTTGTTGCCCAGGATCTGCGTCAGCCGGAGGGCCCAGTCCTGCCCGCCGAGCTCGCGGACACCCTCGTAGGAGAGGGGGTCGACGCCGAGCGGGACGTCCGCCATCGAGCCGTCGTTCGTCTGCGGGTCGGCGAAGAGCGTCGCGGCGAGGGTCGTCGAGGCCCCGAGCCTCCCCGTCAGCTTCGCCGAGTAGAGGTCGGTGTCGAACCCCTGAGGGATCTCCTTCCCCGTGTTGACCCCCGCGAGGGGCTCGGTCGTCCGGTCGACCTTCACCTTGTCGTACGCGCCGAAGAACCAGAGGACGTCCTTGACGAAGTAGCCCCCCAGGCTCGCGCCAGCGTCCCAGCGCGTGTTCTCGGGGAAGGTGTTCTGAAGCGCCACGTCGCCCTCGCCGGAGAAGTCCGGCGTCATCTCCAGCTTCTCGGAAGCGCGCATCCCGGCGTCGTCGTAGTAGCCGAACGCGCTGCCGTGGAACTCGTTCCCCCCCTGGCGGGTGACGACGTTGACGACCCCGCCCGTGTTCCTTCCGTACTCCGCCTGGTAGCCCCCGGTCTTGACCTCCACCTCCTGGACCAGCTCGGGGTTGATGGCCTTGCCCTGGATCCCGAGGAGGACGTTCGTCGTGCTCACCCCGTCGTGACAGAGAAAGGCAGAGTCTCCCCACAATCTGGGCCGGCAGCGCCGGGTACGCAAGGGATGGGATCCACCAGACCGCCGGCGGGGCCGGAACCTCCGCGCGTCGTCGCCCCGAGAGAGACGCCGAGCGAGGCCTCCGGCGCTACCATTCCCCGGTGGACCTCACCGGACTCCCCGGAGCCGAGCTGGTCGCGCGAGGGCTCTCCGAGCTGTCGCGAGGCGAGGAGACGGCCGCCTCCCTCCTCGTCTCGGTCGGCTCGCCGCGGCTGCGCCTCCTGGGAATCCAGGTCCCGCCCGAGATCCCCGGAGCCGAGGAGAGGCTCTACCGGCTCCTGGCCCGCGACGGCGCCGACGCCGCGCACGGCCGCTACAACGCGCTCGTCCGCTCGCTCGTCAGCTTCGAACGGAGCCTCGCCCTGAGGTCCCGTGCGGCGTGACGTCGACGCCGGGCGCCTCGGCACGTTCCTCAGAGCGCTCGGCGAGGCGGCTCGGGGAGAGACGACCGTCTACCTCACCGGCGGCGCCACCGCCGTGCTCCACGGCTGGCGTAGCAGCACGGTCGACGTCGACCTCAAGCTGGATCCCGAGAGGGACGAGCTCCTCCGGGCGCTCCCGGCGCTGAAGGAACGGCTCGAGATCAACGTCGAGCTGGCCTCGCCCGATCAGTTCCTTCCCGAGCTGCCGGGCTGGCGCGAGCGGAGCCTGTTCATCCGGCGAGAGGGTCCGGTGACCGTCCGCCACTACGACCTGTACGCACAGGCGCTGGCGAAGGTGGAGCGCGGGCACTCCCGGGACCTGGCCGACGTCGGCGCCATGCTCGAGCGCGGGCTCGTCGACGCCGCGCGGCTGCGGGAGCTCCACGCCGCGATCGAGCCGCTTCTCTACCGTTTCCCGGCGGTGGACCCGCCGACGCTCCGCGCCGCGCTCGAATCGGCTCTTTCCCGGCGCTGCAGGTAGACTCCTCGCGGATCCCCGTCTCCGGGAGGGCAGATGAGCCTGGCCCCCGGTACGCGCCTCGGCCCGTACGAGGTGCTCGCCCCGCTCGGCGCGGGAGGGATGGGCGAGGTCTACCGCGCCCGCGACACGCGCCTCGGGCGCGACGTCGCGATCAAAGTCCTTACCGACCATCTCGCGGGTGACGCGAAGGCGCTCGCCCACTTCGAGAGCGAGGCGAAGGCCGTAGCCGCCCTCTCTCACCCGAACATCCTCGCGCTGCACGACGTCGGCGAGACGGGCGGTATCCGGTACGCCGTCACGGAGCTGCTCGAGGGGGAGACCCTGCGGAGCGTCGTGACGCGAGGAGCGTTACCGGTGAAGCGCGCCCTGGAGATCGCCGCGCAGGTCGCCTCGGCTCTGGCTGCCGCCCACGAGAAGGGGATCGTGCACAGGGACGTCAAGCCCGAGCACGTCTTCCTGAGGAAGGACGGCCACGCGAAGGTCCTCGACTTCGGACTGGCCCGGCGCGGGCCGGGAATCGGAAGCGGCAGCGACACCCGCTCCCCCACCGAGGCCGCCGTCACCGAGACCGGGGCGATCGTCGGCGACCTGGGGTTCGACGGTCTGCGTTGCCAGCCGCGACGGCCCCGTCCGCGTCCTATCGGAAGGCTGGGACGGCGTCTGGGGCGTGGCGTGGTCGCCGTCGGGCAGGGAGGTCTGGTTCGGGGCCGGCAAGATCTGGGGCTGGTCCGATCTCCACGCCGTCGACCTCGAGGGCCGGCGGCGCACGCTCCTGCCGACCCACGCTCTCTTCGAGCTCCAGGACGTCCGCCGCGACGGAGCCGTCCTCCTCGGCGCGGGGTGGTACAAGAACGAGAGCTGGGGGACGCCGCCGGGGGAGACCGAGGCCCGGAACGTCTCCTGGTTCGACGCGACGGGCGTCCTGGGAATCGCGGCCGACGGCTCCGCCACGCTCCACTACGAGACCTCCCTCGGCGGGGGCGAAGGGGCGTCCGGCTACCTCCGCCGGTACGACGGGAGCAGCCCCATCCGGCTCGGGGCGGGGAAGTTCCTCGGGCTGTCGCGGGACGGCGGTCTGGCCCTCGCCCGGGACTCCGGAAACGTCCTCCACGTCGTTCCGACGGGTCCCGGCGAAAAGAGGTGGGGTCAGAGAAAGAGGTGGGGTCAGAGCTCCGATCTACGTTCTGTTCCGATCGCCTTCCAGAACCCTGCGACGCCCGCCTCTCGACCCGGATCCGCGTCGACCTGGGCGGCATCCCCGCGCTCCTCGCCGAGGCCGAGGGGAGGCGCTGAGCGCCGGCTACGACACCCCGAGGACGGTCAGTCCGCTCGCACGCGCCGCCAGGCCGAGCGCGGCGTCGTGGGTGGCGAACACGAGCTCCTCCCGGCGCCACTCCCGCCAGAGCAAGGCCGTCGCGAGATGGACGGCGTCGAGCGTTCCGAGCGCCGTCGGCAGCGGCTAAGAGGCGCGGGCGAGCACCGGACGCGTCGGCTCCACGACCTCGGAAGACTCCAGGACCCGGTACACCGCCTCTCTCCTCCGGGCCACCTCGCGGTCCGTCAGGCGCGCGGCCAGTCGCAGCCGATCCAGCGTCCGGAGGCACTCGACCTCCACGAGCGCGCTCGCGACGCCGCGCTCGACCCGGCGCCACTCCGCGAGCGCTCCCGCCTGCCGGAGCACCACGCGGAGGACGACCGAGGAGTCGAGGTACGCGATCACCGGTCGGCCCGCCGGTCCTCCAGCAGGATCGCCACGGCGTCCACGTCCGCGCGCAGGCGGGGCGGCAGCGCGACACGCCCCGGCGCCGGCGCCCCTGCCCGGGGGGACCGGACCGCCAGCGGCCCGGCGGTCTCCACGATCGGGACCAGGCGAGCCACCGGAGTCGAGCGGTCGAGGACGGTGACCACCTCACCACGGCGCACGTCGCGGAGGTGCTCGCTCAGGTGGCTCTTCAGGTCGGCGACGCCGACGCTCTTCATGGTCTCATCATAGTCACTTCTGGTCAGCTCGTCTCCGGAGGCTCCGCGTCCTCAGCCCGGAACCCAGACGCGGTCGCGGACGACGAGGGGCTTCCCGTCGATCGAGACGCGGCGGCCGCAGCCCCCCTCGCGGAAGTCCGCCACGATGTCGACGTGCTGCGCCGAGCGGTTGAGGACGCCGCGGGCGGCCAGCTCCTCGAGCCGCGCCCCCGCCTCGGGCGCCTTCGCGTCGCGGAGGTAGCAGTTCTCGTAGCTGTTGCCGATGGCGACGTGGAGCGTCCCGCCCACCTTCTCGACGAAGAGCGGGTGCTTCAGCGCGCGGGTGAGCCCCGGGTTCATGCCGAGCGCCACCTCGCCCAGGCGGCGCGAGCCCTCGTCGGTCCCGACGATCGCCGCGAGCTGTCCCTGCCCCTCCTTCGCCGAGAACGAGACGATCCGACCCCGCTCGAACGCGAGGTGGATCCCCGAGACGTCGACGCCGCCGTTCCAGACGGGGAGGTCGAGGAAGATCTCCCCCTCGACCGAAACCGCGTCGGGGCTCGTGAAGACCTCCCCGTCCGGGACGTTCCTCAGGCCGTAGCTCGTCACCGGGATCGACTCGGCGAGGCTCATCTTCAGGGTCAGCTCGCGGCGCTCGTCCGGGTGCCAGGTGACGACCTCCATCTCGCGCCCCGCCTCGAAGAGCGGCGCCAGGCGCCGCTCGGCCTCGAGCAGGGGGGTCGGGTCGACGATCGAGGCGTCGACGACGAAGCCCGCGTACTCCTCGAGCGTCAGCCCCTCCATCGCGGCGTAGGCGGGCGTCGGGTAGAGCGTGATCACCCACCGGCGCGAGAGGCGCAGGTCCGAGAACGGACGGTCGGCGCGGGCGAGGGCGGAGGCGGCCTCGGCCGCGAGGCCGGCGTAGCTCGCCGGGTCCTCGGCGCCGAGGACCTCCACGTACTTCGTCATCGAGGCGTATCGGTCGCGGTGCCAGGCCGGGGCGCTCTCCATCTGCGCCGGGGTGCCGTGCCGCGCCATCGCGGCAGACCAGACGCGCCCCCTCTCGTTGTTCGGCGGGACGAGGCAGACGTCCGGGACGCCGCCCGCCAGGATCACCTCGCGTTCCAGGCGCTCCATCAGCGGCCAGGCGATCCGCTCGCCCTTGATCATCACCCGGTCCTCCGGCGTGACGCCCCCGAGCGAGTGCGTCACGAGGAGGCGGGCCCAGCGGTCCAGGCTGTCGGCGGCGATCTGCGGCTCGTGCACGTCGGTATCTCCCTCGCGGGCCAGCGGCCCCGGGAACTCTAACGGATCCGCGGCTTCCAGGGTCCGTCAGGAACGGAGGAGGTACGAGCGCTCGAGCGGTCCACGCGAACGGCGCTCCGGGCTCGTCGCCGCGGGGCCCCCGACGAGGAGAGCCCGGCGCGCACGAAGCCGCGGCCGCCGCCCGTGCCGTCGGAACCGCAACTTCTTCGGCGGCCCGACGTAGGATGGGAACGATGCCGCAGCCTCCCGGGGGCCCCATCGCCTACCGGACCCTCCACGAGAGCCCGGTGGTGGCCGTGCGGGACTACACCTGCCGCGCCGCCGCCGGCGGGCCCCGGGAAGAGGAGGTGAGCACCGGGAACGCGGTCGTCCTGATGCGGCACGGCGCCTTCTCCCGGCATTTCGGCCGCCGTCGCGTGACCGCCGACGTGAACGAGGCCGCCTTCTTCCCGAAGGGCGCGACGTACCGCGTCAGCCACGAGGCCGGCCACGGGGACCGCGGCACCGTCTTCGAGGTCGCGCCGCACGCCCTCGCCGCCTTCCTGCGGGAGCTGGACCCCGCCTCCGCCGACCTCCCGGAGCCGGGGATCCCCTTTCCCGCGGGTCCGTGCGAGAACGCCGTCTTCTGGCGGCACCGCGAGCTCGTCCTCCGCCTGGAGGGCGCCACGGCGGCAAGGCCGGCTTTGCTCGAGCCTCTCGAGGCCGACGCGCTCGCGCTGCAGCTCGTGGCCGACGTGCTCGAGGCGGCTTACGAGCGCCACGGCTCCGCCCGGGGGCGGCGGCGGCCGGCCACCGAGGAGGGCCACGCCGAACGCGTGGAGGCCGCGAGGGCGTTCCTGACGAGCCGGATGACCGAGCGGCTCACGCTGAACGAGGTGGCCGAGGCGGCGGCCGTCTCCCCGTTCCACCTCGCGCGCCTGTTCCGGCGGTGGACCGGGGTCCCGATCCACCGCTACCTGACGCGCCTGAGGCTCCGGGCCTCGCTGGAGCTCCTCGCCGAGCCGGGGACCGACCTCGCCTCGATCGCGGCGGACCTCGGCTTCGCGAGCCACAGCCACTTCGCCGACGCATTCCGCCGGGAGTTCGGCTGCGCACCGTCGGAGTTTCGGCGGCGCGCGAGCGGGCGGGCGCTCCGCGAGGCGAGCAGGATTCCGGAAGCCTGAGCGGCCGCCGAGCCCCACCTTCACCTCGACGAAAGGAGGTCCCCCATGGAGACCAGGAAGTGCCCCGTCTGCGACTGGGAGATCAAGGACCACGGGATCCGGGTGAAGGTGGCCGGCCGGGAGATCACCGTCTGCTGCGACGAGTGCGCGAAGAAGGCGGCGGAGGACGCGGCGAAGGGTCCGAGGACCGGCCGCTGACCCCGGGATCGGGTCCAGGGGCGGGGGCCGATCGCGCCCCCGCCCCGTCGTCTCAGGGGCGGGCGACGAACTGCCTGAGGCCCGTGACGAACCAGGCGATCCCGACGAGCCGGAAGAGCCAGAGGACGGCGTACGTCCCGATCAGGGCCTGGACGTGGACCGGGAAGGGGACCCGGACCGGGTCCTTCCCGGCGGGGCGGCCCCGCGTGGCCAGCCACCCGAACGGCGTCACGGCGAGCGCGACCGCGAGGCGGAGGAAAGCGCTCGCGTCCCCGAAGGTGAACGGCGCGGACGGAAAGACGGCCGCGACCGCCGCCCCGGCCACGAAGACGACGAGCCCGCCGAGGATCCCGAGCCAGAGGCCCCACCGCCACCGCCAGGCCGCCGCGAAGACCCGCGACGCGAGCGAGGCGTGCGCCTCGCCGCAGGCCCTCCAGGCCGTCGTCCCCGGCGGCTCCGCGAGCGTCAGCCCCGGCCCCTCGGAGACAGCCCTCCCGCACCAGAGGCACCGCCGTCCCGCCCGCGCCAGCGCCCACGGCCGCGCGTAGAGCCGGTGCGTCCCCATCAGGACCACCCCGAGCCCGAGCGAGGCAGCGACCCCGAGCGGCGCCCGCGTGAAGAGCCAGAGGACGAGCGGCACCGGGAGGAAGAGGAGCAGGCCCGCGAGACGTTCGCTCACCCGCGCAGTCTGGCACGCCCGCGGATCGGGAAGACGAGCGAACGCTTCCTATACTTGGACCAGGAGGACGGGCCGATGCGGTTCACGGAGACGGAGACCCGCGGCGGAGTTGCGACGCTGACGCTGGCCCGGGGGAAGGTCAACGCCCTGAACGGCGAGGTGGTCTCCCAGCTCCGCGCGGCGCTGGAGGCGCTGCAGGCAGACGCCTCAATGCGGGCCGTCGTCCTGACCGGCCGCGGACCCTTCTTCTCCTTCGGGTTCGACGTCCCGGAGTTCCTCTCCTTCTCGAAGGCGGAGTTCACGGCCTGGCTCGAAGCCTTCACCGGCCTCTACACCGACCTTTTCGTCTACCCGAAGCCCCTCGTCGCGGCGCTGAACGGCCACGCGGTCGCGGGCGGCTGCATGCTGGCCCTCACGGCCGACGCCCGGGTCATGAGCTCGGGGAACGCGAAGATCTCGCTCAACGAGATCGGCTTCGGCTCGTCCGTCCTGGCCGGCAGCACGGAGATGCTCCGCTTCCTCGTCGGCTCCGCGAACGCGACGAAGGTCCTCTACTCGGCGGCCATGCTCGCGGCGGAGGAAGCCAGGGCGCTGGGGCTCGTCGAGGAGGTGGCGCCCGAGGACGCCGTCGTCGCGCGGGCCCGGGAGGTGGCCGCGGAGCTCGGTGCGAAGGTCCCCGCCGCCTTCGCGAACGCCAAGGCTCTCCTCCGGAGGCCCGTCGCGGAGGAGATGCGGAAGCGGGAGCCCGAGTCGATCCGGGAGTTCGTCGAGATCTGGTACTCCGAGCCGACCTGGTCGAACCTCCGCGACATCCGGATCCGCTGACGGGCGCGCCCCCGCCCGGCAACGACAAGAAGCTCGAAGGAATGAAGGAACAGAAAAGGGGGGTCAGAAAAGGGGGGTCAGAGCTCCATTCTACGTTCTGCTCGCTCCGCCCCGGGCATCGCCGGCCTCGCCGCAGACGCGTAGAATCCCACCAGACTCCCACGGCACTCCTCCGGGAGGCGTCGCGTGCCACTGGCTCCGGGGACCCGCCTCGGCCCCTACGAGGTCCTCTCGCCGCTGGGCGCGGGAGGGATGGGCCAGGTCTACCGGGCCCGCGACACGCGGCTCGGGCGCGACGTCGCCGTCAAGGTCCTCACCGACCACCTCTCGGGCGACCCAAAGGCCCTCGCCCGTTTCCAGAGCGAGGCCAGGGCCGTCGCCGCCATCTCCCACCCCAACATCCTCGCCCTGCACGACGTCGGCGAGTCGGGCGGCGTGAGGAACGCCGTGACCGAGCTCCTGGAGGGCGAGACCCTCGGCCCGCTCGTCACCCGTGGCCACGTCCCGGTCCGGCGCGCCCTCGAGATCGCCGCGCAGGTCGCCTCCGCCCTCGCGGCCACGCACGAGAAGGGGATCGTCCACCGGGACCTGAAGCCCGAGAACGTCTTCCTGACGAAGGAGGGCCACGCCAAGCTCCTCGACTTCGGCCTGGCGCGCCATACCCCGGCGTCCCTGCCGGGGGAGGACACGCGCTCCCCCACCGAGCCGGCCCTCACGGAAGCCGGCGCGGTCGTCGGCACGGCCGCGTACATGTCGCCCGAGCAGGCCCGCGGCCTGCCGGTCGACTTCCGCTCCGACCAGTTCTCGCTCGGCGTGGTCCTCTACGAGATGCTGGCGGGGACGCGGCCGTTCCGGGGTGCGTCCGCGGCCGAGACCATGGCCGCGACCATCCGGGAGGAGCCCGAGCCGCTCGAGCGGAAGTCGCCCTTCGTCCCCCCACCGGTGCGCTGGGTCGTGCGAAGGTGCCTAGCCAAGGAGCCGGCCGAGCGGTACCACTCGACGCACGACCTCGCGCAGCTGCTGCTCGATTGCCGGGAGCATCTCGCGGAGACGACGTCCTCGGCGGGCATCGCCGTCGCCGGAGCCGGAGCCTCGCCCGGAAGGACGCTCCGCGTCGCGTGGCTCTTCATCGCGGCCGTCGCGGTCGGCGCGGCGTTCTTCCTCGCCGGCAGCTACCTCGGGTGGCTGAAGCCCGGACCTCCCGAGCGGCGGTTCCAGCGCCTCACGTTCCGTCGCGGCACGGTCGCGGAAGCCCGATTTGCCCCGGACGGCCACACCGTCGTCTACAGCGCGGCCTGGGACGGCCGACCGAGCGAGGTCTTCAGCGTCCGGCTGGACGGACCGGAGTCGCTCGCCATCGGGTACCCGAACGCCGACCTCATGGCGATCTCGCCGTCGAGCGAGCTCGCCCTCTGCGTCGAACGCGGGCCCAAGGGGAGCGTGCTCCTGCCGCCGGGGACGCTGGCCCTCGCGCCGTTCGGCGGCGGGACTCCCCGGAAGCTGGGCCATCGCGTCAGCTACGCGGACTGGAGCGCCGACGGCCGGGAGATGGTCCTGGTGCGGGAGGAGGGGCCGTCGAGGCAGCTGGAGCTCCCTCCCGGCCGCGTCCTCTACCGGACCGCCGGGAACATCTCGAGCCCTAGGATCTCGACGGACGGCAGCTTCGTCGCGTTCCTCGACCACAGCTACTGGATGGGAGACCCCGGCTCGGTGGCGGTCGTGGACCGGGCCGGGAAGAAGCGGACGCTGACGACGAGGTACACCAGCCTGCAGGGCCTGGCCCTCTCGCCGGACGGGAGCGAGGTCTGGTTCACGGCGGCCGACTGGGGCCTGATCCTGAAGCTCCGGGCCGTGACTCTGTCCGGCCGCGAGCGCCCGCTCCTCGGCGAGACCGGTCCCCTGAGGATCCTCGATGTCGGCAGGGACGGGCGTGTCCTCGTGGACCGCCTCGACGTCCGGAACCGGGCCTTCTTCAGGGGCGAGGCCGGCTCGCCCGAGAGGGACCTCTCCTGCCTGGACTACTCCGAAACGGTGGCGCTCTCGCGCGACGGGAAGCTCGCGATCGTCCTGGAGTCGGGGGGGGAGCGAAGCGGTCCCTTGCCTCAGCTACATCCGCGAGACGAGCGGCGCGCCGCCGACGAAGCTCGGCCCCGTCTGCGCGTTCGGGTTCTCCCCGGACGAGAGCCTCGTCGTGGCAGCCCAGCCGAGCCCGCAGGCCATCGTCCTCCAGCCCGTCGGCGCGGGACAGGCCCGGACCATCCCCGTCCAGGGGATCACCCTGAACTCGGCGGGTCTCCTCGCCGACGGCCGGACGGTCTGGCTCGTCGGCAACGAACCCTCTCGGGGGGCGAGGACCTGGCTGACCGACCTCTCGGGGACGAAGCCCAGGGCCGTGACCCCCGAAGGGAGCCCGAGCCCGGCGACGCCGGACGGCAGGTACTTCGTCCGGTCGACGGGCGGCCGGACGTGGCTGGACCCGGCCACCGGCGGGGAGCCGCGGGAGGTGAAGGGCCTCCTCGAGGGTGAGTGGATCGCGGGCTGGGGCCCGGAGGAGCGAACGGTCTTCGTCCACCGGGGCGGCGAGATCCCCGCGAGGCTCTACCGGGTCGACACGGTGACCGGCGCGCGGGAGCCGGTGCGCGACGTGGCGCCTTCGGACCTCGCCAGCGTGACGGGCGTCTTCCCGCGGATCACCCCGGACGGACGGGCGTGCGCCTACAACGTCCCGCAGTTCCTCTCCGAGATCCACCTCGTCGAGGGGCTCCGGTGAGGCCGGCGTGACCTACCATTCCCCCGTGCGGACCCGTCTCGCCACGGTCGCCCTGGCCCTCCTCGTCGCCGGCTGCCGGCGCAGCGATCCCTCGTCCGAGACCTTGTACCTCGCGATGGACCAGGACGTCCTGACGCTCGACCCGCACTCGCACGACGACAGCGTCACGCACTCGGTCCTGAGCAACGTCTACGACCCGCTCGTCACGTTCGACCGGACGATGCGGATCGTGCCGGCGCTGGCGGACAGCTGGCAGAACCCGAGCGACCTCGTCTGGCAGTTCCATCTCCGGGCGGGCGCTACCTTTCACGACGGGCGCCCCGTGACGGCCGCGGACGTCGCGTACAGCCTGGAACGGGCCCGGCGGACGAAAGTGGCTCACTACCTGCCGCCCGAGAGCACTGTCGAGGTCGTGGACGCGAGGACCTTCGAGATCCACACGGCCACGCCCGAGCCGATCCTCCTGAACAAGCTCGCCGTGGTGGGAATCGTGCCGGACGGTACGCCCGATGTGCTCCGGGACGCGGTGGGGACGGGGGCCTATCGCGTCGTCGAGTACCGCAAGGGAGAGCGCCTGGAGGTCGCGGCGAACGACGCGTGGTGGGGAGGCCGGCCCTCCCTCCGCAAGGCCGTCTTCCGGACTCTGCCGGACCCCGCGCAGCGGGCCCGGGCCCTGGCGAGTCGGGAGATCCAGCTCGCCCGCGACGTGACGGCCAGGGACCTCGACGCCTCCGTCGACGCACGGCACGTGAGGTTCCTGAGCGAGGCGGGGCTCGTCGTCGTCTTCCTCGGCGTCGACTTCCGGAACCCCGGCCCCCTGCTCTCCCGCGAGGTCCGAAGGGCGATCTTCCTGGCGATCGACCCGCGCGAGCTGATCCGGGACTCGGGCGTCGAGGGGACCCCGAGCGACCAGCTGGTGCCGGCCTCGGTCTTCGGCTTCCTGCCCGGATTCGACCCCGGCCGACCCCGGCTCGACCTCGCGAGGCGGCTCCTGCGGGAGGCCGGCTACCCCGAGGGCCTCGCGCTGACTCTCGAGATGCCGAAGACCGTCGCGGCAAGAGTCGGTGCCGAGCTTGCGGAGCAGCTGGGTCGCGTCGGGATCCGGCTCGAGATCGTCGGCCTCGACTGGCCGGTCCTCTCGTCCCGCCTCGACCGGGGCGAGAGCCCGTTCTTCTCCGTGGGCTGGGCCTGTTTCGGCGACGCCTCCGACCTCCTCGACGCGGTGCTCCACACGCGCTCCGGCTCCACGCTCGGGAGCTCGAACTTCGGCGGCTACTCGAACGCGGCTCTGGACGAGGCGATCGAGCGGGCCGGGCGGACGATGGAGCCGACCCACCGGGCCGAGGCGCTTCACGACGCCATGCGGCTCTGCCTGGAGGAGCTGCCCCTGATCCCGCTCTACCTCCGGAAGCGGACGTACGGCGTCGACGAGCGAGTCCGCTTCGTCCCGCGCCTGAACGGGCAGGTCGTCCTCTCCGAGCTCTCGTGGGCGGGCTCTCCGGCCGCCCCCGGCGCGGAGAGACCGTGAGCCGGCGGCGGGCCGGCAGCGAGAGGAGAGCTCGGCTTCAGTCGAGCTCCGCCTCCCGCAGCTCGACCACGGCCTGCTTCCCCGCGTAGAGGGTCAACCGGTCGCCCGAGACCTGCAGGCGGGTCACCCCTTCGAGCGCCTTGAGGAAGCGCTGCTCGAGGTCTCCGGCTTCCGGGCACGCCTTGCGCGTCGTCGAGACGCTCGAGAACTGGATCTCGTCCCCGTCCAGCTCGTACCGCCCGCGCAGCCGGTTGCACCCGGTGTGGCCCCGGACCTCCCTCCGGCCCCGGTCCAGCTCCAGGTGCGCCGAGCGGCGCGAGTCGGCTCCCTCGACGGCCTGGCCGGAGAGCGTCACGACCTTCCACGTCCGGTTCTCGGCCGACCGACCGTCCGAGCTCGCCTCGTCGCCCCCGGGCAGGGGCGGACAGAGACCTTCCGGGGAGACCTGGTCGACCTTCTCCACGACGGTGGCGAGGAGGACCCTCTTCGCGTCCGTCCCCGGGAGCCTCACCAGCCGCGCCGTCCCGCGAGCGAGGACCGGCGCGTCGGGGTTGCTGCGCCGGGCGGCGTACTCCTCCTGGAGCGCGGCGAACGCACCCGACCTCTGCACCGGCAGCTCCTGCCCGCTCAGGCAGAGCTTCAGGCGGGCGGAATCGCCCTGCGCCCGGAAGAGCCCGGAGAAGGCGAACGGGTCCTCGACGAGACGGAAGTCCGCCTCGGGCTTCAGCTCGAGGTTCGCCTCCGTGCGGATCTCCTTTCCGCTCCTGTCCAGCCGCCGGAGCGTCCCGTTGGCGGCGGGCCAGTAGAGGACCGGGTCGGCTCCGCCGCCACGGAGGACGAGGCTGCCGCTCTCCACGGACTTCCAGCGGCCCACGTCGACCGACGAGCCCCCCTTCCCGAGGGACTCGGCCTTCGAGACGAACCAGCCCTCGGGGAAGAGGTCGAGCGTCGTGCGGATCCCCTCGCAGTCCGCGCAGGGCAGGACCCCCGAGTACGTCCGCGGCGTCGGGATGGAGAACGGTCGGGGGGGGGCTGCGAGGAGCTCTCCGGCGAGGGCCGTCAGGGCGAAGAGGGCGGGCAGCGTGCGTCGCATCGAGCCTCCAGGGACTCGAGTCTACGATCGCCTCGCCCTCCTCGCCCTCCCGCCGCCCCGGGCCCGGGACGCCCACGCCGGCTGCCTCCCGCGGCACACTTCGCACAGAACGTATAACGGAGCTCTGACCCCCTGCTCGACCTGCTCGAGGGAGTCCCCGAGAGGGGTCAGAGCTCCGTTATACGTTCTGGGGTCAGGCGGTCGGCGGGGGGACGTAGCCGCCGGCGACGTCGGCGACGAGGCGGGCGACGTGGATCGCGGTGCGGTCCTCGAGGTAGGGGCCGACGACCTGGAGGCCGGCGGGGAGGCCTTCCTTCGTGAAGCCGACGGGCGCGGCGGTGCCCGGGAGCGACGAGAGGCCCGCGAGGGCGGGCCAGCCGAGGAGCGTCGAGAGGTAGGGCTGCGGGACGCCGTTCACCGCGAGCGTCCGCGAGGCGTAGTTCGGGCTCTGGTCGTGCGGGAAGGCGGGCGTCGGAAAGACCGGGCAGAGGAGGGCGTCGTAGCGGGAGAAGAAGTCCCCCCAGAGCGACCTCTGCCGCTCCCGCGCCTCGCGCGCGAGGTCGAAGTCGCGGTGGGTCTGGACGTTCTCGCGCAGGAGCCGCGCCCGGAACGAGTCGTCGCCGGGAGAGAGCGCCGCCGCCCGCTCCTGGAACTTCCGGAACTGCGCGTCGGGGAGGTCCTTCGACATGCTGCCGTAGAGGACGCGCATGAAGAGGCGGGCGTTGTCGGCGAGCGCGAAGGCGGGGCGGGCCTCCTCGTCGACGTCGGCGCCCGCGGCCCGCAGCTCGTCCACCACGGCGCCGAGGCGCTCGCGGAGCGAGGCGTCCACCGGCGCCGCCGGGTCGTCGAGCCACGCCGCGAGGCGGTACTCGCCGAGGGAGGCCCGGCGCGGGGGCGGGAGGCGGAGCTCCCAGGCCACGCCCTCCGTCTCGTCCGGGCCGGCGAGGACCGCGAGCGCGAGCGTGAGGTCCTCGGCCGAGCGCGCGATCGGCCCGGCCGTCTCGAGGTCGGGGGCCGCGAGCGAGCCGGGCGGGCCCGGGACGTGCCCGCGGGTCGGGACGATGCCGTAGCTCGGCCGGTGGCCGAAGACGCCGCAGAAGGCCGCCGGGATCCGGATGGAGCCGCCGAGGTCGCTCCCGAGCTCGAGGCCCGAGAGGCCCAGGCTCGTCGCCACCGCCGAGCCGCCCGACGAGCCGCCCGCGGTGCGCGACGGGTCCCACGGGTTCCCCGTCGTCCCGAAGGCGGCGTTGTAGGTCTGGATGTCCATCGCGAGGGTCGAGAGGTTCGTCTTGCCGAAGACGACGGCGCCCGCGGCTTTCAGGCGCGCCACCGCTGTGGCGTCCCGCGAGGGGACGTGGGCCTCGAGGCCCGGCGCCCCGCCGGAGGTCGTCCTCAGCCCCTCCGTCTCGAACGAGTCCTTCACCGTGACGGGGAGGCCGTGGAGGGGGCCCCGCCGCTCTCCCCGCGCGCGCTCCTCGTCGCACCGGCGAGCCTCGGCGAGCGCTCGCTCGGCGTCGAGCGTCACGACGGCGTTGAACGCCGGCGAGAGCCGCTCGACGCGCGAGAGGAAGTGCCGGAGCAGCTCCTCGCTCCCCACCTCCCCCTTCTCGAGGGCGGCGACGAGCCGGGAGGCCGGGAGGAGGGCGAGGTCCCGTGCCACGGCCGCGGCCTCAGCCCTTCTTCCGCGCCTCCTCGTGGAGCCAGCCGTTCGGGGCGCCGGCGACGTCGTTCCACTTCGTCCGGGCGGCCTTCTCCTTCTTCGCCATGAGCGCCGCGTGCCGCGCCTCGTCGACGAAGGCCAGGATCCGGCAGATGCACGACTCGCCGTCGACGAGGCGCCACGGGAAGGCGCCGATGACGGCGCGCTGGTTCAGGAGGAGGTCGATGTCGCCGCCCAGGCACTCGGCGTGGATGATCCCGTGGTTGAACAGCTCGAGGTGCATCAGCTGGTACTTGCCGTCGTCGTAGAACTCCTCGAGCGGCTTGCCGTACTTCGCGCGGAAGTGGGCGTCGGCCTCCTTGGCCTGCCGCGGCATCCAGGTCCGGATGATCGTGTTCATCGGGTGGTCGGCGCTCCCGCAGTCGACGCCGATCCAGCGGAGCTTCTTCTTCCGGCACCACTCGGCGAACTCCCGGTCCGGCCCGGGGTGCTTGACCATGTACCGGATCTCGTCCGACGTCGGCTGGTCCCACCCGTAGTGGTGGTAGCCGGTGTGGATGATCAGGATGTCGCCCTCCTTCACCTCCACGCGCTCCTCGACCATCTTCGACGTGTAGACGTCGTAGTCGCCGACGGCGTCCGAGAGGTCGACGATCGCCCCCTCGTGCATCAGGAAGTCGAGCTGAAGGGCCGCCATGTCCTTCCCCGGCGAGTAGAAGTGGATCTCGCCGTCCAGGTGCGTCCCGAGGTGGTTGCTGTGCGTCAGGAGCTGCCCGTTGGCCCCGTTCGGGGCGAGCCGCTTGAAGTACTTCATCTGGAGCGGCTCGTACGTGGGCCAGGCCGGGGTGCCGATGCCGAGGGGGATCGAGAGCTCGATCGGAAGCATGGACGTCTCCTCCGTCTTCAGCGGGGTGCGGGGGCGAGCGCGCGGACGTGCTCGGCCAGGGCCGCGAGCGCCTCGTGGAAGGCCTCCCACGGCGGGTTGACGAGGCCGGCGCCCACCTGCCCGACGCCGGGCTCCCGGTGGGCGATTCCGGTGTTGATCTGCGGGAGGAGGTCCGCCTCCTCGACGAGCCGGACGTCGATCCCCGTCGGCGTCCCGGCGAAGCCGAGGGCGGGAATCGCGAAGCCGGCGTTCGACCCGACGGTGATCCGGCGCATGGCGCGCGTGGCGGCCAGCGCGTCCTCGGCCGTCCCGCCGACGAACTGGACGATGGCCGGTGCCGCGGCCATCGCGAAGCCGCCGATGCCGGCCGTCTCGGTGATGGCGCTGTCCCCGATGTCGGGGTTGGCGTCCTCGGCCGAGAAGCCGGGGAAGTAGAGGCCGCGGACCATCTGCGCGGGGCCGGTGAACCAGCGCCCCGGCATCGACGCGAGCTGGATGCCGAAATCGGTCCCGTTCCGGGCCATCACGCTGACGAGCGAGGAGAAGGGCTCCCCCTCCGCCGCCTTCAGCAGGCACTTGGCCATCGGCATCGAGAGGTTGAGGAAGAAGTGGTCGTTGCCGTTGACGAACGACAGGGCACGGGCGGCCTTCTCGCGGTCCTCCGTCGCCCGGACGAGGGCGGGCGCCAGCTCGCGGAAGAGGAGCGACGTGGCGGCCCGGTTCCGGTTGTGCCCCTCGTCGCCCATCTGGAGCGCCTGGGCCATGAGGGTCCGGAGGTCGACCGGCCCCCGGAGGGCGAGCGCCGCGGCGAGGACCGGCGCCAGCTCGTCGCGAATGAACCGGAGGCGCTCCATGACCTCCGGGGCGAACGCCCCGTACCGGAGGACCTTCCCGAGCCCCTCGTTGAGCGTGCAGTAGGTCCGGGTGCCGGCCCGCTCGCCGCCCCGGTCCTCGACGACGAAGACCGGCATCGACGGCGTGACGAGGCCCGCCATCGGCCCGACCGTGTCGTGGTGGTGGCACGGGTCGAACCGGACGGCTCCCGACGCGGCGAGGCGCTCGGCCTCGGCGGGGTCCTTCGCCCGCCCCTCGTAGACGAGCCCCCCGAGGACGGCGCCGCGGAGCGGGCCGCACATCCTCTCCCACGTGACGGGGGGCCCGGCATGGAGGAAGAGGTCGTCGGCCATCCCGGGGACCGTGTCGCGCGCGGTGCCGATCCCGACGAGGTGCGGGCGGCTCGCGAGGAGGCGGGCGAGGGCCCGGGCGTTCGCCGCGTCGATCTCTCGCGCCGCGGGACCGGAGAGGAGCTCGGACAGGAGCGCGATCCGGCGCGGGTCGCCGCCCGCGGGCGGCTTGAAGTCGACGGTCGTGACGGGGGTGCCGGCCGCGCGGGGCGCCAGGGCCACGGCGTCGAGGCCGAGGTGGACGACGTCGGGCCCGCCCGCGAGGAGCGCCGCGAGGGTGCCGCTCACCGGCCCACCCCCTGCGGGACGCCGAGGAGGAGGGCCGCGGCGGCAGCGGCCGCGCGGGCGGCGGTCGGCTCGACGTGGACATCGGCCCGCGCGAGGGTCTCCTCCTGCCTCGCGGTCCCCTGCGGGTCCAGCTGCGAGCCGCAGACCGAGGCGACGACCGCGAGCGGTGCGTCCTTGCGCGCGGCGCGGGCCTCCTCGACCGCCGCCACGAGCTCGGGGGCCGGGTCCGGGTGGGCGCCGTCCCCGAGGACGAGGTCGAGGAGGAGGACGCGGACGGACGGGTCGGCTCCCGCCGCGCGAACCAGCTCGCACCGGACGGTCTGGTCGACCATCGGGTGGGGGCGGCCGACCGTGTAGGCGTCGTCCCCCGTGTCGACGACGAGGTTCCCGGCCGGGAGCGGGGCCGCGGCCGAGAGCCGCTCCTGTGGGACGAGCGTCTCGACGCCGCGGGCCGACAGGACGCAGCGCGCCTCGGCCGCGAGCGAGCCGCCGCCGAAGAGACCGACGAGGCGTCCCTCGCCGCGCGGGGCGAAGAGCGCGAGCGGGAGGCGGGCCGTGGCCCGGACGGACTCCGGCGCGCCGTGCCCGGCCTCGGACAGTCCCGCCGCCACCTCCGCGGCCTCGTCGAGCGACGCGGCGTAGACGACTCCGTCCCGTTCCGGGCGCGCCGCCTCCCCGAGGTACCGGACGACCGCGGGCTTGCCGAGGCCGGCGAGGACCCGGTGGACCCGCTCCGCGACAGTGGGAGCCGGGTGCTTGGCGACGAGGACGACGCAGCGCGTCCCGGGGTCCCGCGCGAGGAGCGCGAGGCCAGCCTCGGACATCAGGCCGCCGACGGCCTCCGAGAGGTCGCGGCTGCCGGTCCCGATCGCGTGCGAGACGCCGACTCCCATCCGGTCGAGGAGGCAGGAGAGCTCCTGGATCCCGGTCCCCGAGGCGCCCACGATCCCGACCGGGCCGCGCGCGACGCGGTTGGCGAAGCCCAGCCCCGTTCCCGCGAGGATCGCCGTCCCGCAGTCCGGGCCCATGACGAGGAGCCCCAGCGCCGCCGCGCGCCGCTTCAGCGCGACCTCGTCCTCGACCGGGACGTTGTCGGAGAAGAGGAAGACGCTCCGAGAGGCGTCCAGCGCCCGGTGCGCGACGAAAGCGGCGTAGGGACCGGGCACCGCGACGGAGACGAGGTTGGCCGACGGGCGGGCCGCGAGGGCCTCTCCCACGGTCCCGGGGCGCGCTTCGGCGGCCGGCCCCGCGGACGACGGCCCCGCGCCCGCGAGGAGGCGGTCGAGGGCCTCGCGCGCCGCTGCGAGCTCCGCCTCGCCCGCGGCCCGGAGCGCCACCACCATGTCGAGGGGCGTGGCCCGGCCGAGCGCGGGGTCGTCGAAGCCCGCCCCGGCGAGGAGGCGCCGGTTCGTCTCGGTGCCCATCATCGCGACGGCCTCGGCGACGCCGGGGAGCGCCGAGAGCTCCCGGCTCACCTGCATGAGCCGGGCGGAGTCCTGGTAGCAGCCCTCGCGGACGAGGACGAGGACGCTCATCCCTTCTCCCGCGGCTCGATCACGCCGCGGACGAGGGCGAGAGCCCCGGCGAGGAGGTCGGCCCCGGAGTGCGCTCCCATCGCCACGAGCCGTCCGGCCTTCTCCTTGAGGGCCGGACGGTCGGGCCTCTCGCTCCCCATCGCCTCGACGACGGCGGCGAGCGCCGTCGGGTACTGCCCCTTCGAGGCCGCGACGAGGAGCTCGCGCGCGGCCGGCGTGGTCTCTGCCGCGACGAGTCCGGCGAGCGAGGTCGCGTAGGCCGTCGCGGCCCGGGCCTCCAGGATGCCCGCCGAAGCGAGCCGCTTCGACATCGCGGCGAGGCCGACGAGGACGTCGTCGCCCGTCGGCGTCAGGCCCGGCCCGAGGCCGGTCAGCGCCGAGACGTCGGGCCGGTAGGCCACGACCCGGACGTCGCCCCGGAGGAGAGTCGCGACGAGGGACCGGCTGCGCGCGTGCGTCCACTTGAGCACGAGGCCCTCGACCTCGCCGAAGCCGGTGGCGTTGCCGGTCAGGAGGGCGACGCTCCGGGCCGGGATGGGGAGGGCGGCCAGGTCGCGGACGAGGGCCTCCACCGCCACCCGGCCCGGCGGAATCTCGAGCGCGCGGCAGGGCACCGGCTTGCGGGGCTTCGCCCGGGTCGGAGGTGCGTCGGCGAGGTCGGCGAGCATGGCGGCGGCCCTCACGCGGTCACCCCGGCCGCGGGGACCGGGTCCTCGGAGGCGGCGTGCTCCCGCTCGCGCTCTCGCAGGGCCCGCCAGACCTTCTCCGCCGTGATCGGCAGCTCGTGGATCCGGATGCCGCAGGCGTCGTAGAGGGCGTTGGCGATGGCGGCCGGCGTCGGGATCATCGTGTGCTCGCCGATGCCGCGTGCCCCCATCGGGCCGTCCTTCTGCGGCGTCTCGACGAAGTCGATCGTCATCACGGCCGGGACGTCCTCGGCGGACGGGATCTTGTAGTCCATCAGCGAGGCGTTCACGACGCGGCCGGACTTCGTGTCGAGGAGGAGCTCCTCCATCGTGCCGGTCCCGAGCCCCTGGACGACGCCGCCGTACGTCTGCCCGGCGATGAGGCCCGGGTTCACGACGCGGCCGACGTCGTAGCAGGCCGCCACCCGCTCGACCGTCACCTGCCCCGTCTCCGGGTCGACCGAGACGTCGACGGCCTGCGCCCCGAACGTCCACTTGGCGACCGGCTTGGCGCTCTGGCTCGTCACGGGATCGAGGAAGAGGAGCCCCTCGGGCATGTACGAGGCCGCCGCGGCGACCGGACCGCCGATGGCGTGCCCGTCCTCGAACTGGTAGCCCATGACGAGGCGCGTCAGCGGGATCGACCGGCCGCTCGCCTCGTGGACGACCTTCGCGTCCTTCAGCGTCAGCTCGGACGCCGGCACCGACAGAACCTCGGCCGAGACCTCGAACAGCTTCCGCCGGATCTCCTCGGCCGCGCGGAAGACCGCGTTGCCGGTGGCCCACGTCTGCCGCGAGGCGACCGTCTGCCAGTCGTACGGCGAGAGGTCGGTGTCGGGGCACCCCTTCACGCGGACGCTCTCGACCGGGATCGCGAGCGCCTCCGCCGCGAACTGCGCCGCCACCGTCATCAGACCCTGGCCGTAGTCGATCCCCGAGACGAGGACCTCGAGCGTGGCGTCCTCTGCGAACTTGAGGACGACGGAGGAGGAGGCGTCGTTCGGCATCGCGGGCGCCTTCACCGCGCAGGCGATCCCCTTGCCCCGGAAGGGCCGCCTCTCGCGGCCCGGCGCCATGCCGATCTTCCCGGCGACGCTCTCGATGCAGAGGTCGACGCGTCCGGCGTTCTCGTCGAGCACCTGCCCGGTGACGGTCGACTTCCCCGCGCCGAGGCAGTTCAGGAGGCGGAACTCGACCGGGTCCATCCCGAGCTCGCGCGCGACGAAGTCCATCTGCTGCTCGAGCGCCCAGTGGATCTCCTGCATCCCGAAGCCGCGGTAGGCGCTGCCGACCGGGCGGTTCGTGTAGACGCCGATGCTGTCGCCCTCGACGTTCGGGAACTCGTAGGCGCCCCCGCACGTGTAGCCGGCCGCGCGGACGACGTTCACGCCGTAGCCGCCGTAGGCCCCGCAGTTCCAGAGGTAGTGGAGCTTCTGGGCCTGCACCTTCCCCTGCCGGTCGACGCCGGTGACGAGCGTGGCGGTGAGCCCCTGGCGAACGACCGTGGCGAAGAACTCCTCGTGCCGGTCCACCATCACGCGGACCCAGCGGCCGCGGGCCTTCATCGCCATGGCGACCGCGATCGGCTCCAGGTTGATCCCCGCCTTGCCGCCGAAGCCGCCCCCGACGTACGGGACGTGGACCCGGACGTCGCCGTGCGGCAGCGAGAAGCAGGCGCAGAGGAGGTGCCGCACCGTGAACGGGCTCTGGGCCGAGGTGTGGACCTCGACCTTCCCGGCAAGGTCGACGCGCGCGACCGAGACGTGCGGCTCGAGCGGCACGTGCTGCACCTGCGGGACGCGGAAGACGTTCTCGAAGACCTTCGCCGAGCCCCTGAGCGCCGCGGCGTAGTCGCCCTTCAAGATCCGGAGGTGGTTGCAGACGTTCGTCCCGCCCTTCGGCCGGATCCACGGGACGACCTCGTACCGGCCCAGCTCGGGGTGGACGAGCGGGGCGCCCGGGGCGAACCCCTCCTCCACGTCGAAGATCGGCGGGAGCGGCTCGTAGTCGACCTCGACGAGCGCGGCGGCGGCCACGGCCTCCGCCTCGGTCTCGGCGGCCACGGCGGCCACCGGGTCGCCGACGAAGCGGACGCGGTCGGTCGCGAAGACCGTCTGGTCCTTCAGGTAGATCCCCGTGTGGAACGGGAAGTCGCGCCCCGAGGCGACGGCGCGCACCCCGGGGGCCTTCGCGGCCCTCTCCGTCCTCACGTCGAGGACGCGGGCGTGCGGGTGGGGCGAGCGGACGACGCAGACGTGGAGGAGGCGGGGAAACTTCAGGTCGGCGGTGTAGGCCGCGGCGCCGGTCACCTTCTCGACGCCGTCGACGCGCGCGACCTCCCGGCCGACGACGCGGGGGGCGCTCACGCCGGCACCTCCTCGCGGCAGGCGGGGGCGGGTGCCTCGGCCCGCGCCCGCATCGCCGCGGCGGCCTCCCTCACCGCGTCGACGATCTGCCGGTAGCCGGTGCACCGGCAGAGGTTCCCGGCCAGCGCCGCGCGGATCTCCTCCTCGCTCGGGTCCGGCACCTCGCGGAGGAGGGCCGCGGCGCTGACGATCATCCCGGGCGTGCAGAAGCCGCACTGGATCGCGGTGTGGGCGAGGAACGCCTTCTGAAGCGGGTGGAGCTCGCCGCCCGAGGAGAGCCCCTCGACCGTCGTCACCTTCGCCCCGTCGGCCTCGACCGCGAGGACCAGGCAGCTGTTCACGGGGCGGGAGTCGAGGAGGACCATGCACGAGCCGCACTCCCCCTCGTTGCACCCTTCCTTGGTCCCGGTCAGGTCGAGCCCGTCGCGGAGGAACCGGAGGAGGGTCGTCCGGACGTCGACCTCCACCGTCTCGGAGACGCCGTTGACCTCGAGCGTGATCGTCTTCTTCATGGCGTCTCCCTCAGGCGAGCCCTTCCAGCCCGCGCCGGACGAGGACCGCGACCATCTCGCGCCGGTACTCGGCGCTTCCCCGTACGTCCGTGATCGGGCGGCAGGCCTCGCGGGCGAGCGCGGCGGCCTCCGCGGCGGCGGCGAGCCCCTTCTCCTCGAGGATGGCCTCGGCCTCCCTCACGCGGAGCGGCGTCGGGGCGACGGCGGCGAGCGCGACCCGGTACCGCGCCGGCGCCGTCCCGTTCGCCCGTCCCACGAGGACGCCGACCGTCGCGAGGTCCATCCCCTTGCGACGCGACAGGCGCAGGTACGAGCCCGAGAAGCCGGCCGTCGAGGCGGGAAGGACGACGCGCGTGACGATCTCGCCCGGCGGCAGGACCGTCTGCCCCGGCCCCCGGAAGAACTGCCCGACCGGCACGGCCCGGCGCCCCGTCGGCGACGCCACGCAGACCGTGGCGTCGAGGGCCAGCAGCGCCAGGGCGGCATCCGCGGCGGGCGAGGCGTTGCAGACGTTCCCGGCGAGCGTCGCCCTCTGCCGGAGCGGCCAGGCCCCGACCGTCTTCACGCACTCGACGAGGAGCGGATAGCGCCGGACGACCTCCGGGTGCGTCTCGACGTCGGCCATCGGGACCGCGGCTCCGATCGCCAGCCCCCCCTCCTCGGTCGGACCGATCTCGTGGAGCTCCGGGATCCTCTTCAGGTCGACGAGGCGGGGCGGGTCCTTGCGACCCGCTCGCATCTGCGGCAGGAGGTCCGTCCCGCCCAGGAGGTAGACGGCGCCGGGGCTCGTGGCCTGCAGGGCCAGGGCCTCTTCGACCGTGGCGGGGGCGACGTACTCGAGATCGGACCGCATCAGGGAGTCCTTCCCGCGGCAGGGAGGCCCCGGGCCGGGGCCTGCAGAACCGCTGCGTGGTCGACGGCGTTCCTCAGGAAATACGGATGCCGGGCGCTCCCTCGGGAGCGGCGTCCCGCGTGCATCGGATCGAATGCTAGTCCTCCTCCCGCGGCCGCGGAAACGCGACGCGCGCGGCCCTCCCGCCTTACAATGGCGAGTTCGGCCGGGCCGGCCGCGGCGCCCCGGCCGGAGGAGGAGGCCCCATGGAGCGACGCGTCATCGACGTCGACGAACGGCTCCCGCTCCTGCAGTCCCTCCCGCTGTCGCTCCAGCACCTCTTCGCGATGTTCGGGGCGACGGTCCTCGTCCCGTTCCTCTTCAAGGTCAACCCCTCGACCTCGCTCCTCCTGAACGGCGTCGGGACGCTCGTCTACCTCGCCGTCTGCAAGGGGAAGGTGCCGGCCTACCTCGGGTCGAGCTTCGCCTTCATCTCCCCCGTCTTCGCGGTCCTCGCGCAGCCCGGTCTCGGCGGGTACGCGGCGGCGCAGGGCGGCTTCATCGCCTTCGGACTCTTCTTCGTCCTGGTCTCGCAGGTCGTGAGGGTGGCCGGGACCCGGTGGATCGACGTCGCCTTCCCGCCCGCCGCGATGGGGGCGATCGTGGCGGTGATCGGCCTGGAGCTCGCCCCCGTCGCCACCGAGATGGCCGGGCTGACCGGCAAGGGCGCGGGCCAGCCCGGCAGCGGCGCCGCCGTGGCGGTCTCGATGCTGACGCTCGCGGTGACCGTCCTCGGCTCCGTCCTCTTCCGCGGGTTCCTGGGGGTCATCCCGGTCCTGGTCGGCGTCCTCGCTGGCTACGGCGGGGCGCTGGCGCTCGGCCTCGTCGACCTCTCGGCCGTCGCGCAGGCCCCGTGGTTCGAGGTGCCGCACCTCTACGCCCCGAAGTTCGTCCCCGAGGCGATCCTGATGGTCCTGCCGGCGGGCCTCGTCGTCCTGGCCGAGCACGTGGGGCACCTCGTCGTCACGGGCAACGTCGTCGGCCGCGACTTCGTGAAGGACCCGGGCCTCCACCGCTCGCTCCTCGGCGACGGGATCTCGAACGTCCTCTCGGGCTTCGCGGGGGCCACGCCGAACACGACGTACGGCGAGAACATCGGGGTGCTCGCCATCACTCGTGTCTTCAGCGTCTGGGTGATCGGCGGGGCTGCGGCGCTGGCCATCGTCGTCTCCTTCGTCGGCAAGCTCGCCGCGGCGATCCGGAGCATCCCGACGCCGGTGATGGGCGGCATCTGCATCCTCCTCTTCGGCGTCATCGCCGCCGCGGGGGTGCGGATGCTCGTCGAGAAGAAGGTCGACTACACCCGCCCCCGCAACCTCGTCCTGACGTCGGTCGTCCTCGTCAGCGGCGTCAGCGGGGCCGCGGTGAAGATCGGGGCGGTCGAGCTGAAGGGTATGGCCCTCGGCACCTTCGTCGCCGTCGGCCTCAGCCTCCTCGTCGCCCTCTTCGACCGCCTCGGCTGGTCGAACGACCCGGTCGCCGCGGCCGAGACCCGGACCTGACCACGTCGCGCGTCCCGGGCCGGGTGCGGACGGGGACGTGACGCCGCCAAGCGCCTAGAATCCCGACAGACAGCCAGCTCCCCGTCGGGAGGAAGCCGGTGCCGCTCGCCCCGGGCGTCCGCCTCGGCCCGTACGCGGTCCTCTCGCCCCTCGGGGCGGGGGGGATGGGCGAGGTCTGGCGGGCCCGGGACACCCGGCTCGGGCGGGACGTCGCGATCAAGGTCCTCCCGGACCACCTCGCGGGCGACCCGAAGGCCCTCCGGCGGTTCGAGAGCGAGGCGAGGTCGCTCGCGGCCCTCTCCCACCCCGGGATCCTCGCCCTCTTCGACGTCGGGCGCGACGGCGGGATCGCCTACGCGGTCACCGAGCTCCTCGAGGGGGAGACCCTTCGCGCCGCCCTCCTGCGCGGCCCCCTCCCGTGGCGGGAGGCCGTCGAGATCTCGAGCGCCGTCGCGGAGGCCCTCGAGGCCGCTCACTCGCGGGGCATCGTCCACCGCGACGTCAAGCCCGAGAACATCTTCCTCTGCTCCGGGGGAAGCCCGAAGGTCCTCGACTTCGGCCTGGCGAGGCGCGAGCCCTCATCGCCCGAGCTGACGACGGAGTCCCCGACGGAAACCATGGAGGGTACCGGGGCCCTCGTCGGGACGGTCGGCTACATCGCCCCGGAGCAGCTCTCCGGACTGCCGGTGGACCACCGGGCCGACGTCTTCGCCTTCGGGTGCGTCCTCTACGAGGCGCTCTCGGGTCGCAGGGCTTTTCACGGACGGACGTCCGCCGAGGTGATGGCGGCCATCCTCCACGACGAGCCGGCCCCGCTGCGATCGACGGACGGCACACTTCCTCCCGCCCTCGACGACGTCGTCGGTCGATGCCTCCGGAAGGACCCGGCGCAGCGCTTCGCCTCCGCCCGCGACGTGGCGTTCGCCCTCCGGGCCGTCGCGTCGGGGAGCTCGCCGGCCCACCGCTCGCTCGCGCTCCGGCGCCCCGGAAGAGTCGCCGCGGCGGCCCTGGGCGCCGTCGCCGTCACCGCCGCCGCCGTGGCCCTGCTCGTCCGCGACCCGGCGCTCCCCGAGGTCCTGCCACACCAGGTGACGAGCGGGCCGGGCTGCGAGAGCGCCCCGGCGATCTCTCCGGACGGCGAGTCGATCGCGTTCGTCGCCGAGACCGACGGCCGGGCCGACCTCTGGATCGTCGACGCCGCCGGGGGACGGCCCCTCCGCCTCACCGAGGGGCCCGAGCCCGTCGCCTCGCCGGTCTGGCACCCCGACGGCCGGACGGTCTTCTACGCGGCGGAGGCAAGAGAAGCGTCCGAGGTCCGGAAGGTGCCGCGGCTCGGCGGACCGGCGCAGACGGTTCTCCGGAACGCGTCGGATCCCTCGCCCTCGCCGGACGGCCGTTCCATCGCCTTCGTCCGGGCGGGCCCGAACGGGGTCCCGCACGTCTGGGTCGCCCCCATGCACGACCCCGGCAACGCCCGCCGCCTCTCGGGGGACCCGCCGGGGGTCTTCGAGCACCGCCAGCCGACCTGGTCGCCCGACGGACGGACCGTCTGCTTCCGCGACTTCCACGACCTCTGGCTCGTGGCGGCCGCGGGCGGGCCGGCCCGGCGGCTCACGCGGGACGACCCGGGCGACGGGGATCCCGCGTTCTCGCCCGACGGGCGCCACGTCTACTACTCCTCCTACAGGCAGGGCACCCGGGCCCTCTGGCGAATCCGAGCACGCGGCGGGGAGCCCGAGCGCGTCACGCTCGGGACCGGGATGGAGGTCCATCCCTCCTTCTCGCGCGACGGCCGAAGGCTCGCCTACGCGACAAGGACGGAAGGACACGCCATCGTCCTGGTGGAACGCCGGGGCGGGCAGCGGACGAGGCTGGAGGAGAGCCGCCTCGTCGGGTTCGCGAGCCTCGACCCCGAGGGCCGGTTCCTCGTCTACACGTCCTCGCGCGAGAACTCGGCGGACCTGTGGGTGACGGATCTCCGCGAGGGCCTTCCGGCGGGCGACCCGCGGCGGCTGACCGAGCTCGGGGGGCGCGCGGCCTCTCCCGCGGTCTCGCCCGACGGCGCGTGGGTCGCCTTCTACCTCGTCAAGGACGGGGGCCGCGACATCTACGTCGTCCCGACGGCGGGCGGGGAGCCGGTCGCCGTCAACCGTCACCCGGCGTCGGACACGCTCCCGGCGTGGTCCGGCGACGGGTCGCGTCTCGCATTCGTCTCCGACCGGGACGGCGCCGAGCAGGTCTTCGCCGTCGCGATGCGCGGGGGCCGCCCGGCGGGCGAGCCCGAGCGGGTCACGCGGGCCGCGACCTGGGCGTCCTTCCCGCGCTTCCTGCCCGACGGGAGGCTCGCCTTCATCACGGGCGACGGGGGCGGCCAGGATATCTGGGTCTGCGATCCGTCCGGGGCGGGGCCCGCCAGGCCGGTCACCTCGGGGGTGACGACCTGGCGCGCCGTCCCCGACCGGGGCGGAAGGGAGCTCCTCGTCCTGGCCGACTGGCCGGATCGCCGGAAGGCGATCCGGGCCGTGCCCGTCGACGGCGGCGACTCCGCCGCCGTCGACTGGGGGACGTCGCCCGACCTCGCCACCGAGGTCCAGCAGCTCGACCTCTCGGCCGACGGTCGACTCGCGGTCCTCGTCGAGACGACGCGGCGGGGGGACGTCTGGATCCTCGAGGCGGGGAGCGGTCGCCGGTTCTGAGACGCCGCGGCCAGACGCCGCGGCGAGAGAGGGGAGCCCCATGCCCAACGCCCAGACCTACGGCGAGCTCAGGAAGGACCTCAACAAGCTCCTCGGGCAGCTGCACGAGGTGCAGGGGAAGGCCATCGCGGCGGAGGGACGGCTCGAGCAGCTGGCATCGGATATCGCGACGGAGACCGACGCCACGGAGCTGAGCGGCCCTCACAAGCAGCGTTCCATCGGGATCGACCAAATGAGCGCCAGCCTGTCAGGGGCGATCCTCCCCCAGGAGCAGTGGCCCTGCTGACGGCGAGCGAGCGCCCCGGCCGGGACCCGTTCCCGGCGACCCGCGTGCGCGACGTCGTCCTCTTCCTGACCTCGCGGTGCAACTTCGCCTGCTCGTACTGCTACGAGGCGGGACGGGCCGCGCGGGTCGACATGCCCTGGGACGTGGCGCGGGCCGCGGTGGACCTCCTCTTCCCGGACCCGCCGGCCGGGGCCCTCCTCGCCTTCACGGGCGGCGAGCCCCTCGTCGCGGAGCCGCTCTTTCGCCGGTGCGTCGAAGAGGCCCGGGCACGGGCCCCGACCGCGGCGGCGCTGAGGATCGTGGCGTCGACGAACGGCGCCCTCCTGACGGACGACCTCGTCCGCTTCCTCGCCTCGAACGAGGTCTCGCTGCAGGTGAGCTTCGACGGGGCCGGGCAGGACCTGCGGAGCCCCGGCAGCGGGCCGGGGATCCTCGCCGCACTGGAGCGCGCGGCGGAGCGCGAGCCCGCCTGGTTCCGCCGCCGCCTCCGCGTTGCGCTGACGCTCACCCCGGCCACCCTTCCGCTCCTCGGGGCGTCCGTCGAGAAGATCCTGCGGCTCCGGCCCCGCGAGGTATCGGTCGCGGCGGTGACGGCGGCGGACTGGCCGGCGGGGGCCGCCCTCGAGGCCCGGCTCGACCGTCAGCTCGATCGGGTCGTCGCCGCGTGCCTCGCGCTCGACCCGGAGGCGAACGACCCGCCGGTGACTCTCCTCCGTCCGCCCGTCCCCCGGACGCTCCCGGCGGAGGAGGAGGCGTGGTGCCGGGCGGCGGCTCCCGAGAGCATCGCCGTCGACCCCGACGGGGCCGTCTGGGGGTGCCCCTCCGCGAGCGCCTCCACGCAGCTCCTCTCCGCGGCCGGACGGACGATCTCGGAGGCGGTCCGCCTCGGAGACGTCCGTGACCCGGGCCTCCCGGCCCGCCTCGCCGCCCTCCCCGCCCGCGCGCGGGCGGCGCGGGCGCTCACGCACCGGCGGAGCAAGCGGTCGGAGCTCGCGGCCTGCGACACGTGCGAGCACCTCCTCGAATGCGTCCCGTGCGCGCTCGCCGCGGCCCGGGTCCCCGGTGCCACGGACCCCGACCTCGTCCCGACGATCACCTGCGCCCTGACCCGGGCCGCCGCCCGCGCCCGGGCGCGCCTTCCGCGGCGACCCCCGTTCTCCGGCCTCCTCCGCGAGCTCGAGCGGCTCTCGGAAGCCCTCGGCCCGTCCGCGCCACCCGGGTCCTGACCCGGACGGCTCCGCTCAGCGAGCAGGATCCTCCGCCGGCTCAGCCACGCGCCGCCAGACCGCGCCCTGGTCGCTCTCGTAGACGACCTCGCCCTCCTGCGTGAACCGGAAGGCGTACCGGACGTAGACGCTGCCGCGCAGTCGGCGACGAATTCCGGGTCGAGCATCGGGTCGCCCTCGGGGAGGAAGTCTAGCGGGACGGGGCACTCCGCGCCCCGGGCCGCGCCGGACCGTGCGCCGCGTGCTAGGCTGGCTTCAGGAGGCGAGACCATGCGCATTCTCCCCGGCCTCGCAGCGGGCGCGCTCGTGCTCGCCACGTCGCTGCTGGCCCAGCAACCCCAGGCCCAGCCGGCGCCGGCGCAGCAGCAGCCCGCGCAGTCACCGCAGCACTACGAGCCGCCGATGGTCATCCACCGGATCGACCTCAACCCGACGGGCTCCGTCTTCACGATGGACGAGCCGAAGCTGGAAGGGGACTACTACGTCTGCCACACCCTCCCGGACCGGACGATCCAGCGGATCCGCAAGGACAGGGTGAAGAAGATCACGCAGCGGTCGAGGGACTTCGACAAGGAGGTCGTCTGGCAGGTCGAGATGGAGCCCACCGGCAGCGTCCTCGCCGTCGAGGAGCCGGTGAAGAAGGGCTCGGCCTACGTCTTCACCACCTACAAGGGCGGGACGCTGACGACCGTCAAGCAGGCCGACGTGAAGAAGATCACGCGCCTGGCGGGGATGGACGCGTTCAAGGCCGAGGAGCTGGAGCTGGGCCTCACCGTCATGACCACCAACCCGACCTTCCAGGGCGACGGCACGCAGAACGCCGCCCCGGCCCGCGCCGGCGGGGCCCCGGCCGCGACACCCGCGAAGGGGAACTGGACCTACCAGGGGCAGCCGGGCGCCTCCGACGCCTACGCGCCGGGGAGCGGGACGGTCTCCCGCCCCGGCGACGTGCCGAAGGCTCCCCCGCCGACCGCGCCGCCGAAGTAGGCGCCGGGCGTCAGGCCCAGACGACGGCCCCGGGCCGGGCGCACCAGTCGGCGAACCGTTCGGCGTAGCGGCCCTCGACCGCGGCGCGCTTGACCTTGAGCGTCGGGGTCAGGAGGCCGTTGTCCACCGTCCACTCCTCGGCCATCACCACGAGCTTCTCCAGCTGCTCGTGCGGGTCGAGCCCGGCGTTCAGCGCCGCGACGCGGTCCTCGAGGAGGCGCGTGAGCGCCGCCCGGCGCGCGGCGTCGCCGGTCGCCTTCCGGAGGTGCTCCGCCAGGACGACGAGAGCGACCGGGCGCGTCCGGTCCGCCCCGGAGACGCAGGCCTGCTCCAGCTCGGCATGGGCGAGGAGGCGGGTCTCGATCGGGGCCGGCGCGACGTACTTCCCCTTGCTCGTCTTGAACAGCTCCTTGACCCGCCCCGTGATCTTCAGACGACCCGCCTCGTCCAGCTCGCCCCGGTCTCCCGTGCGGAGGAAGCCCTCGCCGTCGATCGCCTCGCGCGTCAGCCGCTCGGCCCGGTAGTAGCCCAGCATCGTCCCCGGGCTCTTCACGAGGACCTCGCCCTCCTCCGAGAGACGGCTCGTGACGCCCGGCATCGGCGTCCCGACGAGGCCGGGGCACTCGTCGCCGGGGTGGACGCAGTGGGAGACGGCGAAGTTCTCCGTCATCCCGTAGATCTCGTGGAGCTTCAGGCCCAGGCCGCCCCACCAGCCGATCAGCTCCGGCGGCGTCGGGGCCGAGCCGGTCGCGGCGACGCGGACCTGCCCCAGCCCGAGACCGTCGAGGACCTTGCGGCGGAGGATCCCCCCGACGACCGGGAGGCCGAGGAGCCGCGCGAGCCTCCGCTCGGGGACCTTCGAGAAGATGCCCGCCTGGAACTTGAGCCAGAGGCGCGGGACGCTCCCGAAGACGGTCGGCTTCGCCCGCCTCAGGTCCGCGAGGAACGTGTCGAGGCTCTCGGCGAAGAAGACCTGGTACCCGACGCGGCACATCGTGGTCTCGAGGATGGCCCGCTCGGCCACGTGCGCGAGCGGGAGGTACGAGATCAGCCGGTCCTCGGCCGTGAGGCCGAAGACGTCCGCGTAGGCGTAGGCGGCGCACATCGTCCGGAAGCTGTGCATGACGCCCTTCGCCTCGCCGGTGCTCCCGGACGTGTAGACGATCGTCGCCAGGTCGTCGGGGTCCCGGACCGGGCTCGCCTCCATCGGCGGCGTGGCCCGGACGATCTCGTCCCACCCCGGCGCGTCGAGCGGCGGCGCGAGCGGAAGGGCGACGCGCGGCATCCCCTCCGGGATCCCGCCCGCCATCGCCTCGAAGGCGTCGAGCTTCCCGACCAGCAAGAGGCTCGTCCCCGAGTGGTCCAGGACCTGCCGCAGGGTCGAGGCCGTGACCGTCGGGTAGACCGGGACGGAGACGTGCCCCGCCATCCAGACCGCCAGGTCCCCCAGGAGCCACCAGGCGTTGTTCTTCGCGAAGATGGCGATCCGGCTCCCGGGCGGCAGGCCCAGCCCCGTCAGGTACGCCGCGAACCGGCGGACCTCCTCCATGCCGCTGCCCCACGTGTAAACGCGGAGGGCGCCGCCTCCCATCGGCTGCGTCATCCAGACGCGGCCGGCCCGCTGCCGCTCGTGCTCGTAGACGTGTTCGAGCTGGGTCTTCACGTGCGCTCCCGCCGCTCCCGGCGCCTCCTTCCTCCGGACTGCCGCGTGAGATACCAGAACCGCGCGCGGATGGCAACAGATGGAGAAACACACGGGGGTCAGAGCTCCGTTCTACGTTCTATTCCGATGGCTCTCCCGGGCAGATCCGGCCCGGCACGCGGGTAGAATCCCGTCAGTCGCCCCGGTCCGGCTTGGGGGTGCCACTTGGCTCTGGCCCCGGGGACCCTCCTCGGTCCGTACGAGGTGCTCGCCCCGCTCGGCGCGGGAGGGATGGGAGAGGTCTTCCGGGCGCGCGACACGCGGCTTGGCCGCGACGTGGCCGTCAAGGTCCTCCCCGACCACCTCGCGCACGACGCGAAGGCCCTCGCCCGGTTCGAGAGCGAGGCGAAGGCCGTCGCCGCCCTCTCCCACCCGAGCATCCTCGCGCTGCACGACGTCGGCGAGGCGGACGGCGTCCGGTACGCCGTCACCGAGCTGCTGGAGGGGGAGACCCTCCGAGCCGCCGTGACGCGTGGGGCTCTCCCCGTCAAGCGCGCCCTGGAGATCGCCGGGCATGTGGCCTCCGCGCTCGCCGCCGCGCACGAGAAGGGGATCGTCCACCGCGACGTCAAGCCCGAGAACGTCTTCCTGACGAAGGACGGCCACGTCAAGCTCCTCGACTTCGGGCTGGCGCGCCACGCGGCGGGACTCGGGGCGGGAAGCGACACCCGCTCCCCCACCGAGGCGGCCCTCACGGAGACCGGCGCCGTCGTGGGCACCGTGGCGTACATGTCGCCCGAGCAGGCGCGAGGCCTCCCCGTGGACCACCGCTCCGACCAGTTCTCGCTCGGGACCGTCCTGTACGAGATGCTGAGCGGGACGCGCCCCTTCGTCCGCGAGACCGCGGCCGAGACGCTCACCGCGATCCTCCGCGAGGAGCCCGAGCCGCTGGAGTCGAGAGCCCCGGCCGTCCCCGCTCCCGTCCGCTGGATCCTCGCGCGCCTCCTGGCGAAGGACCCCGCCGAGCGGTTCGACTCCACCCGGGACCTCGCCCGGGACCTCGAGGCGTGCCGGACGCACCTGTCCGAGGTGGTCGCCGGCTCCTTCGCCGGAGCTCCAGGGACCGCGGGCGCTCGACCGGGCCGCCTCCGGCGCGCCGCAATTGCAGCAGCCGCCGTCCTCGCCGGAGCCGCGCTCTTCGGCGCGGGCGGTCTCGTCTCCCGGCGCCCGCCGGGAGCGTCCGGGCCCGAGTTCCGGCAGCTGACGTTCGACCGGGGCCGGGTCACGGCAGCCCGCTTCGCGCCGGACGGCCACACCGTCGTCTACAGCGCGGCCTGGGCCGGCGCTCCGCCGCAGGTCTTCTCCGTCCGCCTCGACGCCCGGGAGTCGCTCCCGCTGGGGTACGAAGGGGCGGAACTCCTCGCGGTCTCGCGCACGAGCGAGCTCGCCCTGGCGCTCGGGACGGTGCGCCCGTCGTGGAGTGCCCAAGCGGGCACCCTCGCGCGTGCCCCGTTCTCCGGGGGCACTCCCCGGTCGCTCGAAGAGCGGATCGTGGGGGCGGACTTCGGCCCGGACGGGGAGTCGATGGCGGTCGTGCGCCTCGCCGAGACACGGCCCCCGACGTGGCAGCTCGAGTACCCGGTCGGGACGGTCCTCTTCCGGACACCGGGGTGGATCTCCTCGGCCCGCGTCTCGCGGCGCGGTGACGCGGTCGCCTTCGTCGAGCACCCCGAGCCGGAGAGCTTTGCAGGCCACGTCTCCGTCGCCGAGCCGGGCGGGAAGGTCCGGCGTCTGACGGAGCGCTTCGCCCTCCCCGTGGGCCTGGCCTGGTCCCCCTCCGGGGACGAGGTCTGGTTCTCCGCGGCGAGGACCGGGACGGACCTCGAGCTCCGGGCGGTCCCGCTCCGCGGAAAGGAGCGGAGGCTCTTCGCGCAGGGCGGCTCGCTCCTCCTCCACGACGTGTCGCCCGACGGGCGGGTCCTCGCGTCCGTCGAGGAGGCGACGTCGCGAATCTCCTTCCGGGGCGAGAACGACGCCTCCGACCGGGACCTCTCCTGGACGGGGAGCTGGTCGACGCTCGGCCCTCTCTCCCTTTCGCACGACGGACGGCAGCTCCTGTTCAGCGTGATCGAGACCGAGCAGCTCTTCCTCCGGCGGACGGACGGCAGCCCGCCGTCGCGGATCGCGAACCGGGTCGCAGGCAGCAAGTTCCCGACCCTCTCCCCCGACGGCCGGAACGTCGTCATCGTGCAGCGGGGCGGCCCGGACCCGCTCCTGATCGACGTCGTCCCGACGGGACCCGGCCCGACGCGGACGATCCGGCTGGAGGGCTTCGAGGCGTTCCAGGCGGGTCTGCTGCCCGACGGCAGGACCGTCTGGTTCGCCGGGAGAAAGGGCTCGGGCGGGGCACGGTACTGGCTCACCGATCCCTCCGGGACCTCGCCCCGGCCCGCGACCCCGGAGCTGGAGGGGGTGTCAGGGCCCTGGGTCACGCCCGACGGGCGCCACTTCCTCGGCCGGAAGGGAGCCGCCTTCGCTCTCTTCCCGATCGACGGAGGGGAGCCAACCGCCGTCCGGGGGGTCACGTACGGGGAGGACTACGTCCAGGGGATCTCGATGGACTCCCGCTTCTTCTTCGTCCAGCAGGCTCTGAAGCCCAGGGCGAGCCTTCGCCGCGTCGACGTCGTGACCGGGGCCACGGTGGCGGTCCGCGAGATCTCTCCCTCCGACCCCGCGGGGGTGACGAACGTCTGGGTCCAGGTGACGCCCGACGGGAAGAGCCTCGCCTCCCTCACCTGGCGCTTCCTCTCGAAGCTCTACGCGGTCGAGGGCTTCCGTTGAGGCGCGCCGCCGCCCGGGGCGAACGGGTGAAGGACGGACGTCGGGACGGGCGCCCTGACGCCTGAAGCCGGTTCGCGAAGCTCTCCTCCGGCTTCCCCGCCGGCGCAATACCACGAAAATCCTGCACCTGCTGCCGGATTTTCACGGTACGATGAGGCATGGCGCTCGTCCCCCGTCGCCGCCTCCTCGGATCCGTCGGCGCCGCCCTCAAGCGCAGTCGTGTCGTGGCGCTCGTCGGTCCTCGCCAGAGCGGCAAGACGACGCTCGCCCGCCAGGTCGCGGCCTCCCGGAAGGAGAGCCACTTCTTCGACCTCGAGGACCCGGCCGTCGTCTCGTCCCTCTCCGAGCCGAGGTCGGTGCTCGGTCCCCTCCGGGGCCTCGTGGTCCTGGACGAGATCCAGAGGCGGCCGGATCTGTTCCCGCTCCTTCGCGTCCTCGCGGACCGCACGCCCCTCCCGGCACGTTTCCTCGTCCTCGGGAGCGCCTCCCCGGAGCTCCTCCGGCAGGCGTCCGAGTCCCTCGCGGGCCGGCTGGAGGTCGTCGAGGTCTCGGGGTTCACCCTCGACGAGACGGGCCCGGAGCGTCTCGAGCGACTGTGGGTCCGCGGGGGCCTCCCCCCCGCCTTCACGGCGAGGTCGGACGGGGACAGCCTCACGTGGAGACGCCAGTTCGTCCAGACGTTCCTGGAGCGGGACCTGCCGGTCTTCGGGATCCGCGTGCCGGCGCCCGCCCTCCTCCGGTTCTGGTCGATGCTGGCGCACTACCACGGGCAGGTCTGGAACGGCGCCGAGCTCGCGAGGTCGATGGGGATCAACGAGACGACCGCCCGGCGCCACCTCGACCTCCTGGCCTCGTTCTTCATGGTCCGGGTCCTGTCGCCCTGGCACGCGAACCTCGGCAAGCGCCAGGTCAAGTCGCCGAAGGTCTACTTCCGGGACTCGGGGATCCTCCACGCGCTCCTCGGCGTCCGGTCGAAGCAGGACCTCTGGGTCCACCCGAAGTACGGCGCCTCCTGGGAGGGGTTCGTCGTCGAGCAGGTCCTGCGCTCGGTCTCCCACGACGAGGCCCACTTCTGGGCGACCCATTCGGGCGCCGAGCTCGACCTCGTCCTCGTCAGGGGGGGTCGCCTCTACGGCGTCGAGTGCAAGCGGACCGACGCGCCGCGCGTGACGCCGTCGATCCGCCACGCGATCTCGGACCTCGGGCTCGAACGGGTCCTCGTCGTCTACCCGGGGGAGAAACGCCTGCATCTCGCCGATCGCGTCGAGGCTCTCCCCGTCTCCGAGCTGGCGGCAGGTCTCGTCCTGCGATGACGCGCCGGCCCGGCACCCGGCTCGGCTCTCCCAGGGCACCCTCCCTGGCCGGGGCGGCCGCGCTCGTGCTCTTCGTGGTGGTTTCGGTCGCGCTCGTCGCCTGCGGCCGCCCCTCCCGCCGCGAGCCGTTCGTCGGCCGCGTCGTCGGCGTCGCGGACGGGGACACGATCACCGTCCTCGACGGGAGGTCGGAAGTCCGTGTCCGGCTGAACGGGATCGACTGCCCCGAGCGGGGGCAGCCGTTCGCCGCGAACGCGAAGCGGCTGACGTCGGAGCTGGCGTTCGGCCGGAGCGTCACGGTCGAGCCGCGAGACACCGACCGGTACGGCCGGACGATCGCCGACGTGACGCTTCCGGACGGGCGCGTGCTGAACCGCGAGCTCGTGGCTGCCGGGATGGCGTGGCACTACCGGCGCTACTCGGACGACGAGACGCTCGCCCGGCTCGAGCGGCGCGCCCGGGAGGCGCGCGCCGGGATCTGGTCCGACCCTCGTCCCGTGGCCCCGTGGGAGCTTCGCGAGAGCCGCCGCTGACGACGGCCCCTCCCGGACCTCCGGCCCGCGCCCGCCCGGGAGAGAATCCGCCCCGTGGACGTCGCCGACTTCTCGTTCGACCTCCCGGCCGAGTCGATCGCGCAGCGCCCGGCGCCCCGGGGGACCGCGCGGCTGATGACGCTCGAACGCGGGACGGGAGCCGTCGCGCACCGGTCCGTCGCGGACCTGCCCGGTCTCCTGCGCGACGGGGACGTCCTCGTCCTGAACGACACGAAGGTGATCCCGGCCCGGCTCTTCGGCGAGGACGACGCCGGCCACCGGACGGAGTTCCTCCTCGTCGCGCGCTCGCCCGAGGCGCGGCACGTCTGGGATTGCCTCGCGCGGCCGGGGCGCCGCGTGAAGCCGGGCCGGCGCTTCGCCTTCGGCCTGGGCCTCGCGGCCACGGTCCTCTCGCTCCCCGGCTCGGGGCGGTACCTCCTCGCGTTCGAGGGGGCCGACCTCGACGAGGTCCTCCCGCGCCTCGGCTCGGCGCCTCTTCCGCCCTACATCCACCGCCCCGAGGGGAGGGCCGACGAGAGGGACCGTGACGACTACCAGACGGTCTTCGCGCGCGAGCCCGGGGCCGTCGCCGCGCCGACCGCGGGCCTCCACCTGACCGAGGAGCTCCTCGCCGCGATCCGCGGGAGGGGCGTGACGTTGGCGCCGCTGACGCTCCACGTCGGGATCGGGACGTTCAAGCCGGTGAAGGTGGACCGGGTCGAGGAGCACGTGATGGACCCGGAGTCCGGCGTGATCCCGGACGCGACGGCCGAGGCCGTGAACCGAGCGCGCTCGGAAGGAGGGCGCGTCGTGGCGGTCGGGACGACGAGCGTGAGGACGCTGGAGGCCTCGGCCAGCCGCAACGGCGGTCGCGTCCTGGCCGGGCCGTTCTCGACCGACCTCTTCCTCGTCCCCGGCTCGAAGTTCCGCGTCGTCGACGCGATGCTGACGAACTTCCACCTCCCGCGCTCGACGCTCCTGATGCTCCTCTGCGCCTTCGCCGGGACGGCGAACGTCCTCGCCGCCTACCGCGAGGCGGTCGAGCACGGATACCGGTTCTTCAGCTACGGCGACGCGATGTTCGTGAGCTGAGCGGCGGGGGAAGGTCCGGCCCGGGTCAGGCGGCGGGCGGGAAGAGGCGGCCCACGTCCAGCTCGACCGCCTCGAACGGGGCGATCCGGGCGCGGTCCCCCTCGGCCCAGGCGCCCAGCCTCAGCCAGCGCCCGTCGGCGGCCTGCCAGGCCTCGAGCGTCCGGTCGGCGGGGTTGACGATCCAGTAGGACTGGACCCCGATCTCGAGGTAGATGGCGGCCTTGCGGACGCGGTCGACGCGGGCGCTGGGGGGGGAGAGCACCTCGCAGACCCAGTCCGGGACCACCCGGATCGGCCGCTCCGCCGGGAAGGCGGGAAGGCGGCTCCGCAGCCAGCCGGCGACGTCGGGCTGGAAGACGCAGTGCGGCGCCAGCTCGACGTCCACCTCCTGCAGGACCCACCACCCGCCGGGATCGCCGCCGAGGCAGAACGGCCCGCCGACGAGGGCCCCGATCGCGCCGGCGGCCAGCTGGTGCGCCGGTGTCGGCCTCGCGATGAACACGAGCTCCCCTTCGAGGACCTCCACGCGGGCGCCCTCCGGAAGCCCGGAGAGGTCGGTCCAGAGGGCCTTCCGCGGGGCAGCGTCTTCGGGCATCGCCGAGCAGTCTACGCCCCGGGGCCCTCGCGCCCCTCCCCCGAGAGCTGCACGACGAGCTCGCGCCGGCGCGGGCGGTTGTCGAAGTCGACGAGGACGACCTGCTGCCACGTCCCGAGGAGGAGCCGCCCGGCCGAGAACGGCACGGCGAGCGACGGGCCGAGGAGGCTCGCCCTCACGTGCGAGTGGCCGTTGCCGTCGTGCCAGCGCTCCTCGTGGCCGTACCGGATGCCGCGCGGGGCGATCCGCTCGAAGAGGGCGGGGAAGTCGTCGAGAAGGCCGTCCTCGTACTCGATCGTCGTGACGGCGGCCGTGGAGCCCGGGACGAAGACGAGGGCGCTCCCCTCCGTGAAGCCGTGCCGCGTGACGACCTCCTGGACGGCGCCCGTCACGTCGCGGACCTCCCCCTCGCCGCGGGTCTCGAGGCGGATCCGGTCGGTGACGACCACGGTCAGACCTCCGGCGGGTTCATCCCCATGGCGGCCCAGCCCTCCTTGGCCGGGCCGTAGACGCCGGGGACGGCCAGCCCGGCCTGGCGCATCAGGACGGTCATCTGCCCGCGGTGGTGCGCCTCGTGCAGGACGAGGGCGAGGACGGTGAAACCGTTCCGCCACTTCTCGCCGTACATCTCGCGCTCCTCGGCGAGCCAGTCGTCCCCCTTCTCCGAGAGGGCGGCCAGGAGCTCTCCGTGCAGCTTCTGGTAGGCGTCCGCGATCTCGGCCATCGTCGCGGGCATCTTGCCGGTCTCCCGGACCGGGAGGCCGGCCGCGGCCGGCATCTCGTGGAGCGTCTCGGCCAGGTGCCAGCCGATCCGCTTCAGGTCCCTGTGCCCCTCCGTGACCGCCGTTCTCGACAGCTCGTCCGGGATGGAGCGGAGGACGGAGAGCGTGGACTCCCCCTCGTGGCGCAGCGTGGCGGTGACGTCCTTGATCTTCCGGAACATGGAGCCTCCTCGGGCCGGGGTCCGGCCGGGCCCCATTCTGGCCCCGGGAGGGCCCGGGGGGGACGTGCGAAACCTCCGGCCGCCGTCGTCGTCCCTCCCTCTGAAAGGAGGCCCCCATGACCCTGCGCCCCGCCGCCCCCCTCGCCGTCGCCGTCGTCCTGGCCGCCGCGTCCTCCCTCTGGCTCGCCCGCCCCGCCCATGCGTCGAGCCGCTTCTCTGGCGTGTCGATCGACGACTCCCGAGCCGACGAGGGGTGCGGCGGGCTGCGGGTCCGATTCGGGAACGAGCCCGCCCTCCTCGAGGAGTCGGCGTTCACCCTTCCCGCGGGCCAGCCCGCCCGGATCTCGGTCGAGGACGGGGGCGGCCTTCGCGTCCGCGGGGGCCGCGGGACGTCGTTCGAGGTGACCGCCTGCCGGTTCGGGGCCGACGCCGAGGCGCTCTCGGGCGTCTCGGTCGGGGTGGACGGCTCGTCCGTCACGGCCCGGGCCCGGGGCCGGGGGGAGTCCACGGTCTTCCTCCTCGTGACGATGCCGAAGGGCGCCACCCTCGACCTCTCCGCCGGGAACGGCCCCGTCTCCGTCCGGGACGCCGAGGGCTCGGTGAGCCTGAAGGCCGCCAACGGCCCGGTCTCGATCCGCGACCTCCACGGCACCCTCGACGCCACCCTCGCCAACGGCCCCGTCACGATCCGGGGCGGCTCCGGGAGCTACCGCGTCCGCGCCGCGAACGGGCCGCTCTCCGTGAGCCTCGCGGGAAAGAGCTGGGACGGGGGCGTCCTCGACGCCTCGACGGTCAACGGCCCGCTGACTCTCGCCGTCGACCCCGGCTTCGCCTCCCCGGTTCGCGTCGAGAGCGGCTCCTGGACGCCCGTCTCCTGCCGGGCCGCGGCCTGCGACGGCGCCCGCCGCACCGGGGACGACGAGACCCGGACGATCGAGATCGGCTCCGGCGAGCCGGTCGTCCGCCTCTCGGCCACGAACGGCCCGGTGACGGTCCGCGACGCCTCGCGCTGAGAGACGCCGCGCCTACTCGAACCAGCCGTTGACGTCGAGGATGACGTCGACGGCCCCCGGGCTCCCCGAGACCACCGCCAGCGCCCCGCCGTCTCCCGAGAGGGAGACGACGGCGTTGTTGGCCCGGACGCGGAGCGGGGCGAAGTTCAGGACGCTCGTCGGCGCGGGTGGCGTCGCGGCGGCGGGGCGGAGGCCCAGCCAGCCGGCCGCGGCCGGGAGGACGGCCGTCAGGTTCACGGAGAGGGCGCGTGCCGAGGGAGGCACGCCGCACCGGCCGGCGAGCAGGAAGAGCCGGATCGACCCGGGGGGCAGGGCCGGGCCGCCGAACGGCCCCGCCGCGCCCCGCGTGTCGAGGAGGCGGCAGGGGGCGAGCGTGTGGAGCCTCGACGGCGCCCGCCCCCCTTCGTCGGCACCGGCGTCGAGGGCCGTCCCCACGGGCCGCGCCTCCCCGTCCAGGTCCGTCTCGCCCGCCGCCGGGACGATCGAGGGGTCCGCGGCGTCGAGCGCGGGCGAGCCCGGGAGGAGGTGCACGTCCCCGGCAGCGGGAGCCGCCAGGAGCGGGTCGGCTCCGGCCCCGTGCTCGTCCCGTCCCGTGCCGCTCCGGTACGCGGCGACCCCGGTGTAGGACGCGGCGCCGACCTCGTAGACCGCCGCCGCCGCCCCCGCGTCGCACCACCAGACGTTGTGGTCGAAGCCGTTCGAGGCGCTCCCGGTCCCCTCGTTCAGGAGGAGCGTCCGCGCTCCCCCGTGGACCACGTTCCCCGAGACGACGTTCCCCGACGCCCACTGGACCCAGAGCTGCCCGTACCCCAGGCCGAGCGCGTCGTTCCCGTACAGGGTGTTGTTCCGGAAGGCCGACTGGGTCACCCGGCCGACCGACGCGTCGTAGCCGCCGAAGACGAGGCCCGCCTTGTCGTTGGCGAGGAGGGCGTTCCCCCGCACGGTGACGCGCGTGGCGTCCGTCCCGGCGTTCTCGGCCCCCACCTCGATCCCGAGGTCGCACGAGTGGACGACGTTCCGCTCCACGACGACGTCCCGGCCGCCGTCCACGTAGATCCCGGCGCCGAAGCCGCCGCCGTACGAGGAGCGCGCCCGGAAGACGACGTTCCCCGCCACGACGCCGTTCCGCGCGGCGTCGGAGGCCGGGACGGGGCAGGTCCCCTCTCCCCCGATGACGTCGACGCCGATGTTGTTCACGTCGTGGACCACGTTCCCCGCGATCCGGAACCCGTCCACGTTCCCGTTCACGACGATCGCCTCGCTCGGCGCCGGCTCCGCGTCGAAGACCTCGTTCCCCTCGACGACGAGGCCGGAGATCGGCGTCGTGCCGTCGGTGCCGTAGACCGTGATCCCCATCGCCGAGGTCCCCCGCAGCTCGTGGATCCGGTTCCCGCGCACCTCGACCCCCGTCCCCGCCCCCTCGATCCGCACCGCCGACCCGTCCGAGGCCGCGAGCAGGTTCCGCATCTCGAAGCCGACCCAGCGGACCCACGACCGGCCGACGATCTCGACGAGGTGCGCGCCGGCGACGCCGGTCCCGTCCAGGACCACTCCCTCCCCGGCGTACGGCTGGAAGGTGACCGGCTGGCCGGGAAGGCCCGAGACCCCGACGACCACCTTCTCGTGGTAGACGCCTGCCCGGACGTTCACCGTCGAGCCGGGCGGGACGGTGGAGGCCGCCTTCTGGATCGTCCGCCACGCGGTCGAGGGCGTCAGGCCGTCGCGCGCGTCGTCGCCGTCCGTGGCGACGTAGTAGTCCGCCGCCGACGCGGACGGCGCCGCGGAGCCGAGGACCGCGAGCGCCGAGAGGAGGGCCGCCGCGAGCCGGGGCATCCCGAGATGCTACGCCCGCGGAGCCGCCTTCCCCCGGAGACGCGGAGTTGCGCTAGCCTGCGGGCGTCCGGGACGGATCACCGTCCCGGGGCGGGAGGCCCCATGGCGGACGACGCGACGCGCGCCGCGGACCTGGTCGGCGGCATCACGCGCGAGAGGTACCTCGACTCCTCCGGCCGGGACGACGTCCTCGGCGGCGGCGCCCGGATGATCCCCGTCGAGACGCCGGCGGGGACCTTCCGGGTCTGGACCAAGAGGGTCGGAAACAACCCGCGGGTCCGCGTCCTCCTCCTCCACGGCGGGCCCGGCGTCACGCACGAGTACTTCGAGGCGTGCGACAGCTGGTTCCCCGCGGCCGGCGTCGAGTACGTCTACTACGACCAGCTCGGCTCGTTCTACAGCGACCAGCCGGACGACCCCCGCCTCTGGGACGTCCCGCGGTTCGTCGACGAGGTGGAGCAGGTTCGCCGCACCTTGGGCCTGGACGCCGGCAGCTTCTACCTCCTCGGCCAGTCGTGGGGCGGGGTCCTCGCCATCGAGTACGCGCTCGCCCACCAGGAGAACCTCAAGGGGCTCGTCGTCTCGAACATGATGGCGAGCATCCCGGCCTACAACGACTACGCCGCGAACGTCCTGATGCCGCGGATGGACCCCGCCGTCCTCGCCGAGGTCAAGCGGCTCGAGGCCGAGGGGCGGACCGAGGAGCCCCGGTACATGGAGCTCCTGATCCCGCACCACTACGAGCGCCACGTCCTGAGGATGCCGGCCGCGGAGTGGCCCGAGCCGGTGCACCGCGCCTTCGCGCACCTGAACCCGAAGGTCTACGTCCCGATGCAGGGGCCGAGCGAGCTCGGCGCCTCCGGCAAGCTCGCGCTCTGGGACCGGACGGCCGACCTTTCGAGGATCACCGTCCCCACCCTCGTCGTCGGGGCCCGGCACGACACGATGGACCCGGCCCACCTCGAGGGGATGGCCCGGGCCTTCCCGCGCGGGCGCTTCCACCTCTGCCCGGAAGGGAGCCACCTGGCGATCTACGACGACCAGGCGAGCTGGTTCCAGGGCGTGATCGGGTTCCTGCGCGACGTCGACGCCGGGCGCTTCTGAGCCGGCCCGGGGCCCCCCGAAGGGCCCCGGGCCGAAGGCCTCAGCGCCGGAGCCCGAGCAGCAGCAGGAGCCGGTTGCCGTAGCTGAAGTGCGAGCCGAGGGCGTCGTACGTCCGGTCCGACTCCGCCTCGTACCGCCCGAGGGCCTCGCCGCTGAAGTCGTCGACGAGCGTCTCGATGCCCGGCGTCCGCTCCTCGATGCGGGCGACGCGGTAGCCGGTCGAGTCGCGGATCACGGTCGGGTCGGGCCAGGGGTCGAGGTCGTAGAAGCCGCGGTCCATCTTCGTCTCTCCTTTCGAATTCCTCTTCCGTTCCTTCTTCCGTTTCCTTCTTCCTTTTCCGTTTCCTTTTTCTTCCCTTCTTCCTCGCGGGCGGGCCGCGCCGGCGGGCCCGACGTCAGGATGCGGCCGCACGCGGACAGACCCTGTCCGTGTGCCCCGAGAACGCGCGCGGCGACGAAAAATCCGCGAGCCGCCCACCATACGGACATCGTCTGTCCGTTGCCACTGCGAACCTCTCCTCCGCACGCGGACCTCGGCCGGATCGCCGCGTCGGCAGTCCCCCGGTCCGCGGCAGGAGGTGCCCATGTCCGACCGCCCCGCTCCCCGCCGCCCCGCTCCCCGCCGCGCCCGCCAGCCCGGGGCTGCCGGCCAGCCGAAGGAGGGCGCCCCGCCCTTCGACGGCCCGCTCGACCAGCTCGAGGCCTGGTTCGAGGTCCTCGGCCCGCCCCGGTTCCCCGACGAGTCCCCGGCATCGCTCGACGCCGTCCTCCCGATCCACGCCCGGGCGGGGTTCATGGCCCTCCTCCTCGCCCGGACGGAGGCGACCGAGGCCTCCGGCGTCGTCCTCCCCTTCGAGGCGTTCCTGCGCGCCAACGGCCTCGACCTCCTCGACCGGCTCCTCCTCCTCGCCCTCCTCCGCAACGCCCACGACCCACAGGGCGAGAAGGGGATCAAGGCCCTGCGCCTCTTCCACGCCACCGGCGCCGACACGCTCGCCCGCCGCCACGAGGTGGTCCGCCGGCTCGAGGAGGAGGGACGGCTGCGCGACGTCGGGGCCGTCCAGTCGGTCCCCGACGACTACCTCTGCGAGCGCCGCTACCGCCTCGCCCCCCACCTCGTCGAGCCGCTGACGACGGGAGGCGGCGACCCGGAGGGGATCCCGGTCCTCTCCGGCGACCCGATCCAGGACCTCGAGGAGCTCGCGCACGGCGTGGAGCGGCTCTGCGACGCGCTCCTGATGCAGTACCCGCAGACGCAGACGATCTGGAGCACCCCGATCCCGGGCGGGCCGGGCTGGGACCACATGGGAGTCCGCCGGAGGAAGCTCGCCGCCCGCCTCGAGGCGTCGGCCCGGGTCCAGGCCGACCCGATCGGCGCCGAGATCCGCCGCCTCGGGCTCGAAGGGGAGGAGCGCCTCGTCTGGGCCTGCCTCGTCCGCGACTCGCAGACGGACGAGCCGGGCATGCCGGTCCCGCAGGCCCTTCGCCTCGCCGGGCGCCACCCGGACCCGGACGCGGCGGCCGCGAGGCTGCTCGGGCCGGAGTCGAAGCTGGCACGGGCCGACGCGCTCCGGTTCAACCGCCGCGACGGCTCGCTCCTCTCGATGGCCGTCTGGCTCTCGCGGGAGGCGAGGGCGCGAGTGATCCCGTGGCCCCGGACGGCGTTCCTCGTCCGGGGAGCCTCGCGAGAGGAAGGGGGGACGCTCTCCCGCGTCGGCTTCGACAGCTCGGGAGAGCTCCAGCGCGACCACGCCGCCGCGCGGGGAGGGGACCGGTGAGGCCCGGCCCCCTCTCCCCCGCCACCACCGCCGCCCTCGCCGGGATGGCGAGGGCGGCCCTCCTCGACGGCACCCTCGACGACCCCGAGACCCCGGCGATCCTCCGGCGGATCGCCGGGGCCCCTCTCCCGGGCGGGCGCGGGCTTCGCCGGGACGAGGCCGACCCCGACCTGGTCCTGGCCGAGATCCCTCTGGCGCCGGGAGTCACCGGCCTCTGGCTGACGCGCAGGCCGAGGAACGACGGCCGCCTCGTCCTCCTCGGCCGGCTCGAGCGCGCCGTCGACCGCCTCGCCCTCCGGGCCACGCGCAGGCTCCTCGCCTTCCTGGCCGAGCCGGTGGTCCTCCGCTCCGCCGGCCTTCCCGCCGCGGGAGGCGCGGCACGCCTGCGCGGCCGGGGAGGCGACGACGACATGGCTATAATGGCCAGATGAAGCGGGCGACGATCTCCGAGGCGAAGAACAGCCTGAGCGCCCTCATCGACCGGGTGAGGCACGGGGAGACCGTGCTGATCCTCGACCGGAAGGTCCCGGTGGCCCGGCTCGTCCCGGCGGGCGGCTCCGCCGAGGGCGAGGACGAAGGACGCCTCGCGCGACTCGAGAGGGCCGGGCTCGTCAGGCGCGGCTCGATGCGGGCCGCCGCGGCGATCCTGGACCAGCCTCCGCCGGAGCCCGCCGCCGGAGGCGACGTCCTGGCGGCGCTGCTCGCGGAGCGGCGGGACTCCCGGTGAGGTTCTGGGACGCCTCGGCGATCGTGCCCCTCCTCGTCTCCCAGGCGTCGACGGAGCGGGTCCGGCGGCTCTATCGCGAGGACCCCGCCGTGGTCGTCTGGTGGGCGACCGCGGTCGAATGCGAATCCGCCGTGTCGCGGCTCGAGCGGGGCGGACTCCTCTCCGCCGAAGGGGCGGGCCGCGCCCGCGGACGCCTCTCGCAGCTTGCGCGGCGATGGGCCGAGGTGGAGCCCGGGGAGGTGCTCAGGGACCGGGCCCGGCGGCTCCTGAGGGGCCACGACCTCCGGGCGGCGGACGCGCTGCAGCTGTCCGCCGCGATCGTGGCGTCCGAGGACGCGCCGGCGTCGCTCGCGATCGCCTGCCTCGACGACCGGCTCGCGGCCGCGGCGCGGCGGGAGGGCTTCCCGGTCCTCCCCTGAGGCCTGGCGGCGGGCCGTCGGGCGCGGCGCGGGGCTGCGGGCGGCGGCACGGGGATGGCATCATCCCCGCCCATGCCGCAGACGACGAGCCGCCCGCTGACGCCCGAGGAGCGCGCGCGCCTCGAGGGGACCCCGCAGGCCGGGACGCCGGCGCAGAAGCGCGCGGCCCTGGCCTTCTCGTTCGCGATCCCGGTCGCCTTCCTCCTCCTCCCGCTCCTGCGGGCCGTCCTCCCCGCGGGGCTGCCGGGCGGCGGCCTCGCCGCCCTCCTCCTCGCCCTCGTGGGCGGCGGCGCCGTGGGGTGGCTGATGGCGGGCCGGATGGTGAAGCTCGGCACGCCGGCCGGCTTCGAGGGCTGGGAGTCCGCTCGCCGGGAGGCGGCCGAGAAGGACCTGGCCGCGGGGACCGCTGCGGTGACCCGCTACCGCGTCCGCGGCGCGGTGAAGATCGACTACGGCGACGGCGAGTCGACCTGGATGCTCCACCTCGACGACGGGCGCGTCCTGGACGTCGAGGGGGACGAGGTGGCCGAGGCCCTCGCCGAGGGGCGGTTCCCCTCCTCGGAGGTCTCCGTCGCCCGGACGGCGGTCTCGGGGACGCTCCTCTCGATCGAGGCGCAGGGCGAGCCGATCGAGGTGGACCTCGTCCGCGCCCCGCTCACCGACGAGGAGATCGAGGCGTCGGAGAACCGGCCGGACGGCCGCGAGGAGAGCTGGGACGAGGTCGTCGCAGCGGCCAAGCGCCACCCCTACGTCCCGGGGCCCCGGCCGGAGGAACGCAGGCCGCGCGACGACCGGCCGGGCCGCCCCCCCGAGGGCCCGGCCCCTCCGCCCATCTCCAACGAGCCGATCCGCCCCCGCTGAGGGCGAGGCCCCGAAGGGCGCCGGGGGCCTGCCCGGACACGGTCTGTCCGGGAGGACGCCCAGATTCCCTCCGGCGCGGTCCGTGAGAGAGTCCGCGCCACCCGGAAGGGAGGCCCGTCACCCGATGCGCATCCTCCACACGGCCGACTGGCACCTGGGGCACGTCCTCCTCGACCAGCCGCGGGAGGCCGAGCACCGCGCCTTCCTCTCGTGGCTCCTCGACCTCCTCGCGTCGGAGGAGGTCGACGCCCTCCTCGTCTGCGGCGACGTCTTCGACGGCGCCAACCCGCCGGCCTCGGCTCAGGCCGCCTGGTACCGCTTCCTCGCCGAGGCAGCGGTCCGTTGCCCCGGCCTCTCGGTAGTGGCGATCGCCGGCAACCACGACTCGCCCGCGCGGTTGGAGGCCCCGGCTCCCGTCCTCTCCGCCCTGAAGGTCCACGTCGTCGGCGCCCTCCCCCGCGACGGCTCCGGCCCCGACGTGGAGAAGATCGTCGTGCCGCTCAGCGCCCGCCGCGACGGCCGTGTCGCGGCCTGGGTCGCGGCGGTCCCCTACCTCCGCCTCGCCGACGTCCCCGGCGGAGAAGGGGAAGAGCCCCCGGACGTGGTCGGCGGCGTCCGGGGCGTTTACTCGCGCGTCCTGGACGCGGCGCGCGCGCGGCGCGAGAAAGGGCAGGCGCTCCTGGCCACGGGCCACTGCTACATGCAGGGGACGCGGCTCTCGGAGGAGAGCGAGCGGAAGGTCCTGGGCGGCAACCTCCACCCGCTCCCCGGCGACCTGTTCCCCGAGGACGTGGCCTACGCGGCCCTCGGGCACCTCCACTTCCCGCAGGCCGTCGGCCGGCGCGGGAACGTCCGCTACGCGGGCTCCCCGATCCCCCTCTCCCTCGACGAGGAGCCGTACCCGCACCAGGTCTGCCTCGTCGACCTCGACGGCGAGCGCCTCGCGGCCGTCCGGCCGGTCCGCGTCCCCCGCCTCGTCCCGATCCTGCGCCTGCCGAAGGACGGCGCCGCCGAGCCCGAGGAGCTCCTCGACCTCCTCCGCGGCCTCCCGCCCGCCCCGGAGCGCCGTCCCGGCGAGACGGACCTGCGGCCGTACCTGGAGGTGCGCGTCCGGGTCGAGCGGTCGAGCGCCCTCCTGAAGCAGCAGATCGAGGACGCGCTGGACGGGCGGGACGCCCGGCTCCTCAAGATCTCGCCCGAGAGGAAGGACGACGGCCCGGCGCTCGCCGACGCCACGTCGGCCGTCCTCGCGGACCTGACGCCCGAGGCGGTCTTCCTGAGGCGCTGGGAGCGCGACCGCGAAGGCGCCCCGCCCCCGGAGATGCTCGCCGCCTTCCACGAGCTGGTCGAGGCGGCGGCGCGGGAGGAGGCGCCGTGAAGATCCTCGCCATCCGGGGCCGGAGCCTCGCGAGCCTCGCCGAGGGGTTCGCGCTCGACTTCACCTCGGGGCCGCTGGCCGAGCGGGGGCTCTTCGCCATCACCGGGCCGACCGGGGCCGGGAAGAGCACGCTCTTGGACGCCCTCTGCCTCGCCCTCTTCGACCGGACGCCCCGCCTCGACGCGAAGGGCGGCGCCGAGATCGGCCGCGCCGAGGAAGGGGCCGAGCGGATCCGGGCCTTCGACGTCCGGTCGCTCCTCTCGCGCGGGAGGGCCGAGGGGTGGGCTCAGGTCGACTTCGTCGGCCGGGACGGGAGGAGCTGGCGCGCGACGTGGCGCGTCAAGCGCGCCCGGGGAAAGGTCACGGGCCCCCTCCAGAACCAGACCGTCGACCTCGTCGACCTCTCGACCGGCGCGCCCGTGCCGGGGACGAAGACCGAGGTCCTCGCCGCGATCGAGGAGAGGCTCGGCCTGACGTTCGACCAGTTCCGCAAGTCCGTGCTCCTGGCTCAAGGGGACTTCGCCGACTTCCTGAAGGCGAACGCGGACGACCGCTCGCGCCTCCTCCAGAGGCTGACCGGCGACGAGATCTACGAGCGGATCTCGAAGGCCGCGCACGAGAAGGCGAGGGAGGTCTCGAACGAGGTCGATCGCCTTCGCGACGGACTCGCCGGGATCACCGTCCTCACGGACGAGGAGCGGGAGGCGCTCGCGGCCGAGGCCCGCGCCGCCGCGGGCACCGTGGAGGCCGCGCAGGCCCGCGAGAAGGAGCTGGAGGGGATCGGGCGCCTCGCCGAGGCCGCGCGCACGGCCCGGGACGAGGCCGCGGCAGAGGACGAGGCCGCCGGGAAGGCCGGCGAGGACCTGACGAAGGCCGAGGCCGCGCGGGGCGAGGTCGCTGCGGGCAGGGAGAGGGCGAAGGCGGCGCTCGACGGTGCGCGGGCGCAGCAGGAGGACCGCCGCCCGGAGATCGACGAGGCCCGGAAGCTCGACGCCCTCGTCGCGGAGGCGGAGAAGGCGCGCGACGAGGCGGAGGCCGAAGCGAAGAAGGCCAGGGCGCGGCTCGCGGAGGCCGAGGAGGCGGCGCGGAAGCGACAGGCCGACGAGGCCGAGCTCCGGCGAGCGGTGGAGGGTCTCGACAGGTGGCTCTCGGAGCACGAAGCCGCCCGTCCGCTCGCCGAGAGGTGGGACGTGGTCGACCGGGGCCTCTCCGAGCTCGTCGGGATCGCCGCCGAGCGGAAGTCTGCGGAGGGCGAGCTGCGGCGCTCGAAGAAGGCCCTCGATGCCGCGACCGCCGAGGTCACGCGGAAGGGCGAAGAGGAGGGCGAGCTCGACAAGGCGCTCGCGGCGGCCGAGGGCGAGCGGAAGGGGAACGAGGGCCGGCTCGCGGAGGTCCCCGTCGACTCCCTGCGCGAGCGGCGCGAGGCGCTCCGGGCCTACACCGCGACGCTCTCGGACCTCGCGCGGACCCGGCGAGACGCCCTCGCCGCCTCCGGCGAGCACGCCCGCTCGTCGGAGGCCGCGGCCGACGCCGCGACGAAGGCCCGCGAGGACGCCACGGGCGCCGAGCTGGCGCGGGCCGAGGCCGCCGCGACCGGGCTCGTCCTGAAGGAAGCGCGCGACGCTCTCGGGCTCCTCGAGGCCGCCCTCGGCCTCGAGGAGCGCCGGGCCGATCTCGTCCCCGGCCAGCCGTGCCCGCTCTGCGGGTCGACGGAGCACCCCTGGGCCTCCGAGGGCGGGCCGGGCCGCCAGGCCCTGGAGTCGCAGCGATCCCGGGTCTCGCAGCTGGAGCGGGAAGAGAAGGGCCACGTCGCGCGCGCGGCCAAGCTCGCGGAGTCCGCGAAGTCCGCGAACGAGGCCGCCGACCGCGAGCGGCAGAGGGCGAACGACGCCGCCGGCACGCGCGACGGGGCGCTCGCCGATTGGGCGGGGGCCGTGGGTCGCGCCTCCGCGGAGCCGGGCGACCCCCTCCCGCCCTCCCCGCTCGCGGAGACGGCCGAGGCCGCCCTCGCCTCGCGCCGCACCCGTGCCGAGGAGCAGGCGAGGAGCCTCGACGAGACCCTCGGCCGCGCCGACGCGCTCGCCAAGGAGATCGCGCGCCTCAGGAGCGTCGAGGACCGCGCGCGTGCCCGGCGCGACACCGCCCGCGCCGCCCGCGAGTCCGCCGAGGGAGAGGTTCGCAGGGGCGAGGACGCCCAGAAGACCGCCGACGATCGGATTCGCCACCTCGAAGAGCTCGCCCGGAGGGAGACCGACCAGCTCGCCTTCGTCCTGTCGCGCCGGCCCGATCTCGCGGAGCGCGTCGTCGCGGCCCCAGGGGAGGTCCGGACGGCCCTCGAGACGGAGGCGTCCGGGTGGCGCGCGAAGGCCGGGGCGGCCGAGGCCGCCAGGACCCGGCACGTCGAGGCGGAGAAGCTGCTCGGATCGGCCCAGGCCGCGGTCGAGCCGACCCGCGACCAGTCCGCCGAGGCAGCAGCCACCTCGGAGCGGCGCGCACAGGCCCTCGAGGAGAGGCGGCTCGCCCGGGCGAAGCTCCTCGACGGCCGCGCCGTCCGCGAGGTGGAAGAGGAGCTCGCCGCCGCCGTCCGGACCGCAGACGCCGCCCTCGACGACGCCGGCAAGGCCGCGACCGCTGCGGAGACGGCCCTCGGCGCCGCAAGGGCCCAGGCCGCCGCCGCGACGAGGCACGCCGCCGAGGCCGCCCGGAAGGCCGACGCTGCCCGAGAGGCGCTCGCGAAGGCCGCGACCGGCGCGGGGCTCGAAGGCGACGCCGCCGAGACCGTCGTGCCTGCCCTCGCAGAAGCCAGGACCGCCCTCGCCGCCGCCCGCGAGAGGGAGACGGACCTCAGGACGCGGGTCCGCGCGGACGACGACGCCCGCGCGAAGAAGGCCGGGCAGGAAGAGGCGCTCGCCCGCGCCGAGACCTCGGGCCGCGTCTGGCTCGACCTCGACGCCCTCGTCGGCTCGGCCGACGGCAAGAAGCTGCGCGTCTTCGCCCAGAGCCTCACCCTCGAGGCCCTCGTCCAGGCCACGAACCACCACCTCCGCGACCTCGCCCGGCGCTACCGGCTGGAGCGCGTCCCGGGCACCGACATGGAGCTGCAGGTCGTCGACGCGGACCTCGGCGACGAGCGCCGGAGCGTCCAGAGCCTCTCGGGAGGCGAGACCTTCCTCGTCTCGCTCGCGCTCGCCCTCGGCCTCTCGTCGCTGGCGACGCGCCGCACCCGCGTCGAGACCCTCTTCGTCGACGAGGGCTTCGGCACCCTCGACCAGGAGGCCCTCGAGCGGGCCCTCGCCACGCTCGAGGCCCTCCACGCCACCGGCCGCCGCGTCGGCGTCATCTCCCACGTCGCCGCCCTCACCGAGAGGATCGGCGCCCGCGTCACCGTCACCCCCCTCGGCGCCGGCCGGAGCAAGGTGACGGTGGAGTGAACGACCCACCCGCGTGGGCCGTCGGGGCCACCGACGACTCCATCAAGAGGGGCGTGACCGAAACCCGGACGGCGCTAGTGCTCCGCCCGCGAGATCCGCGCAAGCATGCGGCGATGATCTCGGACGAGCGTGCGTGAGGACTTTGTCCACACGAAAGGTGTCGGGTCTTC
>RHKY01000019.1 GCA_008363385.1 Acidobacteriota bacterium | reverse complement strand
CCTCACCTTCCCCGCCGCCGACGTCGTCCCCGGCTCCGTCACCCCCATCACCCCCGTCGGCCTCCTCGGGTTCGACGCCGACTGACCTCTCCCTTTCCCACGGTTCCCCGGAACGCCCCGCTCCGGCGGGGCGTTCCCGTCCTGCATCCGCGACGCCGCAGGGCCGCCGGGCGGGGCTACTTCCAGTGCCCCCGGATCCACTCCTCGGTCTCGGGGAGGCCGCCCTGCATGATCAGGTAGCCGTTGTGCGGCTCGCGGCCCGTGATCTCGTGCGAGACCGGGGTCTGCATCATCCGGGTCACCTCGGCGCGGTCGTCCGTGTGGGCGAGGACCCAGGAGAGCTTCATCAGCGCCGTCTCGGGGAGCATGTTGTCCAGCGGCACGATGCCGAGGTCGAGGAGGTCGCGGCCGGTGTCGTAGACGTACATCTGGGCGAAGCCCCAGAGGGTCTGGACGGTCATCACGACGTGGAGGCCCGCCGCCACGGCCCTCTTGATCGCCGGGTAGAGCGGCTTGTTGATGTGCCCGAGCCCCGTCCCGGCGATGACGATGCCGCGGTAGCCCTTCTCGACGAGGGCGTCGACGAGGTCGGGGCGCATGCCGGGGTAGTAGTAGAGGATCGTCGTCCGGTCGTCGTAGACGGCGTCCACCTTCACCTTGCGGGTCTTGTCGCGCTTGCGGAAGTCGCGGTTCAGGTAGGTGAAGCTGTCGCGGCTGACCATGGCGAGCGGGACGGCGCCGATCGTCCGGAAGGTCGACCGGTAGGAGCTGTGCATCTTCCGGCAGCGGGTCCCGCGGTGGAGGAGCCCGTACCGGTCCGACGTCGGGCCGAACATGCAGATCATGACCTCGGCGATCTCGCCGTAGGCCGCGGCCCTCACCGAGTGGATCAGGTTCAGGGCGGCGTCCGACGAGGGCCGGTCGCTCGAGCGCTGGGACCCGACGAGGACGATGGGGACGGGAGAGTCCTGGACCATGAAGGAGAGGATCGCGGCGGTGTGACCCATCGTGTCGGTCCCGTGGCCGATGACGATCCCGTCGGCGCCGTTCTCGATCTCCTCGCCGATCGCCTTCGCGAGGACGAGGTAGTTCTCCATCGCCATGTTCTCGGAGAAGACGCCGAAGATCTTCTTCGTGGTCAGGTTGCAGATGTCGGCCAGCTCCGGCACGGCGCCGTACAGCTCGCCCGGCGTGAAGGCCGGGATGACGGCCCCGGTCCGGTAGTCGAGGCGCGAGGCGATCGTCCCGCCCGTCCCGAGGAGCGTCACCTTCGGCAGCGCGGGCCGCGAGGGGAACTCCTTCTCGGGGATCTTGTAGACCGCTTCCTTGTAGCCGAGCTCCTCCACGCGGGCGATCCGGTCGACGTGGACGCCGACGTTGTAGCCGTTCTTCAGCTTCAGGACGACGTGCAGGTCGTCGAGCGTCTCGCTCCGGGGGAGGATGACCCCCTCGAAGACGCTCCCGGCGTCGTTGACGAGGCGGACCTCGCTCCAGACCTTCACGCCGAGGCGGGTCAGCGCCTCGCGCGAGCGCCCCTTGTAGCCCTTGAGGGGGTCGGCCGCGCTCACTGCGCACCTCCCTCGGCGAGGAGACCGTCGAGGACCGAGGCGACCTCGCGGGCGTCCACCTTGCCGCGCAGCCCCGCCATGGCGAGGCCCATCGCGTGGCGCCGGACCCGTCCGGGGTCCGGCGTGTAGGCCGTCCTTCTCGCCTCCGCGACCGCGGTGAAGACGGCCGACCGCCAGAGCTCCGGCGCCGTCCCGAGGCCGAGGGTCGCGACGGTCCGCGAGACCTCCGCCTCGGGCGCGGCAGCCAGGGCCGGGACGAGGAGGTCGAGCGCCTGCTTCAGGACCTTCCGCTCGCCGAGGAGGCGGAAGAGCTCGACCCACCGCTCGGCGGGGACCCGCTCGACCGGCACGCGGCAGCGCCAGGCGGCCTTGAGCCGCTCGCCGACGAAGAAGCAGGCGTCGCGTTCGGGGGCGCCCGCCTCGGCGACGAGCCGGTCGACGAGCTTCACCCCCGCGCGGCGGATCAGGTAGTGGGCGGTGGAGGCCGGGACGCCGAGGGCCGCCCAGCGCGCCTCGCGCGCCCACGGCACCTCGGGGAGCGCCACGCGCAGGCGCTCCACTCGCTCGCGCGTCACGCGCGTCGGCGGGCTGTCGGTGTCGGGGTACATCCGGTCGGGCCCGGGGAGGATCCGCTCGAAGTCGGTCGAGCCGTCGACGAACGGCTGCCGGGTCTCGTTCGGGACTCCGTTGACGGCGTCGACGTAGCGGAGGCGCACCTCCTCGACCGCGGTGACCGTGTCGTCGGCCGGTCCCCAGACGAGGACGAGCGAGTCGTCCGAGCCGCACCGGAGCCGGCCTCGCACCTTCCGGAGCTCCGTCAGGGCGCCGTCGTAGTCGGGCCACTTCTCGGAGTGGAGGAGGATCGGGCGCTGGTCGAGCCCCGCGATGACGCGGATCCGCCCCGCCAGCTCGTGCGCGAAGGCGTGGTCGGGCTGCGTGGGCCACGAGAGCGTGCCCGCGAGCCCCTTCAGGCGCGCCGCGCGGACGGTGAACGGCCCGTTCCCCAGCTCGAAGCCGGGGCGCCGCTTCTCGTCGGCGACGAACCGATCCCACCCGGCCTGCGTGAGGTAGGTCAGCGGCGAGGCGGCGAAGAGCGCCGTCACGTCGGCCGACTCGACGCCGATCGACGCGGCCGTCGTGAAGCCCCGGCGGTGGAGCTCGTCGCGGAGCGCGAGGAGGTTCACCTGCCGGATCGCCTCGCCGTGGACGAGCCTCCGCGCCCAGCTCGCCTTCGGGACCCCCTTGATCTCCACGCGCCGCCCGCCGCGGACCGAGACGTTCACGTCCTGGCGGCTCGCGCCGAGGCCCGTCCGGACGTGCCCCGTCGACCGGCAGACGCGCCCGACGAGGAGGATCGCCTCCTCGACCTCCTCGGGTGTCCGGAGGTCCGGGCCGGTGACCGTCTCGATCAGCGGCATGCCGAGCCGGTCCGTCCGCCAGACGACGAGGTGGCCGACGTCGGAGACCTCGCGGCAGGAGTCCTCCTCGACGCTCACCTGCGTCACGGAGAGCGTCCGGCCCCGGAACGGGATCTTCCCGTTGACGCCCACGATCGCCGTCCGCTGGAAGCCGGTCGGGATCGACCCGTCGAGGTACTGCTTCCGCGCGATGTGGACCTCGTCGACGATGTCGCACCCGAGCATCAGGCACTGCTCGATCGCCACGTCCACCGCCTGCTGGTTGACGAGGAAGGGCGGCGTGTCGTCCATCTCGTACGTGCAGACGTTCTCCTCGTGGAGGAGGTAGACGATGTTCTTCTTCGTCTTGAACTCCATCAGCGCGGTGCCGTCGTACTCGCCCAGCTCCGAGAGCGTCGGCCGCATGTGCCGGAGCACCTCCCCGTCGTGCGTCGTCACGTACCGCCCCGCGGGGCAGCGACAGAACATCTTGATCGGGGTGAGGAGCTGCTGGTGGACCTCGAGGCCGGAGATGAGACCGACCTCCGCGTAGTCGATCGACTGCGCCACGCGCCCTCCCGCCGCGCGGGACGCGCGGCCGCCCGGCAGGATAGCACCGGGCAGCGGCGTCGCGCGGCGCGCCCCGCCTGTCGTACGCTCGCGCCATGAGCCCGCTCCCCGCCTACGAGCGCGACCCGTACCAGCACGAGACCCTGGCCCAGGTGGTGGCGACCGGGACGGAGGATGGACGTCCCTGGGCCGTCCTCTCCGACACGATCCTCTACCCCGAGGGGGGCGGGCAGCCGGCCGATCGCGGGCGGCTCGGCGAGGTGCCGGTCGTGGACGTCCAGAAGCGGGGCGGGGAGGTCCGGCACTACCTCGAGAGGCCGGTCGGCCCGGGCCCGGTCCTCGTCGTCCTCGACTGGGAGCGGCGGTTCGACCACATGCAGCAGCACACCGGGCAGCACCTCCTGACGGCCGTGGCGGCGGACCGGTTCGGATGGGAGACGACGGCGTTCCACCTCGGCGTCGACGTCTCCGACGTGGAGCTGTCGGTGCCGGCGCTGACGCCCTCGCAGCTCGAGGCCCTGGAAGACGCCGTCGCCGCAGAGGTCCGTGCGGCGCGGCCGGTCGCCGCCCGGCACGTCCCGCTGGCCGAGTACTCGTCCCTCTCCGTGAGGAGCCGTGGTCTTCCGGAAGGGCACGAGGGGGACGTGCGGCTCGTGGAGATCGCCGGGGTCGACCTCAACACCTGCGGCGGGACGCACGTCCGCTCCACCGCCGAGCTGGAGGTCGTCAAGCTCCTCGGGACGGAGAGCCTGCGGGGCGGGACGCGCCTCTTCTTCGTCGTGGGCGGCCGAGCCCGACGGCGCTTCGGCGCGCACGAAGCCCGGAACGCCGCGCTCCGGGTCGTCCTGGGCGCGCCGGACGCCGAGCTGCCCGCGGCGGCCGAGGCGAAGCTCGCGCGGCTGCAGGAGGCCGAGAAGCGGGTCCGCGCGCTGGAGGAGGAGCTGGCCGAGGCGACGGCGGCGTCTCTCGCGGCCTCGCCGGAGCGGCTCGTCGCCCGCCACCTCCCCGACCGCGCCATGGACGTCCTGCAGCGGCTGGCGCGCCGGCTGGTCGCACTCGCGCCGGGGAAGGCGTTCCTCCTGACCAGCTCCTGCTCGGCCGTCCCGGCCGGGGCGGGCGTCTTCGTCCTGGCGGCCGGCGAGGAGGTCTCCCTCGACCTCCCGGCGCTCGCGAAGGACGTCGCCGCGATCCTGGGCGGACGCGGCGGAGGCTCGGGCCGGGTCTTCCAGGGGAAGGCGGGAGAGCTCTCGCGGGCGGGCGAGGCGGAGGCCCTCGTCCTCCTGCGCCTCGGCTCCGGGAGGGGAGAGGGGGTGCGGCCGTGACCGCCCTGCCGGCCTTCCTCCTCCTCCTGGGCGCGGCCGCGGCGTCCGCCGGGGCCTGGGTCCCCGGCAACACCGTCACCGTCACCGGCCGTGTGTCGAAGATCCCGGGCCAGCACCTCATCCGTACCGAGAGGGCCGCCGACGCCGTCTACTTCGACGTCGAGAAGGGGGGCCAGATCGTCGCGTACGTCCGGGGCGGCATCGGGACGGAGGGCCGGGTCCGATTGACCGGGACCGTCGTCGTCGCCGAAGGGGGTTCGAAGCGGCCCGGCTCGACGGAGAGGTACACGGAGCTCCAGCTCGACGTGACGTCCTGGGAGGAGCTCGGAGAACCCGGGGCCCCGAAGAAGTAGGGAGCCCCGAGAGAGATCATCACGAGGAACAGGAGGGCCACGCCCGATGTCGAACGTCGTCACGAAGAAGGGCACGATCGCGATCCTGACCGGTGGGGGGGACGTCCCCGGGCTCAACCCGGCCATCCGGGCCATCACGGTGCGGGCCCTCCGGGAGGGCTACCGCGTCCTCGGGATCCGCCGCGGATGGGCGGGGCTGGTGGACCTGCGCCGCGGCGAGAGGCCGCTGGACCCCGACTGCGTTCAGGAGCTCTCGGAGGAGATCGTCAACAAGGCCGGGCGGACCGGCGGGACGTTCCTCCACACCTCGCGGACGAGGCCGTCCCACGTCCCGAGGGCGAACGTCCCCGAGCACCTCCGCGACCGCTACACCGCCGAGATGAACGACCTGACGCCGGAGGTCCTGGCCAACGTCGGCGAGCTGGGGATCGACGTCCTGATCCCGATCGGGGGGGACGACACGCTCTCGTACGGCGAGCGGCTCCACCGCGAGGGGGTCAAGGTCATCGCCATCCCGAAGACGATGGACAACGACGTCCCGGGGACCGACTACTGCATCGGCTTCTCGACGTGCGTCACCCGGACGATCGAGATGACGCACGCGCTCCGGACGTCGGCCGGGAGCCACGAGCGGTTCCTCGTGCTCGAGGTCTTCGGGCGGTACGCGGGCTACACCGCGCTCCTTCCGACGATGGCCGGGGCCGCCAACCGCTGCGTCATCCCCGAGCACGAGTTCGACGTCGAGCGCCTCACGGAGCTGATGGTGGCCGACCGGAGCACGAACCCGAGCAAGTACAGCGTCGTCCTCGTCTCGGAGGGGGCGCGGATGGCGGGGATGAAGGAGATGGTCTACTCCGACCAGGAGAAGGACGCCTACGGGCACAAGAAGCTGGGCGGCATCGGGGACCTGGTGGCCGAGCAGCTGAAGGCCCTCTCGCCGAAGTACAACTCGGGGCGGCGCGTGAACTCCATCAGCCAGCGCCTCGGCTACCTCGTCCGGTGCGGCGACCCGGACGCCCTCGACTCGATCGTCCCGATGGCCTTCGGCAACCTCGCCCTCGACCTGGTCCTCCAGGGGACGCACGGGCGCCTCGTCAACGTGAGGAACGGCCGGTACGACAACGTCCCGATCGACGTCGTCACGAGCCGCAAGAAGGTCGTCGACGTGAAGAAGTACTACAACCCCGACCGGCTGCGGCCGCTCTACGAGCACTTCGAGAACCGCCCCGTCTTCATCATGACGAGCGACTACTGAGGAGGGACTCGGATAGACTTGCCCGGGCGGGCTGCCGACGTGACCGACGACGCGACGAGGACCCCCGATCCCGGAGGGTCGACGCTGAAGCTGGACCCGCTGGGGAGCGACGAGGAGCGGGAGCTCGACTTCGAGCTGCGCTTCCAGAGGAGCCTGACGGTCGCGCAGCGATTCGAGCTGATGCTCCAGAAGTCGAGGGAGATGGCCGACCTCCTGAGGTCTCGTGGACACGGAATCGCTTCTTCGATCGTTAAACGCTCGTGACGTCCGGTACGTCGTCATCGGCGCGACGGCCTTCCCGGTCCACGGGTACGCCCGCGCGACGCTCGACGTCGACCTGTTCGTCGAGCCGACGGAGGAGAACTCGTCGAGGGTCCGCGCCGCGCTCGCCGACTTCGGGTATGACGTCACGGACCTGACGACCGAGGACCTCCTCACGAAGAAGGTCCTGATCCGCCAGTACGCGGTCCAGACCGACCTGCACCCGTTCGTGAAGGGCGCCACCTGGGCGGAGGTCTGGGCGAACCGCGTCCAGGCGGTGCTGGGCCGGACGCCGGCCTTCTTTGCCTCCCTCGACGACCTGATCCGGATGAAGGAGGCCGCGGGTCGCCCGAAGGACCTCGAAGACCTCCGTGTGCTGATCAGACTGCGCGAAAACGCTGGTCCGGAGTGAGTCAAGGGCCGGCGAGGTGTTCCTGGCGCTGCATCGGGGCGCAGGCGTCGGCTCCTCGTCGCCTCAGGCTTCTGGGGAGCGCCGGGCAGGATCGCGCGCGTCGGCGAAGAGCCGATGCAGCCGGCCCTCGGTCGCGATGTCCTCCTTGAGCCGCAGCAGGGGGCGGAGCTCGCGCCAGACGAGGGCCTCGTCGAGGCGCGGGCCCTGGCGGGCGACGATCCCCTCGATGTCCAGCCAGTCGCGGTCCCGTCCCGCGAAGGCCTTGAGGACGACCAGATCCTCGGCGCTGCAGGTCGTCAGGCCGACACCAGGGGCGACCTCGAAAGCAGACGCCCGGCGGACGGCCTCCTCCTCGAACGGCATGGCGCCGAGCGCGACGTCGATCGGGATTCCCTCGGAGCTGGCCAGGAGGACGACGCGGTTCCTCAGCGCGAACTCGCGTGCGTCCGGGAGCCGGGCGCGGAACCCCGAGAGCAGCCCGTCGACGAAAGTCGCTTCACCCCCGAAACCACTCACGATCGTCACATCGACGTCCCGGGTGAACCTCGGTTCGCCCCAGCGCTGAACTGCGAGGCCCCCGATGAAGAAGAACCTCCAGTCCCGGTCGCGGCAGAACAGCTGGATCTCGCTCGCGGCGGCGTAGATGGGGTTCATCGTGGGGCGCCGCGATGAAACAGGGCCTGCTGGGTGACGAGGCCCGACCATTCGACTCGTTCCCGGGGAATCGGAGCGGTGGGCACGATCGAGAGCACGGCCTCCGATGCGATCAGCGCCTGCTCGTCCGTGAGCTGCCGGAGCTCGCGCCTTCGAATCTCCTCGAGCTCTGGCCCGGCGGCCTTCCACTGCCGCATCCAGGACTCGGCCGCCGAGGTCGGCTCGCTCATCCCGTCGATGATAGGACTCGCGGAGGCCGGGGCCTCACTGGCCCGGCGAGGTCGCCTCTTCCACGAACCGCGCGAGCCCGGCGAGGATCTCCGCGGGGCCGTTGCGGCGCGAGCGGCGGAGGGCCCAGGCGGGGAGCGAGCCGCCGGGGCCGACGCGCTCGGTGTAGACCACCCGGCAACGCGAGCCGCCGAGCGCCTCGACGACGAAGCCGCCCGTCAGGTCCGTGACGCGGACGACGCCGCGGGCCCTCGGGGGGAGGCGCGCGGGGTCGGTCGTCCAGAAGACGGCTGGCGGGGCCGGCGAGGCGCGGTCGAGGGCGGGGAGGACCGCGTAGTCGCGGTCCGAGGCGGGCCAGGGCGCTCCGAACCGGACGTGAAAGGCGAGGGGCTCGCCGTGGAGGCGAACGAGGGATCGTATCCGCCCGATCCACCGGGACCATGAGGGTACGTCCGCGACGACGGCGAGGACCCGCCCGGCCGGTGCGTCCAGCTCGACCCGCGCGCGGACGGCACGCGGCTCGACGGCACGGCGCTCGACGGACACGGCGATCCCCGACGACTCCCCGAGCGGCTCGAAGGCCTCGTCCGGCAGGCGGCAGGGGTGGGTCGCCGGGGCGGTCCCGGACGGCAGAGCGGCCAGCGACTCGGGTGACGCGGGCGAACCGGCCCGCGCGCGGCGCACGGGCGAGAGCGCGAGGACGGCGGCGAGGCCGAGGACCGCTGCTTTACGAGCCGTCACTTCCCTCCGCAGCACGCCCCGGCGTGCGGCGTGCCTGCCGCGGCACGCGTCGGGAGAGGGAGCCCCGCGGGGCCCACCTGCGAGGCCACGAGCGGCACGGCGGCGCCGGCGAGCCCCAGCGTGGGGAGGAGCGGGGCGGCGCCGAGGTACTCGTCCCTCCGCGCGTTGTGCTCGCACATCGAGACCGGTCCCTGGTCGGTCATCACCATGAAGGAGCAGTTGGCGATCCTCTCGGGATCCAGCGCTCCGGCGTCCTGGAAGTTCTGGATGAAGAAGGTGATCTTCCCGGTCCTGCCGCCGGCCAGGAGCTCGCGCCGGACCCCCCAGAGCTTCCGCAGGAGGTACGCACCGCCCCGGAAGACGAAGTAGGGCTTGCGGAACGCGATCTTCAGGACCTCGCGAGCCGTCGCACGGACGTTCCTCCGGTCGAAGGAGAGGTGCTTGAACTCCTCGAGGAACCGCTCGTAGAGCGGCGGGTCGTCGAGGAGGTCGACGGCCCTGCCGCCGACGGTCGCGAGCATCGTGGCCTGGTGGCAGTCGGGGTGGCCGAGGAGGGCCGTGTCCCACGAGAGGGAGTCCGCGCCGGTCCCCCGCGCGATCCTCTCGCGGACGGAGGCGAGCGAGACCGCGGCGTCGCGCGTCCTCCACTCGCCGCGCCCGGTGTCGGCCTGGAGCTGGAAGGAGGCCATCCCGACGACGTCCGAACGCTCGAGGAAGAAGCGGGCGAGCATCGGGACCTCGTCGAGGTTCCCGGCGTGGACCGAGGTGTTGAAGATCACCGCGACCGGCAGGCCCCGGACCCGCCGGATGTACTCTTCGCGGACCTCGTTCAGGGCCGCTTCGGTCGGCCAGCGCTTCCGGCGCTGCGTCGTGTCGACGTGGAACGCGACGTCGAAGAGGCCGTTGTCGACCAGCTCCTCGATCAGGTCCGTGGTGGCCAGGAGCCCGTTCGTGAAGAGCGACGGGCGGAGCCCCCGCTCGGAGAGGCGCTTCACGACCGCCACCAGCTCGGAGCGCTCTCGAAGCGTCGGGTCGCCCCCGGTCACCTGGACGCCGACTCCCGGGCCGTAGAGGTCGCGGATCCTCTCGATCCGCTCGAAGAGGACGGCGAGCGGCGGGTCGGGCGTCGCCTCGGCGTTCTCGGAGAGGTAGCAGAGCGTGCAGTCGAGGTTGCAGCGCTGCGTGATCTCGAGCGCCACGCAGCCGACCGTCGAGCGCCGGCCGAGGACCTGGTTCGGGAGGCGGAAGCGCGGGTCGAGCCGCTCCCAGGCGGCTTCGAGCGCCTGCTCGCGCTCGGGGCTCCTCAGCTCGCTGACGCCCGAACCCATCCGATCCCTCCTTCCCGAGCGCGCGGCGGCCCTCGCCGCGCGGCTCCCGGCCGCTTCTTCCTCGGATGCCCCGACCGGCCCCGCGGATACACTCTTGCCGGAACGAGACCCGACGGAGCCGACATGAAGCCTCGATTCTCCACCATCCCCCTGGCAGTCCTCCTCGTTTCGGCCCTCTCGGTGACCGCGGTCACGCCGACCGCCGGGCCCTACGACCCGAAGGCCGACCCGGCGGCGGACCTCGCGGCCGCGGGCGCGCGTGCGCGGGCCTCGGGCAAGCGCGTCCTGGCGGTCGTGGGCGGGAACTGGTGCGGCTGGTGCCGCGCCCTCGACCGGCTGATGAGGGAAGACCCCGGAGTCCGTTCCGCGCTCGAGGCGGGCTTCGAGCTGGTCCACGTCAACTATTCCAAGGACAACAAGAACGAGGCCGCGATGGAGCGGCTGGGGCGCCCCGACAAGCTCGGCTTCCCGGCGCTGGTCGTCCTCTCGCCGGCGCTCGAGGTCCTGACGAAGCAGGAGTCCGGAAGCCTCGAGACGCCGGACAAGAAGAACCCGGGCCACGACCCGGCCAAGGTCGCCGGGTTCCTCCGCCAGTGGAGCCCGAAGAAGGGCTGACCCCGCCCGGCGGGCCCGGCTCCGCCTTCTCCGTCCGGTACCTGCCGGAGGGGGAGGAGGTCGTCCTCCACGCGCGAGGATGGGGACGCTTCGCGCTCGCCGCCTTCCTCGCGTTCTGGCTCTGCGGCTGGGCCGCGGGGGAGGTCGTCGTCTTCGGGGTCCTCCTCTGGCTGATCGCCGGCTCCACCTTCCGGGACCTCGCCCCGGACCTGGCCCGGCACGTCCCGGAGGTCTCCGGGCCCGTGCCCTGGCTCGTCGTCGCCTTCCTCCTCGTCTGGTTCGTCTTCTGGACCTTCGGCGGGCTGTCGACTGTCTGGCACCTCCTGAGGCTCCTCCTCGGGTCGGACCGGTTCGTCTTCGGGCCCGGCTCGGTCACCGTCCGGCAGGCCGTCGGGCCGTTCGGGCGGCCGCGGACGTTCCGCCGCGGCGAGGCGACGGCCGTTCGCGTCCGCCGGCGAGACGGCGCGCTCGTCCTCCTTTCGGGGACGAAGGAGCACCACCTGACGGGCGGCGGGAAGCGGGAGGAGAAGGAGTGGCTGGCGGCGAAGGTGCGGCAGGCGCTCGGCCTGCCCGAGCCCGCGGCCGCGCCGGCTCCCGCGGAGCCTGGGGGTCCGGCCCCCGAGCCTCCGGCGGACTGGACCGCCGTCCCGCTCCCGGGCGGGGGCGTGCGCCTCGTGGCCAGCGCCGCAAGCCAGCGCCGGACGGCCGGCTGCGCCTGGACCGCGGCCCTCGCCGCCGCCGGCGCCGCGGCCTGGTTCGTCGCCGGGGCCGGCTGGCCGCCGCCGGAGGACCGCCGGGCGGCGGGCCTGGCCTTCGCCGGCCTGATCGGCGCCGTCGTGTCGCTCCTCGTCCTCCTGGCCCTCTGGGTGAGCTTCGCCCGGAAGGAGTGGGAGGCTCGCCCCGGCGTCCTCGTCCGGGTCCTCCGGTTCGGCCCCTGGGGACGCAGGCGCGAGGTCCGCGTGCAGCGCTTCGCGGTCGAGTGGTCGAAGGACTCCGACGGCGACGAGTGGTGCGACCTGAAGGCGCTCGGACCCGGCGCCCCGCTCCGCGTCACGCGCGCCATGAACGACGCCCGGGGCGTCGTCGGCTTCGGGCGCTTCCTCGCGCACCACGCCTCGGTCGGCCTCGACGTGGCCGAGGAGGCGGCGGAGGAGGCCTGACGGACCGGCTCGCCGCCGAGCGAGGCACGCGGCAAGGAATCCGGGCGTCGCGCTTCGGTCCGGGCTCTACTCCGGAGGCGGCGCTCCCATCACCTCGTCGAGCGTCGCCACCGTCAGGTCGCCGAGCTTCAGCGCGCGGAGCGGGGCCTCCACCTTCGCGCGGTCGCCGACGACGACGACGGACAGGACGCCGGGGTCGATCCGCGCGCGGGCAGCGGCCTGGAGCGCCTTGCCGTCGGCCGCCAGCGCGCGGGCGACGAGGTCCTCCCAGTAGCCGTCCGGCAGGCCGTTCAGGGCCGAGTCGGCCAGGCGCGCGGCGACCTGCCCCGTCGTCTCGACCTCCTTCGGGAGGCCGAGGGCGTAGTAGCGCCGGGCCCGGTCGACCTCCGCGGGGGGCGCGGGAGTCCGGATCCGCTGGAGCTCCTTGACGATCTCGGAGACCGCGTCGGCGGTGACCGCCGTCTCCACGTCGGTCGCGACGGCGAAGAGGCCGCCCACCTTCCGGGTGTCGAAGTACGAGTAGGCGCCGTACGTCCAGCCGTGCCTCTCGCGGAGGTTGTCGTTCAGCCGCGACGTGAAGGAGCCGCCGAGGAGCGTGTTGACGACCTCGAGCACCGGCAGGTCCGGGGTCGCGCGCGGGGGGCCGACGAGGCCGGCCCTGAGGGCGGACTGCTCGGCCCCCGGCTTGTCGACGAGGAGGACGCGGCGGGTCGCGAGGCCCTTCGGGGCCGGGACGGCCGCCGAGGCGGTGGCCCCCGCCTCCCAGGAGCCGAACGTGCGCTCCAGGAGGGGCGCGAGCGACGCGGCGGTCACGTCCCCGGCCACGACGAGGGCGGCGTTCCCCGGCCGGTACCGGGCGGAGTGGAACGAGCGCACGTCGGCCACGCCGATCGCCGAGAGCGTCCGGGCGTCGCCCCCGAGGGGCGCACCGTACCGGTGGCTCTTCCCGAAGACGCCGAGGAGGAGCGCCCGGCGGGCGATCTCGTCCGGGTCGGACCGGGCGGCGAGGAGGGCGGCGAAGGTCTCCTTTCGGACCCGCGTCAGCTCCTTCTCCGGGAAGTCGGGCCTCACGGCCACGTCGGCCATCAGCGCGAGGGCCTCGGGGAACCGCGAAGCCGGCACCGAGAGCGAGACGCTGGAGCCGTCCCAGGTCGCGCGGGTCGTCAGGCGCGCGCCGAGGACGGAGATCGCGTCGTCGAGCGCCAGGGCGTCACGGCCTGCCGCCCCCTCGTCGAGGAGCTCGGCCACGAGCCACGCCAGACCGTGCCGCGAGGGCGGGTCGACGGCGGCGCCGCTCTTGACGACGAGGACGGCCGAGACGACCGGGACCTCTCGCATCTCGGCCACCGTCACCGGCAGGCCGTTGCCGAGGACCAGCTTCGTCGTCGCCGGCATCCGGAACGGGCGAGGCTCGCCGGCGGCCGGGGGCTTGCTGCGGTCGACGGCCAGGAGGGCCGCCGGGAGGAGGAGGACCGGGAGGAACCGCGAGGCGCGCCTCACTTCGCCACCTCCGGCAGGGCGAGGTCCCGTTTCCCCTTCGGCACGACGGACAGCGACGCGCGCCCGGCGCCGAGCCACGTCGCCGCGGCGAGGCTCACGTCGGAGGGGGCGACGGCCCGGTGGGCGGCGAGGTCCTCGGCGGCGTAGTCGGGGTTGCCGGTGGTGACGAGGTACGAGTTCAGGGTGTCCGCCTTGCCGCCGAAGCCGCCGACGCGCTCGAGCCCCGAGAGGAGGGCCGCCTCCCACTGGTTGGCGGCCCGCGCCACCTCCCGCTCGGACGGCGGCTCGGCCGCGAGCCGCGCCACCTCCTCGTCCACGAGGCGGGCGACCTCGGACAGCCCGTGCCCGGGGCGGGCCGTGACCGTGACGTCGAACGTGGAGGCGAGGGCGCCGGGGAAGACGTCGGCGCTCACGTCGAGCGCCACGGCCAGCTCGTAGACGAGGCGCCGGTAGAGGCGCGAGCTCTTCCCGTCGGCCAGGATCGCGGCCGCCGACTCGAGCGCGGGGATCGCGGGCGCGAGCCGGTGAGGCAGCGGCCACGAGAGATAGAGGCGGGGCAGCTCGACGTCGTCCTCCAGCACGAGGCGCTTCTCGCGCTCGAGCTTCACCGGCCGCGGCGCCGGCGGCTCGTGGGCGGTCCCGGGAGGGATCTCCCCGAACCACCGGGCCGCCATCGCGAAGGCCGCCTCGGGCTCCACGTCGCCCGCGATGACGACCGACGCGTTCGCCGGGCCGTACCAGTTCCGGAAGAAGGCCCGGGCGTCCTCGGCCGTGGCGGCCGAGAGGTCCTCCATCGAGCCGATCGTCGGCCAGCGGTACGGGTGACCCTCCGGGAAGAGGGCCTCGGCCAGGAGGATCGGCGCCATTCCGTACGGCGCGTTCTCGTAGGCCTGCCGCCGCTCGTTCTTCACCACGTCCCGCTGCTGGTCCATCCGCTCCTTCGTCAGGACGGAGGCGAGCGTCGCCATCCGGTCCGCCTCCAGGAAGAGGGCCAGCTCGACGGCGTTGGACGGGACGTCCTCGAAGTAGTTCGTCCGGTCCGAGTCGGTCGAGCCGTTGTTGTCGCCCCCGGCCGCCTCCAGCCACCGGTCGAACATCCCCTCGGGGACGTTCGCCGAGCCGCCGAACATGACGTGCTCGAAGAAGTGGGCGAGCCCGGTCCGGCCCGGCGTCTCGCGCCCCGACCCGACGTGGTACCAGGTGTTCACGGACGCGACGGGTGTCGAGCGGTCCTCGTGGACGACGACCACGAGCCCGTTCGGGAGCGTCCGCATCCGGTACGGGATCGTGACGCGTGCCGCCGCGCACGGGTCGGGGGGGCCTTCGCCGGCGGCGATGGGAGAGGCGAGGACGAGGGTGAGGGCGAGGAGCGGGGCGAGGTCGTGTCGCGACATCGGTCCTCCGCCGACAGGATACGGGGGAAAGGCCCGGCGGGGTTCAGAGCCGGCCCGTGAGGTGGGCGTAGGGAGGGGAGGTCGAGACCCGCGGGTCGTCGAGGGGCGCTCCGGCCGTGAAGTGGTAGAGGCTCTGGAGCGCCCCGTCCGCGACGCCGAGGAGGTCGTGGACCGCGTCGTCGAAGAAGCAGCCGATCCCCGTCCCGCGGAGCCCCCAGGCCTCGGCCTCGAGGTAGAGGACCTGCCCCAGGGCGCCCGCCTCGTGGAAGAGCCTCGGGTACCACCGGGCCCCCCGCTCGCGGACGACGGCCGGGAGGGGCGCCAGCATGGCCACCGCGAACGCCCCGTCGGAGGCGATCGGCTGGTGGCAGCTGACCGTCCGGGCCCTCTCCCGGAAGTCGCCCGGCACGAGGAGGCGGAGCGGGAGGTGGGCCGGGACGGAGCCGACCGGGCGCCACTCGAAGCTCCTCGAGAGGCCGGCGCGGAGGAGCGCTTCCCCCTCGGGGCTCCGCGGGAGGGCGTAGAGGCCCGGCTCGATCCCCTCCACCCGGTGGACGAGGAGGACCGGGTGGACGAGGGGCTCCCAGGGCAAGGCGTCCCACGGCGGCACGCCGGGGCGGGAGAGGAGGAGGTCGAGCGTCGCCGCGAACGCCGCGAGCGGGTAGGGCGTCGCCCCGTCGAAGCCGACGGCGCTCCGGCGCCGCCTCGCCAGGCTCGAGAAGGGCTCGAAGGGGCGCGGCCCGGGCGGGGGGAGCCCGCGGTCGCCGGGCGGGCGCGGCACGGGAGGACCAGCCGCCCCACCTCGCCGCGAGCACGCCTCGGCCACCTCGTCGAGGACCTCCCAGCGAAGGTGCTCCGGGCTCAGCGCGTTGGGCCGGCCTGACCACCGGGCCCCGGACAGGAGCGAGGCGTCGAGGGCGGGCTCCGGCGCGACGGCCTCCGAAGGCCCCGCGAGGAGGAGGAAGTCGGGCCTCTCGCGGTCGAGCGGGTCGATCCCCGTGGCGTCCTCGTCGCGGTCGAGGCCGAGGAGAGCCGCCACGTCCGCCTCGGGGAGGTCCAGGAGGCGGACCCGCCAGCCGAGCGCGGCGGCCGCCAGCCGGACCGCGGCCAGCGCGTGCCCGGCGTCGTGCTGGCAGTACCGGTAGGCCCGCTCGCCGTACTTCCACGCCTCCCGCCACGGGATCGAGGAGAGGCCGACGAGGAACGCTCCGCCGAGCGCGGAGGAGAGGCGAGAGGCTCCGTCGTCGCCGGGCGCGGCGCGGCGCTCCAGGGCGTGGTCGCGGCTGACGTAGTGCCAGAGCCCGGGCGGGAGCCCCGGGAAGCCGGGGACGAGGAGGTACCCCTCGGTCGGGTGGAGGTTCCCGCTCGACGGGTTGCACCGGAGCGCCCAGCGGTTCCAGCCGGCCTGTTTCCAGGCCGAGAGGCCGAGCGACAGCTCGAGGAGCGTCGCCAGCGTCTCGAGCGCGGGCGGGGCGGGCGGGAGCGCCCCGGGACGGAGGGTCTGGTCGTACGTCGCGGGGAGCCGGTCGGCGGCGAGCGGGAGCGGGAGGACCGGCGCGCCGTCCCACGTCCGGAAGGGCTCGGGCATCGTGGCCCAGTCGAGGTAGCCGAGCGACCGGGCGAAGCGGTGGAGATGGTGCTTCGTCCTCTCGTGGTAGGCGAGGGCGACGTCGGCGGGTTCCACGAGGAAGCTACGATACGGGGAGCGTGCTCGGACGGCTCCTCCCCCCTCTCCTCCTCGCGGTCCTCGCGGCCTGCGGCGCCACCGCGCCGCCGCCTGGCCGGGCGGAGGCGCCCCTCTCGACACTGAAGCTCCCGAAGGGCTTCGCCGTCTCGGTCTACGCCGAGGTCCCGGGCGCCCGCTCGATGACGGTCGGAGAGAAGGGGACCCTCTTCGTGGGGACGCGCGACGGGAACGGGAGCGTCTACGCCGTCGTGGACGCGGACCGGGACGGGAAGGCCGACGCCGTCCACGTCGTTGCCAGCGGCCTGCAGATGCCCAACGGGGTCGCGGTCAAGGACGGGGCTCTCTACGTGGCCGAGGTGAGCCGGATCCTCCGGTTCGACGGGATCGAGGAGCGGCTCGCGGACCCGCCGCGACCGGCCGTCGTGACGGACTCCTACCCGAAGGACACCCACCACGGCTGGAAGTTCATCGCCTTCGGGCCGGACGGCTGGCTCTACGTCCCCGTCGGCGCTCCCTGCAACGTCTGCGAGCGCGACGACCCGCGGTACGCCAGCATCACCCGGATCCGGCCGGACGGGAGCGGGATGGAGGTCTTCGCGCGGGGCGTGAGGAACACCGTCGGCTTCGACTGGCACCCGGAGACGAAGGAGCTCTGGTTCACCGACAACGGGCGCGACGCCCTGGGCGACGACCTGCCTCCGGACGAGCTGAACCGCGCCCCGGCGGCGGGCCTCCACTTCGGCTTCCCGTACTGCCACGGCGGCGACGTCCCGGACCCGGAGCTGGGCGCCCGCCGCCCCTGCTCGGAGTTCGTCCCGCCCGAGCGGAAGCTGGGGCCGCACGTGGCCTCGCTCGGGATGCGCTTCTACCGCGGCACGGCTTTCCCCGAGGAGTACCGCGGACAGGTCTTCCTCGCCGAGCACGGGTCGTGGAACCGCTCCCGGAAAATCGGGTACCGCGTCTCCCTGGTCCGCCTCTCCGGGGGGCGCGCCGTCTCCTACGAGCCGTTCGTCGAGGGGTGGCTGAAGGGCGAGGAAGCGTGGGGCCGGCCCGTCGACGTCCAGGAGCTGCCCGACGGCTCGCTCCTCGTCTCGGACGACCGGGCGGGGCTCGTCTACCGGATCGCCTGGCGAGGCTGAGCGGGAACCCGGGACGGGTGCCGTCCGTACTATCGGCCGGATGAAGCGGATCCTGGCAGTCGGCCTCTGCCTGGGGGGGACGGTCGCCCTCTTCCTCCTCCTGCCGGCCTACGACGCCGCGCAGCCGCACGGCCTCTCGGTGACGCGCGCCGGGGCCCGCCGGGTCGCCGACGCCGAGGCCCGGAAGCTGGGGATCCCGGTCGAGAAGGCCTGGGTGGACGTCGTCTGGGAGGGCTCCGGGGTCCTGGAGGGCGAGCTGTCGCGGAACCCGGCCGCCCGCCGCCGCGCCTCCTCGGACCCGGTCCTGGGGCCGCGGCTCGGCGGCTTCGTCGTCACCTACTTCCGGCGCGGGCAGGAGAAGTTCCCCGACTACGGCTTCGTCCACGTCGCGCGGGACGGCGCGGTCACCTCCGCGCGCCGTAGGGCCCGGGCCGAGGAGGGGGGCGGGCACCCGGCCTTGGAGGCTCTCCGGGCCGAGGCCGACCGGTTCGTCGCCTCGCGCGCGTTCCCCGGCGCGCCGGGGCCGGTCTACGAGTCGGTCCGGCCGAACGTCCTCTCCGCGCGGACGGACCACCTGTTCCGCTACCGCGTCGACCACCCCGCGACGCCGCCGGGCGTCCGCCTCCTCCTGAACGTCGCTTTCGTGGGCGACCGCCTCGCCGGCTGGCAGCTCTCCGAGGAGTACGCCGACGGCCGGGCCTTCAAGTACGAGATGGGGGAGGACATCGTCGGGAGCATCGTCCGGTTCGCGCTCCTGTACGTCCTCCTCGCGGTCCTCCTGGCGATCTTCCTGCGCAAGTACCACGCCGGCGAGGTGGGGGTCGGCATCGGGGCGTGGCTCTTCGCCGTCACGCTCGGGGGGCTGGCGGTCACCGACGTCCTGACCGCGCAGATGCTGGGCCACGGCACCGGGATGGGAGGGACCGACGCCCTCGGGACGGCGGCCGCCACCGCGGCCTTCAAGCTCCTCTTCTTCGACGTCCCGTTCGCCCTCCTCGTCTCCCTCGGCTGGTCGGTGGGCGAGAGCTTCGCCCGCGAGCGCTGGGGGCAGCGCCTGGCCTCCTTCGACGCCCTCGTCCGGCGGGACGGCGTGAACGCCACCGTGGGCGGTTCGCTCCTGACGGGCCTCCTGGCCGCGCCCGCCGTCGCGGCCGCGGCCTACCTCCTCCCCTGGCCGGCTCTGGCGGCGGGCCTCCTGACGCCGCGCCTCGGCGAGGAGACGCAGTTCGTCCTCGGCGCCGTGGGCGGGCCGATCGCGTCGATCCTGGGCGCGGCGATGTCGGCCCTCGTCGTCTCGGTCCCCGGCCTCCTGTTCGGCCTCGGGGCGACCCGGCGGGTCCGCGGGGTGTCGCTCCTGCCGGCCGGCCTCCTCTTCGCGGGGCTCCTCGGCTCCGGCCTCGGCGTGGGACGCGCCCCGGTCGGCCCGGCGGGCTGGGCGTTCCTGCTCGGGATCGGGATGCCGCTGGCGGCCGCGGCGGTCTTCTTCGCGCGGGACCTCCTCGCGGCGGCGACCTCCGTGTTCGTCGGGTCGCTGCTGTTCGGCCTCCTGCCGCTGGCGCGCGTCCTGGAAGGGACGGCCAGGACCGGCGTCGTCGTCGCGATGGCCGTGCCGCTCGCGGTCCTCCTCGCGCTGGCGGCCGCCGGTCTCGCGTCCGGGCGGGAGGTCTCCTACTCCTACGAGGACCTCGCGCCCCACGTGAGGCGGATCGTGGAGCGCGAGCGCGTCAAGGCCGAGATCGAGGCGGCCAACCGGATCCAGGCGGCCCTCCTCCCCTCCAGGGACCCGCGGCTCTCCGGCGCCTCGGTCGCATCGCACTACGGGGCGGCCACCGAGATCGGCGGCGACTACTACGACTTCCTCCCGCTCGGCGACGGGCGGCTGGGGCTGGCGTTCGGGGACGTGGCCGGGCACGGCCTGACGAGCGGGATCCTGATGGCGATGGCCAAGTCGGCGCTCCTCGTGCAGGCCGAGTACGACGTGGCGCCGCGGCGGGTCCTCGAGGTCCTGAACGATCACGTGCTCCGGACCGCGCCGAAGCGGATGCTGATGACCTTCTTCTTCGGCGTCCTGGACCTGGGCACCGGCGAGCTCCGGTACGCCTCGGCGGGGCACCTCGACCCCTACGTCTACCGGGCCGGCGCCGGGCGGCTGGAGCCGCTGTCGGCCTGGGGCTTCCCGCTCGGCGTGAAGCGGCGCGACCCGTTCGGCGAGCACGTCGCCGTCCTCTCTCCCGGGGACCGGCTCGTCCTCTACAGCGACGGGCTGATCGAGGCGGCCGACGACGACGGCGAGCCGTTCGGGTTCGAGAGGTTCGAGCGGGTCCTCTCGGCCGCAGGCCTCAGGTCGGCCGAGGAGATCCGCCGCGACGTCCTCGCCGCGGTCCGCCGCTTCACCCGGAACCGCCCGCCCGAGGACGACCAGACGCTCGTCGTCCTGGCCTACGAGGGGCTCGCGGCCGCAGCGGCGTGAAAAGGCCCCGGAGCGGGGGCTCCGGGGCCTTCTCGCCCGCGCCGAGGCGCGGGAGCGCGATCCGGCGGCTCTACTTCGCGGGCTCGGCGGGCGGGGCGGCGGCGGGAGCCGCGGCCGGCTCGGCCGGGGCCATCCCGAGGAGGGTCAGGATCTCGGTCCCCTTCTCCTTCAGGCCCTTCGACTTCTCGACCGCCTCGATCAGGTTGCCCGCGCCGAACGCCGCCGAGGCGGCGTCCCAGCTCGACGTCATCGCCGCCAGGCCGTCCTTGGCCTGCGTCAGCTTGTCGGCGTCCATCCCCTTGGGGAGCTTCTTGGCCTGCCCGAGGACGTCGACGCGGCTCTTGATCGCCTCGACCATCTTCGGCACCGACCCGCTCGTCTCCTCCCACAGCGCCGTCAGCTCCGCCTTCTTGGCGTTCGCCGCGCTGGCCAGCTCGCCGGCCTTCGTCGCGAGCGCCTGCCCCGCGGCGAGCGCGCCCTTGTAGTCGCCCTTGGCGAAGAGGTCCTTGGCCGCCTGCAGGTCGGCCTGGGCCGACTTGAGCAGGTCGGGGACGAACTTCTCGGCCTCGGGGGCGGCGGCGGCGATCGTCTGCTCCGCCGACTTGATGGCCGCGTCGGCAGGGGTCTTGTCCGCGCTGCACGACACGAGGAAGACGCAGGCCGCGGCGAGCGCGGCCGTCCTGAGGGTCCGGATCATCGAGTCTCTCCTTCCGTTCCGGTGTTCGTTCCTTCGCCGCCCGTCACGGGATGCGAAGCTTCCACCCGACCTCGATCAGGTTCGGGTTCTTGACGAGGGGCTGGTTGGCTTCCACGATCTTCTTGTAGAGCGACGCGTCGCCGTAGTACTGCTCGGCGATCTTCCCGAGCGTGTCGCCCTTGACCACCACGTGATACTGCGCGTAGTCGTTGTCGGGGGCGGGGGTCTTCTCGGTCACTCGTCCGTTCCTCCGACCCCGTATTCTCCTCCTCGGCGGCCGTCGCGGCCATCGGCCGCCCGTGCGCGAAGACGTGGTCTCAGGGGCGCTTCCCTCGGCTACCATTCGGCACCTTGTCCAGGAGGGTCGTCCGGATGGTCTTCGTGACCGTGGCGGTGGCCGTGGCGCTCGTCTTCGGAGCGGTCGCGGCCGCGATGTTCTTCGTCTACTCGATCGGGACCGTCGTCGTCCCGCTCCACGTGGAGGTGGAGGTCCTCGACCGGGAGAGCGGCGCTCCGGTTCCGGACGCGCTGCTCGCCTTCGAGACCGGGACGCCGGGCGCCTACCCCCGGACGAAGGCGCGGACCGACGCCCGGGGCCGCGTCGAGGCGCGCTCGACGTGGTCGTACGTCACCTCCCCCTTCTTCGCCCACCGGCGGGACCGGGCTCCGGAGGTCCGCTTCTTCCTGGGCGAGCCGCCGCGGTATGGCACGTACGAGGAGGTCGAGAGCTGGACGGTCCTCGTCCGCTTCCGGGAGCCGTGGCGGCACGGGGGCGAGGTGGTCCCCGCGCTCGAGGTCTCGCGCGGCCTCGCCCACGAGGAGGTCCTCAGGCCGCCCGAGGGGAGGAAGTGGCAGCTGGCCGGCGCGACCCCCCTCCCGGCCGTGCCCGTCGAGCGCCTGGCTCGCGGCGTCGTCCGGTTCGAGCGCGAGGGGGCGAGGGTCGCCTACCGGATCCTGCTGACCGTCCTCCTGGACGCCGAGCAGGTGGCGGCCTGCCGGGGCGGGAGCGGCACGGCGGCCGCGCGGCAGTAGCGGGACCCGTCGCCGTCCGATCGCCGGACGGGGGCCGTCAGCCCCCGGGCGCCCTGCGGAGGACCGTCAGGATCGCGGCGACGGGAGGGTCGTGGCTCCACCCGAACCGGAAGAAGAGCCGCTCCGCCGGGCCGGCGACGAACGGCGGCCGGCTCGCGGCCAGCTCGTCGAGGAGCCGGCGCTCGTCGGAACCCTCCACGCCGAAGCGGACGATCACCACCCGCGAGGCGTCGGGAGGGATCCCGGCCCACGGCCGCGAGGGGCCGCCGGAGACGTCGAGCCCGGAGACGCGGAAGAGGTACTCGACGCTCGCCGGGACGGGCCTCTCGCCCCCGACGAGGACGACGACCGAAGGGGGCGCGGCCTCCCGCTGCAGCCGCTTCACCAGCTCGGCGGCCGCCCGGTCGCCGGCGGCCTTGTACGGCTTGAGGACGTCCCGCAGCATCCCGCCCGAGGCGAAGAGGCAGAGCCCCGAGAGGAGCGCCGCGCCGGCGCGTCGCCGGGCCGCCTCGGTCCGCCCGAGGCGCAGGACGAGGTCGGCGAGGCCCGCACCGAGGAGGAGGCAGACCGGCGGGGCGAGGTGCTGGGCCAGCCGCGGCGCCCCGCCGTACGGGTAGCGCCTCAGGGCGGCCGCGACGAGCGTCAGCGCGAACGGGCCGAGGAGGAGGACGAGGAGGGCCCGGTCCCGCCTCCTCGCCAGCGCCGCCAGGCCCGCGGCCGAGAGGAGCGTGGTGACGAAGCTGCCGGCGTTGTTCCCGCCCCAGGGGTGCGCCAGGACCGGCCCGAGGTGGGTCGAGACGAGCCAGCCCGCGAGCGCGAGCGGATCGGCCGGCGGGAAGGCGGCGGCCCAGTAGTACCGGAGGTACTCGCCGGCCTCGGGAGTGGTCCCCACGAGGAGCTGGAACGCCGCGAACGACGTGACGAGGAGGAGGTTGAAGAGGCCCCAGAGGGCCCGGGCCACGGTGTCGCCCCGCAGGACGACGGACGGAATCAGGGCGAGGCTCACCGCCCCGGCGACGAAGACCGAAGGGAACGAGGAGCCGGTCGCCACCGGGACGACGAGGACGAGGAGGAGCGGCGCCGCGCGGGAGCGAGGGGCCTGGCGCCACGCCACGGCCAGGAGGAGGAGGAGAGCCGAGAAGGCCAGGTCGAGGGAGTACGGCTTCACCTCGCAGGCCTGCCGGACGGGGTAGTACGAGACGGCGAGCGCCCCCGTGGCCAGGGCCGCGGCGAGCGGGTCCAGGAGGCGGCGCGCCAGCGCCCCGAAGGCCGCGACCCCGAGGATGGCCGCCAGGAGCGGGAGGAGCCGGAGGGCCTGCCCCGAGTAGCCGAGGAGCGAGCCGATCGCCTTCTCCGCGAGGAGGAAGAGGAGCGGCGCGACCTGGTTGTAGCGGAGGGGCTCGAGGAACCGCGCCGGGTCCCCGTCGAGGACGTTGAGCGCCAGCATCGCCTCGTCGCCCCAGACCGGGAAGTCGAGGCCGTAGCGGAGGAGGCGCCACGCGATCCCGAAGGCGACCGGCGCGGCGGCCAGCGCCGCCGCGAGGCGAATCCTCGCGGGGGCCTCCGTCGCGACCGCGGGATCCTGTGCGCTGCCGGCGGGCACGGTGAAGTGAGCCGTCATCCCCGCGGGCCCGCCTTTTCGTACCGGTAGAGTCGATGGGGGCGGCCCCGCCGGTCGGCGGCCCGCGCGACCTCGCGGCCGCCTTCGGGCGGCGGCCCGGCCGTCACGAGCCAGCAAGGGGCCACGACCTCGGCGGCGCTTCTGACCTCGCGAAGAACGAAGCCCGACAGCCGCAGGTAGAACGCGGCGTTGTAGTCGACGACGGGCCCGAGGACGAGGATCGGGTCCCGCGTCCCGCGGAGCGGGGCCGCAAGCCCCGCCGCCATCCGGCGCGCCGCCTCGTTCCGCCGGTCGTCGGAGGGGATGGCCGCCAGCCACGCCGCGCGGGCGAGGAAGGCCGCGACGACGACGGCGATCGTCAGCGTCCTCGCGGCCCGCGGCCCCGATCTCAGGAGCGAGGCGCCCGCGACTCCCGCCAGGACCGCGACGGCGGGGAGGGCCGGCATGGCGTAGCGGGGGAGCGCGTAGGGCCAGAGCGCCAGGGGAACCGTGCAGCCGAGGGCGTAGAGGACGAAGGGTCTCCCGGAGGCGTCGTCGAGCCCCGCCAGGCGGCGCCCCCTGGCGGAGAGGAAGAGCGCCGCGAAGGCGAGCCACGGGAGGAGGTGGGCGGCGGTCTCCGCCGCGAACCGCAGGACGTTGGCGAGGTAGCTCCCCGGCGGCGGGAGGCTCCCGGTCCGGCTGACCATCCGCCAGGCCGCCTCGTCTCCGGGCCGGTAGACGGCGATCCCCCACGCCACGACCGCGCAGACGGCCGCCGCGGTGGCGAGCGCGGCTCCGCCCACGTCACGGGGCCGCCGCTCGCTCGCGGCGACGAGGGCGGCGCCGACGGCGAAGTAGCCGAGCGGCTGCGGCCCCTTCAGGAGCGCGGTCGCCGAGAGGAGGAGCGCGACACCGCACCAGCCCGCGGCCGCGGCGGCCCCCTCCGCCGGGCGGACCCGCAGCCAGAGGGTGAAGGCGGCGAAGGAGAGGACGGTCACGAAGAGGTCCGGCTCGGCGCGGGCGCCGGCCGTGAAGAGGTACGGCGAGAAGAGGAAAGCGACGGCGGCCAGGAGGCCCGCCGCCCCCGAGCCACGGCTTCGCGCCGCGCGCTCGACGAGGAGGGCGCCGGCGAGGCTGGCCAGGAGCGCGGGCGAGCGGATCGCCCACTCGGAGGTCCCGCCGATCCTCACGGCCAGGGCGACGATCCAGAGGAGGAGCGGCGGCCGGTCGACGAAGCCCAGCCCCAGGACCTCCGGCCGCAGCCAGCGGCCGTGGTCGAGCATGTCGAGGGCCGCCAGGGCGTAGCGCCCCTCCTCGTAGTAGAGGTCGCGCGTCCCGGCGAACGGGAGGAGGGAGAGCGCCCAGATCCCGGCGACGGCCGCCTCCGGGCGCCGCCACACGCGCGCCGCCATCCGCTACGCCGCCGCCTCGCGGTCCTTCAGCTGGAGGGCGTAGAGGCGGGCGTAGAGGCCGCCCCGCGCCAGGAGCTCGGCGTGGGTCCCCTCCTCGCGGATCTCCCCGTGCGACAGGACGAGGATCCGGTCCGCCCGGACGACCGTCGAGAGGCGGTGGGCGACGACGATCGAGGTCCGTCCCGAAAGGAGCCGCTCGACGGCCCGCTCGATTCGGCCCTCGGTCTCGGGGTCGACGCTGGCGGTCGCCTCGTCCAGGATCAGGACCCGCGGGTCGCGCGCCAGCGCCCGGGCGAAGGAGACGAGCTGCTTCTCGCCGACGGACAGGCCCCCGCCGCGCTCGGTCAGGAGCGTGTCGACGCCCTCGGGGAGCCGGGCCAGCAGCGGCCCGAGCCCCACCTCCTCGCACGCGGAAAGGACCCGCTCCCTCGGCATCCCGGGGTCGAAGAAGGAGACGTTCTCGGCGATCGTCCCGGTGAAGAGGAACGTGTCCTGCTGGACGATCCCGAAGAGGCCCCGGTAGGCGACCGGGTCGAAGCGCGACACCGGCACCCCGTCGACGAGGACCCGGCCGGAGAGGGGGTCGTAGAAGCGGAGGAGGAGGGAGAGGACCGTCGACTTCCCGGAGCCGGTCGCGCCGACGAGCGCGATCGTCTCGCCCGGCCTCGCGCGGAAGGAGACCCCCTTCAGGACCTCCTCGTCCGGCTTGTAGGAGAAGCGGACGTCCTCGAAGACGACCTCGCCGCGCGCGGGGCTCGGGAGCGGGAGCGGTTCGGGCGGGGCGGTGATCGAGGGCCTCGTGTCCAGCAGCTGGAAGATCCGCTCGGAGGAGGCCATGGCGGCCTGCAGGATGTTGTACTTCTCCGAGAGGTCCATCAGGGGGCGGTAGAAGCGCTTGGAGTAGTGGAGGAAGGCCACCACGCCGCCGACGGTCATCGCCCCCCGGAGGACCTGCCAGCCGCCCCAGAAGACGATCGCCGCCATCCCGATCGCCGAGAGGAGGTCCAGCGCGGGGTAGAAGACGGCGTAGTAGCGGATCGAGCGGATGTTCGCCTCGCGGTGCTCGTCGTTGACGACCGAGAACGCCTCGAGGGTCCGCCTCTCTTTCCGGAAGAGCTGGACGGGGACCATCCCGGACAGGTGCTCCTGGAGGAAGGAGTTCACCCGCGCGATCCGGGTCCTCACGTCCCGGTACGTGTCCCGCGCCCCCTTCCGGAACCAGTTCGTCACGAAGACCATCGGGACGAGGACGCCGAACGTGACCGCCGCCAGCGACGGCTCCATCCAGAAGAGGAGGGCGACGATCCCCGCGAGGACCGCCACGTCGCCGAGGAGGGCGACGAAGCCCGAGGTGAAGAGCTCGTTCAAGGCGTCGACGTCCGTCGTCAGGCGGGTCATCAGCCGGCCGACCGGGGTCGAGTCGTAGAGGGCGACGTCGGCGCGCTGGAGGTGCCCGAAGATCCGCGTCCTCAGGTCGAACATCACCCCCTGCCCCATCCGCGAGGTCCACTCGACCATCAGCGCGGTCAGCGCGAACGCGGCGAGCGAGGCCAGGAGGTAGAGGGCCGCGATGGCCGCCAGGCCGCCGGGCCCCGCCGACGGGAGGCCGGCGGTCGACAGGGCGCCCTCGACGAGGCGGGAGGCCGGCGAGGGGGCCGTCGCCCTCCCGCCGGAGAGGACGAGGTCGATGGCCGCCGCGGTCAGGAGCGGGCCGGCGAGCTGGGCCACCGACTCGAGGAAGAGCGCGACCAGCGCCCCGGCCACGTACCGCCGGTACGGCCCGAGGAGCGAGAAGAGGCGCCGGAAGAGGCCCGGGGAGAAGGCCCCCTCGAGCTTCTCCTCCTCGCGCGGGGAGACGGCCCCGGGTGTCGCGGCGGACACTAGGCGGCCTCCACCTCTTCCTCGAGCCGCTGCCGCTCGACGAGGCGCGCGTAGACGCCGCCCCGGAGGAGGAGCTCCTCGTGCGTCCCCTCCTCGGCGACGCGACCGTGCTCGAGGACGACGATCCGGTCGGCGTTGCGGATCGTCGAGAGGCGGTGGGAGACGAGGAGGACCGTCCGCCCCCGGGCGGCCTCCTTCAGGCCGGCGAGGATCCGGGCCTCGGTCTCGGTGTCGACCGAGGAGAAGGCGTCGTCCAGGACGAGGACCGGGGCGTCGGAGACGAGGGCCCGAGCGAGCGCCGTCCTCTGCTTCTGCCCGCCGGAGAGGGTGATGCCGCGCTCGCCGACGACGGTGTCGAGCCCGCGCGGGAAGCGCGCCAGGTCGGGGCCGAGGCCCGCCGCCTCGGCCGCCGCCTCGATCTCGGCGCGCGTGGCCCCCTCGCGGCCGAACGCGACGTTGGCGGCGAGCGTGTCGGAGAAGAGGAAGGTCTCCTGCGGGACGACGGCCACGTTGCGCCGGAGCGTCGGGAGCGGCACCGAGGAGACGTCGCGCCCGCCGACGAAGACGGTCCCCGGAGACGGCGGGTCGACGCGGAGGAGGAGCGACAGGAGCGTCGACTTGCCCGAGCCCGTCCGCCCGACGACGGCCACCGTCTCGCCCGCCGCCGCGGAGAAGGAGACGCCCGAGAGGACCGGCCGGTCGCGGTCGTAGGCGAAGGAGAGCCCCCGCACCTCGACGCTCCCGTCGAGCCGCTCGCCGGTGTCCTCCTCGCCCGGCATCCGCGGCGCCTGCCAGACCTCCGCCATCCGGTTCCAGGAGGCCGAGCCCCGCTGCCAGAGGTTGACGACCCAGCCGAGGGCGATCGCCGGCCAGACCAGCTCCATCATGTACAGGTTGAACTCGACGAAGCGGGGCACCGTCAGCTTCCCCGCCAGGATCAGCCGCCCGCCCACCCAGAGGACGACCGCGAAGCCGACGGCGACGAGGAGCTGCAGGAGCGGGAAGTAGAGGGCGTTCAGCCGGGCCAGGGCGAGGCTGCGGGCCAGGTAGGCGCGGTTGCTCTTGGCGAAACGCTCCTCCTCGGCCGCCTCGCGGGCAAAGGCCCGGACCAGCCGGACCCCGGCGAAGCTCTCCTGGGCGGCGTTCCCGATCTCGCCGAACATCTCCTGGATCCGCGTGAAGCGGCGGTGCGTGACCTGGCCGACGACCTTCGTGGCGGCCGCCACGAGCGGCAGGACCGAGAGGGCGACGAGCGTCAGCGGGACCGAGACGTGGAGCATCAGCCCGACCGCGGCAAGGCCCACGACGAGGGTGTTGGCGGCCTGCATCACGCCGGGGCCGAGCATCATCCGGACGGCCGAGAGGTCGTTGACGGCCCGGCTCATCAGGTCGCCGACGCGGTTCCTGCGGTACCAGGAGGGGGGGAGAGCCAGGAGGTGCGCGAGGAGGTCCTGGCGCATCTCGTACTCGATGTCCCGGGAGGCGCCGATCAGGATCCAGCGGGTGAAGTAGTAGGCGAAGGCGTCCGCGACCGCCAGGCCGACGATCAGGCCCGCCGTCGCCGCGAGCTTGCCCGGGGTCACCCCGGATTCGAGCCCGTCCAGCGCGCGGCGGACGAGGCCCGGCATCGCCAGGAAGAGCGCCGTGGACACGAGCATCGTGCCGAGCCCGGCGGCGAAGGTCCGGGGCCTGCGGCGGAAGTAGCCGAGGAAGCGGTCGAGCTCTCTCACGGGCGGTCGCGGTCCACCGTCCGGCCCTGCCTCCGGACGGACGGCGATCTTAGCTCCCGGAGCGGCCCGGGCCAGGGGAGGGAGCCGCCGCCTCCGGTAGGATCCCGCGCGTGGTGCGACGCGGCGGCCCCGGCCTGCCGGCGGGAGCGGGGCGAGGCGCGGCGCGAGACGCTGACGCTCGCCGTCCGCTCCGACGTCACCGGCGTCTTCCCGAACCCCCCCGCGGTCAGCGAGGCGTTCACGATCGACGTCGCGGCCAACGTCTTCGACGCCCTCGTCCGCTTCGACCGCAACCTGCGGCCGCAGCCGGCGCTGGCGGAGTCGTGGCAGAACCCGGACGAGCGGACATGGGTCTTCCGCCTGAGGCCCGACGCTCGCTTCTCGGACGGGAGCCCGGTCCTCGCCTCTGACGTCGCCGCCTCGTTGCGCGCGGTCGGCGAGCGGGGCTTCCTGACCTCCTTCCTCCTCCAGGACGTGGAGGACGTCGAGGCCGACGGCGCGTCCGTCGTCCGGATCCGGACCGAGCACCCCTCGCCGCTCCTCCTCTCCCAGCTGACGTTCGGGTTCGTCCTGCCGGCCTCGGCGCTGGCGAAGAGCCCGGTCCCTCCCGTCGGGTCGGGCCCGTACGCCGTCGAGCGGTGGACCCCGGGGGAGGGTCTGGACCTGGTGCGCAATCCGCACGCCTCGCCTCGCCCCCCGTTCGACCGGGTCCGGTTCGTCGTCACGCCGGACGCGCGGGGGAGGGCCGAGGCGCTCCTATCGGGGCGCGCGGACGTGGCCGACGACCTCCCGCCCGAAGAGCTCGACAGGCTGCGCGCCGACGGGAGGTTCCGGGTGGAGGCCCGGCCCGGCCTGCGCGTCCTGTTCCTGGCGATGCGGACGAACACCGGGCCGTTCGCCGACCCTCGCGTCCGCGAGGCGGTGGAGCTGGCGATCGACCGCGACGAGCTGGTGGCCCGGGCCCTGGCGGGGCGCGCCGTCCCGGCGACGCAGCTCGTGCCTCCGATGGTCATGGGGTTCAATCCGTCGATCGTCCCGCCGCGGACGGACCGGGAGCGCGCGCGCGAGCTCCTCCGGCAGGCCGGCCACGGAGAGGGGCTCTCGGTGAGACTCGACGGGACGACGGACCGGTACGTCAACGACGCCGAGGTCCTGCGAGAGGTGGCCCGCCAGCTCGGCCTCGCGGGGATCCGCGTCCGGGTCAACGCGTTGCCGAAACGCGAGTTCTTCCCGCTCGTCGACTCGCAGGGATCCAGCTTCTACCTGATGGGGTTCTCGTGCGACACGGTCCACGCCGGGATGGCGCTCGAGTCGCTCCTGCGCACGCCCGACGGCCGGGGCTTCGGGCGGCAGAACACGCAGGGGCTCTCGGACCCGGAGCTCGACCGGCTCGTCGACGCCGCGCACGCCGCCAGGGACCTCCCCGTCCGGGCGCGGCTCCTGTCGGAGGCGCTCGCCCGGGTGGCCGAGGTCCGGCCCGTGGTGCCGCTGCACCTCCAGCTGGAGACGCTCGCGTGGTCGCGCCGGCTGGACTGGGAGCCTCCGCCGAACCTCACCCTGCGCCTCCACGACGTGAGGCTCGTCACCCGGGAGCGCTGACGGCGCGTTCGCCCCTTGCGGCCGGGAGGATCCGGCGCAAGATTCCTGGTACAGGAGGCTCACATGGCGCTCTTCCAGGAGCTCGCGCCCAACCTCGGGTTCGACCCGGGGGTCTCGCCCGCCTGGTTCATGGTCCCGCTCGGGGCCGCGAACACCTGCAAGCTCGTCGGCGGCGCCGGGATGACGGTCACCAGCGTCGACGCCACGGTCGCCAAGGTCGTCGAGCTCCCGATGGCCCAGTCGCTCCCGATCCGGCTGATCGTCGTGCAGGGGGTCAAGAAGGGGACCACGTTCCTCGAGGCGAAGAGGGGGAGCACCCTCGTCGAGCGGCTCGAGGTCTCCGTCAAGGCGAAGAAGACCGTCCGGATCGGCTTCAACTTCGTCTCGGACACCGGGGGGCACAAGACCAAGCGGACGAGGGCCGAGATCCCGGGCTACGTCGACGTGATGAACTCGATCTTCAAGCCGCAGGTCAACATCGAGGTCAAGGCCCACTCGATAAGGGACGTGAAGGTGCCCCGGAACCTGCGGCAGGTCGTCCGCTTCTCCAAGCACCTCGTCGGCGTGGCGGAGCGCCAGCACGAGTGGGACGCCGTCGTCGCCCTGCGGGACTCGTCGGCCGACTTCAACGTCTTCTTCGTCTGGGAGTACGAGCAGGACATGACTCCCCACGACGACCACACCGACGCCGGGACCCTCGACGGCAACTGCATCTTCGAGGACCAGGCCGGGGCCGAGGTGGGCGAGACGCTCGCCCACGAGACGGGGCACTTCCTCGGCTGCGCCGACGTCTACGCCGGGGGGCTGATCAAGAACCTGATGTACGGGATCACCGACGCCCGCGGGAGGCGGATCCCGAAGTCCGACGCCAACGTCATGAACCCGTGAGGCGAGCGAGATGAAGAAGAAGGTCGAGGCCGCTCTCGCGGCGGCGCGCTCCGGCGACTTCGGGCCCTCCTCCGACCTGATCGCGCTCGGCCGGGACGTCGTCCCGAGGCTCGGGCCGTGGCTGTCCGACCCGGCGGAGGACGTCCGCCGCCAGGCGGTGGCGGTCCTCCGCTCGATCGGGCACCGCGACGCGATCCCGCTCCTCGTCAAGGCCCTCGCCGACGCGGAGCTGGAGATCCAGATGCGGGCCTCTCTCGCCCTGTACGAGCTGAAGGACCGCCGCGCCGTCGCCAAGGCCGCGACGGACGCCCTCTGCCGGAGCGTCGAGGGCGGGAACGACTCGGCCGCGGCGCTCCTCCTCCTCGGCCACGGGAAGGGGGAGGCGGCGAAGGCGGCGCTCCTCTCGATGCAGCGGCGCGACCCGCCCGGGCAGAGCGAGCTCCACGAGTGGACGCCGGCCGTCCCGACCCCGTTCGTGGCGACGATCGCCCTCTCGCGGCTCGGAGACCCCCCCTCGCGGGCCCGGCTCCTCGGGGCGGCCGAGGGCGCGAGCCCCGCGGAGCTGCAGTTCCTCCTCGGCGTCCTCGACGAGGTGGACGACGCCGCGGTCCTCTCGAGCCTCTCCCGCCTCCTGGGCGACACCCGCGAGGCGAGCGGCGGCGTCCCGTCGGGGGCCGCGCCGCGGCGCCTCTCCGACGTGGCCGTCGACGCCCTCGTGAAGCGGCTGCGGCTGAAGACGAGCTTCCGGCCGAACCCGGCGGCCCGGTACGAGCCGGCCCAGGTCGACGAGGTCCGCAAGGCGCTCTCGTCCTCCGTTCCGGGCTGACGAGGAGCCCCGTGCAGCGGCTCGCGCCCGTCCTGGCGGCGGCCCTCCTCGCCGGCGCGGGCGCGGCGGCCCCTCCGGCGGGGCCGCCCGCGTCCGCGGCGGACGACGCGGCGAAGGCTCTCGCCGCGGCCCGCTCCGGCGACATGGGGCCCTCGGCCGAGCTCGCCCGGCTCGGCCCGTCGGCCGTGCCCGGCCTGGCCCCGTTCCTCTCGGACGCGAGCGAGGACGTCCGGATGCAGGGAGTGGCGGTCCTGCGCGAGATCGGGGGGACAGCCGCGGTCCCGCTCCTCGTCACGGCGCTCGGCGACGCGAGCCTGGAGGTGCGCGAGAGGGCCGCCTCCGCCCTCTGGGACCGCTGCGACCCGGGAGCCGTCGCCGCGGCCGCCGGGGCCGAGGCCGGGCTCCGCGCGCTCGTCGAGGAGGAGACGTCGGCCGCGGGGGCCTACCTCCTCCTCGGGCGCTGCCGCGAGCCGGCCTCCCGCGGTGCCCTCGCCCGGGCCGCGGGCCGGAAGGCGCCCCTGGCCAGGCTCGCCCCGGGCGCGCTCCCGGTCCCCGCGGCGCTGGCGGCGCGAGTCGCCCTCTCGCGGCTGGGCGACCGGGACGCCCGCGCCGCTCTCCTCGTCTGGGCGGAGGAGGGCGGGGCGCCGGGGCCGCCGCCCTCCGAGCGCCTCTTCGTCCTCGCGGTCCTCGGGGAGGTGGACGACCCGGCGCTCCTCCACGCGGTCTCCCGCGCGCTCGACGACGAGCGCCCCGTGGCGGGCGGCGTCCCCTCGGGTGCCTCGCCGTCGCGGCGCGTCTGCGACGTGGCGGTCGAGGCGTACGTCGCGCGCCTCCGCCTTTCGCCCGGCTTCGCCCTCTCCGGCGCCCGGCGCTACGATGCGGCCGAGCGTGCTCGGGTGAAGGAGCGGATCGCCGCCGCGCTGCCGCGGTAGCGGTGGCGGGCGACGCGGGACCGACGCGTCGCGGGGAGGACGGATCGTGCCCTTTCGGCCGCGCCGGAAGGCGCCTCCCGGGGCCGGCCCGGCCCGGCAACGGCGCCTGGCTCTCTCCGGCCGGCGCAGGCCGGGCCGAGTCCTGGCTTGCCTCCTGCTCCCGCTCCTCCTGGCTCCAGCCCTCGCCGCCGAGGAGCGGGTGCGGGTCGGCGTCTACGAGAACAGCCCGAAGGTGGGGCTGGGAGCCGACGGGAAGCCCGAGGGGATCTTCGTCGACCTCCTCGAGGCGATCGCCCGCGAGGAGGGCTGGAGGCTCGAGTGGGTCCCGGGGACCTGGAGCGAGGGCCTGGCGCGGCTGTCGGCCGGCGAGATCGACCTGATGCCCGACGTGGCCTTCACGCCGGAGCGCGACCGGGAGTTCGCCTTCCACCGCGAGCCGGTGCTCTCGAGCTGGAACCAGGTCTACGCGCGGCGCCGGAGCGGCATCCGGTCCCTGCCGGACCTGGAGGGGAAACGGGTGGCGGTCCTCGAGGGCTCGGTGCAGGACGACCTCTTCCGGCAGATGGTCGCCGCGTTCGGCTTCGGGGTGACGCTGGTCCCGGCGCCGGACTTCGGGTCGGCCTTCCGCGCGGTGGCCGAGGGGCGGGCCGACGCGGCGGTCACGAACCGCTTCTACGGCGCGCGCCACGCGGCCGCCGCGGGCCTGGAGGACACGGCCATCGTCTTCGCGCCGACGCGCCTCTTCTACGCCGCGCCCCTGGGCGGCGACCCCGCCCGGCTGGCGGCGATCGACCGTCACCTCCTCGCGTTCAAGGGGGACCCCGGCTCGGTCTACTACGACGCGCTGAGGCGGTGGACGACGGAGGAGCTGCGCCCCGCCGTCCCGCGCTGGCTCGCGGCCGCCTCCGTCGCGGGCGCGGCCCTCCTCCTGGCCGCGGGGGCGGGGCTGGTCCTCCTCCGCCGGGAGATCGCGGCGCGCGCCGGCGTCATCCGGCGGCAGAACGAGCAGCTGGCCGTCGTCAACCGGACCCTGCGGGCGACCGGGTCGAGCCTGGACCTGCGCACCGTCCTCGCGGAGGCCACCCGAGGTGCCCTGGAGCTGACCGGATGCGACTCCGGCGTCCTCTACGTGCGCGACCCGGAGCTCGGGCGGTTCCGCCCCGGGGTGCGCGTCCCCGGCGCCGGCGAGGACGGCGGGGCCTGCCCCGGCGCGCCCCTCGACGCGGCGGCCGAACAGAGGCTCCAGGCCCTGGCCTCCGCCGGGCGGCCCTCCGTGCTGCCCGCGGGGGCGAAGGGGACCGTCGCGCCGCCCGGACAGGCCCCGGACCCGCCGGTGGGCTGGCACGCCCACTTCCCGCTCGAGACCCAGGATCGGATCGTGGGCCTCCTCTCCCTCTCCTCCCGGCGAGCCGCCGCGCCCGCCCGGCGGGGCGTCCGCCTCGTGCAGGAGCTCTGCGTGCCGGTGGCGCTGGCGATGGAGAACGCGCGGCTCTACGAGGAGGCGCGCGGGCACGCCGCGGAGCTGGAACGCCGGGTGGCCGAGCGGACGAGCGAGCTGGCGGAAGCCAAGCACGCCGCGGAGGCGGCGGACCGGATCAAGTCGACGTTCCTGGCCACGATGTCCCACGAGCTGCGGACGCCGCTCAACTCGATCATCGGTTTCACCGGGATCGTGAGCCAGGGGCTCGCGGGCCCCTTGAACGAGGAGCAGAAGAAGCAGCTGGGGATGGTCCGGGAGAGCGCCCAGCACCTCCTGGCGCTCATCAACGACGTCCTCGACATCTCCAAGATCGAGGCGGGCCAGCTCGCCGTGGACGCCGAGCCGTTCGACCTGCCGGCGGTGGTGAGGAAGGTGGCCGCGATCGTCCGCCCGCTCGCCGAGAAGAAGGGGCTCTCGCTGACCGTGGAGCTCCGCGAGGGGGTGGCCGGGATGGTCGGCGACGCCCGGCGCGTGCAGCAGATCCTGCTCAACCTGCTGGGGAACGCCGTGAAGTTCACGGAGTCCGGCTCGGTCTCCCTGACGGTCGAGCCGGGCGAGCTGGCCGGGCCCGCCGCCTCGGTGCGCTTCCGCGTGGCGGACACGGGCATCGGCATCCGGGAGGAGGAGATGGCGGAGCTCTTCCGGCCGTTCCGCCAGGTCGGGTCGGCGGCCTCGCGCAGGAACGAGGGGACGGGGCTGGGCCTGGCGATCTGCAGCCGGCTGGCCGCGCTGATGGGCGGGCGGGTCGAGGCCGCGAGCCGCTTCCGGGAGGGGAGCATCTTCACGCTCGTCCTGCCGCTCGAGGGGCCGGGCCACGGAGGGGCGCGATGACGAGGCGGATTCTCCTGATCGAGGACAACGAGCAGAACCGGTACCTCGTGACCTACCTCCTCGAGGCCGCCGGCTGGGAGGTCCTGCACGCCCCCGACGGCCCGAGCGGCCTCGTGCTCGCGGCGAAGGCCCTCCCGTCGCTCGTCCTCCTCGACATAGACTTGCCGGGAATGGACGGCTACGCGGTGGCGCGGGCGCTCCGGGGAGACCCGGCGCTGGGCGAGGTCCCGGTCGTGGCGGTCACGTCGTACGCCATGGCCGGCGACCGGGAACGGTGCCTGGCCGCCGGCTGCACCGGGTACCTCGAGAAGCCGATCGACCCCCTGACCTTCGCCGCCCAGGTCGAGGCGTTCCTCGGGGGCCCGCCGTGAGCCGCGCGCTCGTCGTCGACGACAGGGCCGAGAACCGGTACCTCTTGCGCACGCTCCTGCAGGCGCACGGCTTCACGGTGGAGGAGGCGTCGCACGGCGGCGAGGCCCTGGAGCTCTCCCGCCGGGAGCTCCCGGACCTGGTCGTCAGCGACCTCCTGATGCCCGTGATGGACGGCTACACGCTCCTGCGCCTCTGGAAGTCCGACGCGCGGCTCTCCGCGGTCCCCTTCATCGTCTACACGGCGACCTACACCGAGCCGAAGGACGAGCAGCTCGCCCTCGACCTCGGAGCCGACGCCTTCCTCCTCAAGCCCGCCGAGCCCGAGACGTTCATGGAGCGGGTGCACGAGGTGCTGGAGAAGGCCCGGCAGGGGGCGATGACCGCCCGGGAGCCCGCGGTCCCCGAGGAGGCCGCGCTGAAGCTCTACAGCGAGGTGCTCGTCACGAAGCTGGAGCATCGGAGCGCCCAGCTGGAGCAGCGCGTCGCGGAGCTGGCGGCGTCGGAGGCGCAGGTCCGGCGCCTGAACCGGCTCTACGCCGCCCTCAGCGAGACCAACCAGGCCATCGTCCACGTGGGGGACCGCGACGCGCTCTTCCGCTCCGTCTGCCGGATCGCGGTCGACCGGGGCGGCCTGAGGCTGGCCTGGGTCGGGGTCCGCGACGCCAGGACCGGGGAGGTGGTCCCGGTGGCGTGGAGCGGCGACTGGGAGGCGTGGGGCCAGCGCCTGCGGCCGTTCCGGGTGGACGGGCCGCGCCGGGACCCGGTGGAGATCGCGCTCGCCGAGGACCGCGTCTGGGTCGGGAACGACCTGCAGGCGGAGCCTTCGCTCTCCGCGGTCCGGGAAGCGCTCGAGGAAGCCGGGCTGCGTTCCGCCGCGTCCCTTCCCCTGCGCGTCGGGGGGCGAGCGGTGGGGGCCCTCACGCTCTACGCCGGGGAGGCCGGCTTCTTCGACGAGAGCCTGAAGGCCCTCGTCGTCGAGATGGCCAGCGACGTCTCCTTCGCTCTCGAGAACCTCGTGAAGGAGGAGCAGCTCCGGGCGAGCGTCGAGGCGCTCCGTCTCAACAGCCGGGCGATCGAGGCCACCGCCAACGGGATCGCGATCACGGACCTCTGGGAGCGGGGGAGCGCGATCCTCTACGTCAACCCCGCCTTCGAGCGGATCACGGGGTACGCGGGGGCGGAGGCGAAGGGGCGGAGCCCGGCGTTCCTCCTCGGGGCCGACTCCGCGCAGCTGGGCGTGGCGGAGGTGGAGGCCGCGCTCCGCGAGGAGCGCGAGGGGCAGGCGGTCCTCCGGTGCTACCGGAAGGACGGGAGCCCGTTCTGGAACGAGCTCTCCCTGGCGCCGGTCCGCGACGCGTCGGGGCGGGCGACGCACTTCGTCTGCATCGTCAACGACATCACGGAGCGAAAGCAGTACGAGGAGCAGCTGGAGCGGCAGAACAACCAGGACACCCTGACCGGGCTCGCGAGCCGGAACCTGCTCCGGGACCGGACCGGGCAGGCCATCGCCTTCGCCGAGCGGCACTCTCGCTCGGTGGCGCTCCTGTTCCTGGACGTCGACGGCTTCAAGCGGATCAACGACGGCCTCGGGCACAACGTCGGGGACGCGCTCCTGACGGCCGTCGCCTCCCGGATCGGCGAGTGCGTGCGGAGGCGGGACACCCTGGCCCGCCTCGGCGGCGACGAGTTCGTCGTCGTCCTGGCCGACCTGGCGAGCCTGCAGCACGTCCCGACCATGTGCGGCCGGATCCTCCGGGCGGTCGACCGCCCCATCCGGGCGGGGGAGAGGGACGTGCACGTGACGGCGAGCATCGGGGTCAGCGTCTTCCCGCAGGACGGGAAAGACTACGACACGCTGCTGCGCAACGCCGACGCGGCGATGTACGGGGCCAAGCAGGCGGGGCGGAACACCTTCCGCTTCTACACGGCCGACATGAACGAGGAGGCCCTCCGCCGCCTGGAGCTCGAGACCCGGCTCCGCCAGGCGTGCCCCCGCGGCGAGCTCCTCCTCCACTTCCAGCCGCTCGTCAGCCTGGACGGGCAGCGGGTCGAAGACGTGGAGGCGCTCCTGCGCTGGCGCGACAGCGGCGGCGCCCTGATCCCGCCGGCGTCGTTCATCCCCCTGGCCGAGGAGACCGGGCTGATCGACTCCATCGGCGGGTGGGCGCTCCAGTCCGCGTGCCGGCAGGGGCGGCGCTGGCAGGAGGAGGGCCGGGAGCTGCGGGTGAGCGTGAACCTCTCGGCGCGGCAGTTCCGGGACCGCGACCTCGTCCGGACGACGCGGCGGTGCCTCGAGGAGACCGGGCTCCCGGCGCGGCTCCTCCGCCTGGAGATCACCGAGAGCGCCGTCATGGAGAACGCCGAGGAGGCCGTCGGGGTCCTCTCCGAGCTCAAGGCGCTCGGGGTCGGCCTCTCCGTCGACGACTTCGGGACCGGCTACTCCTCGCTCGCCTACCTCCGCCGGTTCCCGATCGACCAGCTGAAGATCGACCGGTCCTTCGTGCACGACATGGTCCAGCACCCCGACAGCGCCTCGATCGTCCGCGGGATCGTCGGCCTCGCCCGCAGCCTCCGTCTGCAGACCGTCGCGGAGGGGGTGGAGACCGAGGAGCAGCGCGCGGCCCTCGCCGAGGCCGGCTGCGACCTGATGCAGGGCTTCCTGTTCAGCCGTCCTCTGCCGCCGGAGGAGCTCGCCGGGGTTCTGACGCGCGAGGGGGGCCGGTAGCCCGTACGGACGGCCCCGCCCGCCGGGCCGCAGGGCTACAGCGACCGGAGGAGCCCGCCGTCGACGCGGAGGTCGGCGCCCGTCACGTAGCTCGCCTCGGGCGAGAGGAGGAACGCCACCACGCGCGCGACCTCGTCGGGCTCGGCGGGCCGGCCCATCGGGATCCCGGCCGCGTCGGCCTCGGAGACGGGGTGGGTCGCCACCCAGCCCGGGAGGACCGAGTTCATCCGGATGCCCCGCGCCGCGTAGCGGTCCGCGTACATCCGCGTGAAGCTCGCGAGCGCGGCCCGGAGCGCCGACGAGACGGGGCGGGGGAGGCTGGGCTCCTTCGCCGTGAAGGACGAGACGTTCACGATCGCCCCGCCCCCCTGCCGCTCGAAGACGGGCGTCACGAGCCGCGCCATCCGGACGACGGAGAGGAAGAGGAGGTCCAGCCCCTCGTGCCAGTCCGCGTCGGACACCTCGAGGAGGTCCCCCTTGGCGGGATGGCCGGCGTTGGCGACGACCGCGTCGACCCGGCCGTACGTGCGGAGCGTCGCGTTCACGAGCCGCTCGAGCGCTCCGGGGTCTGCGACCGAGCCGGTCGTCCCGATCCCGCCCAGCTCGCGCGCCAGGTCGAGGACGGCCTCCGAGCGGGCCAGGAGCGACACGGCGTAGCCGCGCCGCTTCAGCTCGCGGGCGCAGGCGGCGCCGATCCCGGCGCTCGCGGCGGTGACGACGGCGACCTTCTCGTTCACGGCTCCGGACCTCCCGGCCGAGGACGGCTCCGAGAGGGTACCGCGCCTCAGCTCCGCCGGTAGACGTCCGTGCTGAGGTACTTCAGCCCCGAGTCGCACGCCAGCGTGACGACCACGGCGTCCGGACCGAGACGCTCGGCGAGGCGGATCGCGGCGACCACGTTGGCGCCGGTGGAGGTCCCGGCGAAGAGGGCCTCCTCCCGGGCCAGGCGCCGGGCCATCTCCTTCGCCTCGTTCGTCCCGACCGCCACGACCTCGTCCACGAGCGACGGCTCCCAGAGCGGGGGCGTGTAGCCGATCCCGACCCCCTCGATCTTGTGCGGCCCCGGCGGGTTCCCGAGGAGGACCGAGGACTCGGCGGGCTCGACCGCGACCACACGGACGCCGGGCCGGTGGCGCTTCAGGACGGTGGCGACCCCGCGGAGCGAGGCCGCCGTGCCGACGCTCTGGACGAAGGCGTCGACCCGGCCGGCCGTCTGCTCCCAGACCTCCTCGCCGAGCGGCGCGTAGCCGGCCACGGCGTCGAGGTTCTCGAGCTGGTTCGTCCAGTAGGTGCCCGGCTCGCGGCTCATCTCCCGGGCGGTCTCGACCATGTCGAGGATGAGCTTCCTCGTGGTGAGGCCCCCCTCGCTCGGGACGAGCGTCAGCTCGGCGCCGAGGGCCGCCATGTGGTCGAGCTTCTCGCGGCTGAACGCGTCGGAGCTGACGATCCGGATCCGGTACCCCCGGGCGGCGCAGACGAACGCCAGCGACGTCCCCGTGCTGCCGCCGGTGTACTCCAGGACCGTCCCGCCGGGCGGCAGCCTCCCGTCCGCCTCCGCCCTCGAGACGACGGAGAGGGCCATCCGGTCCTTGAGGCTCCCGGTCGGGTTCTCCCACTCGGCCTTCAGCAGGATCTTCCCGACGCCGGGCGGGCAGACCTTCCGCAGGCGGACCAGCGACGTGTTCCCGACGGCCTGGAGGACGTCCATGGATCCAGGCCTCCTTCCGGTCCCGATCATCGCCCCTCCGCCCCCGGGGGCGGGGCCTCAGCGCGCGAGGTCCTCGAAGCTCGCCACCTTCACGTGGACGAGGCGCCGGAGGAGGTCCTCGACGAACGGCTTGTGCGCGACGCCGACGAGGAAGAGGACGCGCTCGGCCCGCGTCGAGGCGGTGACGTCCGAGAGGTTGGCGACCATCCGGGCGTTCCGCGCCTCCCAGTTCCCGTACCGGAGGCGGTCCACGCCGGAGGCGAGGTGCATCCTCAGCCACGGGCCCCACTGCGCGACGGCGTCCTCGGACCCGTACTCCGGGGCGTTCAGGAAGCGGTAGAGCGGCAGGAGGCTGCCGCTCGCCGCCTCCTCGGTCAGCCTCCGCTGCTCCCGGTAGATCGCGGAGTCCATGCCGGACGACTTCAGCGGGTGCCCGAACGCCTCCTCGACCGCCGCCTCCGGCTGGGAGAGGATCCGCGCCCCGTCCCACTGGCTGTCGACCGAGACGAGCCGCCAGAGGCCCGCGGCGCGGGCCACCGGGATCGCGATCGAGGAGATCTCGTTCGGCGAGGCGACGGACCGGTCCAGCCAGCGGACCACCTCCTCCGGGAGGCGGGGCCCCGGCCGGCGCGAATCGGGGGGCAGGGCCGACCATTGGAGGAGGGCGGTCGGCACCTCGTAGGCGGCGACGAGCCAGGCAACGAGGTCGCGCCGGCTCGCGGCGTCGAGCGAGGCGGAGCGCGACAGGAGCGCCTCGGCCCGGGCCCACGCGGCCTCGCGGGAGGCCTTCAGGACCCGGCGGAGGAGGCGGCCGTACCGGAGGTCGTCGGCGGCGAACATCTCGGCCACCTCCCGGTACGCGCCCCCGCGGGCGTCCATCTCGGCGACGTCGCGGGCCGGCAGGTGCTCGACGCAGACGGCGGTCGGGCGGAAGCGCTCGAGCGCCGAGATCACCGGGGCGAGCGACTCCCGCCGCAGCCCCTCGCCCAGGCCCTGGAGGTGGGCCGTCCCGAGGACCAGCACCTCGCTCCGCGGACCCTCCGCCGCCAGGGAGCCGAGGAGGCGCGGGACGTCCGGCCCGCCGCCGGCCGGCGCCTCGGCCTCGGGCGGGGCGTAGAAGCTCGCCGGGATCGAGGTGTAGAGCGCGTTGGCGAAGACGCTCTCGTTCCCGCCCGCGAACTTCCGCGGCGAGGAGGCCCCCTTCGGGACGAGGACGAGCTGCGGCGAGGCGGCGCCCCCGAACCGCCGCTGGTCCTGCGCCACCTTGAAGTAGAAGAGGTTGCGCCCGACGAACCACTTCCACTCCTCGCACCGCGCGGAGGCCCCGAGGCACGAGAGCGGCGCGTCCTCGGCGAGCGCCTTCTGGAGCTCCACGGCGTTCAGCGGCACGCCGTCCCGGACGGGCACGATCCCGTACTGCCCGTCCAGGAGGACCCACTTCGCCCGGCCGGGGAGCCACGCCTCGGCCACGGAGTGCGCCTCGCTCCGGGTCTCGACGTCCTTCGGCAGGACCGAGATCACGCGGGAGGCGAGCCCGAACGCGCGGGCCGCGCCCGCCGCCACGATCGCGTAGTCACGACAGATGAAGCGGCCGCCGGCCTTCGCCTCCCGCAGGATCGAGATCGGGTCGGGCTTCGAGGCCATCTGCGTCGGGCTATGCGCCCACTGCTCGCTCGTCCACTTCGCCAGCCGGACGAGCCGGTCGAGGTCGTCCGAAGCGCCGGCCACCGCGGGGTCGATCCCGAACTCCGCACGGAGCTGCGCGAGCTCCGGGGCGGCCGGGTCGTCGAAGCGCAGGCGGAACTCCGGCGGCCGGGGGGCGTCGTCCCACTCCAGCCGGGCCGGGCCGAGCTTCTTCCGGGCCTCGGCGACCAGCGACACGAACCGCGGGTCGGCGCGGAGCGAGTCGAGGTCGGCGTCGGTGGCGACCGTCCCGAGGTCCGAGAACCCGGCCGCGAACGCCGAGCGGAGCCCCTCGATCGCCTCGTCCTTGCGGCCGAGGAGCGCCTTCAGGCACGCCCGGCCGTAGGCGATCGAGGCCTGCGCGTCGCGGTCCCCCGAGAGCTCCGGGCGCGCCCCGAGCGCCTCGAGGGCGCCCAGCGCCTCCTCGTACCGCTTCGCCCCGTAGAGCTCCTTGAAGCGGGCGTTCAGCTCCTGCACCTCGTCCCGCGCGGGCGGCGGGTCGGCGGGCAGCGGGGCCGTCCCGAGCAGGAGGAGGAGCGCCAATCCGGCCTTCCACATCACGAATCCTCACGCCGGCCGCGGCGGCTCGACCGCCCGCGGCTCGGCAGGCAGGGTTCGGCCCCGGCCGGAAGTTCCTCACCTCTTACGAAGGAATGCGCCCGGAAGTTCCAGGGCTCCGCCACCCGTCCCCACCCAACCCCGGGACGGACGCCTCCGGCTCGCCGGGCGGCGGTCGGCGTCAGCCGGGCCTGCCCCAGGTCCGGGTCAGGAACGCCTTCGCCTCTCGCGCCTCGGCCTCGTGCCCGGACCGCGCGGCGATCCGGCGGAGGCGCGCCGTGACGAGGTCGAGGTGCGCCCGGACGCGGACGTCCGAGGCGTGCGCCCGCCGCAGGGCCCGGTAGGCCGCGATCGCCTCGGACCAGGCCTCCTCGGGCGGCGCGCCGGCGAGGAGCCGTAGCTCGGCGCCGAGGAGGCGGGAGAGGTGGCCCACCGACCCGGGGTCCGCGAGCACGCCGGTCATCGCGGAGAGGACGCTCGCGGGCTCGGCACCGGCCGAGAGCCGGGCCTCCGCGGCCCAGTAGCGGAAGGCGCCGACCTCCTCTCGGGAGAGCGCATCGAGCCGGGGCTTGCCGCCGCGCCTCCAGGTCACGAACGCCTCCCAGCTCTCGGCCGGGAGCGTCCCGGAGCCGTACCCCCCGAACCTCCGGAGCATCGCGTCGGCCTCGTCCCACTCGCCGATCTCGGCGAGGCAGAGGAGCGCCCCCTCCAGCGCCTCCCACTTCAGCCGGCCCTTCTGCGGGTCGCCGGCGGGCCCGCTCGACCGCTCGTACCACCGGACGGCGCGCCGCAGCTCGCCGCGCAGGTGGAAGGCGCGCCCGGCGTCGAAGGCGACGTCCGAGGCCGCCTCGAGCTCGGTGAAGAGCCGCTCGAACCTACGCTCGGCCTCGGCCACCTCTCCCGACCTCGCCAGGAGCGACGCCTGGACGCGGCGCGTCCACTCGACGAGCCAGGTGTCCGCGGCGGCGGCCGCGGCCCGCGCGGCCGCGTCCCCGGCGGCCAGGGCCTCGGTCGCGCGGCCCCCCGCCGACAGGCGCGCCGCCTGGCGGAGGGCGTCGTAGGCGGCGTCCCGCTGGCCGGCCCGTTCGTCGGGCGGGAGCGCGCTCGAGGTCCCGGCCGGGAACCCGTCGAACCCGAGGCGGAGCGGCTCGGGCCGGCCGATCTCGAGCTGGAACGTCTGTCGCTCCGGGTCGGCCCGGAGCGGCGGACCCGGCATCGCGGCCTTGCGGAGGCCCAGGGTGTACCAGAGGAGCGCTTTCGGGTTCCTCGGTCCGAGGTCCGGCGTCGTGGCCGCTTGGTGGTCGTGGCGCAGGCCGTCCAGCCGCCCCGCGGACGGGGGAGGAACCCGGACCGCCGCGACTCCCGTGTACCACCCGAAGGGGTTCGCGACCCCCACGAAGACGAGCTCGCGACGCCGGTCCCCTTCGAGGTCGACGGCGCCGGCGAGCCTGTGGTGCCCCGAGGCCGCGAGAACGAGCTGCGTCTCGCCGGCCCACGGGTCGTGCCAGACGGCGTACGAGGGGGAGTACGGCTGGTGGAAGAACGTCACGAGGACGCCCTCTCCCTCGCCTTCCGAGAGGAGCAGGGGCTCGACGGCCGTCACTGTGAAGCGGGGCACGTACGCGGGGAACGTGTCCGAGGACGGCGCCGGGAGACGGACCTGGCTCTCGACTGCCCCCGTCTTCGGGGAGAGGAACGAGAGGATCGCCCCCTCGGGGCCTACGGCCGCTCCGCCTTCGGGAGCTACGACCGCCGCGATCCGGAGGTCCCCCCGCTCCCGCCCGCGCACGAGGGTCGCCTGGGCCGGCTCCGTTACGTCGTCCCGCTTCCAGAGGAGGCGGCCCTTCGCGTCGAGGGCGCGGATCCCTCGCCCGAGGTCGCCCCCGCCGATCTGCGCGACCTCTGCCCCGCCCCGCGCGCGGAGAGCAAGGAGCCCCCCTCCCGCCGCCACGGCCGCCAGGACCGCGGCGAGGGCGATCGGGCGCGCCGTGCGCCGCCGGGCCGTCGGGGCAGACCTCCGCTCCAGGTCCGCGAGCGCGTCGCCGGCCGCCCCGTACCGCCGCCGGGGGTCGGCTTCGAGGAGGCGCGCCACGACGGCCGAGAGCCACGTGGGAATGCCCGGCCGGGCGTCGCGGGGCTCGGGCGCCTTCTCCGTCAGCCGCGCCAGCGCGGTCGCGATGGCCGACTCGCGGTGGAACGGGAGGGCGCCCGTCAGCATCTCGTAGAGGAGGACTCCCGCCGCGTAGAGGTCGCTCCGGCCGTCCAGCTCTCTGCCGAGCGCCTGCTCCGGGGAGAGGTACTCGACCGTTCCGACGAGGCCGCCGGTCTCGGTGGCCCGGGACTCGTCGGCCGAGAGGTGGAGCGCCAGGCCGAAGTCGGCCAGCTTCACCGTGCCGTCGGCGGCGAGGAGGACGTTGGCGGGCTTGACGTCCCGGTGGACGATCCCGAGGGCGTGGAGGACCTGGAGCCCGCGGAGGACCTCCGCGAAGACGCGGAGCGCCTCGTCGAGCGTCAGACGGCCTCGGGCGAGGCGCTCCTTCAGCGACTCGCCCTCGACGAGCTCCATCGTCAGGAAGATCGAGTCGGCGGCCTGCCCGATGTCGAAGACCCTCACGAGGCGGGGGCTCGCGGCGTCGCGGGCGACCGCCGCTTCCCGGCGGAAGCGCCGGAGGACGGCCTCGGAGACGCGCTCTCCGCGGAGGACCTTCAGCGCGACCGGCCGCTTCAGCTCGCGGTCGAACGCCCCGTAGACGACCGCCGACCCGCCGGTACCCAGCACCGAGCGGACCTCGTACCGCGAGCCGATCTCGGTCCCGGGGGCGAAGAGGCGTATCGGGGCGGCCTCGCCCCTCTCACCGACCGTCGTCGCGCGGGACTCCTCCATGAAGTGAACGGGATTGTACGGTTCGTCTGGCGGTGGGGCGGAAGCCGCACGCGACGCACCGCCGTCCCGTCGCACGATCCGCCCTCCCGCGGCGACAGGCGTGGGGCCGCGTCAGCCCGTTCGGCCCCAGGTCCGGGTCAGGAACCCCCGCGCCTCGCGCGCCTCGGCCTCGTGACCGGACCTCGCGGCGATCCGCGAGAGGCGCGCCGTGACGAGGTCGAGGTGCGCCCGGGCGTAGACGTCCGAGGCGTGAGAGCGGCGCAGGGCCCGGTAGGCCGCGATCGCCTCGGTCCAGGCCTCCTCGGGCGGCGCGCCGGCGAGGAGCCTCACCTCGGCGTGCAGCAGCCGGGCAAGGCCGCCGATCGACCCGGGCTCGGCGAGGAGCGGTTCGAGCTCCGTGGCCAGCTTGCCGGGGTCTGCCCCCGTCGCGAGCATCATCTCGGCGCGCCAGTAGCCGAAGGCACCCATCACGACAACGGGTCGGAGCGCCTCCGGATCTGCCGGCCCGCCCCGCCGCCACGAGAGGAACGTCTCCCAGGGCTCTGGGGAGAGCGTCGCGGTGCGGTATCCCGAGAACCGGGTCACGAGCCGGGCCGCCTCGTCCCAGGACCGCAGCTCCGCCAGGGCGAGGAGCCCGCCTTCGAGGGTCTCCCACTTCAGCCGCCCCTTGTCGGGCTCACCGCCGGGTCCGGCGGCCTTCTCGTACCAGCTGACCGCGCGCCTCAGCTCGCCCCGGAGGTGGAACGCACGCCCGGCGTCGTACGCGACGTCGGAGCGGGCCTCGACCGACGCGAACAGCTTCTCGAACCGCGCCTCGGCCTCGGCCGCGGCCCCGGAGCGCGCGAGGAGCGCGGCCGCGACCCGGTCCGCCCACTCCGCGAGGAACGGGTCGCCGGCCGCGCGGGCCAGGTGCGAAGCCTGCCCGGCCGTCGTCGCCGCGTCGCCGAGGAGACCGGAAGCCGCGAGGCGGTCGGCCTCCCGGAGCGAGTCGTAGGCGCGGTCCCGTTGCCGGACCCGGTCGGCGGGAGCGGACGCGCTCGACGTGCCGGCGAGGAAGCCGTCGAATCCCACGCGCACGGGGGCCTCCTCGGAGAAGGGGAGCTCCAGCAGGCGGCGCGAGGCGTCCACCCTCAGAGCGCTCTTGAGGGAGCCCCCCGCCCTCGGCCCGAGCGTGTACCAGAGGAGGGCGCGCGGGTCCCGCGCCCTCAGGTTCGGCGTGGCCGCCTCGGCGTTGAGGTCGCGGACGCCGTCGTCACGCCTCTCGATCGTGGGGAGGACGCGCAGCGCCGTGACGGACGAGTACCAGCCGAACGCGTTCGCGGTGCCGCTGAGGAGGACCTCTCGCCGGCCGTCGCCGTCCAGGTCCGCGACGCCGGCCACGCGCTGATGGCCCGATGACGAGAACAGGACCCGCGACTCGCCGGCCCACGGGTCGTGCCAGACGACGTAGCAGGGCGAGTAGGGACGGTGGCTCAGCGTCACGAGGAGGCCCTCACCGTCTCTCTGGTCGACGCGCACCGCCTCGATCGCGTCCGGACCGAAGCGCGGCGCGTAGCCGGGGAAGGCCTCTTGGCTCGGCGCCGGGAGCCGGACGCGGCCCTGCAGCTCCCCGCTCGCCGGGGAGAGGAAGGAAAGCTCGGCGCCTTCGGTCCCGACGACCTTCCCCCCTGCCGGGCCGAGGAGCGCCGCGACGACCTCGCGGCGCCCGTCGGGGCCCCGGACGAGAGCCGCGTGCTTGGCGCTCGGCACGTCGTCGCGCTTCCAGAGGAGGCGGCCCTCGGCGTCGAGCGCCCGGAGACCGAGACCGCCCTCCGCCTCGACGAGGCGGGCGGGAACGCGCGGGGCGAGGAGGGGGCGCACGGCGAGCCCCAGAAGCCCCAGGGCCGTGAGCGTCGCCGCCACCGCGAGGAGGCGGCGCGCCCGGAGGCGTCGCCTCCCCGAGGCCGGGGGCGTCCGGGATTCGACGTCGGCCAGCGCCTCGGCGGCCGACGCGTAGCGGGCGGCCGGGCGCCGTTCGAGGAGGCGGGCGGCGACGGCCGCGAGCCAGGCGGGGACCTCGGGACGCGCGGCCCGCGGGTCCGGCGCCGTCTCGGTCAGCCGCGCGAGCGCGGTGGCGATCCCGGAGTCGCGGTGGAAGGGGAGCGCCCCGGTCAGCATCTCGTAGAGGACGACCCCGGCGGCGTAGAGGTCGCTGCGCCCGTCCAGGCTCCTCCCCAGAGCCTGCTCCGGCGAGAGGTACTCGACCGTCCCCACGAGGCTCCCGGTCTCGGTGGCGCGCGACTCGTCCGCCGACAGGTGGAGCGCCAGCCCGAAGTCGGCCAGCTTCACCGTGCCGTCCGAGGCCAGGAGGACGTTGGCGGGCTTGACGTCCCGGTGGACGATCCCGAGGGCGTGGAGGACCTGGAGCCCGCGGAGGACCTCCGCGAAGACGCGCAGGGTCTCGTCGAGGGGCAGGCGTCCCCGGGCGAGACGCTCCTTCAGGGACTCTCCCTCGACGAGCTCCATCGTCAGGAAGAGCGAGTCGGCCGCGTGCCCGATGTCGAAGACCCTGACGAGGCGCGGGCTCGCGGCGTCGCGGGCGACGGCGGCCTCGCGCCGGAAGCGGCGCAGCGCCGCCTCGGAGACGCGGTCGGCGCGGAGGACCTTGAGCGCCACCGGCCTTCTCAGCTCGCGGTCGATCACCGCGTAGACGACTGCCGAGCCCCCCGTCCCCAGGACCGAGCGGACCTCGTACCGCGCCCCGATCTCGGTGCCGGGGGCGAAGAGGCGTATGGCGGAAGGCGGCTCGCCCCCGCTGCCGACCGTGGTCGTCTGGCGCGGCTCCTCCATCGAGGCGGACGAAATTGTACGGTTCGGCCGGCGGGAGCACGGGCAGGCGTGCGGAACGCGGCCTCCTCGTCGCACAATCCGCCCGTGCTGGCGCTCGTCGTCCGCTACGGAGAGGAGACCCTGCGGTTCCCCGTTCCCCGCGCGAACGCGCGCCTCGGTTCGGACCCCGGCGCCGACCTCGTCGTCCCGTTCAGCGGCGTCTCGCGCTCGCACGCGGTCGTCGAGCCCCGGCCGGACGGCGTCCACCTCGTCGACACGGGGTCGAAGAACGGGCTGTCGGTCTCCGGCCGCCGCGTCCCGGAGTGCCGGGTCTCCGTCGGGGACGTCGTCCGGCTCGGCCGGGCCTGGCTGAGCCTGGAGGAGTGCGACGCCGCCGACGTGGAGGCCGGTGTCGTCCTCGGGGCCGAGCGCAGCGGACCCGGGAGGAGGCGCACGCCGAAGGAGACGGACAGCGGATCGGGCGGCTCGAAGTCGGGCGCGTCGCGGAGCGCGGCGTTCCGGCTCGTCCGGGACGTGGACCGGCTCGACCCGGCGCTCGTGTCGGATGACGTGCGCGTCGGCCCCATCCTCGACCGCGCGCGCGAAGCGTTGGGAGCGTCGGTGGTCGCTCTGTATCGCGACGAGGGGGCGGGCCGGGCGACCCCGCTCGTCGTCTCGGCAGCGCCGATCGCCAGGGGAGGAGTCGATTCCCTTCTCTCCGAGGCGAACCGCCCTGGGATCGCGGGCGGAGACCGTTCCGTCGAGCTCCGCAGGCACTCCACCTACGGGCTCGGCCTCCTCGCCGCGTTCGGCGCGGGGCCCAAGAAGCCCGGCTGGACGGGAGAGCTGCTCGACTTCCTCGCCGACCGTCTCCTCGGCTCCGGCCGCGCCGCTCCACCGCCCGTCCTCTCGGCGAGCCGTCCCGAGTCCCGGCTCGTCCTGCCGCCGGGGATGATCGCCGGGAGCTCCGCCGCCATGAGGGGCCTCATGGCGCAGATCGCGGCGACGGTGAAGAGCCGGATGGACGTCCTCCTCCTCGGCGAGACGGGCACGGGGAAGGAGCTGTTCGCGCGGCTGATCCACGCCTCGGGCCCCAGCCCCGCGGGGCCGTTCGTCGCGATCAACTGCGCGGCGATCCCGGGAGAGCTCCTCGAAGCCGAGCTGTTCGGCGTCCACGGGCGCGTCGCCACCGGCGTCGACCCCAGGATCGGCAGGATCCAGCAGGCGGAGGGCGGCACCGTCTTCCTGGACGAGATCGGAGAGCTGGCCGCGCCGCTCCAGGCGAAGCTCCTGCGGTTCCTGCAGGAGCGCGAGATCCTACCCCTCGGCGCCCCCGCCCCGCGCTCCGTGAACATCCGCGTCATCTCCGCCTCGAACAGGGACCTCCCGGCGCTCGTCCGGGAGGGCAGCTTCCGCGCGGACCTCTTCTTCCGCCTCTCCGGCCTCCAGTTCCACGTCCCGCCGCTCCGAGACCGTCGCGAGGACGTCCCCGATCTCGTGCGCGCGATCGTGCAGAAGGCCGCCGAGGAGGAGGGGAAGGACGTCCGCGGCGTCAACCGCCGGGCGCTCGACCTGCTCGCGGGCCACGACTGGCCCGGCAACGTCCGCGAGCTGGAGAACGAGCTCCGTCGCGCCGTCCTGCTCTGCCCCGACGGGGGCCTCGTCCAGGCCGAGCACCTCGGCCGCCTGAGGTGGGCCGCCGAGCGGGCCACCGCGGAGCCGGAGCCGGAGGCGCCGATCGCGGTCCCGGAGCCCGAGCGTGCCGTGACCGACACCGCCGGCCCCCTCCGCGACAGGGTGCGCGAGCTCGAGCGCGAGGCCGCGGCCGACGCCCTCCGGCGGACCGGCGGCAACAAGACCCGCGCTGCCGAGATCCTCGGCATCACCCGGCCTGGGTTGATCCAGATGCTCCGGAGGCTGGGGCTCGACGGGACGGGGGATCGTCGTCACCCGCGTGACGCCGAGTAACAGGCGGAACTCGGACGTAACCCCGGTTTCCCAGGGACCGCCGACGAAACCCGACGAACCGTCCAGATCCGCGCGCCGTGGGCGCGGGAGCGGCTTCGTTCGGCGATCGGATGCGCCCTCTCGCCTGGTCCGGGAGTTGCTCGGTTCTTGCCGTGGCGGAGCGGACGTGTAGAGACCTCGAACGGGTCGAGCTGCTCTCTCCGACGGCTCCGGAGAGCCGGCGCGTCTCCTTTCTCCCGCGGCCGCCGGTGGCGGATCGCGACGGCCAGGCGGCGGCGAAGAGCCCGGAAGCGCATGGCAGCCGACGGCTGGCGGCGCTGCGGCGGCGTCGCGCTCTGGCTCCCGGATGTCGTCTCGAAGCGCTCCCGTGATGGAGGTGTCGTCAATGCTCCTCGGGCGAAGCCGGCTGGTCGTCCTCCTCTTCGCGCTCGTCGGTGTCGTCGCTTGCGGCATCGGGCAGATCACGGGTCCCGTCTCGTTGGTCCCCGGGCAGGCCGCGACGTACACGATGATCTGGGGGGCCTCCGGCAGCTGCCGGCCCCCCACCACGTTCACGCCCTACCAGATCGTCGACATTCCCGCCGACTGGACCTTCGTCTCGGCTGGTTACGTGGGGGCCGGCAGCGTGACCCCCGCCTCGGGGACGGCCACCGTCGTCGGCTCGTGCCCCGTCACGCCCGCCACCGCGACGCCCGCGGGTTTCCAGAGGATCTGCCTCACGGTTCCCGACGTGACCAGGAGCGACGACCGGAATGTCACGGTCTCCTTGAACGTGATCGCGGGCGCGACGTCCGGCGCCTACCGGCTGCAGTTCTGGGCCGGCGGGACGTGGAACTCGGGGGCGAACTCGTGTATCGAGCCCTCGCCCGCGACCTACGACGTCTCCGTCCATGCGCCTCCGACGGCGACCGTCAGCGGCGACGCGACGATCTGCGCGGGCCAGAGCGCGCAGATCCAGGCGGCCCTCACCGGGACACCGCCGTGGTCGCTGACGTGGTCGGACTCGGTGACGCAGACCGGCCTCACGACGAGCCCGGCGGCGCGAACCGTCAGCCCGGCCGCGACGACGGTCTATACGGTGACGGCGGTTTCGGATGCGTACCTCTCGGGAACTCCCTCCGGCTCGGCCACGGTGACGGTTGTCGCATCGCCGGTCATCACAGCTGACGACTCGGTCCTCCCCGGTTCGACGGGAAACCTGGCCTCGGTGCCCGACGCCGGCGCGGGAGCGTCGTACGTGTGGACGATCGCGAACGGGACGATCACCACCGGGGCAGGGACACGCCAAGTCAGCTGGGCGGCGGGGACCGCGAGATTCGCGACGCTGGGCGTCACGGTGACCGCGGGGACCTGCTCCGCAAGCGGCTCGAGAACGGTCCGCGTCGGGGTCGACCCGGTCGAGCCTCTGACCTTCACTCACCTGGCAGGCGCTCTCGGAGGGCCTGGGAGCGACGACGGGACGGGGAGCGCGGCGAGGTTCACCTACCCGAGCGGCGTAGCCGCGGACGACTCCGGGAACGTCTACGTGGCCGACTCGGGCAACCACACGATCCGGAAGGTGACGCCGTCAGGGGACGTGACAACGCTGGCAGGACTGGCGGGAAGCTACGGAAGCGACGACGGAACGGGGAGCGCGGCGAGGTTCTACTCCCCCGCGGGCGTGGCCCTTGACGGCTCCGGAAACGTCTACGTGGCGGATGCTTACAACCACACGATCCGCAAGGTGACGCCCGCGGGGGTCGTGACGACGCTGGCAGGTCTGGCAGCGAGCCCCGGAACCGCGGATGGGACGGGGGTCGCGGCGAGGTTCGACATGCCACAGGGAGTCTCGGTAGACGGCTCCGGGAACGTCTACGTGGCGGATGCTTACAACCACACGATCCGGAAGGTGACGCCCGCGGGAAGCGTGACGACTCTGGCAGGTCTGGCAGGGAGCCCCGGTAGCGCGGATGGGACAGGGAGCGCGGCGAGGTTCTCCCACCCGACCGGGGTCGCGGTGGACGGCTCCGGGAACCTCCACGTCGCCGACCTGAACAGCCACACGATCCGGAAGGTGACGCCGGGGGGGGGCGTGACGACTCTGGCGGGCCTGGCGGGAAGCTCCGGCAACGCGGACGGGACGGGAAGCGCGGCACGCTTCAACTCTCCAGCCGGAGTCGCGGTGGACGCCTTCGGGAACGTCCACGTGGCGGAGCGGGACAACCACACGATCCGGAAGGTGACGCCGGGAGGGGTCGTGACGACGTTGGCCGGTCTGTGGGGAGTCGCCGGCAGCGCGGACGGGACGGGGATCGCGGCGAGATTCTCCTCCCCGACCGGGGTCGCGGTGAACGGCTCCGGGGACGCCTACGTAGGGGACTTGGCGAACCATTCGATCCGGAAGGTGACGCCTACAGGCGTCGTGACGACGCTGGCAGGACTCGCAGGGATCTCCGGCAGCGCGGACGGGACGGGGAGCGCGGCGAGGTTCTCCTCCCCGACCGGCGTGGCCGTGGACGCCTCCGGAAGCGTCCACGTGGCCGATCCAGCCAACGGTACGATAAGGAAGGTGACGCCAGCGGGTGTCGTCACGACGCTGGCAGGGCTCGCGGGAAGCTCCGGCAGCGCGGACGGGGCCGGCAGCGCGGCCCGCTTCAACTTCCCGCGCGGAATCGCGGTGGACGCCTCCGGGAACTTCTACGTTGCCGACAGCTCGAACCACACGATCCGGCAGGTCACGCCCGCCGGGGTCGTGACGACGCTTGCCGGACTGGCGGGGAACAACGGAAGCGCAGACGGGACGGGAAGCACGGCGAGGTTCTACGTCCCATTCGGCGTGGCCGTCGACGGCTCCGGGAACGTCTACGTGGCGGACTACTACAACCACACGATCCGGCAGGTGACGCCCGCCGGGGTCGTGACGACGCTCGCAGGGCTGGCCGGAAGCATGGGCAGCGCGGACGGGACGGGGAGCGCGGCGAGGTTCAACCACCCCACCGGGGTCGCGGTGGACGGCTCCGGAAACGTCTATGTGGGCGAACGAGGGAACCACGCGATCCGGAAGGTGACGCCGTCAGGGGACGTGACGACGTTCGCGGGGCTGGCGGGGAGCATCGGCAGCGCGGACGGGACGGGGAGCGCGGCGAGGTTCGACCGCCCGACCGGTGTGGCGGTGGACGGCACCGGAAACGTCTACGTGGCGGACGAGTACAAACATACCATCCGAAAGGTGACGCCCGCGGGAGTCGTGACGACGCTTGCGGGACTGGCAGACCACGCCGGCAACGCGGATGGGCAGGGGAGCTCTGCGAGGTTCGTTCAGCCATCTGGCGTCGCGGTCGGATTCTCGGGGGAGCTCATCGTCGCGGATACGTTCAACTACGCGATCCGGGTCGGCCGCACGGCGCTCGCCGACGTGGCGGCGATCGACCAGGCGGCCGGGCCGGTGGGGCAGGCGCGTCAGCTCGACACCTCGCTGCAGACGGCGACTGCCTGGCTCTGGATGCAGGTTCGGGTCCCGACCGGGTCCGCGGCGACGCTGTCGTCAACGACGGTCCGCAACCCGGCGTTCACGCCGGACGTGACGGGGTACTACGTCTTCCGTCTCACGGCGAGCGACGGAACTGCGACGAGCATCACGGAGGTGAGCCTCAACGCCTGGGCCGTAGCGACTGCCACAGCCACTGGCGACGCGACGATCTGCGCGGGGCAGAGCGTCCAGGTCCAGGCGGCCCTCGCCGGCACCCCGCCGTGGTCGGTGACGTGGTCCGACTCGGTGACGCAGAGCGGGATCACCGCCAGCCCGGTGACCCGGACGGTCAGCCCGGCCTCGACCACCGTCTACACCGTGACGGCCGTCTCGGACGCCAACGGTCCCGGCACGCCCTCCGGCTCGGCGACGGTGACGGTCAACCCGGTCCCGGGCACGCCAGTGATCACGGCTCCGGACACGGTCGCCTCGGGGGCCACGGGGCTCGCGGCCTCGGTCGAGTCGCACGCGGGGTCGACGTACGCCTGGACGATCACGAACGGCACGATCACGGGCGGGCAGGGAACGGCGGCGGTCACGTTCGCCGCGGGAGCGGCGGGACAGCTGACGCTTCAGGTGGTCGAGACGGCGGGCGGGTGCGCGTCGGCGGGGGGGACGAAGGGGATCGCAGTGACGGCAGTGTCCTCGAAGCTCCACACGCTGATGCCGTGCCGGGTGCTGGACACGCGGGAGGCGGCGGGGACGTTCGGGGGGCCGGCGCTGGGGCGGCTCCAGGAGCGGTCGTGGCCGATCGCGGCGGGCGCGTGCGGGGTGCCGGGGACGGCGCGGGCGCTGGCGCTGAACGTGACGGTGGTGGTGCCGCAGGCGGGAGGGTTCGTGACGCTGTGGCCGTCGGACACGGGGCGGCCGCTGACGTCGACGATCAACTTCAAGCCGGGGCAGGTGAGGGCGAACAACGCGGTGGTGCGCGTGACGTCGGACGGGCAGGCGTCGCTGTCGGCCTTCAACGGGTCGGACGGGGGCGTGCACGTCCTTGTGGACGTGACGGGGTACTTCGAGTAGCGAAGAGAGGCGTCAAAGCGGCCGGCGCCGGCCCGGGACGCGCGACGACACCCCGCGCGTGAGCCCCGGGCCGGCGCCGGCGTGGTCGGACGGGATGCGAGGAGGTGGCGTCCGCAGCGGGCTCGACCGATCGCCTCTCCCGGATCCCGCTCGGCGGCTCAGCGGCTCTCACTCTCGCCCATCACCGCTGCCGCCGCGTGGCCGTACGCCTGGAGGACGTTCGCGGCGGACTCGGTGACGAGGACGTAGGCTGCCCCGACCAGCGGGTCGGCTCCGTGGGCCTCCTCCAGCGCTCGGACGAGGGCGGCGAGCTCCTCGACGTCCTCGCCGAGCCAGCGGACCATCCGTGCGAGGCGCCGGTCCAGCTCGGCCTCGGTCGCCCCGGCGTCGACGAGGTCGTCGTACTCGGCGAGCTCCGAGAAGACGTCGTGCTTGGTCCCGACGAGGGTCGAGAAGACCCGCTCCGTCCTCTCGCGAAGCTCCGGCGGGAGCGTCACGCTCGAAAGCTCGCGCTCGACGTACATCGCGTTCGAGAGCATCGCGGCGGCGCAGTCGCGGATCCGGGCGAGGGCGTGGCGGCGGTCGGGCATCGGCGTCTCGCAGCCTACCGTGCCGGGCCGGGCTCTGGCCGCCGGCTCAGCCGCGCGGCTCGACGAAGACCGTGAGCCGGGCGGCGCGGACCCAGAGGCGGTCGCCGGGGACGGGGGAGAGGTCGCGGAGGCGCTCGCGGGAGAGCTCGACCTTCAGGGGGCCGGGGAGGGGCTCCGGGGCCTTCTCGTCCGCCGCGAGCTCCAGCCGCGCGACGGCGCCGTTGGGCGAGACGGCGAGGACGCGCGCCCAGAAGCCGTCCTCGCCCTGCGCCTCCCGGTAGACCTCCAGCTCGTGCGGGCGGGCGTAGCCGGAGGCCGGGAGCGGGGTCTCGTGCGGGTGGTCGGGGTACTCGACGGAGAGGACGCCGAGGTGGGCGCGGCCCGACTCGACCCGCCCGTGGAAGACGTTGACGGTCCCGAGGAAGTCGAGGACGAAGGGGCTCGCGGGGCGCTCGAAGAGGGCGTCCGGCGTGCCGTCCTGGACGACCTTCCCGTGGTCGAGGAGGACGACCCGGTCGGCCACCTCGAGCGCCTCCTCCTGGTCGTGCGTGACGAAGAGGCTCGTCAGGCCGATCTCGTCGTGCAGGCGGCGGAGCCAGCGCCTCAGCTCGAGGCGCACCCGCGCGTCGAGCGAGCCGAACGGCTCGTCGAGGAGGAGGACCTTCGGCTCGACGGCGAGCGCGCGGGCGAGCGCCACGCGCTGCCGCTGGCCCCCCGAGAGCTCGGCCGGGAGCCGGTCGGACAGCCAGTCGAGCTGGACGAGCTTCAGGAGGCTCGTGACCCGCTCGCGGATGGCCGGCTCCGCCGGGCGCTGCTCCCGCGGCTTGACGCGGAGGCCGAAGGCGACGTTCTCGAAGACCGACATCCGGCGGAAGAGGGCGTAGTGCTGGAAGACGAAGCCGACCTGCCGGTCCTTGGCGTCGCGGCGCGTGGCGTCCTCGCCGTGGAAGAGGATCGTCCCGGCGTCCGGGGCCTCGAGCCCCGCGATGATCCTGAGGAGGCTCGTCTTCCCCGAGCCGGAGGGGCCGAGGAGGGCGACCAGCTCGCCGGTCTCGACCGAGACGCTGACCTGGTCGAGAGCCCGGAAGGCGCCGAAGGACTTCGTGATGCCGAGGGCCTGGATGCTCACTCGGTGCCTCCTGATGGAACGGGCCGCCGTTCCCTCGACTCCAGCACCGCCTTGGCGACGAGCGTCACCAGCGCCACGCCCGTCAGGAGCGAGGCGACGGCGAACGCCCCGGAGAAGTCGTACTCGTCGTAGAGGACCTGGACGTGGAGCGGCAGCGTGTTCGTCCGGCCGCGGACGTGCCCGGAGACGACGGAGACCGCGCCGAACTCGCCGACGGCGCGCGCCGACGCGAGGACGACGCCGTAGAGGAGCCCCCACTTCACGTTCGGGAGCGTCACGCGGACGAAGGTCTGGAGGAACCCGGCCCCCAGGACGCGCGCGGCCTCCTCCTCCTCCGGGCCGTGGGCCTGCATCAGCGGGATCAGCTCGCGCGCCACGAACGGGAACGTCACGAAGACGGTCGCCATCACGATCCCGGGGACGGCGAAGACGACGTCGATCCCGCGGGACTGGAGCCACGGCCCGAGGAGGCCCGAGCGGCCGTAGAGGAGGACGAAGAGCATCCCGGCCACGACGGGCGAGATGGCGAGCGGCAGGTCGACGAGCGTCAGGAGGACGCTCCGTCCCGGGAAGTCGAACTTGCCGATCGACCAGCCGGCGAAGAGGCCGGCCAGCGTGTTGACGGGGACCGCGATCCCGGCGGCGACCAGGGTCAGCTTCAGGGCCGAGAGCGTGTCGGGGTGCGAGAGAGCCCGGACGTAGGCGCCCAGGCCGTCGCGGAAGGCCTCCGCGAAGACCGCGACGAGCGGGACGATCAGGAAGAGGCCGAGGACGAGGAGGGCGCTCCCGATCAGGAGGCGCCGGACCGCGGGGCTTTCCGCCCGCGCCGCGACCGGGAAAACGGCCGGGACCGCGCTCACGCGACCCCCCGCGCCGAGAGGCCCTGGAGGCGGTTGATGGCCAGCAGCAGCAGGAACGAGCCGGCGAGGAGGACGACCGCCAGGACCGTCGCCCCGGCGTAGTCGTACTGCTCCAGCTTCGTCATGACGAGGAGCGGCGCGACCTCCGTCCGCATCGGGATGTTCCCGGAGATGAAGACGACCGAGCCGTACTCGCCGAGGGCGCGGGAGAAGGCGAGCGTGAAGCCCGTCAGGAGCGCCGGGAGGAGCTCGGGGAGGAGGACGCGCCGGAAGACCTGCCCGCGCCTGGCGCCCAGGCTCGCGGCGGCGTCCTCCACCTCCGGGTCGAGGCTCGCCAGGACCGGCTGCATCGTCCGGACGGCGAACGGGAGGCCGAGGAAGACGAGGGCCACGACGATCCCGGCCGGCGTGTACGAGACGGGGAGGCCGAGCGCGGCGAGGGGTCTTCCGATCCAGCCGGTCGGGCCGTAGAGGGTGGTCAGCGCGATCCCGGCGACGGCGGTGGGCAGGGCGAACGGGAGGTCGACGACGGCGTCCACGACCCGCCGCCCGGGGAAGGGGTAGCGGACGAGGACCCACGCCACGAGTCCGCCGAGGAGGGCCGCGGCCGCGGCGCCCGCCAGCGCGCAGAGGAGGCTGAGCCGCAGCGAGGCGAGGACGCGCGGCGAGGCGAGCGTCGAGCGGAACGTGGCGGCGTCGATCGACAGGGAGGACACGACGAGGGCCGCCAGCGGGACGAGGACGGCGAGGCCGAGCGCGGAGAGGGTCAGCCCGAGCGAGAGCCCGAAGCCGGGCAGGGCCGCGCGTCTCCGCGCCAGGGTCACCGCGCCACCATCCGATCGAACGCGCCGCCGTCGGCGAAGTGCGCGGCCTGGGCCTTCCGCCAGCCGCCGAACTCGGCGTCGACGGTGAAGAGGCCGAGAGCGGGGAAGGTCCCGGCGAAGCGCGCGAGGACCTCCGGAAGCGTCGGCCGGTAGCCGTGGCGCGCGGCGATCTCCTGGGCCTCCTTGCCGTAGAGGAACTCCAGGTAGGCCGTGGCGACCCCCCGCGTCCCGCGCTTGTCCACCGTCGCGTCGACGACGGCGACCGGAGGCTCGGCGAGGATCGAGGAGCGCGGGACGACGACCTCGACCTCCCCCTTTCCGATCGACTGCTCGGCCAGGCGCGCCTCGTTCTCCCAGGCGAGGAGGACGTCGCCGATGCCGCGCCTGACGAACGTCGTCGTCGAGCCGCGCGCCCCGGAGTCGAGGACCGGCACCTTGCGGAAGACGCTCGTCACGAACGCCTCGGCTCCGGCTTCGTCCCGCCCGTTCTTGCGCGCCCAGCCCCAGGCGGCGAGGTAGTTCCACCGCGCCCCGCCAGAGGTCTTGGGGTTGGGGGTGATCGGGACGACGTCGGGCCGCGCCAGGTCGCCCCAGTCGCGGACGTTCTTCGGGTTCCCCTTCCTCACGAGGAAGACGATCGTCGAGGTGAAGGGGGAGGAGGCGTGGGGGAGGCGCTTGCCCCACTCCTTCGCCACGAGCCCGCGGTCGGCCAGCGCGTCGACGTCGTAGGCGAGGGCGAGGGTGACGACGTCGGCCGGGAGGCCGTCGATGACGGCGCGGGCCTGCTTGCCGGAGCCCCCGTGCGACATCTCGACGGTGACCTCCTGGCCGGTCTTCTGGCGCCAGGAGCGCGTGAAGGCCTCGTTCAGGTCGCGGTAGAGCTCGCGAGTCGGGTCGTACGAGACGTTCAGGATCGTCACCGGGGGCGGCGCGGCGGCCGCCGGGACGGCCGCGAGGAGAAGGGCGGCCAGGGGAGCGAGGAGCGCCGGCGCGGCGACCGCGGCCGGGCGCCCCGGGGTCTCGAGGGACGGGCGGGACGGCGTTCGATTCGAGTCTACCGACATGATGGACATTCTTTCGCGCGGGCCCCGCGCGGGGCTCACGCCTCCTCCTTGACGCCCCGGCGCCTGCGGGCCGCGAGGATCCGCGTGTCCCGCGTGAGGACGTCGGCGAGCGTCGTGTGGTCGAGGATCCCGGCGGCGGCGTTGCGCACGTCGAGGAACAGGTCGAAGAGCCCGGCGTGGCGGCGCTCCGTCCGGACGCGGTGGGTCAGCTCGGCGGCGTCACCGAACGGGGCGAGGGGGCCGTCCAGCATCCGGACGACGTCGCCGACCACGACCTCTCCGGGGGGGCGGCGGAGGCGGTAGCCCCCCTCCCGCCCGCGCCGGCTCGTCACCACGCGGGCGTTCTTGAGCGTGACGAGGATCCCCTCCAGGAACTTCTCGGGGATCTCCTCGGTCTCGGCGATCTCGTGGATCTTCGACCACCCCTCGCCGTACCGCTCGGCGAGGTGCAGGAGGGCCCTCAGGGCGTAGAGACCGCGGCGGGAGACCTTCAAGATCTTTCCCTATCGGAAAGGTAGACTAAGTGAGACCGAAGGCCTCGTCAAGCCCGGACCGGGCGGTGGCCGGTGGGTGGTCGGTGGTGGGTTGTGGACGGAAGGCGGGGGCGGGACGGTCCCCGGCGCGGCTACTGCCGGACCCAGCGCTTCCCTTCGAGCCGGTACTCGACCGTGTAGCTCTCGTCGTCGGCGGGGGCGACCTGACGCTTGACGGTCTGGACGCCCCCCTCCGAGGAGATCGTCCACTTCTCGTCCCACTTCTCGTTCCGGTTCAGGTCGATCTTGAGCCGGTTCACGCCGGGCTGTCCGGCGTCGCGGTAGAGGTTCACCTTCCACGGCCGCCCGCGGACGGCGTCCTTCGCCTTGTCTCCCGAGATGTTCTGCGCCACCCGCGCGAGGATCTCCTCGTCCATCGGGCGGAGGGCGTCCGCGTCCGACGGCGACTCGGGGACGTTCCCCCCGGCCGTCGGCGCCGCGGCGGGCGCGTCCGCCGCGGGCGGCTCCGGGACCGCTGCCGGGGCGGCCGCGGGCCTGGGCTGGGCGGCCGGGACCGGCTCGGCCGGCTTCGGCTCCCGGCTCCCGAGGGCCCAGATCAGGGCGCCGCCTCCGAAGACGGCGGCGACGAGGACGAGGCTCCGGAACGTCTTGTAGCGCATCGGTCGGCTCCTGCGGGGTCCCCTCCGGGATCCGGCTCATCATCCCTCGCCCGGCCCGGACGGAACAGGGCCCCGTGGACCCGCCGGCCCGGGCGCCGGGCGATCCGCTCCGCGGCCGGGCTCCCGGTCCCGGAGGCGGCTACAGGTGGACGAACTCGACGTCGAGCCTGTAGTCGGGCGGCAGGTCGTGGACGGCGTCGAGGAGCCGGTCCACGAAGACGGCGAGCTCCTCGGTGGAGGAGGAGCGGTGGGAGAGCGTCGCGTACTGCCCGCTCTCGAAGGCCAGGAGTCCCTCGCCCGGCAGCGACGGCACGAAGTGCCGGCGAAGGAACGAGAGGGGCGGCGAGGAGTGAGGGAAGGCGAAGTTGACGGTGTCGTGGGTCACCTGCACCCAGGCCGACCCGTGGTTTTGCACGGAGAACGTGAGGCAGAGGTCGTTCGCGCGGGGCGCGCGGTTCGCGATGGCGGCGAGGAGCTCCTGCAGCGGAGGGCGGATCGCGGTGAGCTGGTCTGCACCCATACGGGGTCTCCTCGGCCCGACGGACGGGCCAGCTGCGGGGGCGGTCTCTCGGTCGCCCGGCGGGGCGGGGGAGGTCTCCTCGGCGCTCCGGCTCATCATGCCTCGCGAGATCGGGACGGAGCAGTGGCAGCTCTCGTACCGGCACGGGAGCGGGGAGCCGTCCCCGAGGAGCCGGAACGCGGGGCTGAGCAGGTTGCCGAGGCGGTCGGTCCGCGCGCGGCGGGCGGGGTAGCACCGGAAGGCCTCGCCGCGGTCGTCGAGGACGAAGTAGCGCGCGCCGGCCCAGCAGGGCCGCCCGCGGTAACGGTGGTCGATCTCGCCGGTGAGGTTGTGCCCGCCGAGCGAGACGAGGAGGTCCCGCTCGGCGGGGGAGTAGTCGACGACCCTCGAGTCCTGCTTCTCGGGCTGGACCTTGAACGTGACGCCGGCGTCGGCGAAGCGGGCGGCGAGGCCGGGGAGGCGCGGGAGGACGTCCCGCGTCGCCACGCACGTCACGGCGAACCCGGGGGGCGGCAGGGAGGGGTCGCGGGCCTCGTCGAGGAGGCGGCGCGTGGCCAGCGCCTTGTCGAGGAACGGCCCGACGTCGGGGACGTACTCCGGGTGGAGGCTCGCCGAGAAGACCCCGACGCGGCCCCGCGCCGCCCCGACGAACCGGGCGATCCGCTCCGCGGTGGCCGAGAAGTTGGTGACGACGGAGACCCGGAAGCCGAGCCCGGCGAGGCCCGCGACGATCTCGTCCAGCGTCGGGTGGACGAAGGGCTCGCCCCCCGAGATCTTGACCTCCCACCGCCCCGGCAGGCGCGAGAAGGCCGCGAGGAAGCGCTCCGTGTCGCGGGACCAGCGCGCGCGGTCGTCCTTGAACCGCTGCGTGCAGTAGGTGCACCGGTAGTTGCAGGAGGTGTCGACGTTCCAGCTGACGGCGCCCTCCGCGGGGCGCGGGGGGGCGATCACCCGGCCTCCGCGGGCGCGGGACGCGGGATCCCCTCGATCATCCCCCGGTTGGCCGGGACGGTGCAGGGGCAGATGTCGTACGGGCACGGCCTCGGGCCGTCCCACGGCCGGAGCGACCCGTCCAGGGCGTTCCCGAGCCAGCCCTCCCCGGAGCGGCGCGCGGTCCGGCAGCTGTAGCCGGCGCCCTCCTGGGTCAGGACGAGGTAGTCCACGCCCGCCCAGCAGCGGAGCCCCCGGTAGCTCGGCGCGCGGTTCTCGCGCCGCGGGTCGTTGCCGGGTCCGAGGAAGGCCGGCAGGAGGCGGAGGTCCTCCCCGTCGTAGGCGTGGACGCCGCCGTTCGCCTTCATCACCTGCGGGAAGAACCGGAGCCCCGCGGCCTCGACCTCGTCTCGCGAGCGGGCCACCTCGGCGAGCCGCCCGGGGACGAGGACGGCGTTGACGACGAGGGACGGCCCGGGGCCGATCCACTCGCGGAGCCGGAGCGCCTTGGCGACGAACTCGCTCGCCGTCGTGAACTCCAGGTGGAGGCTCGCGCTGACGATCCCGAGCCGCCCGGCGGTGAGCGCGGCGAAACGCTCCAGCGAGGCGAGCGGCGCGGAGAGGTTCGTCAGGACGGAGACAGTGTGAGGCGTCCGCTCGACGAGGCCGGGGACGATCCGGTCGAGGAAGCCGCGGAACGCGAACGGCTCTCCCCCCGTCATCTTCACCTCCCACGGGTCGCGCAGCGAGGCGAAGAAGGAGAGGAAACGCTCCACCTGGGCGTCCGACGGCGCGCCGGCGCGGTTCCTCCGGCTCTGGATGCAGTACGAGCAGTCGTAGTTGCACCGGCCGCAGACCTGCCACTCGACGGTTCGCCTCCGCCCGCTCACGCGCGCCCCGTCACCTGGAGGAGCCGCCGGGTCCCGTAGGCCTCCTCGAACGCCCTCCCGAGCGCGACGTTCTGCGCGTACTTCCCGCAGCGAGAGCAGCCCTCGAAGTACCTCCCCGAGCGGAGGCGGTCCCTCAGGTCCTGCCACCTCGGCCCGAGCCAGAGGTCGGAGAAGCGCGCCCCGGAGGCGAGGGAGCCGACCTTCACCTCGGTGTCGCAGCAGTAGAGGACGTCCCCCTCCACCGTGACGCGGGCGTAGGCGTACCCCATGAAGCAGCCCGTCTCGGCGATCGGCGCGGTCCTCGCCCCTCCGGCCGAGAGCTGCCGCGCCAGGACGTCGAGGTTCGTCGCGACCCCGAGCCGGGAGGCCTCCTCGCGGGCCGACGGGATCCCCTCGGCCACGAGCGCCTCGCGCGCTTCCGGCGAGAGGGCGACGCGCTCGGTCCCGTCGAGGAGGCTCGCCAGCTTGAAGGTGATCCCGCCGGCACCGTACCGGGCGGCCAGCCGGACCATCGCCGGCAGCTCGTGGGCGTTCGTCGCGCAGATCACCTGGACGTGGCGGAACCGCTTGCCCGCCCCGGCGAAGCGGTCGAGGGACGCGAGGAGCCGCGTCCACTCGGCCTCCCCGGTTCCGGGGTGGAACGCCCGGTACGACTCCGCCGTCGCCGCGTGGACCCCGATCAGGAGCTGGTCGACGCCGATCGAGAGCACCTTCCCGGGATCGGCCAGGAGGAGGTTCGTGATGACGGTCAGGTGGAGGGTCCGCCGCTTGACCGACTCGCAGATCGCGTGGATCTCCGGGTGGACGAACGGCTCGCCCATCCCCGAGAGGATCACCGAGCGGAGGCCGCCGAGCGTCCCGAGGTCGTCGAGGAGCCGGTCGACGTCCTCGGCCCGGGCGCGCTTCCCCTTCCAGGACGCCGGTCGCGGCGAGGAGAGGAGCGGGGAGTGGTCCCAGCAGGTGACGCAGGCGGCGTTGCACGCGTTGACGAGGTCGACGTGGACCGTCCCGGGGCCCGCGAGCGGCTCGCCGAGGTGGACCCCGGCGAGCGTCAGCTCCCGCCGCTTCACCGCCCGTCCCCGGCCCCGGGACGCCTGGGCCTTCTCGCGGGGGGCGCGTCGGAGGGGTCGGCCTGGAGCGCGGCCGAGGCGCGCAGGAGGCCCTCCGCGTTCCGCGGGAACGGGGCGAGGCGCCTCTTCAGGTCGGCGGCGACGTCGGCCGCCTCGGCCTCGCGGGAGGGGGTCAGGCTCCTCAGGAGGTGGAGGGCGCCGTTCCAGTCGCCGAACGGGGCGAGAGAGGCGAGGACCTGGCGCGTCGCCTCGCGTCGCGCCCCGAGCGGCCCGCGGAGGAGCCTCTTCTGCAGGGGGAGGAGGAGCCGGACGGCGTCGGCGCCGGGGATGCCGAGGTCCGTGGCGTTGCGGAGGAGCTCGGCGGCGGCGTCGGAGGCGGCGCGGGCGCGGCGGGTGCCGGCGAAACGGCCCGACCCGCCCGTGCTCCCGTCGAGGGCGTGGACGAGGTCGAAGAGCCCCTCGACGGGGGCTCCCGTCGAGCGGGCGAGGGAGAGGAGGCCGTCCGTGACCGCCTCCTGCGCCGCCTCCACCTCGTGCGGCGGAAGGACCAGCTCGAGGACCTCGGCCGCGGCGTCGCGGGCGGCGTTCCGCGGGACGAGAGAGAGCGCGCGCGCCGAGGCCCGCTCCCGGTTCCCCGCGTCGAGGTAGCGGCGGACGGCCTCGTCGAGCCGCCCCTCGGCCGCCGGCTCCACGGAGAGGGCGGCGCCCGCCTCCACGGCCGCGCGCGCGCGCCGGTCCTGCTCGTCGGCCACCTTCTCCTGCGGCAGGAGGACCGCGGGGACCCCTGCCGACATCAGCTCCAGGACGGTGTTGTACCCGGCGGCGGTGACGGCGAAGTCGAAGGCGGCGAGCCACTCGGCCAGCGCCGGCTCGGAGACCCAGACGACCCGCTCGCCGCTCGTCCGGGCCCCGCGGTAGAGCGGCCCCGCCGCCACGACGACGTGGACCTCGGGGTGCGACAGGAGGAGGCGCGAGGCCGACAGAAGCGTCTCCTCGGCGGTCGGGTCCCCGCCGGCGCCTGCCGAGAGGAGGACCGCGACGCGCCCCTCCGGGATCCCGAAGTGCGCGCGAGCCTCCGCGCGCCCCCTCGCCTCCCAGCCCTCGCGGACGGTGATCGGCCCGGTGTACCGCACGGACGCCTCCGCCTTCGGCGGGACGACGATCCCGGCCGCCTCGCGCACCTCGGGGACGAGGATCAGGTCGTAGAGGGGGAGCATCGCCTGGAAGTCGGGCCTCCGGGCGTACTCCTCCTTGACGGGGCGGTAGACGAAGACGCGGTGGCGGGCGAGGTCCAGCGCGGAGACCAGCTCCCCGAAGGAGCCGTTCGGGAACGTGTCGACGAGGAGGACGTCGGGGCGGAGGAGGCCGATCGAGTGCCAGACCCACTGCTTGGCGAGCGCGAGGTAGGCCAGCTTGTCGATCCCCGCGGACGCGACGGAGGTCTTCGAGGGGAGCTTGAACGAGGCGAAGCCCTCGTGGAAGAGGAACGTGTCCGCCTCGCTCGACGTGAGGAAGAAGACCTCCGCGGGGGAGGCGCAGAAGAGGGCGTAACGGCGCGCCCAGCGGAGGATCGCCGTGAGGCGCTGCAGGTGGCCGGCGCCGCCCCCGTTGACCGCGTAGGCGACGATGCGGAGCGAGCGGGCCATGGTCTCAGGAGGCGTCGAGGAGGCCGCCGCCCGCGGGGCGCGACCCGGCGGCGGCCGCGCCGGCGGCCGCGAGGTCCCCCTCGTCCAGCTCCCGCGAGCGGGTGTAGCGGTAGCCGGGCCTCGACTCGTGGAAGCTCCTCACCTCGGGGATGAAGTCGCCGTCGACGCGGCCGTCGGTGATGACGTCCCACCAGAGGAAGTCCCGGACGAACGAGCCCCGGTCGTACCGGTCGAACCGGTAGACCGTCTCGTGGGTCCGCTCGATCCGGTCGAGGCGGCTCCCGAGCTTGACGCGCTTCTCGCGCCCGTAGCGGCGGTGGACCTCGTCCTCGTCGAACGTGGCGCCCGCGTTCTTGGGGCGGCTGAACTTGACGACGTCCTTCTGGATCTTGGCCATCTCCTTCTCGACCGCCTGGACCGCCGGCTCGACCTGCTTGCCGCGGATCTCGTCGAGGTACTTCAGCTGGTGGAGGAGGCCGCTCCACTTGCGGGCGGTGACCGCCAGGGCGGGGGCGGAGGCCAGCGCGGCCCCGAGCGACTCGAGGGGCGCCTCGCGCAGGTGCTCGGCCAGGTCGACGCGGGCCAGGGCCAGGTGCCTCGCCTCGAGCGAGGAGAGGGCGTCGAGGTGGGCGGCGCGCTCGGTCTCGAGGTCGACGCCGGCCTTCACCTCGGCGCGGAGGGCCTCGAGCTTGCGGTCGTACGTCTCGAGCGTCGCGGCGGCGTCGAGGTACTCGGGCAGGATCTCGCCGAAGCTCTGCCGTCCCGGGAACACCTCCAGGATCTCGTCCCCGGCCTTCCAGTCGGCGTAGTAGCTCAGGCGCCAGAAGGGGACCGCGTACCGTTCGGTCCCGTACCCGGACTCGAGGAGCCTCGAAAGGCGCGGGTGCTGGAACCGGGTCACGATCGAGGCGGCGGGCTGCCGGAACTCCTCGAGCTCGGCGATGGCGCGCGTGAGCGTCCCGACGCCCGGGTCGCGGAGGAGCTTCCGGTCGCGGTACCGCGGGTCGGCCTCGACGACGGCCAGCCGGGCGGTCCGCTCGGCCCGCTCCTTCACCACCCGGCCGGGGTGGTCCTTCTGCAGGAGGCCCGGGAACCCGACGAGCGCGGACGCCGCGGCCAGGGCCTCCCGCGTCAGGTCGGGGAGGAGGGCCGTCACGAGCTCCGCCTCGGCGTCGTCGAACCGCCGCTTCAGGTCGCGCCGCCGCTCGTCGTGCGCCTGCCGGAGCCCGGCGAGCCGCCCGTGAGACTGGCGGAGCGTGTCGAGGTGCTCGCGCGCGAAGGCGATGTACTGGCGGGCGGAGACCGTGCTCACGGCAGGCCCCCGCGGGCCTTCAGCTCGGCGAGGAAGCGCCGGGCGAAGCCGGCCAGCTCCTCGCCGGACACGACCTCCCACTCGTCCACGAGGAGGACGTGGAGGTCGCCCGCCTCCATCCGGGACTCCAGCGCCGCGAGGACCTCGGGTGACAGCGAGGCCCGGTCGCCCCCGGCCGACGTGACGAACTCGTATCCGACCCGGCGCTCGGGGTCGTAGCCGTCCAGCTCGACCCTCAGGCCGCCGGCCTCGATCTCGTGGCGCTCGAGGATCCTCAGGCCCGCGTTCTCGAACTCCCGCTTCAGGACGAGGCAGCCTTCCCGCTCGGAGGGTCTCTGTTGCATGGCGGAACTCTAGTCCCGGCAGGGCGGTTCCGGGCGGGGAACCGCGCCCTCCCGTGGGTGCCGGACGCCGCCAGGCGGACGGTTGCCCCGGAGCGGCGCCGGGGGCAAACTCCACGGACCGGCCCCGAAAGAGGAGGAGAGACGAGACGTGATCTCGAACCGCGCGCGATTCGCGCTCCACGGGCTCTGTTACCTGGCGATGGCCCCCGCCGGGCGGCCGACGAGCTTCTCGTCGCTCTTCGGCCAGCTCAAGGGGTGGTCGGACCGTCTGACGCTCTCGGAGAGCTACGTCGGGAAGGTCTTCCAGGACCTGTCGCGTGCCGGTCTCGTGAGGGCCGTCCCCGGCCGGCGCGGGGGCTACCGCCTGGCCCGCCCCGCCGCCGAGGTGACGGTCCTCGACGTGGTCCGCGCCATGGACCGCAAGCCCGACGGCGACTGCTGCCTCCTGGCCGACGGTTCGTGCCCGGTCCAGGCCGGCTGCGGCGTCCTCGCCGTGGTGGAGGAGGCCGAGAAGGCGTTCTTCTCCGTCCTCGGGAGCGAGACGATCGAGGACATGGCCCGGCGGATGGCCCGCCCCGCCGCGAGGCGCCGGGTCAAGCGCGCCGCCCGCCCCCGGGGCTGAGGCCCCGCCGCCCCCGGCTTGACCCAACGCGTCGATCGGCGATACCTTTTCGCGGGTTTCACCGCCTTTCCGCGAGGGCGGGAGAGCGAGGGTGCCGTGTGAGCGACGTGCCGGGAGTCCTTCCCCTCCGGCGGGGCCGTCCTCGGAGCGGCGCCGTCGCCTCGCGGCGGGTGCCCTCAGATCGAGACGAAGGGAGCCCGGCATGACGACAGCCACGTTCTTCGAGACCCCGACACGGCCGGACGTCTGGTACACGGAGGCCGAGCAGGAGGAGCGCCGGGCGCTCGGGCTGCCGCCTTCGGCGCCGGCCCCGCCGGGGGTCATCGACCCGGGACGGGCGGCCGGGCGCCCCGCGGTGAGGAAGCGGGCGATCCACGCCCCCCAGGTCCTGAACGAGGCCCACGACTACCCGCAGCCCGTCGCCTTCTCGCGCGGGCTGAGGGTCGACCTCGAGGGAGGGGTCACCCACCTCTTCCTCAGCGGGACGGCGAGCGTCGGCCCGGGCGGCGAGACGCTCCACCCGGGCGACTTCCGTGCCCAGTGCTGGCGGACGTACCGGAACCTGACGACGCTCCTCTCGAGCGAGGGCGCGAACTGGCACGACGTGGTCCGGTGCACCTGCTACCTCCGGGACATCGAGCGCGACTACGCCGACTTCAACGCCATCCGGACGGAGTTCTTCCAGGCGCTCGGCCTCGACCCGCTCCCGGCCTCCACGGGGATCCAGGTCCGGCTCTGCCGGAGCGACCTCCTCGTGGAGATCGAGGCGCACGCGATCCTCGAGCGGAAGGTGGCGGCGCGGTGAGCGCCCTCCCCGCGTCCCCCTGAGGAGAAGAGCGTCGTGAACCCAGACCTCGAGAAGCTCAAGGTCTCCCGCTCCTCCCACCCGCTCCACGCCGCCCCGCCCTCCACCCGGAGGGTCCGCGTCCGGGACGTCGTCGTCGGCGACGGGAGCCCGGTCGTCATCGCGGGGCCCTGCACGGTCGAGAGCCGGGAGCAGACCGTCGGCATCGCGCGCGCCGTGAAGGCCGCCGGGGCGCGGATGCTCCGGGGCGGCGCCTTCAAGCCCCGGACGAGCCCGTACTCCTTCCAGGGGATGGGGAAGGAGGGGCTGGAGATCCTGGCCGAGGCGCGGGCCGAGACCGGCCTGCCGGTCGTCACCGAGGTCCTCGACCCGCGGCTCGTCGGGCTGGTGGGCTCGTACGCCGACGTGATCCAGATCGGCTCGCGGAGCATGCAGAACTTCCCGCTCCTCACCGAGGTCGGGCGGCTCGGAAAGCCGGTCCTCCTCAAGCGCGGCTTCGGGGCGACCGTCGAGGAGTGGGTCTACGCGGCCGAGTACGTCGCGCTCGGAGGATGCCTGGACATCCTGATGTGCGAGCGCGGGATCCGGTCGTTCACGAACGGCGCCTACGACCGCGCCACGCTCGACCTGGCGGCCGTCCACGCCGTCCGCCAGCTGGTCCCGTTCCCCGTCGTCGTCGACCCGACCCACGCGGCCGGCCGCGCCGCGCTCGTCCCCGACCTGGCCTTCGCGGCGCTGGGTCTCGGGGTGGACGCGCTCCTGATCGAGGCCGTCCTCCCGGGGACCGACCCGAAGAAGGTCCTCTGCGACGGCGAGCAGGGGATCACCCCCGACGTCCTCCGGTCGATCGTGGAGCGCGCGCGGGCCACGGCCCCGCTGGAGACCGCCGCCCGCTGAGACCGGCCCCGGCGCAGGATCGGGCGCGTGGGCGGGACGACGAGGCCGGGAAGGCCGGCGCCGGAGCGTGGCGAGGAGAGGATGCCCGTCGTCTTCGCGGCCCACGGCGCGCCCGTCCTCATCGACGACGCCGTCTGGATGGCCGAGCTCGCCGCGTGGGCCGCCGCGATGCCGAGGCCGTCGAGCGTCCTGATGGTCTCGGCGCACTGGGAGGAGAGGCCGGTCACGCTCGGCGCCGTCCGGACGGTGCCGCTCGTCCACGACTTCCACGGCTTCCCGGAGAGGTACTACCGGACGGAATACCCCGCCCCCGGGGCGCCGGCGCTGGCCGCCCGCGTCAGGGAGCTCCTGCGCGAGCGGGGTGTGGCCGCTGCCGACGACCCGGAGCGGGGGCTCGACCACGGAGCGTACGTCCCGCTCGTGGCGATGTACCCGGAGGCCGACGTCCCCGTCCTGCAGGTCTCGATGCCGGGCCTCGACCCTGCGGCCCTCTTCGACCTCGGCCGGGCGCTCGCCCCGCTGCGGGACGAGGGGGTCCTCGTCTTCGGGAGCGGCTTCCTGACGCACAACATGGCCTACGCCTTCCGCCCGGGGGTCCCGGCGTGGGCGCGGGAGTTCGACGCGTGGCCCGCCGACGCGCTCGGGCGGCTCGACGTCGAAGCGCTCCTCGACTTCCGGCGGCGCGCCCCGGCCTCGCGGCTCGCCCTCCCCACCTGGGAGCACTACGCCCCTGTGCTCGTCGCCGCGGGGGCCGCCGCCGAGGAGCGCCCGGCGGTGACGTTCCCGATCACCGGCTTCTGGATCGACGGCGCGTTCACGAAGCGATCCGTCCGCTTCGGGTGAGGCGCGCTGCCGGCTACTTCAGGGCCAGTCGGAGCTTCCTGCGGTCGGCGTCGGAGTCGAGTGCGCCGCAGAGGCGCTCGACGAGGTCGAGCCACCCGTCGGCGTCCTTGGCCGCCTTCCGGACGAGGACCCGGGCGAGCGGGCCGACCATCGGCGCCAGCGCCTCCACGGCCCGGGCCATGTCGGCCTCGGTGACGCCGGCGGCGGAGGACGCCGGGCCGGCCGGCGGCGTCACGCCGCCCCGGAGCTGCGTCGGCCCGGTCGCGTCGGGCTTCGCGAGGCCCGTCGCCCCGGCGGGGCGCGAGGCGGGGGTGATCCCGACCTCGGCGAGGGCCGCGGCGGTGAACCGCTTCCGGTCGGACTCGTCGCTGACCTGGGCCGCGAGGCCGTCGATCAGCTGGCGAAGGTCCACGGACGACTTGGCGGCCCGCCGGACGAGGACGCGGGCCAGCGGCCCGACGTAAGGAGCGAGCTTCTCCTCCAGGCGCGTCAGGAGCCAGCCGTCCCAGCCCGAGGGGACGCTCGGGGCCGGCTCGCCGTCGGTCTCGGGCCGGGAGGCCGACGGGCCGGCCCGGGGCGCGGGCGGCGGGGGAGCGGGGGCGGGCGAAGCGACGGGGACCGCGGAGGGGGCGTAGGGGTCGTCGCGCGCGAGCGCCGGCGTCGGGCGGGTGAAGCGGGGCGAGGAGAGGGCGGCCTTCAGGTCCGGGATCTCCTCGGTCCGCGTGGGCGGCTCGGGCTTCGCCTTGCCGACCATCGTCTCGCCCTCGCTGTCGACGGCCTCCCCGGTCTGCAGGCGATAGAGGTCGGCGTCGAGGGCGAAGACGTCCGGGTACCGGTCGTCGCGGCTCCTGGCCATCATCCGCTGGATCACCGTGGCCAGGCCCGCGGAGAGGCCCGGCACGAGGCTGCGCGGGTCGGGCCGGCGGTCGTTCAGGTGGCGCGACATGATCACGGGCGAGGAGGGGCCCGGGAACGGAGGCTGGCCGGTCACGAGGTGGAAGAGCGTGCCGCCGAGCGAGTAGATGTCCGACCGCCCGTCCACGTCCCTTCGCCCCTCGATCTGCTCCGGCGAGATGTAGTGGGGCGTGCCGGCCGACATCCCCGTCAGCGAGTGGCCCGGCTCGTCGTCGGTCCGCTTGGCGAGCCCGAGGTCGACGAGCTTGAGCTGGCCCTTGCGCGTGAGCATGAAGTTCTCGGGCTTGACGTCCCGGTGGACGATCCCCGCGCCGTGGGCGACCGAGAGGGCGACGCACGCCTGCCGCATCAGCGCGACGGCCTGCCCCTCGGGGAACGGCCCCCAGTTCTTCAGGAGGCGGCCCAGCGAGCGCCCGTCGACGTACTCCATGGCCAGGTAGTACTGCGAGCCGACCTTGCCGAAGTCGTAGATCTGGACGATGTTCGGGTGGTTCAGCCGCGCCGCCGAGCGGGCCTCCTTCAGGAAGCGGCTGACGAAGAACTCGTCGGCGGCCAGGCGCGGGAAGAGGACCTTCAGCGCGACGTCGCGCTCGAGCGTCCGGTGACGGGCCTTCCAGACCTGGCCCATCCCCCCGCTGCCGAGGATCTCCACGACCTCGTAGTCGCCGAAGGGGCTTCCGGCGACGAGCCCGCCGTCCTGGGTCCGTTCCTCCATCGCGAAGCGCTCAGCCCTCGTCCAGCATGGCCATCGCCTTCTTCAGGCTGATCTTCATCCGGTTGAAGGAGGCGGCCAGCTGCGACACCTCGTCCTGGCCGGTGACCGGGAGGTCCGGGATGTCCATGTTCCCGAGGCTCACCTGGTCGGCCATCTTCGAGAGCTTCCCGAGCGGCTGCACGACGACGAGCTTCAGGAGGAGGTTCAGGACGAGGAGCGTCACGCCGAAGACGACGAGGAGGGAGCCGAGGAGGGTCTGGAACGCCCGGCCGGCCATCTTCAGCGGCACGGACATCGGCACCTGGATGACCTGCGCCCCGATCACCTCGTCCATCTTCCAGCCGAACCCGTTCGACGGCCCGTAGAGGCGGACGAGGGACGCCGGGGCCGCCTCCGGCGTCGTGTGACAGGCGAGGCACTTGGCGTCCTTGATCCGGATCGGGTGGGCCAGGTAGAGCGTCCGGCCCTGCGGCGTCTCTCGCTCTCCGACCATCTCCTTGACGTTCGGGTCGTTCCGGAAGGTCGTGACGAGGTCCGCCTCCCACTCGACCACCCGGTTCCGCGGGTTCGTCGGGTTGAGGGTCGCCTCCTTGTACGAGTACTCCGGGTTCGTCTCGCGCAGGGCGGCGAAGACCTCGGTGGCGGAGTAGGCCGGGACCGTCTGCGGCAGGAACCGCTCCTCGAGCTGGGGGTCGAGGAGGGGCTTGACCTGCTTGACGGTGTAGCCGCGGACGGCCAGCGCCGTCTCCATCATGATCCGGGCGTTGTCGACGACCTGCTGCCGGGCGCTCTGCTGCAGGAGCCCGTACGTCACCAGGCCCGCCGGGATCAGGCTCACGCCGAAGACGGCGATCAGGACGAGGTTGAACTTGACGAGAAGACTCATCTCCGCCTCCCGGCGGCCGCGCTGCGACGCGATCGCATTATGGGCGCGGAGTTTACGCCGGTCGCCGCGGGAAAGGGAGGGACCGGCGCCGGAACCCCGGGCCGGCCCCCCCTCCGGCGTCAGTCGCTCGTCTTCTTGAACCGCGCCACGGCCGCGGCGACGAGGAGCGACGCGAAGACCAGCAGCGAGACGAGCGGCTCCCAGAGCTCCAGGAGGCCCGCGCCCCGGAGGACGATCCCGCGGATGAGGAGGATGAAGTACTTGAGCGGGACCAGGTAGGTCAGGAGCTGGAAGAACCTCGGCATGCCGTCGATCGGGAAGACGTACCCCGAGAGGAAGACGGACGGCAGGAGGAAGATGAACGACAGCTGGACCGCCTGCATCTGGGTCTTGGCGATCGTCGAGAGGAGCATCCCGAGCGCGAGGACCGTGGCGATGAAGAGCGCGCCGGCCAGGTACAGCTGCACGACGCTCCCCTGGACGGGGATGTCGAAGAGGAACCGCATCAGCCCGACGATCAGGGACATCTGGAAGATGCCGATCAGGACGAACGGGAAGATCTTCCCGAGGATGATCTCCAGGCGCGTGACGGGCGTCACCTGGAGCTGCTCGAGCGTCCCCCGCTCGCGCTCCCTGACGATGGCGATGGCCGTGTACTGGATCAGCGTGAACATCAGGATCAGGCCGATCAGCCCGGGGATGACGAAGGTGGACGTCCGGAGCTCCGGGTTGTACCAGGGCCTCACGCGCAGGTCGACGGGGAGGAGCTTCTCCTTCCACCCCGCGCGGCGCGCCAGCGCCTGTATCGAGAGCTGGTTGGCGATCCCCGAGGCGATCGACATCGCCTGCGTCGACGTCGTCGTGTCGGAGGCGTTGACGATCAGGTAGGCGTGCGCGGGGGCGCCCCGGTGGCGGTCCCGGCCGTACTGCTTGTCGATGACGAGCGCCGAGACGGCGTGCCCGGCGTCGAGCTCGTGGCGCGCCTCTGCGAGCGAGGCGACGCTGCCGACGAGGTCGAAGTACTCGCTGGCGGTCAGCTTGGCCACCAGCTCGCGGCTGTCGAACGTCCGCGCCTCGTCGTAGACGACCGTCTTCAGGTGCTTGACGTCGTAGTTGATCGCGTACCCGAAGATCAGCGTCTGCATGATCGGGATGACGACCATCATCCGCAGGCTGATCCGGTCGCGCCCGAGCTGGAGGAACTCCTTCTTCATCAGGGCGAGGAGTCGTTTCATGCGGCGTTCTCCCGGTGGGACCGCGAGTAGTCGCGGGCCAGGTCGACGAAGACGTCTTCCAGCGACGGCTCCGCGAGGGCGGGGCTGCCGAGCGGGGCGAGGCGCTGGACGGCGTCCTCGACCCGCCCCTCCTCCGCCAGGGCCCTCAGGCGGAGGCCGAACAGGTAGGCGTCCTCGAGCTCGGGCGAGCCCTGGACGGCCGCCAGCGCGGCGAACGGCTCCCCCTCGAGCGGTACCTCGAAGAGCCGGCCCGAAAGGCGCCGCTTCAGCTCGTGCGGCGCGCCGCGGGCGATCAGGTCCCCGTTGAGGATGAAGGCGAGCGAGTCGCACTGCTCGGCCTCGTCCATGTAGTGCGTCGTGACGAGGACGGTCATCCCCTTCTCGGCCGCCAGCTCGTAGATCAGGTCCCAGAAGAGGCGCCGGCCCCGCGGGTCGACGCCGCCGGTCGGCTCGTCGAGGAAGAGGAGCTCGGGCTCGTGGAGGAGAGCCGCCGCGAGCGCCACCCGCTGGCGCCAGCCGGTCGAGAGAGACTCGGTGAGCGTCCCGAGGAGGGGGCGGAAGAGGAGGCGGTCCGAGACCGCGGCGATCCGTTCCTCCAGGCGCGAGCTCGACAGGCCGTAGACGGTGCCGAAGAAGCGGAGGTTCTCCTCGACCGTCAGGTCGAGGTAGAGCGAGAACTTCTGGCTCATGTACCCGAGTCGGCCCTTCCACGCCTCCGCGTCGTGCCGCACGTCGAGCCCGTCGAAGCCGTACGCCGTCCCCTCGGAGGGGACCAGGAGACCCGCCAGCATCCGGATCGTCGTCGACTTGCCGGAGCCGTTCGGGCCGAGGAAGCCGAAGACCTTCCCGCGCGGGACGTCGAACTCGACGTCGTTGACGGCGACGAAGGAGCCGAACCGCTTCGTCAGCCCCTCGGCCCTGAGGAGGACCCCGGGCGGGAGGGAGGGAGCGGGGGCGTGCTCGCGCGTCACGTCGCCTCCTCCTCGCCCGCCAGGACGAAGACGTCCTCGAGCGACGGCGCGATCGGCCGGACCGCCTCGTCGCCGACGACGCCCGAGAGGGCCGAGCGAACCTCCTCGAGGAGGCGAGCCGCGGGCGCCCCCTCGGCCCCGCGGACGTGGAGGCGGGCGCCGAAGAGCGAGATGTCGTCGACGGAGACGAGCCGCGAGAGGCGGGCGCGGACCGCGGGGCGGTCGGAGGAGAGGACCTCCACGAGGGCACGGTCGTAGGTCCCGACGACCTCCTCGCGGCTCCCGACGGCCAGGAGCCGTCCGCCGTCCAGGAAGCCGATCCGGGTGGCGTACTCGGCCTCGTCCATGTACGGCGTCGAGACGACGATCGTCAGCCCCTGGTGGTGGAGCTCGTTGAGGACGAGCCAGAACTCGCGCCGCGAGACCGGGTCGACGCCGGTCGTCGGCTCGTCGAGCAGGAGGAGGTCGGGGCGCGTCAGGAGCGCCGCGACGAGGGCGAGCTTCTGCTTCATCCCGCCCGAGAGGGCGCCGCCGAGGCGCGAGCCGAAGCGCGAGAGCCCGACGCGGGCGAGGAGGTCCGTCGCCCGCTCCCGGGCCTGGGCCTCGGGCACGGAGTAGAGCCGGGCGCGCAGGGCGAGGTTCTCGTCGACGGTGAGGTCCTCGTAGAGCGAGAACCGCTGCGGGACGAGCCCGAACGGCACCGCCGTCGTCCGCTCGACGGTGCCCGAGGTCGGCCGGATCACGCCGGCGACGAGGCGGAAGAACGTCGTCTTCCCGGCCCCGTCCGGGCCGATCAGGGCGAACAGCTCGCCCCTCTCGACGTCCAGGTCGACGCCGCGGAGCGCGGCGTGCGTCCCGAACCTCTTGACGAGCGCGCGGGCGTGGATGCGGGAGCCGGCTCCGCGGCCGCCTCGATCGTGACCTCGGCGGGCTGGCCGGGGACGAGGGGCTCCGCCCAGCCGGCGTCGAGGTCCACCTTGGCGGCGTAGACGAGGTTCACGCGCTCGTCGCGCGTCTCGACCGGCTTGGGCGTGAACTCGGCGTCGGGCGAGATCTCCGTCACCCGCGCGGGGAAGCTCTTGCCAGGGTACGCGTCGACGGACACCTTTGCCGCGGAGCCCTGCTTCACCCGGCCGAGCTTCGTCTCCGGGACGAAGGTCCGGACGTAGAGGCGGTTGGCGAACGCCAGCGTCAGGGCCGGCTGAGAGGCCCCGAGGAGGAGGCCCGGCTCGGCCATCCGGTGGAGGACGACGCCGTCGGCGGGGGCGCGGATCTCCCCCTCGCGAGCGACGGTCTCCGACTGCTTCAGGACCGTGGCCGCCCGCTCGGCGTCGCGGCGCGCCTGCTCGGTCTGGTACTTGCGGAACCCCTCGCGCAGGAGGGCGAGGCGTTCCTCGCTCGACTTCAGCGCCGCCTCGGCGCGCGAGAGGTCGGTGCGGGCGCGGTCGAGGTCCCGCGGGACGCCGACCTTCCGGGACATCAGCGCCTCCTGCCGCGCGACCTCCTTCTTCGCCAGCTCGACGGCCGCCTTCCGGTCGGCCACCTCGGCCTCGCCCGCCGCGATCTCGGGCGGCCGGTTCCCGGTCTCCAGGTCCTTCAGCCTCGACTCGGCAGCGGCCAGCCCCTGCCGGTCGCGCTCGACGGAGAGGGCGGTCTCGCCCAGGTCGAGGACGACGAGGAGGTCGCCGGCCTTCACGCGGTCCCCTTCCCGCACCTTCACCTCGACGACGCGCCCGGCCACCTTCGGCGCCAGGTCGACCGTCGGGGCCTCGATCCGCCCGTTCAGGACGATCGTCCGGCCGTCGTCTTTCCGGCCGCAGGCCAGGAGCGAGGCGAGCGAGAGGACCGCCGCGGCGCGGCGGACGGCGACGTTCGTCATCGGGAACCTCCGGCCGGCTTGCTCGCCGGCGCGTCGTCTTCGATCCGGATCCCGCGGTCGGCGAGGAGGGCCCCGCGGGCGCGGGCCCACTCGACGAGGGCCTTGCGGGAGTCGGCGAGCGCGGCCGTCTCTGCGATCCGCGCCGCGGTCAGGTCGTTCTGCCGGGTCAGGACGAAGAAGCTCGTCGTGACGCCGGCCTCGAACCGCTCGGACTCGGCCTCGAGCAACACCTCGGCCGCCCGGCGGGAGGCGCGGGCCGCCTCCACCCGCTGCCGCGCGGTGGCGAGCGCGACGGCCGCGTTGCGGACCTCCACCTCGACCTTCAGGCGCGTGGCCGCGGCGCTGATGGAGGCCTGCTCGCGCTGGGAGGCGGCGATGGCGGCGTCGGCCTTCGCCACGCGGTTCCCGATCGGCAGGGCGAACGAGAGGCCGATCGAGGCGTCGGGGAAGCGCCCCTCGAAGAGGGTCCCGTACGAACGGCCGAGGCTCCCCTGGAGCTCCTCCGGGACGACGACCCCGCCCGGGAAGGGGGAGATGGCGTCGGGGTTCTGCGAGCCCGAGAGCCCGCGGGCCGTCAGGCCCGCCACGACGTCGAGCTGCGGCAGGACACGGTCCCGCGCGGCCTTCTCCTCGACGGCGACGCGCTCCAGCCGCGCGGCCGCCTCGGCCACCTCCGGGCGCTCGGCACGGGCCTCGGCGAGCGCGCTCGCGAGGTCGACCGCGGGCTCCGGCTCCTCCGCGGGGACGTCGCCCGGGACGACGCGGGCCTCCCAGACCGGGTCGGCCGGGTCGTCGGTCAGGAGCGACTTCAAGCCGTTCTCGGCCCGCGAGAGCGCCTCTCGCGCGGCGAGGAGCTCGCCCTTTCGCCGCTCCAGCTCGGCCACGGGCGCGGCGGCGTCGGCCTCCGACTGCGTCCCGGCCTCGATCCGGGCGGCGACGTCGTCCCGCTGCCGCTCCGCCAGCGCGACGGCCGAGGCGCGGGCCTCGACGTCGGAGGCCGCCGCGGACAACGTCCAGTAGGCCCGCTCCACCGCCGCCACGGTCTCTGCGGCCACGCGGGCGAGGGAGGCGAGGGAACGGCTCCGGTCGATGCGGGCGATCGAGAGCCCCTTGCGCGCGGGGTCGATGGCGCGGTTGGCCAGGAGCGGCTGCCGCACCTCGAGGCCGAGGGAGGTCGTGTACGACGGCGTCAGCAGGCCGAACGTGTTGTTCGTCCGCTCCCGGCCGATCGAGGAGAAGAGCGAGACCGCGCCGCCCGTGGGGAGGAGCTTGGAGAGGGAGACGTTCCCGAGGCCCCCGTACGTCGCCGGCCCGACCTCGCCGGACGGCGCCCCGGACAGCACGGAGTTCACCGGGTCGGTCCGGTCGCGGTACCTCGCGTCGGCCTTGAACGAGACGTCGTAGGCCCCCTTCGCCCGCTCGACGGCGCTGTCGCTGATGGCGACGCTCTGGCGCTCCAGCCGGACCTCCGGGTTGCGGGCCAGCGCCCGGGCGCGGGCCTCGTCGAGCGTCATGGGGAGGTCGGCGCCGGAGGCGACGGGGCTCGCCGCGAGGGCCGCCGCGACGGCGAGGAGGAGGGCGCGGGTCCTCACGGCCGCCCCTCCGGCCTCGGCTCGCGGGGGAGCCTCACGCGCTGGAGCCTCGGGTCGAGCGCGTCGGCGAAGGAGTCGAGGAGGTCGGCCGAGGTCGCGGCCAGGGCGTCCAGCTCGACCGCCGAGAGGAGGTCCGTCCCGCCGGCGAGCTCCTCGAGCGTCCGCCTGCGGTCGGCGCGGTACCGGCTCCGCGCCTCCTCGTCCGTGGCCAGCTTCCCGATCAGTCGCTCCACCGTCTTCTGGGACATCGCGGCCTCCGTAGCCGCGACGAGAAGCGCACGACTCGTACCAGCGGTGATCCGGGCCGGGACTCGCCAATAGGGCTTTCTACATCAGTGGCTTGCACCTGACGGATGGCCAGCTTCAGTCGTGCGCCCCGGAAGACAGCTTGCTTCCGGGGGAGCAGGATGTGCGGGGCGGAGCACCGTCTGTTCCGGCCCGGTCGGATCCGGGCGAGACGGGGCCGCTACGCGCGCGAGCGTCTGCTCGAGGGCACGCCCGCGTCGATCCCCAGGGCCCTCATCCGGCCGTAGAGCCGCCCGCGCGAGATGCCCAGCCGGCGCGCGGCCTCGCACTTGTTGAATCGGCACTCGCGGAGGGCGCTCTCGATCGCCGCGCGCTCGACGGACGCGAGGGCGCCGGAGGGAGCCTCGTCGGCTGGGGCGGCCGGCCGGCCCGGCACGGGCGTGGCGGCGGCCTTCGCGGCCGGTGGCGAGCCGTAGAGCGCCAGGTGCTCTCCCGTGATCAGCCCTCCCTCGCAGAGGATCGAGGCGCGCTCCAGGACGTTCCTCAGCTCGCGGACGTTGCCGGGCCAGGCGTGGGCGAGGAGCCGCTCCCGGGCGTCCCGCGAGAGGCCAGCGCTCGCCCGGCCCAGCTGGGAGCCGATCTCGGCGAGGAAGTGCGCCGAGAGCGGGAGGACGTCCTCCGGCCGCTCCCGCAGGGGCGGGATCCGGATCTCGAAGACGGCGAGCCGGTAGAAGAGGTCCTCGCGGAACTCCCCGCGCGCGGTGGCGGCGCGCAGGTCGCGGTTCGTCGCGGCCACGACCCGGATGTCGGCCTTCTGCGTGCGGGTGCCGCCGAGGCGCTGGAACTCGCGCTCCTGCAGGACCCGGAGGAGCTTCGCCTGGACGGCCGGGCTCGTCTCGGCCACCTCGTCCAGGAAGAGGACGCCTCCCTGCGCGAGCTCGATCCTCCCCGGCTTGGCCGTCCCGGCCCCGGTGAAGGCCCCCTTCTCGTACCCGAAGAGCTCCGACTCGAGGAGCGAGTCCGGCAGCGCCGCGCAGTTGAGGGCGACGAACGGCCCCTTCGCCCGCCCGGAGGCGCCGTGGAGGAGGCGGGCGAGCACCTCCTTACCCGTCCCGGACTCCCCGGTGAGGAGGACCGTCGTCTCGGCGGCCGCCACCTTCACCGCGTCGGACAGGACGCGCTTCCAGGCGGCCGACTCACCGACGACCGGCAGCGGCCGGTCCTTGCCCGAGAGCTCCTCGACGAGGGCGTCGACCTTCTGCTCGAGCTGGCGGGCGCGTTCGCGGGCCTCGGAGGCGCGGCGCGCCTCCTCGGCGAGCCGGTGGTGCGAGAGCGCCAGGTGGAGATGGCCGGCGATCCGCCGTCCCACGATGACGTCCCCGGGAGAGAAGCGGCCGGGCGCCGCGCAGAGGAAGTTGACCCCGCCGAGGAGCTCCTCGCCGTCCCGGATCGGGATCCTCAGGAGCGAGCGGAAGCCGAACCGCCGGATCACGGGCCCGCCCGGGACGTCCGGCGCGAGGTCGAGGTCGTCGACGAGGAGGAACTCCCAGTCCCGCGCGAGGAGCGCCGGGTCGGGGATCGGAACGCGGTCGGGGACCTCGAGCCCCGCGGCGAACGGGGCGGTGTGGGCCCAGACGCGCAGGTGCCTCCGGTCCTCGTCGACGAGACCGAGCGCCATGGCGTCGTGGGGGAGGACCCGGTCGGCGATCTCGGAGACGCGGTCGAAGACGTCACGGACGTCGAGGGCGCCCGCCAGCGTCTCGAGGAGAGCCTCCAGGGCCTCCAGGCGCCGCAGGCGCGACACCTCCGCGCGCAGGCGCGCCAGCTCCTCCTCCGCTCCGGCGGCAGGGTCCGTCGCGGGCGAGGGGCGCGGCGGGTCGGTCACCACCGGGCATTCTAGGAGGCCGCACTGCGGACGCACGGGGACGGCGCGTCCCGGTCCTCCTATACTGCCGCCGGCGTGAGGCGCGCCCCCATCCTCGCCGTCCTCTCGGCGGCGGCCCTCTGCGGCTGTCGTGGCGGGAGCGAGCCCCCGGCCGTCTTCACGATCTCCACGCCGTACGCGATCGGGACGCTGGAGCCCGGCGTGTGGAACCGGCAGAGCGACTTCGCGCTCCTGTCGAACCTGTACGAGCCGCTCCTCGTCAACGACGCGGACCTGTCGCCTCTCCCGTGCCTGGCCGAGCGCTGGCGCAACCCGGACGCCCTCACCTGGGTGTTCGACCTCCGGGAGGGGGTCCGGTTCCACGACGGGCGCCCCCTGACGGCCGAGGACGTCGTCTGGTCCGTGGAGCGGCTGAGGACCGACCCGCGGCTGGAGGCCTCCGTCTACGCGGCGAGCATCCGGAGCGCCCGCGCGCTCGACGTGAGGACCGTGGAGATCCGGACGGAGGCGCCGTCGGCGATCCTGCTGAACAAGCTCCGCTTCGTGATGGTCGTCCCGAAGGGCGCTTCGCCCGCCGAGCTGGCCGAGCGGCCCGTCGGGACGGGGCCGTACCGCCTCGAGGCGTACCGGCCGGGAGCGGAGATGCGCTTCGTGAGGAACGAGGACTACTGGGGGAGGCGGCCCGACCTTCCGGTCGTCTCGATCCTCCTGAACCGGTCGGCGAAGGAGGCGCTCGACGACTTCGTCTCCAAGCGAAGCGACTTCGTCCAGTCGGACTCCCGGGAGTCGGAGGCGGTCCTCAGGGACCTGGCAGGCGTGGAGACGCGGCGGCACAGCTCCGTGGCGGTGAAGTTCCTGACGCTGGACGTGGCGCGAGCGAAGACGCCCGGCGTCGACGCCGCGAGGAACCCGTTCGTCGACGTCCGGGTGAGGCGGGCCGTGTCGATGGCCGTCGACCGCGCCGAGCTGGTCCGGAGGCTGGAAGTCCCGGCGGTCCCGGCCCACCAGGTCGTGACCCCGTTCATCTTCGGCTTCGACCCGGCGCTGCCGCCGACCCGCCCGGACCCGGAGGGGGCGCGCCGGCTCCTGGCCGAGGCGGGCTGGCCGAACGGCTTCGCCGTGACCCTCCACGCGCGCGCCCTCTTCGCCGAGGCGGCCTCGGTCGTGGCCGAGATGCTCGGCCGGGCGGGGATCCGGGTCGCCGTAAGGACGCTGACGGAGCGGGAGTACTTCGAGGCGATCGAGGGCGGCCGCGCCACGATGACGCTGACGCGGTTCGGGTGCCCGACCGGCGACGCGAGCAACATGCTGGAGAACGCCCTCCACACGCGGCAGGAGGCCTCGCACCTGGGGAAGAACAACTACCCGGGCTACTCCGACGCCGAGCTGGACCGGCTCGTCGAGGAGGCGGACCGGATCCCCGAGATGAGCCGGAGGCGCCTCGTCCTCTCGAAGGCGATCGGCATCGCGATGCGCGACCTCCCCTGGGTCCCGCTCTACGTCGACGAGACGTTCTACGCCTTCCGCTCGGGGATCAGCTGGCAGCCTCGCAACGACGACTTCCTGATCGCCGCCGACATCCGGCGCGCCCCCTGACGCCCCTTGACCGGGACGCCGGGGGTGCGCCGAGGCGAGAGTCGGGAAGCTCGGGCCGCGCGGAGGGAAGGCTGGGGTGCGCCGAGGCGCGAGTCGGGAAGCTCGGGCCGCGCGGAGGGGGTTACAGGGGGAACCCGGCGGTCCGGGTTCCCCCTGTCCACATCAGAACCCCCAGAGCGCCAGCTCGTCGATCAGCGCGGCGACTTTCGGGTGCTTGACCAGCTCCTCGTAGAGCCAGCCGTGCGTCTCCCGGACGGACTCGAGGCGCTCCTTGACCTCGGCGCCGCTCCTGCGGGCCGCCGCGTCCCGGAGCGGCTCGAGCTCCTGCCGGGCCTCCTCCGCCCGCTCTCCGAGGCCGGCGTGAAGGTCGTCGAACGCCTCGTGGACGCGCTTCTCGTGTCCGGGGTCGGAGCCGGGGGGTTCGCGCGTGTCGCCGGACATGGCCGCACCTCCCGCCGCCAGCGTAGCACCGGGCGGCCGGGGGAGGGAGCGCCGCGGGCGCCGGCCTTCACCGGCCGTGCGGCCCTCCCAGGGCCTCCACCACCTCGGGCCTGGGCGTCGGGCCGTGGAGGATCGAGCGGACCATGTTCCCGGCCGTCACGTCGCCGAACGTCAGCCAGTAGTTCCGCGTCGCCTTGGAGAAGCCGAGCCGCCGGACGATCTCCCGCACCTCCGCCCCCTCGGAGCGCCAGCGCCGGACGAGCCCCTCGACCTCGCGCATCCACTGGAGCTTGACGCGGAGCGACTCCTTCCCCTTCTCGAAACGCGGCCGGTGGGCGCAGAGGAGGGCGTCGAAGTCGAGGCGGAGGAACCGCTCGACCGTGTCGGTCGTCGTGGCGAAGTCCTCGTCCTTGCGGAAGACCTTCACCTTCTCGGCGAGGAAGGCGTCGCCGGTGAAGAGCCACCCCTCCTCGGCGACGAAGTAGGCGACCTGGTCGACGCTGTGCCCGGGGGCGTGGACGACGCGGGCCTCGTACCGTCCGATCGGGACGGTCTCGAGGGCGGGCGTGGCGGCGCACGGCTCGGCCTTGCCCCAGAGGAAGTGCTGGTAGAAGCGGGCCGGGAGGTCGAGGCGAAGCAGCGGGGCGGCGAGCGGCCCGGCGACGATCTCCACGCCGCGCCGGGCCAGGAGGGCGGCGTTCCCGGAGTGGTCCTCGTGGTGGTGCGTCAGGAGGGCCCGGCCGATCCGCGACTCCCGGGCGAAGTCCCCGATCGGCCCGGCCAGCGACGGCAGGCCCGTGTCGACGAGCGTGTCGCCGACGGCGTAGCACCAGACCGGGAGGATCTCCCGGCCGAGGAACCGGCGCGACATCCGGAAGGTCCGCATCCCCTGGAAGCCCCCGGCCTCGAACGACGCCGTGACCGGGAACGGGAAGCGGGACCAGAGCGGGTCGAGCCAGTGGTACAGCGGCCGGCGCGGGGAGGGGAGCATCGCTCGCCTTCGATCGTACGGCAGGGCCGCGGCGCGCGGTCCGCTGCTACACTCCGCCCGAGTTCCGGAGAGGGAGGAGGAGCGCGCATGTCCGTCCCGCGCACGGTGATCGACTTCTGGAAATGCGACCTGGAGAACGTCCGCCCCGACCACCTGACGATGGCGGCGCCGTCCGGCGACAGGACGCTCTCGACCGAAACGTTCCGGGACCGGACCGTCCGGCTGTCGAAGGCGCTGGCCGGGCTCGGGGTGAAGCGGGGCGACCGGGTGATGCTCCTCTCCGAGAACCGGCCGGAGTGGCACGTCGCCGACCTGGCGATCGTCGGCCTCGGGGCGGCCGACGTCCCGGTCTACCCGACGCTCCTCCCCGCGCAGATCGCCTACCAGGTCAACGACTCCGGCTGCGAGGTGGCGATCGTCGACCAGCCCCAGCAGGTCGAGAAGTTCCTCTCCATCCGGAAGGAGTGCCCGAAGCTCGAGCACGTCGTCCAGATGGACGGCGAGGCGGCGGCCGGGGTCCTCCGGATGGACGACCTGGTCGAAGGGGCCGGCGGGGACGCCGAGGCGGCCTACTGGGACGCCGCCGCGAAGGTGAAGCCGGAGGACCTCCTGACGATCATCTACACGTCGGGGACGACGGGGGAGCCGAAGGGGGTCATGCTGACCCACGACAACGCCGCCTCCGACGCGGTGGCCTCCGTCCCGAAGGTCCCGCTCGACTCGAGCGACGTGGCACTGGAGTTCCTGCCGCTCTGCCACTCGCTGGAGCGCGCGCTCGGCTACGCCTACATGTGGCGGGGCGCCCGCCGGGTCTACTGCGCCGTCCTCCACGTCGGCGACCTGATCGCCCGGATCCGCCCGACGGTCTTCGTCGGCGTGCCGCGCTTCTACGAGAAGGTCTACGCGAAGATCCACGACAAGGTGGCCGCGGCCCCGCCGATCCGGCAGAAGCTCTTCCGGTGGGCGGTGGCCCAGGGGAAGGCGGCCTTCGACGAGCGGATGGCCGGGCGCGAGCCGTCGGGGCTCCTGGGCCTGACCCACGCCGTCGCCGACAAGGTCGTCCTCTCGAAGATCCGGCAGGCGATGGGCGGGCAGGTGAAGTTCTGCGCCTCGGGCGGGGCGCCGCTGCCGCTCTACGTCAACGAGTTCTTCCACTCGATCGGGGTCCCGATCCTGGAGGGGTACGGCCTGACCGAGACGTCGCCCGTCGTCTCGATGAACGCGACCGGCCGCGAGAACCTCAGGCTCGGCACCGTGGGCAAGCCGCTCGAGATCGCCGAGGTGAGGATCGCCGAGGACGGCGAGATCCTCGTCAAGGGCTCGATGGTGATGAAGGGGTACTGGAACAAGCCGGACGCCACGGCCGAGGCGATCGGCACGGACGGCTTCTTCCGGACCGGCGACGTGGGCGTGATCGACCCCGACGGCTTCCTCCGGATCACCGACCGGAAGAAGGACCTGATCATCACCGCCGGCGGGAAGAACGTCGCCCCGGCGCCGATCGAGTCGGAGCTGAAGCGCTGCCCCCTCGTCGACAACGCCGTCGTGATCGGTGACCGGCGGCCCTTCCTGGTCGCCCTCTTATCGCCGAGCGCCGAGGGGCTGGCCCGGTTCGCGCAGGAGAGAGGCCTCGGGACGGCCGACGTCTCCGCGCTGGCGAGGGACCCGGCGGTCCTGGCGGCCCTCCAGGAGCACGTGGACCGGGTCAACGCCTCCCTCCCGCGCTTCGAGCAGGTCAAGAAGTTCCACGTCCTGCCCGAGCCGATGACGATGGAGAAGGGATACCTGACGCCGACGCTGAAGGTGAAGCGGCGGGTGGCCGAGAAGGAGCTCGCCACGACGATCGAGGGGATGTACGCCGGCGGAGGGGACTGAGGCCGCCCCGCCCGTATCATCCCGGAGGTGACGCCGGGCGACCCCTACTCGCGGCTGGACTACCGCCGGCTCGTGGCCTGGCCGGAGCGGATGGCGCGCGAGGAGCCGTTCCTCAGGCAGGCCCTCGAAGGGGCGCCCGTGCCGCGCCTCCTGGACCTGGGGTGCGGGACGGGCGAGCACGCGCGCCTCCTCCTGTCGCTCGGCTTCGACGTGACCGGCGTGGACGCGTCCGAAGCTCAGCTCGCCGCGGCCCTGGAGGCGGGGGAAGAGCCCGGCCTGCGCTTCGTGAAGGGGGACCTGGCCGCCCTGGGCGACGCGGTCTCCGGGGAGTTCGGCGGGGCGGTCTGCCTCGGGAACACGCTCCCGCACCTGGCCGACGAGGCGGCTGCCGGCAGGTTCCTCGCGGCCCTCGCGGGCCTCCTCCTGCCGGGCGCGCCCTTCCTCCTCCAGATCGTCAACTACGACCGCGTCCACTCCCGGGGCGAGCGCGCGCTGCCGCTCTCCTTCCGGCCGGACGGGGACGCGACGGCGGTTTTCCTCCGGCTGATGGAGCCCCGCCCCGACGGCACGGTCGTCTTCTGCCCGACGACGCTCCGCTTCCGGCCGGGCGCGGAGGCCCCCGTCGAGCTCCTCGCCACCCGGAGCGTCCTCCTGCGCGGCTGGCGGCGCTCGGAGGTGGAGGCGCTGCTCGACGGAGCCGGCTTCGCGGCGCGGGAGGTCTTCGGCGGGATGCGGGGCGAGCCGTGGAGCCCGGACGCCTCCGACCTCGTCGTCCTGGCGCGGCGCTGAGAGGGGCTCACGGGGCGCCCCGGAGGCGCCGGGATCTGGACTACACTCGCCCGCGGAGTCGTCCGTGCAGCTGGACTCGACGCGACGCGTGAGGGCCGTGGCTCCTTTCCGGAGCCGGGCCCGGGTTCGGGAGATTCGATGAAGCGACTGGAGACCGCCCGACTGCTGCCGCTCGGAGACGGGCCGGCGCCCTTCGGCCTCCACCTGGTCCTCGGCGAGCTTCCGGGGGGCGACACCGGGCCGGTCCCGCTGCCGCTCACGCCCGAGGAGGGGATGACCCGTCTCTACCTGGCCGCCCTCTTGGGGGACGCCGACAGCGTCGTGGAGCTCTCGGCCCTGAAGTTCCTGACCAACGGCAGCGCGGACGCGATCCCCGACGCGCCCTTCCGGCCGACGAACCGGATCCTCTGGGAGCGGTTCTCGCGGGAGCGGGAGCGCCTGCGCGAGCTCCGCTCGGAGTCGGCCTACTTCCCGCGGCTCCTCCAGCCGGACGGCGTCGTCTCGCTGGAGCTCCCCGCGCTCGTCTTCGTCCGCGAGTCGCGGACCTTCTTCGAGCCGCCGTGCCCGAGCTGCGGCGGTCCCCTCGGGACCTGCCGGGACGAAGCGCTCCTGAGGGAGCTGGGCCTGCCGTCGTTCGAGGGCTCGCTCTACCGGTTCCTGGCCTGCGCCCCGTGCGTGAGGAAAGGCGAGGCGCTCGCCGTCTTCTCCTTCAGCGTCCCGCCCGACCCGCCCCAGGTGGCGGTCGGCGGCCCGGACGAGCTCTTGCGGGCGCTCTCCCGCGCCCTCCTGCGCGAGTGGAGCGACGAGATGCTCGCCGACTTCCCCTCCGCCTCGTGCCGCGAGGAGGCCCGCCGCCTCCGCAAGGAGGGCGGCGCCTCGATCAACGCCTTCGCGTCGCGCTGGGAGGTCTTCAACCTCGGGGCCTCGCCGTTCCTCCTGACGGCGCTCTCGCCCCTCCGGTGGGACGAGTGGTGCGACGTCGTCGGCGGGCGGCCCGAAGGGGCCTTCGTCCCCGGCGGCGCGCCGCAGAGCCTGGCGGCGTTCAGCGCGCGGCGCCGCCTCGAGTGGCTCGGCGCCGCGCTCCCCCCGTCGGGACGGCTCTTCTACGGCTTCGACGGCACCGGCGTGGACGCCATCGAGGTCCTCGCCCTGAAGGTCGCCTCGTTCCGGCAGCTCCTCGTGGCGCTTCGCCAGTTCTACCGGACGACGTCCCAGCCGCACCTGGACCTGAGCTCGGGCCACGTCCTCCTCGACTCCTACGGGGCCGGGGACGGCCTCCCGTCCTTCTGGACGTTCCAGGTCCGGCTGCACGGGCTGGCCTCGGCGCGGAAGACGAACGCCGTCGGGGCCGAGACGGTCCTTCCCCCGCCGGAGCCCCTCTTCCCGTTCGCGGCCCCGGAGATCCTGGAGTTCCGGCTGGCCGCGCCGCGGCCCGCCGACGTCTACGTCTCCGACGTCGTCCCGGCCGAGCGCGGCACGGCCGGCGTCCGCCTCGAGGGGCGCCTCGTCGACCCCAACGGGCTCTTCCCGCGGCCCGAGGAGCCGGACCTGATCCGGGTCACGTTCCCGGACGAGGCGCTCGGAATCGGCCTCTCGTCGTTCCTCCTGCAGCGCCAGCCGAACCGCCCCCCGACGTACACCGAGCTGCTCTACCAGTCCGAGCCGCTCGTGCTGGACGACGCGACGACGGGGAAGCTCCGGAAGCTCGCGGGCGTGAGGCTCCCGGGCGCGAGGTACAAGGTCTTCCCGAGCTTCGGAGCCCCGTCCGACCTCTACTCGGCCGGGATCCTCTTCCTCCGGGCGCTCGGGGGGCGGGAGGGCGCGGACCTGACGCCCCTCTACCAGGGGCTGGACCGGATCGCGACCAAGATCGCCCAGACGAACGACGAGCAGCCCCCGCTGGAGCGGCTGAAGGCGGTGGCCGCCGCCGAGCCGGAGCTGGCCGCCCTCCTGGAGCCGTCGGCGGTCTTCTACCGGGCCGAGGACCGGGCGCCGGGGCGCCCGAACGCCCTGCCGCGCCTGCTCTGGGAGCGGACCGTCCTCCTGGCGTTCCGGCTACTGACGCGGCTGCCGGCCTTCTCGATCTGCGAGGGGCCGGGCGACTGGGTCCCCGGGGACCCGACGGCCCGCATCTCGGAGGCGATCCGGGAGGTCGAGCGGATCGAGGCGGAGCTGAAGACGCTCCTGTTCCAGAGGCAGGGGATCAACTGGGAGATCCAGCAGGTGCTGGCCGAGATCGTGGAGGAAGAGACGGGCCGGACGCCGCCGCGCTGAGGGAGGTCCGGGATCGTGGCGGGCGCACCGACCGGAGGGTAAACTCGCACTACCGAAAGGACTCCGGGAACATCGTGAGACGTGATCGCACGTGGTTCGGCGGGCCGTCGGCCCCGCGGGCCATCGCCCCCCCCGCCGCCGGCCCGAGCGCGGAGGCGAGGGCTTGAGCCCCTCGGCGCGGGCGCTCGCCCTCGAGGTCTGGCTGGGCCCGATGGAGGGCCTGAGGGCCGTCGCGGACCCCCGCAGCTCGCCGCAGCTCCTGCGGGTCGGGCGGCTGCCGTTCGACAAGAAGACGGAGCTGAGGAACCACCTCGTCCTCTCGGCCTGCGTCGGCGTCTCCGGGACCCACGCGGAGGCCGGCTGGGCGCAGGGGCGGCTCTTCGTCCGGGACCTCGGGTCGACGAACGGCACTTTCGCCTCCGAGCAGCCGGTGACGCAGGAGACAGAGGTCAAGAGCGGGGACGTCTTCCTCGTCTCGCTGACCGGGATCGTGGCCTCCGTCGGGGCGCCGGTCCTCCCGCCCCCTCCGTTCGACCCGGTCTCCCTCCGCGGCTGGGAGGAGCCGGCCGTGGCCGAGCTGCTGACCCAGGCGGCGGAAGCCGCGGCCCGGCGCAAGGAGCGGTACGTCGACACGCGGCACCTGGCCGAGGCGCTCCTGAGGGCCCGGGACCCGGGGATCGCCGAGGTCCTGGCCAAGGCGGGGCTCTCGTCGGAGGAGCTCCTCCCCGAGGTCTTCTCCAAGCCGTTCTTCGGGGGGCGGGAGTCCTGGGTGGCGGAGATCCTCGTCAAGTCCGTCGGCCTCCCTGCGAACGTCGAGGGCGAGGTCGCCTCGCCGAAGGTCGCGCGCCTGGTCGAGGCGGCCCGCCTCCGGGTCCCGGCGGGCTCGTCGCCGGCCGCCTGGTCGGCCCGGTTCCGTCTGGAGGTCTTCGGCGGCCTGGTGGCCGACCGGGGAGGGGCCGTCGGGCGCTGGCTCGAGAGGAAGGGCCTTCTTCCGCCTTCGGAAGCCCCGACGATCCACGCCCCGGCCGGGGCCCTCTCGGGCTCCGGGCAGGCCGTCGTCGCGAGCGTGGACGACACGGCCCCGAGCATCATCCAGATCAGCCCCGTGGCGGCGCCGCGCCCGGACAAGAAGACGACGGTCCTCTCTCCGGTCGACCCGACGCTGGACGACGCCACGTTCGCCAAGCCCGAGGCCCGCCCGCAGATCCCCCCGCGCCCGGCCGGCGAGCCCACGACGGCCGCCCGGGGCCGCGGGCCCTCGGTGTCGGCGGCCGACGTGGTGGCGGCCTCGGCCGAGCGGTCGCGGCCGGCCGTGGCGACGGGCGCGCGCGGCGGG
>RHKY01000086.1 GCA_008363385.1 Acidobacteriota bacterium | reverse complement strand
GGCCACGATCGCCGCGGCCGTCGCCGGCGACGCGGTCGTGGCGAAGGTCGTCGAGATCGTGGCCGAGAAGACGGGCTATCCCGCCGAGATGCTCGACCTGGACCTGGACCTCGAGGCGGACCTCGGGGTGGACACGGTCAAGCAGGCGGAGGTCTTCGCGGCGGTCCGCGAGTCGTACGGCATCGAGCGGCAGGAGAGCCTGAAGCTGCGCGACTTCCCGACGATGCGGCACGTGGTGAAGTTCGTCTACGACTTCCGGCCGGACCTCGCCCCCTCCGCGCGCGAGCCCCAAGCCGCCCCCGCCCCGGCGCCGGCGCCGGAGAAGGAGCCGGAGGAGGAGGGCGAAGGGGGCGCGGGGGCCGCGGCCGTCCCGGCCGAGGCGGCCCCCGTGCCGGCTCCGGCCCCGGCGACCCCGAAGGCCGCCGACCTCTCCGCGGCCGACGCGGTCCCGCGCCGGGTCCCCGTCCCGGTCCTGAGGCCCCCGATGGCCCTGGCGAAGCCGACCGGCGTGAAGCTCGGCCCCGGCAGCCGAGTCGTCGTCCGCGGGGACCGCGGCGGCGTGGCCGGGGTCCTCGCCGCGCTCCTGTCGGCGCGCGGGGTGGACGTCCTGCCGATCGACGAGGACGCCCCGGCGGCCATCGAGTCGCGTGCCAGGGCCGTCCTCGCCGGCGGCGGCGTCGAGGGGGTCTTCTGGCTCCCGGCCCTCGACCCGGAACCGTCCCTCGACTCCCTCGACCTCGCCGCGTTCCGCGAGGCCAACCGGGTGCGGGTCAAGGGGCTCTACACCCTGATGCGAGCCCTCTACGGGGCCGTCTCGCGACCCGGGACGTTCCTCGTCGCGGCCACGCGCCTGGGCGGCCTCCACGGCTACGGCCCGGAGGGGGCGACCGCGCCGCTCGGCGGCGCCGTCACCGGCTTCACCAAAGCCTACCGGCGAGAGCGGCCCGAGGCGCTCGTGAAGGCCGTCGACTTCTCGATGGCCGACGCCCCCCAGAAGGTGGCGCAGGCCCTCATCGACGAGGCCCTCGCCGACCCGGGGGCCATCGAGATCGGACGCCGCAACGGCCTCCGCTTCGCGGTCTCGTTCGAGGAGCGGCCGGCCGCCGACGGCGGGCACGGGATGACGCTCGGCAAGGACTCGGTCTTCCTCGTCACCGGCGCCGCCGGCGGCATCACGAGCGCCATCGTGGCGGACCTGGCCGCCGCCAGCGGCGGGACGTTCTGGCTCCTCGACCTCGTCCCGGAGCCGCGGCGCGACGACGGGCGGATCGCCCTCTTCCGGCGCGACCGCGAGACGCTGAAGCGGGCCCTCATCGGCGAGGCGAAGGCGCGCGGCGAGAAGCCGACGCCGGTCGCCATCGAGAAGGAGGTGATGGTCGTCGAGCGCCTGGACGCGGCCCTGAAGGCGGTCGAGGCGGTCGAGGCCGCGGGCGGCACCGCCGTCTACCGGAGCGCCAACCTCCTCGACGGGGCGGCCTTGGCGGCCGTCGTCGACGAGATGAAGGCGCGCCACGGGAAGCTCGACGTCCTCGTCCACGCCGGCGGGATCGAGATCAGCCGGAACCTCCCCGAGAAGGAGCCGGGCGAGTTCGACCTCGTCTTCGACGTCAAGGCCGACGGCTTCTTCAGCCTCCTGTCGGCCCTGCGCGGCGTCCCGCTCGGGGCGACGGTCGTCTTCTCGAGCGTGGCGGGCCGCTTCGGCAACGCCGGGCAGACCGACTACTCGGCCGCCAACGACCTCCTCTGCAAGCTGACGAGCCACCTCGGCGCCACCCGCCCCGGCACGCGCGCGATCGCCGTCGACTGGACCGCCTGGGGCGGCATCGGGATGGCGACCCGCGGCTCGATCCCGAAGATCATGGAGGCCGCGGGCATCGACATGCTCCCGCCCGAGGCGGGCGTCCCGACCGTGCGGCGCGAGCTGACCGTCGGGAGCGGCGCTCGCGAGGTCGTCGTGGCCGGGAAGCTCGGGATCCTGGCGCGGGAGTGGGACGAGACGGGCGGGCTCGACGTCGCCAAGGCGAAGGCCGCCCTCCGCTCCCGCGACCGGCGGCTCCTGATGGTCGGCGAGCCGAAGGGGCTCTCCCTCCACGGCGGGCTCTCGGTCGAGACGACGCTCGACCCGAACGAGCAGCCGTTCCTGAAGGACCACGCGATGGAGGGGACGCCGCTCCTCCCCGGCGTGATGGGGACGGAGACGTTCGCCGAGCTCGCGGCCTTCCTCTGCCCCGGGTTCCACCTCGCCTCCGTCGAGGGCCTGGAGTTCGAGAGGCCGTTCAAGTACTTCCGGATGCAGCCGCAGACGCTCCACCTCGCGGCCCGGGCCGTCCCGGGCGAGGAGGGCGAGCTCGTCGTCTCCTGTGTCCTCTCCTCGGTCACGCAGCCGATGCCGGAGCTGCCGCCTCAGGTGCGCGAGCACTTCCGCGGCAGGGTCCGGATGAGCCGCACGCCGGCCCCGAAGCCCTCCGTCGAGTTCACGCCGCCCTCGCGCTCGGCGCTCCCGGTCGAGCGCGACACGGTCTACCGGATCTACTTCCACGGCCCGGCCTACCAGGTGCTCGAGGCGGTCCGCGTGGACGGCGGGACCTCGGTCGGCCTGATGGCCGACGCCCTGCCGCCGAACGCGCAGCCTCCGTCGTCGGCCTCGCTCGTGGCGCCGCGGCTGCTGGAGCTCTGCTTCCAGGCGGCGGGGCTCTGGGAGGTCTGGGCGATGGAGCGGATGGCTCTGCCGATGGCGGCCCGCTCCGTCACGGCCTACCGGCAGCCGGAGGAAGCGCAGGGGCGCCGCCTCTACGCCCTGGTCTCGGCGGTGGGCAACGGAGCCTCCTTCGACGCCCGCGTCGTCGACGAGGCCGGGAACGTCTACCTCGACCTGACCGGATACCGCACCGTGGCCCTGCCGGGCCGGGTCACGCTCTCGGGGGAGTGAGGGGAGGAGGCCCGTGCTCCGCTGGCTCCTGCAGGCCGCGCCGCCGACGGCCCCCTCGCTCGACTGGCTGACGTCGGACGAGCGGCTCCGGGCGGACTCCTTCCGCTTCGAGAAGCGGAGGAACGACTGGCTGAACGGCCGGTACGCGGCCAAGCGGCTCGTGGCGCGGCACCTGCGCGAGCGGACCGGGCTCCCCGTGCCGCTCTCGTTCCTGGAGATCGGCACCGAGGCCTCGGGCTCGCCCTTCGCGCGGCTCTCGCCGGAGGCCCCTCCCGTCGCCGGCGTCGAGCCGGGGCGTCGCCTCCCCGTCTCCCTGTCGATCAGCCACTCGGGAGGACGGGCGCTGGCCGCCCTCGTCCCGTCCGGCGGGGAGGGCCCCGCGGCCGCCGTCGGGGCCGACGTGGAGCGGGTCGAGCCGCGCCTGGCGACGTTCGCGCGGGACTACTTCACGGCGGGCGAGCTCGCCTCGATGCCGGGCGACGAGGGCCCGGAGCGGGACCTCGCGGTGACGGCGGTCTGGAGCGCCAAGGAGGCGGTCCTGAAGGCGCTCGGCCTCGGCCTGACGGTCGACACGCGGAGCGTCGGCATCGACCTCTCCGCCGCCGCGTCGCCGGCGGCCCCCGAGGGCCTCGCGCCCGGGGAGCCGGGGTGGGAGCCCTTCGGCGTCTCGGCCGACGGCGCTCTCCTCTCGGGCTCGTCCGTCCACGGCTATCTCCGGTCCTCCGCCGGCTTCGTCCTGACGCTGGCGGTGCGGCTCCCGTCCGCGGCGGGAGCCGACCCCGTGCACGCCCTCGCCGCGGGAGCCGTCCCGGGAAGGGAGTGACCATGGAAGAGCACCTGAAGGACCTGAGGCGGCGCAAGGCCGAGGCGGCGGGCTCCGAGAAGGACGTCGCCACGCAGCACCGGAAGAAACGCGCCACGGCGCGCGAGCGGATCGAGATGCTCTTCGACCCGGGCTCGTTCAGCGAGGTCGACTCGCTCGTCCTTCCCCGGTACGAGTCGTACCTCGGCGGCAAGGGCTCGCGGTACGGCGACGGCGTCGTCGCGGGGTACGGGCGCGTCAACGGGCGCTACGTCTTCGTCGCCTCGCAGGACGCCTCGGTCATGGGCGGCTCGCTCGGCGAGATGCACGCCAACAAGATCGTCAAGGTGATGCGGATGGCCCTCCAGTACGGCTGCCCGTTCATCGCGATCAACGACTCGGGCGGCGCGCGGATCCAGGAGGGCGTCGACAGCCTCGGCGGGTACGCGAAGATCTTCGACGCCAACTGCGAGGCCTCGGGCGTCGTCCCGCAGATCTCCGTGATCATGGGCCCCTGCGCGGGGGGCGCCGTCTACTCGCCCGGGCTGACGGACTTCGTCTTCATGACGGAGAACAGCTACATGTTCATCACCGGCCCCGAGGTGGTGAAGGCCGTCATGCAGGAGGAGGTCAGCTTCGAGGACCTGGGCGGCGGCCTCGTCCACGCGCAGGAGAGCGGCGTGGCCCACTTCCTGGCCAAGGACGACCGGGAGTGCCTGGCGCAGGTGCGCGAGCTCCTGACGTACCTGCCGGGGAACAACCAGGACGACCCGCCCTACCGGACCCCCTCGGACGACCCCGACCGCCGCTGCCCCGAGCTGCTCGACATCGTCCCGCTCGACCCCCACCAGCCCTACGACGTGAGGAAGGTGATCGCCTCGGTCTTCGACGACGGGAAGTTCCTCGAGGTGCACGCCCTCTGGGCCCCGAACCTCGTCGTCGGCTACGCGCGGCTGAACGGCTACGTCGTCGGCATCGTCGCGAACCAGCCGAGCGTCCTGGCCGGGACGATCGACATCAAGGCCTCGATCAAGGCCGCGCACTTCATAAGGACGTGCGACGCCTTCAACGTCCCGGTCGTCACGCTGCAGGACGTCCCCGGCTTCCTGCCGGGCCGGCACCAGGAGTACTCGGCCATCATCCGCAACGGCGCGCGGATGATCTACGCCTACTCCGAGGCGACGGTCCCGAAGCTGATGGTCATCCTGAGGAAGAGCTACGGCGGGGCCTACTGCGTCATGTCCTCCAAGGGCCTGAGGGGCGACCTCCTCTACGCCTGGCCCAGCTCCGAGATCGCGGTGATGGGGGCCGAGGGGGCGGTGAACATCCTCTTCCGCGAGGAGGTCAAGAAGGCGCCGGACCCCTCCGCGCGCCGCAAGCAGCTCGTCGCCGAGTACGAGGCGAAGTTCAACACGCCGTACATCGCCGCCGCGCGGGGGCTGATCGACGACGTCATCGAGCCCCAGGACACGCGACGGGTCCTCACCCGCGGCCTGGAGGTGACGCTGGGCAAGCGAGAGCGCCACCTCCCCCGCAAGCACGGCATCTCGCCGGCCTGAGGGAGGGGACGGTGTTCGAGAAGGTCCTCGTCGCCAACCGCGGGGAGATCGCCGTCCGCGTCGTCCGCGCCTGCCGCGACCTCGGCATGGAGACGGTGGCCCTCTTCGAGCCGCCCGACCGCGGCGCCCTCCACACGCGCCTGGCCACCGAGTGCGTCCCGCTCGCCTCCGAGAAGGGCTACGCCGACCCGGACCTCGTCCTCTCGGTCGCGAAGGAGAAGGGGGTCGACGCCGTCCACCCGGGGTACGGCTTCTTCGCCGAGAACGCCGCCTTCGCGCGGGCGTGCGAGGAGGCCGGGATCCGGTTCGTCGGGCCCTCGAGCGAGACGATCGCCGCGCTGCAGGACAAGGTCCAGGCGATGGAGTGGGTGGAGCGGGCGGGGTTCGCGGTTCCACCCCACTCGCCGCGCGCCTACGGCGCCGAGCCCGGGGACGCCGAGGCGCTCGAGGCCGAGGCGGCGCGGATCGGCTTCCCGCTCGTCATCAAGTCGATGGCGGGCGGGCGCGGGCGCGGGGCTCGGCTCGTCCGCTCCTCCGCCCGGCTGGCCGAGGCGGTCGCGGCCGCGCAGAACGAGGCGTGGATGGTCTACGGGGACCGCCGCGTCTACCTCGAGAAGGCGGTGCCGAAGGCGCGGCAGCTCGGCGTCCAGCTCGCGGGCGACGCCTTCGGCGGGCTCGTCCACCTGGGCGAGCGCGAGGGGTCCGTCCAGCGCGGCAACCAGCAGCTGATCGTCGAGTCGCCCTCGCCGTGGCTCACGCCGGAGCGCCGCGAGCGCCTGGTGGGGATCGCCCTCGAGATCGGGCGGCTCTTCCGGCTGCGCGTCGTCTGCACCGTGGAGTTCGTCGCCGCCGAGGACGGCTCGTTCTACTTCACGGAGATCAAGCCGCGGATCCAGCGCGACCACCCCGCGACCGAGATGGCGGTCTGGATGGACCTCGTGAGGCTCCAGCTCCGCCTGGCCGCGGGGGAGCCGCTCGGCTTCTCGCAGGAGGACGTGAGGCTCCGCGGCTGGGCGATGGAGGCCCACGTCAACGCCGAGGACCCGTGGAACGGGTTCCTCCCGACGCCGGGGCGCGTGGAGCGGATGCGCCTCCCCGGGGGCGGGATCGTCCGCGTGGAGACGTACCTCTTCCCCGGCGCCGAGATCCCGGCCGCCTACGACCCGGCGATCGCCAAGGTCATCGTGCGGGGCGAGGACCGGGGCGAGTGCGTGAGGCGCCTCCGGCGCTCGCTCGAGGAGTTCACGCTCATCGGCCCGCCGACGAACGTCCCGCTCCTCCTCCGGATCCTCAACGACCCGGCGTTCGTCGCGGGGGTCTACGACACCGGTTTCTTCCACAGGTCCCACCTGGAAGGCGCGGGCGACGAGCGCCACCGGCGCGACCTCGCCATCGCGGCGGCCTTCGCCTGGGCCCAGCGGAACGCCGTCTTCCGCCCGGCCACGTCCGAGCGGTTCCAGAGCGGCTGGCACCGCGACGCGCGGCGGCTGCCGCGCTGAGGGAGGAACCATGCTCGCGAGGATCGGCGTCACGGTCGACGGCCAGCCCCACCTGGTGGAGATCGACCTGAGGCAGACGGGGCCCGAGCGGAGCGTCGTCGTGGACGGCGAGGAGGTCCGGGTCAGCCTCCCGGCGGGGCCGTCGGACGACCCGCTGGAGTGGATCGTCATCGAGGGGCGCCCCTACGAGGTCGTCGTCGACCCGAACATGCGCTGGGTGCGCGCGGCCACGGGCCTCCACCGCCTCGAGGTGCGCGACGTCGGGGCGCCGGTCGTCCGCCCCGCCAGCGGCGACGGCCGCGTGAAGGCGCCGATCCCGGGGCTCATCGCGCGCGTCCTCGTCGAGCCGGGCGCGAGGGTGGAGGCCGGCCAGACCGTCGTCGTCCTCGAGGCGATGAAGATGGAGAACCCGATCGGCGCCCCGCTCGCGGGCGTCGTCCGCGAGGTCGTGGTGAAGCCCGGCCAGCGCGTCGCCCAGGGCGAGCTCCTCGTCGAGGTGACGGGGGGGTAGTCTCCACGCCCGCCGGGCGCTCCCGACGGCGACGTACCGACGACGACGATGAAGGTGGCCCTGATGAGACGCTGGATCTCGCTTCTCGCCTCGCTCAAGCTGACGGTCGCGGCCGTGCTGCTGCTGGGGGTCGTCCTCTCGTGGGGGACGATCCTGGAGTCGCTCCGCGGCGCGAAGGCGGCGCGGGCCGTCTACGGCGCCTGGTGGTTCTACGGGCTCCTCGGCGTCTTCGCCCTGAACGTCCTCTGCGCCCTCGTCGAGCGGTGGCCGCGGAACCGGTGGCGGGTCGGGTTCGCGATCACGCACGTGTCGATGCTGGTGATCCTCCTCGGCGCGCTGATGACCCTCTGGCTCAAGGTGGAGGGGCGGATGCCGATCCCCGAGGGGGGGCGGACGAACCAGGTCTTCCGGGAGGGCGAGGGCGGGCAGATGGTCCCGCTCCAGCTGCCGTTCGAGGTGCGGCTGACCTCGTTCGAGATCGACACGTATCCCGGCACCCGCCGGCCGTCGCAGTTCCGGAGCCGGGTGGTCGTCGTGGACCCCGCACAGCCCGGCGAGACGGCGGCGGTGATCGAGATGAACCGCCCCTTCTCCCACGGCGGATACACCTTCTTCCAGAGCAGCTACCAGATCGAGGAGGGGCGGGAGACAACGGTCCTCGCCGTTTCGCGCGACCCGGGCCAGCCGGTCGTCTTCTTCGGGTACACGTTCCTCGTGATCGGGATGATCGTGGTGCTCTCGACGCGGATCGCCCAGTACAGGATCGCCGCTGCGGAGGCCGCCGCGGCGGCCGCGCCGCTCCTCCTCCTCGCGCTGCTCGCCCCGGGGCGCCCGGCGGAGGCCGCCGCGGGGGCGGGGGCGGTCGACCTCGGGGCCCTGAGGGCCGTCCCGGTCCAGTACGACGGGCGGACGATGCCGCTCGACACCCAGGCCAGGAACGACGTCTGGACGGTGACCGGGCGCCGCGACTGGCCGGGCGTCGACCCGGTGGAGATGGTCGTCGGGTGGGCGACGGACCCTTCGCGGTGGGCCTCGCAGCCGATCGTCCGCGTGAAGGGCGACGTGGCGGCGGCCGTCGGACTTCCTCCGGGGACGCGCTTCGCCTCGTTCGAGGAGCTCGTCGGGAACGAGAAGGTCCTGGAGGCGATCCGCGCGGCGAGGAGGCGGAGCGCCTCCGAGGAGAAGCCGTCGCGCGTGGACCGGCACCTCCAGGAGCTCGACGAGCGCCTCCAGCTCCTCTACGGCTACTTCACCGGCGAGGCGCTGAGGGCAGCCCCGGCGGCGGACCCGGGCGCGGCGTGGGGCGCGATGCGTCCCCGCAGCGCCGGAGGGCTCGTCGACGCGGCGAGGTTCCTCCGGTCGAACGCCCCGAAGGGCTACCCCTCGGAGGCGGAGATCGCGCGGGAGGTCCGCTACAACGCCGTCCGGCCCTCCCGGGTGGCGTGGCTCGTCCTGCTGCCGGCGGCCGTCCTCGCGATGGCGGCCGTCTGGCGCCCGACGCGGCTCCTGGAAGGCCTCTCGGCGGTCTTCCTCGTCGGGGGGCTCGCGGTGATGACGTGGGGGCTTTCGACCCGCTGGCAGGTCGCCGGGCGCATCCCCGCCTCGGACATGTACGAGTCGATGCTCTTCCTCGCCTGGGGCGTCGGGGTGTTCGGGCTGGTCTCGGTCCTCCTCCGCAACCGGATCCTGGTGGCGAACGCCGCGGGCGCCTCGGCGCTCGCGATGCTCCTCGTCGACCTCCTCCCGATGGACCCGTTCATCCACCCGATGCCGCCGGTCCTCTCGGGGACGCCCTGGCTGGCCATCCACGTCCCGATCATCATGGTCAGCTACTCGGTCTTCGCGCTCGCGACGGTCCTCGCGCACCTCGTCGTCGGGGTGGAGGTCTTCGCCCCCGCCCGCCGCGACCTGTCGCTCCGGTTCAGCGAGCTGATCTACTGGTACCTCCACGCGGGCTCGATCCTGCTCATCGCCGGGATCCTGACGGGCTCGATCTGGGCGGCCTCGTCGTGGGGCCGGTACTGGGGCTGGGACCCGAAGGAGGTCTGGTCGCTCGTGGCCTTCCTGGCGTACATGGCGATCCTGCACGCCCGCTCGGACGGGCAGATCTCCGACTTCGGCGTGGCGGCAGGCTCGATCGCGGCGTTCGGGACGATCCTGATGACGTACCTCGGCGTGAACTACGTCCTGGCCGCCGGCCTCCACTCGTACGGGTTCGGCAGCTCGAACCTCGTGCTGGTCCTCGTGGCGGTCTTCGTCGTCGAGACGCTCTTCCTCTGGTCCGGGTGGACGGCGCTGAGGAGGCGGAGGCTCGCGACCCTTCCCGCCGCCCCGGCGGGGCCGGCCGGGCCCGGCGACCCGGCGTGACCGGCGCCCGGGCGGAGGCCGCACCGGAGGACGCGCGCGCGGGGCTCGCGCTCCGGACCTGGTCCCTCCTCCCGGTCCTCGCCGCCGCCGCGTCCGTCGCGGCGTTCCTCTTCGTCGAGGTGTACGACCTCGACGTCTTCTGGAACGTGACGATCGGGCGCGACATCCTCGCCACGCGCTCGATCCCGTCCGTCGACCGGTACACCGTCGCGGGCCTCGGCCACCCGTACCAGGACATCCACTGGCTCTTCCAGGTGGCCGCCGCGCTCGCCCACGCCGCGGCCGGCTGGGCGGGCGTGGAGCTCCTCGCCGCGGCGGCCTGGGCGCTGACCCTCGTCCTCGTCTACCGCGCGACGGCGCGGCACGCCCCGCCGGCCGTCGCCGCGGTCCTCGTCTTCTTCTCGGCGATGGCCTCGGCGGAGCGTTTCCTCCCGAGGCCGGAGATCGCGACGTTCCTCGGCATCGCGCTCTTCTGGGAGCGGCTCGCGGCGGGGCGCTTCCGGTCGGGGCGCGACGTGGCGCTCCTCGTCCTCGCGCAGGTCGTCTGGGCCAACGCGCACGGGCTCTTCGTCCTGGGGCCGTTCCTGGCCGGGTGCTACCTCGTCGTGGCCCTCGCCCGCGGGGACCGCGGGCCGGGGGGCGAAGCCCGGGCGCTCGGGAGGCTCCTGGCGCTCCTCCTCCTCGCCACGCTGGCCACGCCGCACCTCTTCCGGGGCTGGACGTACGCCTGGCTCCTCGTCACGCAGGTCGGCCCGGGCGCGTCGAGGCTGATGAAGTCCCTCGCGGAGCTGAGCCCGACGTTCGGTGAGGCCTTCCGCTCCTCGCCGGCCTTCTGGTTCTACGCCGCGCTCCTCCTCCTGACGGCGGCTTCGGCGGCGGTCGCGGTGTCCCGACGCGTGGTCCCGCCCGCCCGGCTCCTCGCCGTCCTCGGCCTCCTCGCCGCCTCCGTGACGGGGCGGAGGAACGTCGTCCTCTTCGCCCTCGCGGCGGCGCCGTTCTGCGCGGAGGCCCTGTCCGCGGCCGTCCCCGCCCTCCTCCGGCGGCTCTCGGGCCGCGTCCCGGCGGCGGTCCTCTCCGCCGCGATGCTCGCGTGGGCGGTGTACCCCCTGTCGGGGCGCTACTACCTCGCCTCGGAGCTCCCCGCGCGATTCGGCCTCGGCGTGACGCCGTCCTTCTTCCCGCACGGCCTGCCGGCGTTCCTCGACCGGATCGGCTTCGAGGGGACGGTCTACAACTCCAACTCGATCGGTGGCTTCTACCTCTTCCACGGCTTCCCGGAGCGGTTGCCGCTGACCGAGGGGAGGTGGACGGCGTACGACGAGGCGACGGTCTCGCGTCTCCTCTCGGCGCCGGCCGACGCCGACCTGTTCCGTCGCGTGGTGGAGGAGTACCGGATCGAGGGCCTCGTCCTGCAGCACGCCTCGACCGAGACCCGCCCGCTCCTCAGGCGGCTCCCCTCCGATCCCTCCTGGCGGCTCGTCTGGTACGACCACGCGGCCTCTCTCTGGCTCCGGTCCGACCGCTGGGGGCGGGTCCCGGCCGTCGACCTCCGGCGGGGCCTCGAGCTGGCCCCGCCGCGGCGGCCCGAGGACGCCCTGCTCCTCGACCAGCTCTACCGCCACGTCGGCCCGGTCGCCCTCGCCCCGAGGATCGCGAACCTCCGCCGCGCGGTCGACCTCGGCTGGCGCCGGGCGGAGCTCCTCGGCTGGCTGGGCGGGCTCGAGATCGAGGCCGGCCTCCTCCTCGAGGCCGAGCGGACGTACCGGGCTCTCCTGGCCGACGACCCCTCCAGCACGCTGGCGCGGAACGAGCTCGCGTACCTGGCGGCCGGGCGGGGCGACCTCCCGGAGGCCGAGAGGCTACTCTCGGAGTCCGTGCGGCTGGACCCCTCCGACCGCCGGGTCGCCGCCGAGCTGGAGCGGCTCCGCGGCGCGCGGCGGCGCTGACCGGACGGCCCGGCGCCCGCACCTACTGCTGGACGATCTCCACGCGCCGGTTCTTCGCGCGCCCCTCCTCCGTCTGGTTCGTGGCGACCGGGGCGAGCGGGCCGACGCCGTGGCCCTTCAGGCGCGCCGGGGCGATCCCGTGCTTCGTCGTCAGGGCGGCGACGACGGCCTCGGCACGGGCCCTGGAGAGGCTCATGTTCCCCTCGACCGAGGCGACGGAGTCGGTGTGCCCCACGACCCAGAGCTTCAGCGAGGGGTCGGCCGAGAGGAGCTTGGCCACCTCTGCCAGGGCCGGCGTCGACTCGGGCTTCAGCTCCGACTTCCCGGTGTCGAAGTAGATCCCCTCGACCGCGACGTGCCCCGTGGCCTTCAGGCCGTCCCGGAGCGAGGCCGCGTCCGCCACGATCGTCTGCTGCATCGCCTTCTTCTCGACGATCCGTAGCCAGATTGTCAGCGCTCACTTGAAACCGCGGAAATTTGGACAGGAGCCGACTGGCCGGCCGGCGGAGTTGACGGGGCCGTGGCGATGAGCTTGTCGAGGCTGGCA
>RHKY01000002.1 GCA_008363385.1 Acidobacteriota bacterium | reverse complement strand
CCGCGTCATCGCGCGGATCAAGGAGTTCATGTCCGACACCTCCAACCGGGGCCGGATCCTCTTCCTCGTCATGACGAACCGCCCCGACAAGCTGGACGTGGACTTGAAGCGCGCCGGGCGGCTCGACCGGAAGATCCCGTTCCTCTACTCGCAGACGCCCGAGGAGGTCGAGGCGGTCGCGAAGGCCCTCGTGAGGAAGAACAAGATCCGGACCGACGTCGACCTCGCCGCGATCCGGGAGGGGTTCTCTTCGAAGCTCGTCGGGTACAGCAACGCCGACGTGGAGGCGGTCGTCCTCCTGGCCAACGACGACGCCGCGCGCGAGGCCGGGGGCGACGCGCCCGTCCTCGCCGACCACTTCGTCAAGGCCGCCACCGACTACTTCCCCAGCCGGGACGTGGAGCTCCTCGAGTACATGGAGCTCCTGGCCGTCTTCGAGGCCTCCAGCCGGCGCCTCCTCCCGGCCAAGTACGCCCACATGACCCCCGAGGAGCTGGACGCGCGCCTGCGCCTCCTGCGCGCCACCGTCGGCAGCCGGAGGTAGGGAGGACGGGGCGGCGGTCCTCTCGCGCACGACCGCCACGTTTCAGCGATATGCGGCCGAGAGGTGAGGGGTGCGGGGAGAGGACCGGGCGGCGGTCCTCTCCCCGAACACTCACAAGCTGAATTCCGAGGGGATGTCGACCACGTCCGGCGGGTCGCGGCGGACCACCTTCACGTCGGAGTAGACGATGAAGTCGCCTCCGCGCCCGTGGGCGGCTCGCCAGGCGCGGTAGGTGTCGTTGCCGACCCAGTCGTAGCCGGGGCGCGGGAGCCGCGAGACGTCCGACGTGCTCCAGAAGCCGAGGGGCTGGAAGCCGTTGTAGTCGAAGGAGTCGCGGAGGAAGAAGCCCACCTGCTCGATCCGGGCCTGGTGGCGGGTCACGGTCGTCCGCGGCCTGCGGGTGGACGTCATGGACGGCATCCCGACCGAGACCGGGACGACCCGCCCGGCCACGACGACGCGGACGGCGAAGTTGCCGAGGGCGGCGTACATGTCGTCCAGCGGGTCGGTCAGGCCCCCGCACCAGAGCTCCGTCACGGCCTCGCCGTTCAGCACGGTCACGGCGCGGGTCATGTCGCCGAACGCCGTCTCCCGGTTCGTCAGCTTCCCCTGACGCTGGAGGGTCCTGCCGAGGTTCCGGCGGGACTCGTCGCCGGTCCACCAGTGCTCGCTGGTCAGCGTCCTCACGGTCGCCGCGCACCGGGGGAACGTCAGGGCCCACCCGTCCATCCTTAGGGTCGTCGTGTCCGGCGTCCCCCGCTCGGGAACGGCGCACGGGGGGCGGCTGAACCAGATGTCCTGAAGGCGGGCGCCGTTCAGCCACCCGCGGCTTCGCATGATCCCGGGGATCAGAGTGACGTCCATGGCGTCCCCCGGAGGAAAATCTAGACCCGGCCCGGTCGGATCGCCACGATCGCGGAGCGGAAAACGAGGCAAAAGACGGTCGTACACTGCCCCGGGCGGCGGCGCCGGGCCGCCGCGGGGAGGCGACGATGCGGGTGCGACGCGCGGGCTTCACGGCGGGCCTCGTGGCCCTCCTCGTGACGGCGGCCGTTCCGGTCCGAGCCGACGAGCCGAAGCCGAAGGAGCCGACGGCCGAGGAGCGGCTGGCGAAGCTGGAGGCGGCCGTCGAGGACCTGACGTGGGAGCTCGACCGAGTCCGCAAGTCGACCGACGACGTCCTCTGGTGGCTCCGGATGTCGGACGTGGCCGAGGTGGACAAGGTCTCGCTCGTCGGGCCGCCCGACCTCGAGGGGAAGGAGCGGTACGGGATCAAGAACGAGCGCCACCCGTTCCGGATCCACCAGTACGTCTTCGTCCCGAAGAAGCTCGACAGGGGGAAGAAGCACCCGCTCGTCGTCCTGCCGCACGGAGGCGTCCACGGAGACTTCGGGACGTACCACGTCCACGTCGTCACCGAGATGCTGGCGAAGGGCTGGGTCGTCGTCGCCCCCGAGTACCGCGGCTCCACCGGTTACGGCAAGGAGTTCAACGACGCCATCGACTACGGCGGCCGGGAGGTGGACGACGTGATCGCCTGCCGGGACTGGGCGGTCTCCGAGCTGCCGTTCGTGGACGGGGGCCGCGTGGCGATCGCCGGCTGGAGCCACGGCGGGCTGATCGCCCTCCTGGCCGTGATGCACCACCCGGAGAAGTGGAAGGCCGCCTACGCGGGCGTCCCGGTGACCGACCTCGTCGCGCGCCTCGGGTACCACGAGGAGTCTTACGAGGCGGAGTTCGCGGCCAAGGGGCACGTCGGCAAGAAGGTGGTGGAGGACGTCGACGCCTACCGGAAGCGGAGCCCGGTCTTCTACGCCGCCAAGCTCTCGACGCCGCTCCTCCTCCACGCCACGACGAACGACCGGGACGTCCACGTGCTCGAGGCCGAGAGCCTGATCGCGGCGCTGAAGGCGGCCGGGAAGAGCTTCGAGCACCGGATCTACGAGGACGCCCCCGGCGGGCACGGCTTCAACCGGATCGACACGGCCTTCGCCCGCCAGTCGCGCAAGGAGGTCTGGGCCTTCCTCGAGAAGCACCTCGGGCGCTGACGTGTCGCAGGGGGAACCCCGCCGAGCCTCGGGGCTCGGCCGGAAGTCGGTTCCCGCTGCACCCCCTCCGACACGGCTTCTCGGCCAGTCGCCCGCGGGGGCTCAGGGCACCGGGACGACGAGGAGCGTCGCGTACGCCGGGACGGCCGCCGTGTCGCCCGAGACCGTCCGCGCGATCACCGCGTCCGAGGCGTCGCTCACCACGGAGACGCGCAGGCAGGACGGGGCGCTCCCGCCGGGGAGGACGACCTTCACCGAGGTCGCCGTGGCCGAGGCGTTCGCCACGAGGAGCGCCACCTCGCCGGAGCCGCTCCGGCCCGCGAGGGCGTAGAGGGCCGGCGCGCCGTCCGCCCGCGAGGCCGCGAGGGCGAGCCGCTCGGGGTGGTCGGCCAGCCTCTTCCAGAGGCCGAGGGCGAGCCCCGTCCGCTTCGGGCGGGCGTCGGCGTAAAAGAGGCCGTAGAACTGCGGGGCGTTCATGGAGGGGTCGGGGCCTCGGTAGACGGAGGCGTCGACGATCCCCTCCTCCTGGAGGACGACCCACGTGGCGGTCAGGATCGCGGCGCCGCGCCCGCCCGCGCGGAGGGCGAGGGCGTCCTCGGGCGAGGCGTTCCGCGTCTCGGTGTTCCACTCGTCGATCACCGTGGAGACGGTGGCGAACCCGCGGGCGTCGAGCTCCGTCCGGTAGAAGCGGGCCATCGACCTCACCGTCTCCGGGTCGTTCGCGTAGGAGTGCCAGGAGAGGAAGTCGACCGCGACGCCGTCGGCGCGGAGGCGGTCGAGGAGGCCGCGCGTCATGGCCTGTCCCTGCGGGGCGAGGGCACCCGACGGGGCGAAGCCGGGCCCGCCGACGAGGAGGTGGGGGAAGGCCTCCTTCAGCGCCCGGGCGGCCTTGGAGAAGAGGGAGAAGAACTCCTGCTGCGTCCCGTCCCAGAACCTGCCGTTGTCCGGCTCGTTCCAGATCTCGACGTACCGGAGCGGCCGGCCTCCCCACCGGGAGGCGTCGTCGTAGTGGCGGACGACCTCGACGGCGGCCGCGACCCAGCTGTCGGGGTTCGTGGGGCGGCGGGGGACCGCCAGCGGGTAGCCGACGGCGGCCGAGTACGAGTCGCCGAGTCGCAGGAGCGGCTCGAACCCGCCCGCGACGATCCTGGCGAAGACGGCGTCGCTCCGCGCGAAGTCGTACGAGGCCGGGCTTCCCGGGTCGGCCGACTGGCTCGGGTAGAGGGTTGCCATGTCGAGGGGGCCGTAGTAGTCGTGCGTCCGGATCGAGGTGACGCCCGCCTCGTGGTAGGCGTCCGTGAGGTCTGCGGTCGCTTCCCCGGCCGGGATCGGGCCGATGTTGACGCCGAGGAGGGGGCGGATCCTCCCCGCGGCCGATCCGACCACGAGCGTCGTCCCCGGCGCGGCGGCTCCCGGAGAGACCGCGCCGGCGCAAGAGGCGGGGAGCGGCGCGCCGGCGATCGCCACAGCGTCCCCGGTTCCGTCGTCGACGACCGTCGCCGCCGCGTGCAACGTCCCTCGCAAGACGCGGACGTCGAGGCGGGAGCCCCCGGCTGCGGCCGCGACGCCGGTCCATCCCGACAGGCTCTCCTGCCGCCATTCGGAGGAACCGAGGACGAGGTCCGCGCTCGCCAGGGCCGTGCCCGCCCCGTCGCGGAGCGTGAGCGTCGCCTCGGCCCCGCCCGCGCCCGCTTGCAGGGCCACGTTCGTCCGGAAGCCCGTCCCGTGGGCGAGGCCCGAGAGGGTGGCCTCCTCCCCCTGTCCGAGGAGGCCGCCGCGGTACGGGACGCCGCGCTGCACGACGCCGAAGCGGCCGGGACCCCCGGAGGGGTCGGCCGTCGTCGTGGCGGCCAGGGCGAGGAGGGGTCCGGAGGAGCGGACCCTCACGGAGCCGGCCGAGCCGTCGGCCGAGCCGAAGGCGCCGAGGAGGTCCTCCTCGACGAGGACGCCGCCCGCGGGAACGGTCCGCTCGAACCGCCGGAGCGGCGGCGCGGGGGAGACGCCGAGGGCGTCGACGGAGACGAGGATGGGCTGCGGCCCGGGGTTGGCGAGGAAGAGGGCCGTGGTCCAACGGGTCCCGCGCTCTCCCGGCGTCTTCGCGACGCCGTCGACGAGGAGGTCGGTCTCGCCCGCGGGGGAGCGGACGAAGGGGACGAGGAGCCCGTCCCCCGTCGCGTTGTCGACGACCGAGACGAACCCGGCCGCCCGGCCGGCGGTCGGCGTCAGGACGGCGCGTCCCGGGGCGACAGCCCGCCCCGGGGCCAGGTCGGAGATCGAGGCCTGCCACGTCACGGGCGTCGGGGACGCGATCGGGACGGAGACGACGAGGGTGCCCGCGGCGTCGAAGACCTCGAGCGTCGCGGCGCTCCCCGGGTCGAGGAGGGCGACCGTCACGTTGGCCCGCGAGCCCGGCGCCGACTCCCCCGTGTGCGAGAGCCAGGAGGCGTGCCCGGGCGACCCCGGGGCGAGCTCCTCGCCGGCCGGCACCGGACGGAGGCCGACGCCGTACGTCCCCGAGGCGGACGCGACGTTCCTCGTCGAGCCCCCCAGGACGAGGGGCGACGAGCTCGCCACGGTCAGCGTCCCGAAGGTCCCGTCGAGGCCGAAGAGGTCCTTCAGCGCATTCTCGAGGACCAGCGTCTCGCCCGGCCGGATCCGCCGGGCCGTCTCCGGGCGGGCCGCCGCCCCCGGGGCGGGGACGAGCCCGAACAGGACGTCGGCCTCGGCCGACCCGGCGTTCAGGACCGTGAGCGCCGTCTCGAACCGCGCCCCGTTCTTCCCGGGAGCGTTGGCGAGGCCCGGGAGCGTGAGCGAGGAGGCCCCGAGGTCGGCGGAGAGGACAAGGGGGGCGAGGAGGAGGGCCGCGCGGGGCGGGCGTTGGCGAGGGCTTCGCATCGATCGGCGTCCTTCCGGAGGCAAGTCCGGCTGCCGATGGACGCGCGAACCCTCCGCCCGGTTGACGGGCGGTCTCCCGTCAGCTCTTGACGCCCGGCGTCCTCCGGTCCCCGTACGTGGTCAGCTTCAGCGCCTTCTCGTTGTCGCTGCTGACCGCGTTCATCGCCGTCCCCTTGATCGCGTTCCTGACGTTCGTGTCGGCCAGCTCGTTGGCCTGGGCCATCTGCTCGGCGGCGTAGGCCGCCAGGCCGAAGCCGGGCATGTAGGCGTAGGCCGAGAAGGGCCAGAAGCCGGGCCAGTCCCCGTGCAGGATGAGGTCCGGCTCCGAGAGGGCCAGGGCCGTGTTCACGGTCGCGGCGCCCGCCTGGCAGTTGACGGAGTTCTTCATGAACTGGTACGGGTCGGAGTGGTGCTGCGACTGCCAGACGTGCGTCAGCTCGTGGATCAGGAGCTTCGTCCCCGGGCTGAACGTCCCGCAGTTGATGATCTGCGCGGTCGTGGTGCCGTCGGGGAAGGCGAAGGTGAACGGCCGGCCGCCGGCGCCGGTCGAGTCCGAGAGGTAGATCCGCGAGAAGTCGAGGCTGTCGCCGAAGGCCGTCCGGGCGGTCGCCCGTTGCGCCTCGGTCAGGAACCGGTAGGCGCTCGGGATGACGCTGGTCCCGCCGGAGCCCGAGGAGGCCCCGGGCGTCGGGAGCGCGGCGAGGAGGCGCTGGGCCAGCGACCGGCCCAGGCCCACGTTGGCCTCGTCGCACGTCCCGCAAACGGTCCCCTCCATCGGGGCCGGGGGCTTGTCGGCACCGGGGCCGCCGCCCGCGCCGAGCGCCCCCCACGTCTTCGGGCCGACGATCCCGTCCACCTGCAGCCCCTTCTGCCTCTGGAACTCCTTGACGCGGGCGAGCGTCTTCGGGCCGAAGATCCCGTCGACGGTGAGCGGGGGGAGGGCAGACGGCGGGCTCTGGTTCAGCCGGGTCTGGAGGTTCTTCACCTCGGGTCCGGTCGAGCCGGACGTCAGCGTCTTGGGCATCTTTCCCCTCCTGGGCGTGCCGGCTCCGCGCAGCTTCGCCGGCGTCTCGGCACTCCGGAGAATGTGGGAGCCCCGGCCGGATTCCGCCCGTGACGCCCCTCACGCGCCTGCGCGAATGCGGGACGGTGCCGCGATCAGCCGAGGAGGGTTTCCCGGGCGAGGCGGCCGAGGGCCAGACAGCACGTCAGCCCCGGGGAGTCGATGCCGAGGAGGTGGAGGGCGTTCGGGTTCTTCCGGTCGCGGCGGACCACCCAGTCGCTCTCGCCGACGAGGTGGACCATCACCCCCGCGTAGTCGAGGTCGACGTCCTCCTCGGTCAGAGCGGGGTAGTACCGCCGCGCCCGTTCCACGATGAACGACGCCGGAAGCCGCCCCGTCTCGTAGTCGTCCCGCGTGGGGGCGACGCGGAACTCGGGTCCGACCGTGAAGAGGTCGCCGACCACCCGCGAACCGTCGTCGGCCAGCGCGAACGTCGGCGTCAGGTGGGTCCCGACCATCCCGAGCGTCTCGTCGCCGACCCGGAGCGGCTCGGGGACCGGGTAGACGTTCCGCCCCGAGAGCCAGAGCCCGGGGCGGTGGCGGCGGTTGACGCGGACGTACTCGCCGCGCAGCCCCACGACCCGCGCGTCGAGGCCGGGGTCGACCATCCGCCCCACCTCGTCGCACCAGAGCCCCGCCGCGTTGACGAGGAGCCCGGCCTCGAACGTCTCCTCGCGCCCGCCGCGGACTCCGGTCACCTCGAAGGAGTCCCCGCGCGCCTCGACCCGCGTCACCTCGAACCCGGACAGGACCGTCGCCCCCTTCTCCTCGGCCAGCCGGGCGAGGGCCGCCACGAGGGCGGCCGCGTCCACGATCCCCGTCGTCGGGACGAGGAGGGCCGCCTCGACCGAGAGGCTCGGCTCCAGCTCCGAGGCCTGACGTCGGGTGAGCATCGACAGCCCCGGCACGCCGTTGGCCGTGGCCCGGCGGCGGACCTCTTCCAGTCCCGGGAGGTCCTCCTTCGACGTTGCCACGACGAGCTTGCCGACCCGCTCGCACGGCACCCCGTGCGCGGCGCAGAACTCGTACATCCGCGCGTTGGCCTCGACGCAGAGCCGGGCCTTCAGGCTCCCCTCGGCGTAGTAGATGCCCGCGTGGACGACGCCGCTCGACCGGCCCGACTGCCCCTCGCAGAGGCGGGCGTTCTTCTCCAGGAGGAAGACGTCCCCGACGCCCGACCCGGCCAGCTGCCACGCCACGGCCGTCCCGACCGCGCCCCCCCCGACGACCGCCGCTCCGACCCGCTCCATCGGCACCTCCGCTCCGTGCCCGGGGCGAGCGCGAGCGTGGGGCGCCTGCCGTTCTTCGTCAAGCGCTGCGGGGCCTCCGGCGGTTAGGATCCGCGCGAGGTGCCGGACATGAAACGCCGTCTCGCGCGGGCGCTGGCCCCGCCGCTCCTCCTCGTCCTCCCTCTCCTCCTCGCCGTCGCGAGCCCCGGCGCCGCTCAGGAGGCGAAGAGGGCCGCCCTCCAGGACTTCTCGTTCCTGACCGGGAGGTGGGTCGGCGAGGCGGGAGGGGCGCGGATCGAGGAGTGGTGGATGGGCCCCGACGGAGGGGCTCTCCTGGGAATGTTCCGCGTTGTGGCGGACGGCAAGCCGATCCTCTACGAGCTCCTCGTGGTCGAGGCCCGGCCCGACGGGGCGAGTCTCCTCCTGAAGCACTTCGGGCCCGACCTCTCGGGCCGCGAGGCGCAGGGGGCGGCCGAGCCGTGGACGCTGGTCTCGCTCGTCGGGAAGAAGGCGACCTGGGAGCAGCCGGGGACCGGCACGACGCTGAGCTACGAGCGCGCGGCCCCGGACCGGCTGGTGGCCGTCCTCGAGAAGACGAAGGACGGCAAGAGGACCCGCGAGGAGTACGCGTACCGGTCGGCGCCGTGAGCGACGCGACGTCGTTCCGGGTGGACCCCGACGTCCGGCGGGCCGGCACCCTCCCGGGCCGTTTCTACGCGGACGCGGCGACGTTCGAGGCGGTGCGGGAGAGGGTGTTCGCGCGGAGCTGGCAGCTCGTGGCCGACGCCGCGGAGGTGGACGGGCCCGGGCGCGCCCTTCCCGTCACGTTCCTGCCGGGGCACGTCGACGAGCCGCTCCTCCTCGTCCGGGACCGGGACGGGACGCTCCGGGCGCTCTCGAACGCCTGCACCCACCGGGCCGCGCTCCTCTGCGAGACGCCGGGCGTCCTTCCGCACCTTCGCTGCCGGTACCACGGACGGCGGTTCGGCCTCGACGGGCGCTTCCTCTCCGCGCCGGGGTTCGAGGGAGCGGAGGGGTTCCCGCGGCCGGAGGACGACCTGGCCCGCGTCCCGGTCGGCTCGCTCGGGAGGCTCCTGTTCGCCGCGCTCGACCCCGGGGTCCCTCTCGACGGGCTCCTCGCCCCGCTCCGCTCCCGGTGCGGACACCTGCCGTGGGGCGAGGCGGCCTTCGACGCGTCCCGCTCCCGCGACTACCTGGTGAACGCGAGCTGGGCGCTCTACTGCGACAACTACCTGGAGGGGTTCCACGTCCCGTTCGTCCACCCCGCGCTCGCCCCGGCCCTCGACCTGGACGCCTACCGGACCGAGCTCTTCGAGTGGTCGAGCCTCCAGCTGGGCGTCGCCGCGCGGGAGGGCGAGGCCTTCGACCTCCCCGCGGGGCACCCCGACGAGGGGACGCTCGTGGCGGGGTGGTACTGGTGGCTCTGGCCGGGCACGATGCTGAACGTCTACCCGTGGGGCGTCTCGGTGAACCTCGTCCAGCCGCTCGCCCCCGATCGGACGAGAGTGCGTTTCCTCTCGTACGTCTGGGACGCCTCGCGCCTCGAGAAGGGCGCGGGCTCGGGGCTGCACGCCGTGGAGATGGAGGACGAGTCCGTCGTGGAGAGCGTCCAGAAAGGGGTCGCCGCGCGCCTCTACCCCGGCGGGCGCTTCTCTCCCTCCGGCGAGGCCGGGGTGCACCACTTCCACAGGCTCCTCGCCCGCGAGCTGGGGGGCCGATGAGGGATCCTCGCGTCGAGGAGGGGTCGCCTTCGCTCCGGCGGGCGCTGACGACGCGCGACGGCGTCCTCCTGACGGTCGGGAGCGTCGTCGGGACCGGGATCTTCCTGACCGGCTCCGAGATGGCCCGGTCCCTCCCGCACGCCGGGCTCCTCCTGCTGGCCTGGGCCGGGGCGGGGCTCCTCACGCTCGCCGGGGCGGCCACGTACGCGGAGCTGGGCGTCCTCTTCCCGCGGGCCGGCGGGCTCTACAACTACCTGGCCGAGGCGTGGGGCCCGCTGGCCGGGTTCCTCTACGGCTGGGCGGGCTTCCTCGTCCTGATGTCGGGAGGGATCGCCGCCATCGCGGTCGGGTTCGGGGCGACGCTGGGCGGGTTCGTCCCGCTCTTCTCGACCGAGCGGGTCCTCCTGTCCGCCTCGGTCGCGGGCCTTTCCTGGAAGCTGACCGGCGCCCAGGTCGCCGGGGCGGGGGCGGTCCTCCTCCTGACCGCCGTGAACCTGCGGGGTCTCTCGGCCGGGGCGCGGACGCAGCGGGCGCTGACGCTCCTGACGTGCGGGGCGCTCGCCGCGTTCGTCGCGGCGGGGCTCCTGGCCCCGCACGAGGGCGGAGCCTCGGCCCTCGCTCCCCTCCCCGCGCTCCCGCGCGCCGGGGCGTTCGCCGTCGCGACGGTGGCCGCGCTCTGGACCTTCGACGGCTGGTACGGGCTGACGCTCTCGGCCGGAGAGGTGGCCGACCCGGCCCGGACGCTGCCGCGGGGGCTGATCGGCGGCGTGGCGGTCGTCCTCGTCCTGTACCTGGGGCTGCAGCTCGTCTACTCCCGCGCGCTGACGGTCCCCGGGATGGTCGGCGCGCCCCGGATCGGCGAGGCGGCGGCGGCGTCCCTCTTCGGCCCCTGGGCGGGACGCGCGCTCGGCCTCGTCGTCCTGGTCTCCTCCCTCGGCTGCCTGGCCGCGAACGTCCTCTACGCCTCGCGGCTCTACGCTCCGATGGCCGAGGACGGCCTCTTCTTCCGGTCGCTGGCCGGGATCGACCCGGTCTCGAGGGTCCCCGCGGCGAGCCTCGTGACGCAGGGCGGCTGGTCCGCCCTCCTCGCCCTTTCCGGCACCTTCGACCAGCTCTACACGTACGCGGTCTTCGGGGGTGTCCTCTTCCACGCCGCCACGGCGGCAGGCCTGTTCGCCCTTCGAAGGAAGCGGCCGGACCTGCCGCGCCCGTACCGGGCCTGGGGCTACCCGATCGTGCCGGCCCTCTTCGTCCTGGCCTCGCTCGGGATCGCGGTCCTCACCCTCCTGGAGCGGCCGTTCGAGTCGCTCGCCGGGCTCGGCCTGGTCCTGGCGGGCCTTCCGGCCTACGCGTTCTGGAGGGGCCGGAGCCGCCCGACCTGAACATCTGGTAGGCTTCGCCACAAGAACCCGGACCGGAGGTGCCTCGTGAGAAGGGGATCCGTGCGTCGACTCGCGATCGTGATCGTCTCGTTCGCGCTGCCCGCGATGGCGGCTGCTGGAGCGCGGGACGTCCCGCTCGACCCGGCCTCGGAACGGCCGCCCGCTCCCGCGCCTCCCGCCGCGGCGGCCTCCCGGCCGGTGGAGCCGATGATCGGGGGCGCCTACACCGAGCAGGGGCCCGGGCCCCTCCGGAGCGGCCAGACCGAGGGGATCGCGAACAACCCGGTCGTCGGGGCCGTCGAGGCGCTCGCCGTCCATCCGACCGACTCGAACACGGTCTGGGTCGGGAGCGTCAACGGCGGGATCTGGAAGACGACGAACCTCCTCTCGGCCACGCCGACCTGGACGAACCAGACGGCCACCTTCGGGTCGCTCTCGATCTCCGTCATCGAGGTGGACCCGACCGACGCCAGCGGGAACACGCTCTACGCCGCTTACGACACGCGGAGCGCTTACGGCTTCGTCGGGGGGGCGCTGAACGGCGTCCTGAAGACGACGGACGGCGGCACCAACTGGACGGCCGTCGGGAACCTCTCCAACCGTAGCGTCACCGGCCTGGCCCCGCGCGGGACGATCGTCGTCGCCTCGGTGAGGGAGCCGAGCGCCCTGTGCACCGATCTCGGGATCTTCCGGAGCACGGACTCCGGAGCCAGCTTCACGCAGGTCTCCAACACGGCTTCCCTGCCGTGCGGCCGGACGTTCGACCTGGCGGGGGACCCGCTGAACAACGCTCACTTGATCACGGTCGTGACGCAGGCGCCGACGGCGACGAACCGGGGAATCTGGCGGTCGACGGACACGGGGGCGAACTGGACGAAGCTGACGACGCCGTTCGACGCGACGTTCCAGTCGACGAACGCGGGACGCGTCGAGGTCGCCGTCGGCCGGCGCGGGACGGTCGGCAACGGCGGGGCGGCGGGAGCGAACGTCTTCTTCGCCTTCTGCCCGTCCTCGACAGGGGCCCTCTCGGGCCTCTACGGCTCGACCGACGCCGGGGCCAGCTGGACCGCCCACACCCTCCCCTCCACGCCGGACCCGGCGGCGGCCCCGATGGGCCTCCACCCGGGCGGGCAGTGCAGCATCCACCTCTCGATCGTGGCGGACCCGACCGTCCACTCGGCCGTCTACCTGGGCGGCGACCGCCAGCCGTACGCCACGGAGGGGAACGGGGGCGCCACCTACTTCCCGAACTCGAGCGGCGCGAACAACTACACGGCGCGGCTCTTCCGGTCCGACTTCGCGGCCGCGACGACCTACCCGGTGACGCACTGCTCGAGCGCCGCGAACCCGGGCTGCGGGGGAGCCGTGAGGACCGCGAGCAACTCGGCGCCGCACGCCGACTCGCGCGAGATGGCCTTCCTCCCGAACGGCCACCTCGTCGAGACGGACGACGCCGGGGTCTACAGGAACGCGGCGCCGAACTCGGCGGCGGGGGACTGGGTCTCCTCCAACGGGAACCTCGCGGTCGGCGAGCAGCACGACGTCGCCTGGGACACCGTCTCGAACATCGCCTTCGCGGGGAACCAGGACACGGGCTCGGGCCAGCAGTCGGCCACCGACTCGGCCACGTGGGACACGATCCACCAGGGGGACGGGGGCGACATGGCCGTGGCCAAGGACGACCCCGTCGCCGGCCAGTCGACCCGGTACTCCAGCTCCCAGTTCCTCGGCGGGTTCCTCCGCCTCGTCTACAACTCCTCGAACGCCCTCCAGAGCTGGGCCTACCCGGCCCTCACCGCGACCGGCGGCTCCCCGGCGATCAGCCCCAACTTCACGACCGCGGTCGTCGTGAACGCGGTCACGCCGACGCGCCTCCTCTTCGGCGCCGCCAACGGGACGTACGAGAGCAGCGACCGCGGAAACACGATCACCCGGATCTCCTCGACCGCGGTCAACGACGGCCTCGGAGGAAACAAGCTCGTGTACGGCGTGACGGGGAACGCCGACGCCCTGTACGTGGCGGCCGGGGCCAACGTCCTGGTCCGCCTCGTCCCGCCCGGCACCGCCCCGACGGTCACCTCTCCCGGCGGGACGACGGTCAACGCCGTGGCCGTGAAGCCGACCGACGCGCAGCGCGGGTTCGCGGTCACCCAGACCGCGGTCTTCACCACGACGAACGCCGGCACCAACTGGACGAACGTCACGCAGAACCTCGGCACCCTGGGCGGCGGCCGCTTCTGGTCGGCGACGTACGTCCCGGGCCCGACCGACGACCTGGTCGTCGTCGGGACGGACCGCGGGGTCTACACGGCCCGCGTCAGCCAGCTCGGGACCGCCACCCCGTGGACGAGCCTCGGCACCGGGCTCCCGAACGCCCTCGTCTTCGACCTGACGTACGACCTCGGCGACGACCTCCTGATCGCCGGGACGATGGGCCGGGGCGCCTTCAAGCTGACCGGTCTCCAGTCGGTCACCCCCGTCGAGCTGCTCTGGGTCGAGGCCGAGTGAGGAGGACGCCATGAGAAAGACCTTCGCCGCCGCCGCCCTCCTCCTCGCCGCAGCGCTCCCGCTCGGCGCCGCCACCGTCGAGCTCCGCCCCGGCATCCTCGTGGACCCTGCGCAGGACCGCGCGTACGTCTCGAGCCCCGCCGGGGGCGTCACGGCCCTCTCGCTCTCGACCGGGCAAACGCTCTTCACCTCGACCGCCGGGACCCGGCCGCTCGCCGTGGCGGGCGAGTGGCTCGTGACGCTGGCAGAGCCGGGGGGCCCGGGGCGGATCGACCTCGCCCTCGTCCCGCTCGCGGACCCCGCGCGCGTCGTCACCGTCACGACGACCGTCCCGGCCGACGTCTGGGCCGTCCCCCTCGACCGTCCCGGCCGCCGCTTCGACGTGGTCGCCCGCTCGCGCGCGGGCGCTCTCGACCTGGCCTGGACCTACCGCTGGCACCGGACGAGCCCGATCCCGCCCGGGGAGGGCGAGACGCCCTCCGGCCAGGTGACGGGGGGCGTCAGGATCGACCTGGCCGCGCGGACCGCCGCGCCCGTCTCCTTCGAGGAAGCGAGCCGGAGGGAGGAGGGCCCGGTCCCCTCCGCGCTGGCGCGGTTCGAGGGGACCCCGGGGCCCTTCGGGCCCCCGGTCAAGGCGGGGAAGACGTGGGCCGTCCTCGAGACGGTCCGCCTGTCGCCCTCGAGCGTCCGGCTCGTCCTCCGGCGTGCCGGCGCCGACGGAAAGGAGCTGGGGGCCAGGGCTCTCTTCGAGGGCGACGCCCACGTCCAGCTCCCCTCGCCCGACTCGCGGCACGTCCTCGTCGGCTCGATCGACGGGCGGGACCCCGCGAGGTACGTCTGGTCGCTCTTCTCCCTCGAGACGGGGGAGCCCGCCGGGACGCTCGGCGGGACCGAGTCGTGCGCCCCCTTCGCGGTCCTCCCCGGCGGCACGATCGCCTACGACGCTCGCGCGGAGGGGCGCTCGCGGGGGGCCTCGGTCGTCGAGGAGAAGCGGGCCCTCGTCGTGGCCCGCCCCGACGGCTCCGTCCTCTTCCGCCACGAGGTGCGCGAGAGCGAGTTCCGCGGACCGTTCCCCCCCTGACGCGGAGCGCCGACGCCGGGGCCGCCGGACCCCGGCGCCACCGGGCCCGACGGCCGGCCCCGGGAACGTCTAGGCGTGCACGCCCGGCGCCTCGTGCCCGGAGCGCGCGACGTACTCCTCGTACGTGCCGCCGTACGTGACCGGCCGGCCGGTCCCGTCCTCGCCGCCGACCTCCAGGACCCGGTTGGCGAGCCCGCGGAGGAAGGTCCGGTCGTGGGAGACGAAGAGCATCGTCCCCTCGAAGTCGCCGAGCGCCTCCACCAGCATCTCCTTCGTCGCCAGGTCGAGGTGGTTCGTCGGCTCGTCCAGGACGAGGAAGTTCGGGGGGTCGAAGAGCATCCGGGCCATGACGAGGCGCGACTTCTCGCCGCCGGAGAGGACACGGACCGGCTTGTCGACGTCGTCGCCCGAGAACTGGAACGCCCCGGCCAGGTTCCTGAGGACGCCGATCCCCTCCAGCGGGAAGTCCTTCTGCAGCTGCTCGAGGACCGTCAGCGAGGGGTCGAGGAGGTCGAGGGACTGCTGGGCGAAGTAGCCGAGCTTCAGGCTCGCCCCGAGCCTCACCGTCCCCTCGTCGGGGGCAAGCGCCCCGGCGACCATCTTCAGGAGCGTCGTCTTCCCCGCCCCGTTCTTCCCCATGACGCACCAGCGCTCCGTTCGCCTCACGAGGAAGTCGAAGCGGTCGTAGACGACGCGCGGACCGTACCGCTTGGAGACCCCGTCCAGCGCGGCCACGTCGTCCCCCGAGCGCGGGGGCCTGCGGAAGTCGAACCTCACGACCCGGCGCCTTCGGGGGAGCTCGATCGTCTCGATCTTCTCCAGCTTCTTGACCCGGCTCTGCACCTGCGCGGCCTTGGCGGCGTGGGCCGAGAAGCGCTCGATGAAGCGCTGCTCCTTGGCCAGCATCGCCTGCTGGCGGTCGTAGGCGGCCTCGCGCTGCGCCTCGCGCAGCTTCCGCTCCCGCTCGTAGAAGTCGTAGTCCCCCGAGTACGAGATCAGCTCGCCGCCGTCCACCTCCACGATCCGCGTCACGACGCGGTTCAGGAAGTCGCGGTCGTGGCAGGTCATCAGGAGGGTGCCGGGGTACTCCCTGAGGAACCGCTCCAGCCAGAGGATCGACTCGATGTCGAGGTGGTTCGTCGGCTCGTCCATCAGGAGGACGTCCGGCCTCCCGAGGAGGATCCGGGCCATCGCCACCCGCATCTTCCAGCCGCCCGAGAGCGCCCCGACCTCCCCGTCGACGACCTCGGGCGGGAAGCCGAGCCCCTCGAGGACCTCGCGGGCGCGGGCCTCGATTTCGTACCCGCCTCGCTGCTGGTACTCGTGCTGCACCTCGCCGAACCTCTCGAGGAGGGTCTCCATCTCCTCGGCGAGCGAGGGGTCGGCCAGCGCGTGCTCGAGCTCCTGGAGCTCGTGGTGCAGCTCGCCCAGCCGCCCGCTCCCGGCGATCGCCTCCTCCAGGACGGAGCGCCCCGACATCTCCTCCACGTCCTGCCGGAAGTACCCGACGGTCAGCTTCCGCGGGACGGTCACCTCCCCGTCGTCCGGGTGCTCCTCCCCGGTGATCATCCGGAAGAGGGTCGTCTTGCCGGCGCCGTTCGGCCCGACGAGCCCCGCCTTCTCGCCCGGGTTGAGCTGGAACGAGGCGTCGACGAAGAGGACCTGGCGGCCGTACTGCTTGGAGACGCGAGAGAAGGCGATCATGCGGGCGGCGGACGATAGCACCGCCTTGGCCGGGGACCCCGCGGGAATGGCCCGGAAAGGCGCTCCCGGCGCTTGACTCCACCGCGGGGCGGGGACGAGGATGCCGGCAAGTCCGGCACCGGGTCGAAGAGGGGAACGTGCCGGCGGGGCCGGCCCGGCGGAACGCCCCGAGATTCTCTCTCCTGCGACCCGGGGAAAGGAGGCGCGTCCGAGTCCGCTCGGACCGCGACCGCGATGAGCCGCCTCGTCGAGGACCCCGCCGCCGTCCCCGCCACCCGCCCCGGCTCCGCCCGCCTGAGGCGGCTGGGGACCGAGAACGCGTTCCGGATCGGCCCGTACATCCGCCAGGTCGAGGCCTCGGGCACCCGCGTCGTCCGGTGCAACCTGGGCGAGCCCGACTTCCCGCTCCCGGAGCACGTCCGGGAGGAGGTCAAGCGCCAGCTCGACCTGGACAACGTCCACTACTGCGACCCGCAGGGGCTCCTCTCCCTGCGCGAGGCGATCGCCAGCGACATGGGCGAGCGGCGGGGGCTCTCGATCTCCCCGGAGAGGGTCGTCGTCTTCCCGGGAGCCAAGACGCCGATCGGCTTCTGCCAGGAGGCCTACTGCGACCCGGGCGACGAGGTCGTCTACCCGAGCCCCGGCTTCCCGATCTACGAGTCGTTCACCCGGTTCGTCGGCGCGATGCCGGTGCCGTACCACCTCGTGGAGGAGGGCGGCTTCGACGTGACGGCCGAGGCCTTCGAGCGCCTCGTCGGAGAGCGGACGAAGCTCGTCTACCTGAACTCGCCGTCGAACCCGACCGGGGGCGTCCTGGACAGGAGGCGCCTGGAGGAGATCGCGGGGGTCATCCTGCGGAAGGCGCCCGCCAACGTCCGCGTCTACTCCGACGAGGTCTACGAGAAGATCCTCTTCGACGGCGCGAGGCACTTCTCCATCGCCTCGGTCCCGGGGATGGAGGAGCGGACGGTCCTCGTCTCGGGGGTCTCCAAGTCCTTCTCCTGGACCGGGGGGCGGATCGGCTGGGCGGTCTTCCCGACGGCCCAGGAGGCGCAGCTCTTCAAGAACCTGAACATCAACTACTTCAGCTGCCTCCCCCCCTTCGTCCAGGAGGGGGCCAGGCTGGCGCTCCAGTCGCCGCTGAGCCCGCCCTGGATCGAGCGGATGGTCGCGGCGTTCCAGGAGCGGCGCGACGCGGTCATCCCCGCCCTGAACCGGATCGAGGGGATCCGCTGCCAGACGCCGCGGGGCGCCTTCTACGCCTTCCCGAACGTGGCCGGGGCGTGCGAGCGCCTCGGGATCCCCGCCGCCTGGGAAGCCCTGCCCGAGGAGGACCGCGAGCGGACGACGCCCTCGACGCTCCTGCAGATGTTCCTCCTCTTCCGTTACGGGGTCGCCACCATGGACCGGAAGTCCTTCGGCAGGATCGGGAGCGAGGGCCAGCACTACCTCCGGATCTCGATCGCCACGGGGCTCGGGGACCTCCGGGAGGGGCTCCGCCGGATCGAGGCCGCGCTCGCCGACCGCGACGGCTTCGCGTCCTGGGTGGCGTCGGATCCGGTCCTCTCGTGATGCCTTCGACCGCCGAGGAGGTGCGCCGATGACGATGTCGTTCGAGCCGCGAAGGGGCGTCTTCGTCGAGGTGAGGGACGACGGCTCGCCGCCCGACCCCCTCGTCCCCCCGCTCCTCTCGCTGGACGCGGTCTACCGGTCGCTCTGCGCCCTCCTCTACAACTACGTCCCGACCTCCGGCCACCCGGGGGGCTCGATCTCGTCGGGGCGGTTCGTGGCGGCGCTCCTCTTCGAGGCGATGGACTACGACGTCTCCCGCCCCGGGCGAACCGACGCGGACCTCGTCTCGTACGCGGCCGGGCACAAGGCGATGGGCCTCTACGCGATGTGGGCGCTGCGCGACGAGGTGCTGCGCGTGGGGGCGCCGGACCTCCTGCCCGCCTCCGAGGCGGACCGGCTGAGGCTCGAGGACCTCCTCGGCTTCCGGCGGAACCCGGCCGCGAAGACGCCGCTCTTCACGCAGCTCCGCGCCCGGGCGCTGGACGGGCACCCGACGCCGGCGACGCCCTTTCTCCGGCTCGCGACGGGGGCCTCGGGAGTGGGCGTGGCGTCCTCGTTCGGCCTGGCGCTGGGGGCGCTCGACACGTACGGGGCCGACGCGCCGCGGGTCCACGTCGTGGAAGGGGAGGGGGGGCTGACGCCGGGGCGGGTCGCCGAGGCCGTGGCCTTCGCTGGGACGGCCGGGCTTTCGAACCTCGTCCTCCACCTCGACTGGAACCAGTCCTCGATCGACTCGGACCGAGTCGCGCGCGAGGGGGCCGTCCCGGGCGAGTACGTCGCCTGGTCGCCGACGGAGTTCTTCCACCTCCACGACTGGAACGTCGTCTTCGTCCCCGACGGCCTCGACCTGGCGGCGATCCTCCGGGCGCAGCGCGCGGCCCTCGCGCTGGACAACGGCCAGCCGACGGCGGTCGTCTACCGGACGAAGAAGGGGTTCGGGTACGGCATCGAGGGGCGCGCCTCGCACGGGGCGGGGCACAAGCTCTGCTCGGAGGGCTTCTACGCCGCCCTCCTCCCGGCGGTGAGGGAGAGCGCGCTCGCGCTCCCCGCCTGCGAGCCGGGGAACACCCGCTGCGGAGCCGGGAGCGACCCGGTCGTCGTGGAGGAGTGCTTCTGGCAGTCGCTCCGGATCGTGAGGAGCGTCCTGGAGGAGAACCGGGACGTGGCCGAGGAGCTCGGCGGGAAGCTCCGCCGGGCGCGCGAGCGGCTGGACCGCCGCAGCCGCAAGCCCCGATCGGGGGCCCCGAGGCTGGAAGCCGCCTTCGAGGCGGCGGCCGGGGGCGGCAGCCAGGTCCCCGAGGGCCTCGCCCTGGTTCCCGGAACCGAGACGACGCTCCGGGGGCAGCTCGGGAAGGTCCTGGGGCACCTGAACGCCGTCTCCGGGGGCGCCGTCCTCGTCGCGGCCGCCGACCTCCTCGGCTCCACGAGCGTCTCGGAGGGGAACAAGGGCTTCCCGCCGGGCTTCTTCCACGCCCGGACGAACCCCGGCTCGCGCCTCCTGGCGGTCGGGGGGATCTGCGAGGACGCCATCTCCGGCGTCCTCTCGGGCCTGGCGGCCTTCGGGGCGCACGTGGGGGCCGGCTCCTCGTACGGCGCGTTCATCGCGCCGCTCGGGCACATCGCCGCGCGCCTGCACGCCATCGGCAACCAGGCGCGCGAGGCCGTCACCGGCGAGCCGTACCGACCGATGGTCCTGATCTGCGCCCACGCGGGGCTGAAGACGGGGGAGGACGGCCCCACGCACGCCGACCCGCAGCCGCTCCAGCTCCTGCAGGAGAACTTCCCGCCCCGGACGATGGTCACGCTGACGCCGTGGGAGCCGCAGGAGGTCTGGCCGCTGATGGCCGCGGCCCTCTCGGCCCGCCCCGCGGTGATCGCCCCGTTCGTCACCCGCCCGCCCGAGAAGGTCCTCGACCGCGCGGCGCTCGGGCTCGCCCCGGCGGCCGACGCGGCCCGGGGGCTCTACCTCCTCCGCGCCGCGCGCCGTCCGCCGGACGGAGTGGTCGTCCTGCAGGAGTCGGCCGTCACGTACGCCTTCGTCGAGGAGGCGCTGCCGCTCCTCCTGGCGGCCGGGATCGAGGTGGACGTCTACTCCGTCACGAGCGCCGAGCTGTTCGACCTGCTCCCGGCGGAGGAGCGCGAGCGGGTCTATCCCGAGAGCGCCGCGCAGGTGGCGATGGGGATCACCGGCTTCACGAAGGCGACGCTCTACCGGTGGATCCGGTCGGACCTCGGGAGGGCCCGCTCGCTCCACCCGTACCAGCGGGGGCACTTCCTCGGGAGCGGCCAGGGGGCGGCCGTCGTGGCCGAGGCGGGGCTGGACGGGGCGAGCCAGGCGGAGGCGGTGACCCGCTACGTGGAGAACCTGCGGGCGAGGCGCCTCTCCGGAGACCCCCTCGTCCGCGCCTTCCGGGAGGCGTCGGAGACCGCCGCCCCGAGGCGCAGCTGACCCGCGGCGCGGCGCCGCCGGAGCCGTGACGCAGGTCGCACCCGTGCGTCCCGGATTGAGGGAGAATCCGTCTCACTTCGAGGTGACGCGATGGCGGACGAGAGGCGTTCGAATCGGGCGGCGGAGGCCCCCGAGGACCCGGGGCGGCGCCGGGCGTTCCTGGCCCTGGCCCTCGGGACCGGGGGGCTCGTCGCCGGGGCGGTGGGCCTTTCCGCCGGCCGGCTCGCGGTGGCGCCTCTCCTCGCGCGCGGAGGCGACGGCGCCACGCCCGTCGACCTCGGCCCCGCGAGCGACTTCGCCCCGGTGAGGGACGGCGCCGCGGGCCCGCGCGAGGTCGTCGTGGAGAGGACGGTCACCGACGGCTACATGGAGCGGCGGCTCCGGCAACGGGTGGCCGTCGTCGCCGACCCGGCCTCGGCGTCGGGCCTCGTGGCCCTCTCGACCACCTGCACCCACCTCGGGTGCGGCGTCTCCTGGAGCGCGGAGCAAAAGGCGTTCCTCTGCCCGTGTCACGGGGGGGTCTACGACGCCTCCGGCGCGGTGACGGACGGACCGCCGCCGAGGCCCCTCGCCCGCCTCCCTCTCGTCGTCGACGGGGGGCGCCTGCGCCTCGACCCGTCGGGGCTGGCGTAGGGGCCGCCGTGCTCGGCAAGCTCGGAGAGTTCCTCGAGTCCCGCGCCGGCCTCGTCACCGAGTGGCGGCGGTTCGCCGACGAGCCGGTGCCGCGCCGCCGCGCCTGGCTCTTCACGCTCGGCTCCGCCGCGCTCGTCGCCTTCCTCGTCCAGCTCGGGACGGGGGTCGTCCTGGCGATGTACTACGCGCCGACCCCCGACCACGCGCACCAGAGCGTCAAAGCGATCCAGACCGTTCTCCCCGGCGGCTCCCTCGTCCGCGGCCTCCACCACTGGGGGGCGTCGGCGATGGTCCTCCTCGCCGCGCTCCACCTCCTCCGGACGTTCTTCTCCGGCTCGTACCGGAAGCCGCGCGAGCTGAACTGGATCGTCGGCGTCGCGCTCCTCCTCCTGATCCTGGGCTTCGGGTTCACCGGCTACCTCCTGCCGTGGGACCAGAAGGCCTACTGGGCGACCGTCGTCGGGACGAAGGCGCCCGCGGGGGCGCCGGTCGTGGGGCCGCTCGTGGGACAGCTCCTGGCCGGGGGGCCCGGCGTCGGCGCTTACACCCTGACCCGCTTCTACACGGTCCACGTCGTCCTCCTGCCGCTCGCCACCCTCGCCCTGATCGCCCTCCACCTCGTCCTCCTCCGCAGGCACGGGCACTCCGGGCCGACCACCGGGCCGGACCCGCGGGAGCCGTTCTTCCCCTATCAGCTCGCCCGCGACGACGTCGCCGGGCTCCTGGTCGTGGGGGCGCTCGTCTACCTCGCCCTCGCCCACCCCGCGCCGCTGGAGCGGGTCGCCGACCCCTCGGACACCTCGTACGTCCCGCGGCCCGAGTGGTACTTCCTCCCGCTCTTCCAGCTCCTGAAGCTCTTCAAGGGGCCGTGGGAGCCGGTGGGGACCGCCCTCCTCCCGGGGCTGGCCGTCCTCCTCCTCGCCCTCGTCCCGTGGCTCGACCGGGCGAAGGAGCGGCGCCCCAGGGCGCGGAAGGGGCTCCTGGCCGCGGGCTCGGCCGCCGCGGCCGCCACGCTCGTCCTCCTGGTCCTCGGCGCGCTCGACGCGCCGAGGCGCCGGCCCCCGTCCGCGCTGGACACCGAAGGCCCGCCGCCGCCCGACCCGGCCCTCCTGTACGGCGCCGAGGTCTACGCCGAGCGCGGCTGCGCCTCCTGCCACGGCCCGCTCGGAGCGGGCGTCGTCGGGTCGCCGGAAGGGACGTTCGCCCTCGTCGGGCGGACGCGGGGCCTCGACCCGGCCGCGGTCGAGGCGCACGTCAAGGAGAAGGCCACGCCCCCGAAGGCCTCGCCGGACGGAGAGCCAGGAGACCCGGAGAAGGGGATCCCGGCCCTCCTCGCCTTCACGGCGCGCCTCCCCGAGGGGCCGCTCGACCTCTCGAAGGTCCCCGCGACCGTCCGCCTCGGCGGGGCCGTCGTCGCCCGCGAGGACTGCCGCGACTGCCACGACGTCTACGGCACCGGAGGGCACCGGGGCCCGGCGCTCGCCGGCGTCGCCGGCCGGAGGTCGAAGGAGTGGCTCGTCGAGCACTTCAAGGACCCCAAGAAGCTCGTCCCCGGCTCCAGGATGCCCGCCTTCCGCGACCTCCCCGAGAACGAGCTCGCGGCGATGTCGGACTACCTCCTGGCCTTGCCGTGAGACCCGGGGCGCCTACCGCTTCTTCGGCTTGAAGGTCTTCAGGTCGATCCGCTGGGAGAGGAGCTGCTCGAACTCGTCGGGGTGGAGCGACGAGGCGCGCCGCCCGGTCTGGAACTCGATGGCGTCGAGCGCCTCCTCCCAGACGTGCTCGCGGCGGGCGATCTCGTCGGGGTCCTTCACCTGGCCGAACCCCTGGACGAACCGGTTGTGCCGGCAGAGCATCCGGAAGGCCAGCTCCGTCGAGGGGCGGCGGATCGGCATCTTCAGGATCCTCACGTCGTTTCCGACGTCGTGGATCGGCTGCCCCCACTCGCCGTAGCCCGCGAAGATCGTCCCGAGCTTGTCGATGGCGTTGGCCAGCTTCGGCTCCTTCAGCCGCTCGAGCGCCGTCTTGACGATCGGAAGCGTCACGTTCCGGAAGAGGGTCGGGTCGGCCAGGCGGACCTGGACGCCGATCTCCTCGTGGGCGATCCGGACGATGTCCTCGGCGCGGAGCCGGTTGTCGGTGGCCAGGTGGATCCGCTCGCCGATCGCCTCGGGGACCGTCAGGGCCGCCATGATCCCCTCGACGACGCGGTCCACCGGGACGATGTTCAGCTCGGCGGAGCGGTCGGACGGGAAGGCCAGGGCGAAGGCGGCCATCAGCTCGGCCTTGCCGCGGGCCACCGGGTCGCTCCCGAGCTTGTCCATCAGCTCCTTGGACCGGCCGAAGGCGTTGATGGGGGCGTTGACCACCTTCGTGTCGCCCCGGTTGTTCCCGGTCCGCGAGTGGCCGATCACGATCGAGGGGAGGAGCTGGACGACGCGGAGACCCTCCTGGACCATGAAGCGGTCGGTCTCCATCGAGGCCATCGCCTTCGTCAGCTCGTAGAAGTTGTTGTAGTAGTTCCGCGGGAAGACGAGCGCGCTCTCCTGCGCCATCGACCGCTTCTTCCGCCCGTGGATGTACGAGGTCTCGATGGCCAGGTGCTGGACGAACTTCGAGCCCTTGGCCCTCTGGATCGCCAGGGCGAACTGGAGGGCGTTGCGGCTGCCGACGACGTTGGCCCGGTAGGAGTTCTCGTAGGTGTCGTCGAACGAGACGCTGGCCGCGCAGTGGACGACGTGCGTGAGCGTCGTCCTCAGCTTCGCCAGCTCCTTCGGCTCGATGCCGAGGTCCGGCTGCTCGATGTCCCCGCCCACGAAGCGGAACTTCTTCGCCTTCGCCCCGCCGATGTAGAGGCGCTTCAGGAGCTGCGCGCCGCGCTGCTGCGGCGTGAGGACCCGGAGCACCTCCCTCGTCTTCGGGTCGCGGACCGTCTCCGGCCTCAGGACGCAGACCATCTCGCCGATCCGCCGGTCCGAGGCGGCCTGGACGAGGATCTCCTTCCCCAGGAAGCCCGTGGCGCCCGTCAGGAGGACCTGCAGCTTGGGGCTCCGGCCCCGGGCCTTCAGCATCGCCCGGGCCTCTCGCCGCAGCCGGTCGATCCGGGCCTTGACCTCCTTCTCGGAGAGGTGCGTCGCCGGGCGGAACTGGTAGAAGACGTCCCGCTCGGCCACCCCGATCAGCTTGCGGGCCTGCTTCTCGACCGCCTTCGACCCGGTCAGCGAGCCGAACCTCTGCGCCAGGCGGATGCCGAGCTGATTGGCCTTGCGCATGCTCTGGCGGACGGTCTCCTCGTTGCCGGTCACCTGGATGAGCCGGCTCGCCAGGATCTGCGCGAGGAACTCCACCGGGTTGCGGTCCCGGTGGGCGTGGACGAGGAGGTCGTCCGGGTCGATCGGCCGGAGGATCTCCTTGCCGGTCGTGAGGCTGATCTTGGCGATGTAGCGCGAAGGGGAGCTCTCCCACATCACCTCGCCGTCGGGCGTGATCAGGGGCTGGAAGTCGGGACTCTCCGGCATCGCCGGCTTCGGGACCGGGTTCGTGCTCATCTCTTCCTCCGGGGGGCCCTATTCTCGCCGATCCCGGCCGGCGGACGCGCCCGTCGTTGCCCCGCGAAGCCGGCCGGGGGCAGAATGCCCGGGAGGTGTCCAGCGACGAGGCCTTTCCTCCGTCCGAAGCCGGCGGCGGCTCGCCCGACGGAGCTGCGGCCACCGAGCTCGCGTTCCTGCGGGCGGTCATCGAGCACACGGCCGACGTCCTGGCGGTCCTCGCGCCCGACGGGACGACGCTCTACCAGAGCCCGGCCACGGAGCGGGCCCTCGGCTGGCGCCCCGAGCAGATCGTCGGGCGCGTCGCCTTCGACTTCGTCCACCCCGACGACGTCCCGGCGGTGACGAGCGCCTTCGGGCGGTGCCTGGCGAACCCCGCGACGCCGGTCTCCGTCACGTTCCGGTACCGGAGCGCCGCTGGCGACTGGGTCCTCCTCGAAGCCGTCGGGACGAACCACCTGGACGACCCGAAGGTCCGCGGCGTCGTCGTCAACTCGCGCGACGTCTCGCAGCTGCGCCGGACGGAGGAAGAGCTGGCCCGCCTGGCGCACGTCACCCGCTCGATCGGCGACTTCGTCGTCCTCACGGACGTCGAGGGGCGGATCCAGTGGGTCAACCAGGCCGTCATGGACCGGATGGGCTGGACGGCGGAGGAGCTCGTCGGGCAGCCGGCCCGGGTGCTGCTGTCGCCGGTGAACCGTCCCGGCCTCGTGGAGGAGCTGCGCCAGGCGCGGATGTCGGAGGGCTTCCGGGGCGACCTCGTCAACCGGACGAAGGGGGGCGAGGACTTCTGGGTCTCCCTGACGACCTCCGTCATCCGGCGCGGCGAGGAGGTCCTCGGGCTGGTGGCGGTGTCGCGAGAGATCACCGACCGGAAGCGGGCCGAGGAGGACCTCCGGAGCGCCAAGGAGGAGGCCGAGCGGGCGAGCCGGGCCAAGTCCGAGTTCCTGGCGAACATGAGCCACGAGATCCGGACCCCGATGAACGCCGTGATCGGCATGACGGGGCTCCTGCTGGAGACCCCGCTCTCCGAGCAGCAGCGGGACTTCGTCGAGACGATCCGGACGAGCGGGGACGCCCTCCTGACGATCCTGAACGACATCCTCGACTTCTCGAAGATGGAGTCGGGGCGGCTGGAGCTGGAGAGCCAGCCCTTCGACCTGCGCGAGGCGGTCGACGAGTCGGTCGACCTCCTGGCCGCCCACGCCGCGCAGAAGGGGCTCGGACTGTGGGCCGTGGACGACGGCTCCGTCCCCCGGAGCGTCGTGGGGGACGTCACCCGCTTCCGGCAGGTCCTCGTGAACCTCCTGTCGAACGCCGTGAAGTTCACGGCCAGCGGGCACGTCGCCGTGCAGGTCTCCGCGCGCCCCGCCCCGGGCGACGGCTGGGGGGTCTCGGTCGCGGTCGCGGACACGGGGATCGGCATCCCCCCGCAGCGGCGCGACCGGCTCTTCTCCCCCTTCACCCAGGTCGACGCCTCCACGACCCGCCAGTACGGCGGGACGGGCCTGGGGCTGGCGATCTGCAAGCGGCTCTGCGAGCTGATGGGGGGCGAGATCCGCGTGGAGAGCGAGATGGGGAAGGGGACGACGTTCTCCTTCTCCGTGCGCGCCGGGGCCGACCCCACCTCTCCCGCCCCGGAGCCTCCCCTCCGGCTCCGCCGGCTCCTCCTGGCCGACGCCGACCCGGCGAGACGGGAGGCGTTCGCCCGGCAGGCTGCCGCCTGGGGGATGGCGGTCACGGAGGCGTCCTCCGCTTCGGAGGCGGCGCTCCTCTGTGCGGCGGCGCCCTTCGACTCGGTCCTCGCCGACCAGGCGCTCCCCGGCCTCGAGGAGCTCCTTTCGGCGGTCTCGGCTGCCCGTCCCGCGCCGGCGCTCCTCGTCGCGGCGCCCTTCGGCCTGCGAGCGCCGGGGTTGAGCCTCCCCCCGGACGCGCTCGTCCTGGCGCGCCCGATCCGCGGGAGGGCCCTCCTCCGGGCGCTGGGCGGCACCGGCGACGACAGCTCCACCCGGCTGCGCCGCCGGGGGGCCGAGGCGGTCTCGGAGGGCCGGCCGGGGGACGCTCACCCGCTCCGCATCCTCCTGGCCGAGGACAACCCGGTGAACCAGAAGGTGGCCCTCCACCTCCTCTCGCACCTGGGCTACCGGGCCGACGTGGCCGGAAACGGGCTGGAGGTCCTGGAGGCCGTCCGCCGCCAGCCGTACGACGTCGTCCTGATGGACGTCCAGATGCCCGAGATGGACGGGCTGGAGGCGGCTCGCTGGCTCCGGAAGGAGTGGCCCGAGGAGAAGAGGCCGCGCCTGGTGGCGATGACGGCCAACGCGATGAAGGGGGACCGCGAGGCCTGCCTGGCCGCCGGGATGGACGACTACGTCTCCAAGCCCGTGCAGGCCGGAGAGCTGGCGGCGGCCCTCGGGAAGACCCGGAAGGTGGGGCGCGAGGCGGCGCCCACCGCGAGCGTCGGGCCGATCGACCGGACGGCCCTGGAGAAGCTCCGCTCGCTCGCCTCGCCGGGAGAGGCGGACGTCGTCACGCCCCTGATCGACCTCTTCGTCCGCGACGCGCCCCAGAAGATCGCCGCCATGGAGAAGGCGGTCGCCGAGGGGAACCTCGCGGGGGTCACCCGCTCGGCGCACGCCCTGAAGTCGAGCGCAGCCTCCCTCGGGGCGCTGCGCCTGGCGGCGCTCTGCGCCCTGGTCGAGACGGCCACGGGGCTGGACGCCGCCGCGGCACAGCTCGGGCGCGTCTCCCGGGAGTTCGGGCGCGCCGCCGAGGCGCTGGCCCTCGAGCGCCGGGTCTGACATCGACAGGGAGAACCCGGGTCCGCCCGGGTTCTCCCTCGCCGCTGCGCGGCTCCCGCTCCGCGGCGGGAGGGCCGGCTCAGACCGGTTCCAGGCCCCAGATCTCCTTGGCGTACTGCCGGATCGTCCGGTCGGAGGAGAACGGGCCCATCCGCGCCACGTTCCGGATCGCCTTCGGCCACCAGGTGGAGGGGTCGGCGTACTCGCGGCCCGCCCGCTCCTGCGCCTCGGCGTAGGCGTCGAAGTCGGCGATCAGGAAGTAGCGGTCGCCGTCGTCGACGAGGAGCTTTCGCACCCAGGAGAAGAGGCCGGGGTCGCGCGGGGAGAACTGGCCCGACTCGAGCGCCGAGAGGACGCGCAGGAGGCGCGGCGAGGCGGCCAGCGCCTCGGCGGGGCGCCAGGCGCCCGGGGCCCTCAGCGCCTCGATCTCGGGAGCGGTCTTGCCGAAGATGTAGATGTTCTCGGACCCGACCGCCCCGGCGATCTCGACGTTGGCGCCGTCCAGCGTCCCGATCGTCAGCGCGCCGTTCATGGCGAACTTCATGTTGCCGGTCCCCGAGGCCTCCATCCCCGCCGTGGAGATCTGCTCGGAGAGGTCCGCCCCCGGGATCAGGACGCCGGCCATGCTGACCCGGTAGTCCGGGAGGAAGGCGACGGTGAGCTGCCCCTTCGTCCTCGGGTCGTCGTTGACCCGGTCGGCCACGGAGTGGACGAGCTTGACGACCTGCTTGGCGGTCCAGTAGCTGGGCGCGGCCTTCCCCGCGAAGAGGTACGTCTTGGGCCAGGGGAGCGTGACGCCGTCCTCGGCCACGAGGAGGTACTGGTGGACGACGTGCAGGACGTTCAGGAGCTGCCGCTTGTACTCGTGGATCCTCTTGCACTGGACGTCGACCATCGAGGCCGGGTCCATCGTGACGCGGCCCTCGGCCGCGACGAGGCGCGAGAGCCGCTCCTTGTTCTGCCTCTTGGCCTTCGCGAAGGCCTCCTGGAAGGACGGGTCCGTGGCGAGCGGGTCGATCCCGCGCACCTTCTCGAGGTCCACCACCCACCCCTCGCCGACCCGCTCCGTCAGGAGCGCCGAGAGGGCCCGGTTGGCCTGCCAGAGCCAGCGGCGGGGGGTGACGCCGTTCGTCTTGTTGTTGAACCTCTCCGGGAAGAGCCGGTAGAAGTCTGGGACGAGCTGGGTCTTGATCAGCTCGGAGTGGAGCGCCGCCACCCCGTTGACCGAGTGGCTCCCGACGATGGCCAGGTGCGCCATCCGGACCTGCTTCGGGCTCGACTCCTCGATGAGCGAGACCCGCGCGGGGAGGCCGGGGTCGGACGTGGCGAGGCTTCCGGCCTCCTCCAGGAACCGCCGGTTGACCTCGTAGACGATCTGGAGGTGCCGGGGGACGAGGCGCTCCATCAGCGGGACGGGCCACCGCTCCAGCGCCTCGGGGAGGAGCGTGTGGTTCGTGTACCCCAGCGTCTTCGTCGTCACGTCCCAGGCCGTCTCCCACGGCAGGTCGTGCTCGTCGACGAGGAGCCGCATCAGCTCCGGCACGGCGAGCGCCGGGTGCGTGTCGTTCATCTGGATGGCGGCCCGCTCGTGGAGGGCCTCGAAGCGCCCCCCCTCCTGCTCGTGCCGCCTGACGATGTCGCGCAGCGCGCAGGCGACGAAGAAGTACTCCTGCAGGAGGCGCAGCTCCTTGCCGCTCTTGACGGCGTCGGAGGGGTAGAGGACCTTGGAGACCGTCTCCGACTTGATCTTGGCCTCGACGGCCCGGATGTAGTCCCCCTCGTTGAAGATCGCCATGTCGAACTCGTCCGAGGCGCGGGCGGCGTAGAGGCGCAGGACGTTCACCGTCCGCCCGCCGTACCCCGGGACGAGGACGTCGTGGGGGATCCCGACGAGGAGCTTCCAGTCCAGCCACATCGGGTTGTACCGGCCCTGCCGGTCGACCCCCTCGTCGACGCGCCCGAACACCGGGATCTCGCAGGCCGCGTCGGTCCGCTCGACCGCCCACGGCATCGTCCTGCCCAGCCAGCGGTCCGGGCGCTCCTTCTGCCAGCCGTCGTCGATCGTCTGCCGGAAGATCCCGTACTCGTAGTAGAGGCCGTACCCCCAGCCGGCGTAGCCGAGGGTGGCCAGCGAGTCGAGGAAGCAGGCCGCGAGGCGGCCGAGGCCTCCGTTGCCCAGGGCCGCGTCCACCTCGTGGTCGAGCGCCTCGAAGAGGTCCAGCCCCAGGGAGCGGACCGCCTCGGCCATCGGGTCGAGCAGGTCGAGGTTGTGGAGAGCGTTCCTGACGAGGCGCCCCATCAGGAACTCCATCGAGAGGTAGTAGACCCGCTTGGCCGAGGCGGCCCGGTGGCGGGCCTCGGTGTCGATGGCCCGCTCCACGGCCCGGTCCCTGGCCGAGAGCCCCACGGCCGCCAGGACGTCCTCCGGGGTGGCCGCCCCGAGCGGCTTGCCGAGCGAGTGGACGATGTGCCGGGCGACGTCCTTCCGGAGGCTCCCGGGGTCGAGCGGGAGGGGAGCGCTCACGACGCCGCCTGTCCGAAGGCCGCCACAGAGGCCTCGACGTCGGGGTCGATTGCGAGGACCTTGTCCAGCCGGGTCAGCCGGAAGACGGCCCGCACCGGGGCCTGGACGGAGGCCAGCCTCAGGTCCCCGGAGGGCTGGACGCTCTTCAGGACGCCCAGGACGGCGCCGAGGGCCCCGCTGTCCATGAACTTCACCTCGGCGAGGTCGAGGACGACCCTCTTCCCGGCCTCGCTCATCCGCCGCTTGAAGTCCTCGGCGTCGCCGGCCACGAAGCGGCCGTCCAGGACGCGCGCGACGACCACGTCGCCGCGGGGCTCTAGCTCGAGGTTCATCGGACACCTCCGTCCCAGGGGATCCCGGAGGGGACGCTAGACCGCCCCTCCCGGGCTGTCAACGCGCCCCGGCGCGGAGGAGCTCGCGCCGGAGGGGGAGCAGGGGGAACCGGCGCGGGCAGCCGCGGCGGGCTTCCCCCGGAAACGCCTCAGAGCAGGACGACGCCGTAGTCGCCGACGACCGAGAAGCCGAGCGCCTCGTAGGCGCGCCGGGCCGGCCGGTTGTCGACCCCCGTGAAGAGGATCGCCCGGGCCGCCCCCTCTTCCCGGGCCAGGCGGAGCGAGCCCGCCACGGCCGACCGCGCGTATCCCCTCCCGCGGAGAGCGGGGGGCGTGAAGACCCCCCCGACCTGGACGGAGTCGGGGATGCGGGCGTTGAACCCGCTGAACGAGACGGTCTCCGCCCCGTCCAGGAGGACGAAGGCGTTCCCCGAGGAGAGGAGGTCCTCGAGGTCCTTCCGGCTGGCCGCCAGGAGCTCCTCGGACGGACTCTGCCCGAGCGTCTCGACGCAGTAGGCCACGCGCCAGGGGAGGAGGAGAGGGAGGTCGGAGGGAGAGGCGCGCCGGCAGGAGACGCGGCCCTCGGCGAGCGGGGGCGGGACCTGCAGCAGGTCGAGGTCGAGGGCGAAGAGGTCCTCCCGGTCGACGAGCGACGCCCGGGCCTCCGCGAGCCCCAGCTCGGAGCGGGCCGCGACGACCTGCTCCCAGGGCCCGCAGATCCCCGAGACGCGCCGCCGCGAGCGCGCCACCGCCTCGCGCGACACGCGCTCCGGCCCGCGAGGGGCCTGCAGGACGAGGACCCCGTTCCAGCAGTGGGCGGCGACGGCGACGAGCTCCCCCTCCGCGACCTCGGCCACCCAGGTGGCCGAGAAGGTCGCGCCGGTGTCGGCGAGCCCCGCCGCGCGTGCGTTGGACCGGAGGAACATCGAGGTGTCGGCGTGGCGGAGGAGGAAGCGCTCGAGGAGCGCCTCGTCGCCCGGGCCGAGGAGCCTCGTCGTCACCCTCGCTCCGGCGTCACAGCAGCGGGGAGAGGAGGCGCGCCAGCGCCGCCTTCCTCCGGAACCCGATCCCCTTCCGGTACCAGCTCTTCAGCGTCACCTCCTCGGTCGACGCGAGGTCCCCGAGGAAGAGCCGCTCCAGCTCGCCTCCGAGGGCCGCGTCGTGGACGAGGACCCCCAGCTCGAAGTTGTGGAGGAAGCTCCGGACGTCCATGTTGGCCGACCCGACGAGGGAGACCGTCCCGTCCACCACCATCGTCTTGGCGTGGAGGATGGCCGGGCGGTAGGCGAAGACGCGGACGCCCGCGGCGAGGAGCGGGGGGAAGAACCACCAGGCCGCCAGCGACACGAGCGGCGCGTCGGAGCGCTCCGGGACGAGGAGCCTCACGTCGACCCCGCGGAGGGCCGCGCTGACCAGAGCCCGGACCGTGGGCTCGTCCGGGACGAAGTACGGGCTCGTCAGGTAGCAGCGCTCCCTCGCCGAGGCGATCCCGGCGAAGTAGGAGAGGGCCGAGGCGTTCTCGGGCTGGGCCGGCTCGCTCGGCAGGACGGCCACGATCGACCCGTCCGCCGCCGGCGCCCCCGAGGGGGGCGAGGGGAGGAGGCCCTCCCCGGTCTGGAAGGTCCAGTCCTCCACGAAGACCCGCGCCAGCTCGTAGGCCGCCGGGCCGTCGACGCGGACGTGCGTGTCGCGCCACGGTCCGTCCCTCGGGCGGCGGAGGGCCAGGCCCGAGTACTCGTTGCCGACGTTCATCCCTCCGGTGAAGGCCGTCCTCCGGTCCAGGACGAGGAGCTTGCGATGGTTGCGCAGGTGCGTGGACCAGCGCCGCCGGAACGGGTTCACCGGCAGGAACGCGGCCTCCTTCCCCCCGGCCTCGCGCAGCGCCGCGAGCCGCCGCCCGTCGATCCGCGAGGAGCCGACGGCGTCGTGGAGGAGCCTCACGTCGAGGCCCTGCCGGGCGCGCTCGACCAGGAGGTCGAGGAAGCCGTTCCCGGTCTCGTCGTCCTTCACGACGTAGTACTCGGCCCAGACCGATTCGGCGGCCGACAGGATGGCCTCCCGCTTGGCCGCGAACGCCTCCGCGTTGTCGGTCAGGAGCCTCAGCCGGTTCCCGCCCGTCGGCGGGAGTCCGGTCAGGCGCGAGGCCAGGAGGAGGACCGAGCTGCCCGCCGGGCACTCCCCCTCCCGGGCCCCGAAGACGGCGGCGAGCTCCCGCCGGACCCGCTCGGCCGAGAGGCGCCTGCGCCGGGCCACGCGCTTGACGCGGACGGCCGCCAGGAGGAACCAGGCCAGGCACCCGGCGAACGGGAAGGCGACGATGGCGAAGATCCAGGCGAGCGTCGCCGGGACGCTCTTGCGCCGCTTCAGGATGACCAGGAGCGTCGCCCCGACGAGGAGGACGTCCAGCCCGACGGCGACCCACCCGGCCGTGGCGGCGTCGAGCTCGGGCATCAGGCCGGGCCCACGTTCCCGACGGTGACGCCCAGGTCGCGGAGGAGTCCGTCGGAGAGGTCGTAGATCCAGCCGTGGACGGCGAGCGGCCTCCCGCGCTTCCAGGCCTCCTGGACGGTCGGCGAGGAGGCGACGTTCCCGACCTGGGCCACGACGTTCAGCTCGCAGAGGCGGGCCCACCGGAGGTCGGGCGTGGGGAGCTGCGCCAGCGCGGGGGCGTTCTCGGTGGCCAGGTCCTCGACGGGGCGAAGCCACCGGCCGACGGTCCCGGCCGCGGACCGCTCGAGCGCCGCCTTCGTCCCAACGCATCTGTAGTGGCCGCAGACGATGACGTGCCGGACGCCGAGCGCCTCCACGGCGTACTCGAGGACCGCGGCGGCGTTCAGGTCCGCCGGGTCGAAGACGTTGGCCACGTTCCGGTGGACGAACAGCTCCCCGGGGGCAAGGCCGACGATCTGGTTGGCCGGGACCCGGCTGTCGGAGCAGCCGATCCAGAGGTGGTCGGGGCGCTGGATCTCGCAGAGCCGGGCGAAGTAGCGGGGGTCGGCCGCGATCCGGGCGGCGGCCCACTCGCGGTTCCGGGCGAAGAGCTCGGGGAGGAACCTCATCGGCGCTCGCACCTCGCGCGTCCCCACCGCGGGGCCGCTCCCGGATCTTAGGAGGTGCGGGCGGTCAACGGGGAGGTCAGGGGATGATCAGCTCCTGCCCGGGCTCGATCCGGTTCGGGTCCGGCCCGATCGTCCTCTTGTTCTCGGGGACCTCGTAGATCGTCTTCCACTTGCTCACGTCCCCGTAGTAGGTCTGGGCGATCTTCGAGAGCCAGTCCCCCTTCTTCACGACGTGGATCCGCTCCCCCTTCGGGCCCTTCCGGGGGCCCGGTCCCGGGTACGGACCCGCTCCCGGCCCCTTCGGCTGTCCGGGGCCGTCGGCGGGAGGACGCGCCCCCGGCGGGTTCTCCCGGGCCAGGCGCTGCTGGCAGGAGTGGTAGGCGGTCGCGATGTGGCACTTCGCCCAGCTCCAGACCTGGTCGGACCCCCGCTGGTCGGCAGCCACCGTCACGAGCGTCGCCTTCGGCTCGCCGAGCTCCCAGATCGTCAGGGTCGGGACCCCCGTGATCGGCTCGCACGCCACCGTCCACGGGACGCCGCCGAGCCCGCCGTGCGTTGCGAAGAACTTGTCGTGAAGGAACGCCGTGGCGTCGCTCTCGCGCATGAAGCCGCAGTTGCCGAACGACAGGCGCGACTGCGTCAGCAGGACGTTCCGCTGCGGGTAGACGACCCGCCGGACGGTGCTGGCGATCGGCGTGTTCCAGATCCAGCCCCCGAGGGTGTCCGTCCGGTCGACGGCGTCGAACAGGATCAGGCACTCGACCGGGATCCCGTCGCGCTCCTTCAGCCACTTGGCCACCTCGATGACGGCCGCCCCGCCGCGGCTGTAGCCGGCCAGGAAGACCGCCTTGGCCGCCCCGCTCTTCCACCGCTCGGAGACCCAGGAGTAGGCCGCCTCCGCGCGCACCGCCGTGTCCCGGCCGGATGTGTACGGCCCGCGCAGGTACCAGGTGTCCGAGAAGGAGACGAGCTCGTTCCGGTAGAGGCGGTTGACGAAGCTGTTGCGGAAGGTCTCCTTGTAGGTGTCCTCCTCGCTCGAGGTCCCGTCGATGCCAGCGTAGATGATCACTCTCGGTCCTCCCTCCGGGCCGGCGGCGTGGAGGGAAAGGGACCACGCCGGCCGGATGACGAGATAGAGACGTCGTCTCATCCTACCGGGTTTACACGCCCCCAGGGAAGCCCGCGGTCTCCCCGCCGGCCACGGGAATCCACCCGGTGCCCGAATCCCTCCCGGCCGGAGCCGGCCGGCACGCCGCCGCCGGGGGGCTCGCCGTCAGGGGGCCATCGTCTCCGCCGTGACCTCCCAGCCCTTCTCCACGCCTCCCGGGAGCATCTGCCCCCGGTCCTCGCCGACCTCGGCGTCGATCAGCCGGTTCAGCTTCTCGTTCATGGCGAGGAGGAGGTCGCGGTGCTTCCCGCCCGCGACCGCGAGGTTCGTCATCTCCAGCGGGTCGGCCACGACGTCGTAGAGCTCCACGTCGTTCCACCGCAGGAGCTCCTCCAGCGTCGTCGGCCGGTTGTGCTGCTTCGGCGCGAAGTACCGCGCGAAGACGTGGCGCCCGTCGAAGACGGAGCGGACCGCGCCGCGCTTCGTCATGTCGGGGAGGATGCCGGCGCTGGCCAGCTGGTCCGGCTTGCCGCCCGCCTTGACGTGGGCGAGCGCCTTGAGCAGGTAGTCGCCGTCGAGGTAGGCGAACATGTTGTAGTTGAAGAGGACGCCGTCGTGCACGGCGTCGATCGGGGCCCGCTCCGGGTCGGCGAGGAGGGAGGAGAGGTCCTTCCCGGCGAGCCCCTTCGTGATCCGGGCCCGCTTCTCCGCGGGAGCCCCCGCGAAGGCGACGAGCGTCGGCGCGAGGTCGAGGTGCGAGGTGACGGCGTCGCACGTCCTCCCGCCGGGGTAGGCGGGGTGGACGACGACCAGCGGCACGTTGTTCTGCTCGCGGTAGGCGACGGCCCCCTTGGCGTGGAGCCGGTGGGCGCCGTCCATGTCGCCGTGGTCGGCGGTCAGGACGACGATCGTCCGGTCGGCCAGGCCCGAGGCGTCCAGCTCGTCGAGGACCGTGGCGATGTTCCGGTCGACGTCGCGCAGGCAGTTCAGGTAGTAGTTGTGCCGCCGCCGCCAGCGCGCCTCCTCGTCCGGGATCTCGCCGACGAGGGCGTCGTGCGACCGGAGGAAGTCGACGTGCGCCTTCGGCCGGCCGGGCGCGTCGAGCGGCTGCGAGTGGTTCGGCGGGAGGGCGAACTCCCACGTCTTCGCGTAGAGCGGGTCGACCGGGTCGCGGGCGACGTGCGTGATGCCGCGCTCCGGCCGGAACGGGGTGTCGGGCGCGTCGGTGTCGTAGAACATCACGTCGTGCGGGTTGACGAGGTTGACGGCGAGGAACCAGGGCTTCCCCTCGGCCGCCAGGTCGCGCCCCTTGCCGCGCAGCCAGCTCCCCCCCATCGCGGCGATGACGCCGTCGTGCAGGTAGCCGCCCCGGGTGTGGGCGATGATGTCGCCGATCCCGAAGTAGTCCGAGAAGCCGTACGCCTCCATCTCCTCGGTGAAGATCTTCGTCGGCGTCCCGAGCTTGTTGACGGTCTCGAACTCCTTGGTGAGGTGCCACTTCCCCTTGTAGGCCGTGTAGCTCCCCGCCTCGCGCAGGAGGTGCCCCACCGTCTTGATCTCGGTCGAGAGGCTGCCGATCCAGGGGAAGTTCGTGTTGTCGAACATCCGCGTCTTCTGGATGTGCTGCCCGGTGTAGAGGACCGAGCGCGACGGCGTGCAGACGCACGAGTTGATCCGGTGGTTCCGGAACGTCGTTCCCCGCTTCGCCAGGCGCTCGTGCGCCGGAAGCGGGAAGCCCGCGGGGAGCTCCCCGGGCCGGAAGAACCGCTCCTGGTCGGTCAGGAGGAAGAGGATGTTGTAGGGCCCGGAGGCGGCAGCCGCCCCCATCGGCGGCCGGGCCGGCTCGGCCGCGGTCGCGGTGGACGCAGCGCCGGCGCCTCCGCCCAGCGCGAGCGCCCCCATCCCGGCGACGCGCAGGAAGTCGCGCCGCGACGGGCTTCCGTTCGGGTCCTGGTCCTGGCTCATATTGCTCCTCTCGAGAGCCGGCGCCCGTCCGGCTCGGGGCGAAGGCCTTGCGAGACGTTCTCGGCCTGAGCGGCCATCCTAGCCGAACCGGGTCTTCTCAGCGCCAGTCGCCCGAGGCGACGAAGCCGGCCCAGAAGAACGGGTGCGTGCTCTTGCCGGCGGCTCGCGATCAGCGTCGGCCCTCGCCGCCCGGGAGGCGCAGCGCAGGCCGAAGAGCCCTTCGCCTCGGATCCGAGATCGCCCATCGAGCGGCTGAGGGGCCCTGGAGGAACGAGACGGTCGTTCCCGGACCCTGAGGCGCCGCCCGTGGGAAGGCGACCCCCGGTGCCGTCGCGGGCAGGGAAGCCGCGGCGCCAGGTTCGGCGTCCCGGCGCGGCGGACCGGATCAGCGCGCCGGAGCTTCTTCCAGAAATTGCTCGAGCCTGGTAGCCAGCGGCTCCAGGTCGTCCTGGACCGTCGTCCAGACGCGCTCGTGGTCGATGTCGAAGTAGGCGTGGACGAGCCGGTGACGGATCCCCACCATCTGGCTCCACGGGAGGCCCGGCAGCAGAGCCCTGGTCTCCGCGGTCACCTGCGAAGCGGCCTCGCCGACGATCTCGATCGACTTGACGACCGCCAGCGCGAGAAGCCGATCGGCCGAGAACTCCGGGAGCGACTACCCGGCAGCGAAGCCGAGCGCCTCGCGGGCCGCGTCGCGCATGTGGCGGAGCCGGACGAGGTCGTCAGCCTGCAAAGAGGGGCTCCGCGGCGGCGACGACCTGATCGCGGAAGTACCGGCTCAGCTCGGCGGGCGTCCGCAGGTCGACGCGTCGACCGGCGAGCCGCGAAAGCTCCTCCTCCATCTCGACGAGCTGGAACAGCCCGACCCGCGCACCCGGCTCGAACTCGACGAGGACGTCGACGTCGCTCTCCTCCCCGAAGTCCTCGCGGGTGACCGAGCCGAATAGAGAGAGCCGCCGGACGTGGTGCCGGCGACAGAAGTCGGCCACCCGCCCGCTGTCCAGGTCGATCCGCGCTCTCACGGATCGATTCTAGCCGCGGCAAAGCCCGGGACGGTGTGTCCGTCGCCGCCGGGCCCTATGATCTCCCCGGGGCGCCGTCCCGTCTCCGCCGGTGCCCCGGGAGGGCTCGCCATGGGCCACCGCTCGATCAACCCGGAGAAGGCGTACCGGTTGTTCGCCGAGCGCCTCGACAGGAACGTCACCGGGGCGCCCGACTCGCCGAGCCTCAGGCGGATCCTCTCGCTCCTCTTCACGCCCGAGGACGTCGAGCTGGCGCGGCAGGTCCCGACGCGGCTGACGACGGTCGCCTCGCTCGCCGCGCGGCTCGGGACGCCCGAGGACGAGCTGGACGGGCGGCTCACGGAGCTCGCGAGGAAGGGGCTCGTCTTCGACATCCGCAGGGGCGAGACGCGGTACGTCTCGCTGGCGCCGGTCGTCGTCGGCTTCTTCGAGCTGACGTTCATGCGGGGCGGGGCGGACCTGCCGATGAAGGAGCTCTCGGAGCTCTTCGAGGCCTACTTCCAGGAGGGGGAGGGGGACTTCGCGCGCGCCGTCTTCGGCGGCTCGACTCAGATCGGCCGGGCGCTCGTCCGCGAGACGGCGCTCCCGGCGGGGGACCACGTGGAGGTCCTCGACTGGGAGCGGGCGTCGTGGGTCGTCGACGTCGCCGAGAACCGCGCCGTCTCCACCTGCGCCTGCCGGCACCACGCCGAGCATCTCGGGAGAGCCTGCGACGCCCCGCGCCGCGTCTGCCTCTCGTTCGGGACGGGCGCCGACGCGCTGGTGAGGACCGGCCACGCCGAGCGGGTCGACCGCGCCGAGGCGCGGCGGATCCTGCGCGAGGCCCAGGACGCCGGCCTGATGCAGACGGGCGACAACGTGAAGCGGAAGGTCGGGTACATCTGCAACTGCTGCGGCTGCTGCTGCGGGATGCTCCGGTCGGCGAGGCAGTTCTCGCTCCCGCACGCCATCGTCACGAGCAACTGGATCATGGAGGTCGACGAGGCCCGCTGCACGGGCTGCGGCCTCTGCGAGAAGGCCTGCCCGGCGGGGGCGATCGCGATCGAGGAGGACGGCTCGCTGCCGGGGCAGAGGCCGAAGAAGCTGGCCCGCCGGGACGAGGGGCTCTGCCTCGGGTGCGGGGTCTGCGTCGGGTCGTGCAAGCGCGGGTCCCTCTCGATGAAGGCGCGGGAGCGGCGCGTCTTCACCCCGGAGACGACGTTCGAGCGATACGTCGCGATGGCCGTCGAGCGGGGGAAGCTGGGCGACCTCCTCCTCGACGACCCGGGAGACCTCCCGTCCCAGGCGATCGGGCGGGTCGTCAAGGTCCTCGAGGGGCTCCCGCCCTGGAAGGCGGTCGTGGCGATCGAGCCGCTGAGGTCGGCCTTCCTGACGGCCTTCTTCGCCGGGGTGCGGCCGCTGGCGAGGACCTCGGCGAAGCTCCTCGGGTGAGGGCCACGCCCGCGTCATCTTCTTCCACCCTGGCGGAACCGCCGAGTCGGCCCTAGATTCTCTGGCAGAGCGATCGAGGGATCGGAAAAGGGAGGTGTCGCCGGGTCCATGTCGCTCCGGCGGGTCCTCTTCCGCTCCCGGATCGGAGGCCGTGGATGGCTCGGCTCTGGCTCGTCCCGGGCGCTCTCCTCCTGGCCCTGGCGACCCCGGCCGTGGCGGCGACGTACCACGTCGCGCCTGGCGGGGACGACGCGAACCCCGGAACGCTCGCCTCCCCGTGGCGGACGGTGGGGAAGGCGGCCGCGACGCTCGGCCCGGGGGACACGGTCCTGATCCGGGCCGGGACGTACCACGAGCAGGTGTTCCCCGTGAACTCCGGGGCGGCCGGCGCCGAGATCGTCTACGCGGCCTACCCCGGCGAGACGGCGGTGATCGACGGGACCGGGGTGGAGATCCCGGAGTGGGCGGGCTTGTTCAACATGGAGGGCCGCTCGTACCTCCGGGTCTCGGGGCTGAGGGTCGTCAACGCGCGGACGAACGTCCACAACCCGGGGATCCTGGCCGACACCTGCGACCACGTCGTCATCGAGGGGAACACCGTCGTCGACACGAACGACTCGGGGATCGCGGCGTGGAACAGCTCCTGGGTCACGATCCGGGACAACGAGGTGGAGCGGGCCTGCCTGGGGGGATACAACGAGAGCCTCACGGTGGGCAACACGACGGACTTCGAGGTGAGCGGCAACCTCGTCCACCACAGCACGAAGGAGGGGATCTGCGCCAAGGACGGCTCGGCCCGAGGCCGGGTCTTCGGCAACGAGGTCCACCACACGGACGCCGTCGGGTTCTACGTGGACGCGCAGGCGCGGCACACGCACGACGTCGACGTCTACGGCAACGTCTCGCACGACGGCGTGGAGGACGGCTTCGCGGTGGCCTCGGAGGTGGCGGGGCTGCTGGAGAACGTCCGGGTCTTCAACAACGTGGCGTACGCGAACGGCTGGAACGGCTTCCTCGTGAGCGACTGCTGCGTGGCGTCGCACCCGATCGTCAACGTCCTGATCGCCAACAACACCTCGTACGACAACGGGCGGTCGGGTTGGGGGGGCGGGGTCAACGTCCAGAACCCGCAGGCGACGGGGATCGTCGTGAGGAACAACGTGGCCAGCCAGAACCTCACGTTCCAGGTCGTCCGGCCCGCCGCCGCCCCCGCCGGAGCCGTCACGGTCGACCACAACCTGATCGACGGGTTCCGGGGGGACGAGGAGGAGGTCCGGGGGGACGCCTACGTCGAGGGGGACCCGCTCTTCGTGGACGCCGCCGGGGCGGACTTCCACCTGCAGGCGGGGTCCCAGGCGATCGACGCGGGGAGCGCCGTCTCGGCCCCGGCGACCGACTTCGACGGCCTCGCCCGGCCCCAGGGGGCCGGCTTCGACATCGGCGCCTTCGAGCGGGGGGCGGGCGGCTGCTCGCCCTCGCCCACCGCCCTCTGCCTGAACGGGGCGAGGTTCCGCGTCACCGCCACGTACCGCGACTACGCGGGGAACACGGGCTCGGCCCAGGCGGTCCCGCTGACGAACGACACCGGGTACTTCTGGTTCTTCGGCCGGGACAACGTCGAGGTCGTGATCAAGGTCCTCGACTTCTGCGGCGTGAACCAGAGGTGGGCGGTCTACGCCTCGGGGCTGACGGACGTCGAGGTCGGCCTCGCCGTGACCGACACGGCGACCGGGGCGGCGAAGTCGTACACGAACGCCCTCGGGACGCCGTTCCTCCTGATCCGCGACGCCGCGTTCGCCTGCCCGTGACGGGCCGGAGTCCGGGATGAGAACCCTCGCCGCGCTGCCGCTCCTCGCCGCCCTCCCTCTCTCCGCCGCGACCTACTACGTCCGGACCGACGGCGGGCCGCCCGACCGCTGCACGGGCCTGGCCGACGTGGCCGCGCCCGCGAGCGGGACCGGGCAGGCGTGCGCCTGGGACCACCCCTTCCGCGCGCTCCCGCCGTGCGGCCCCTCCCGGATCTCCGGCGGCGACACGCTCGTCATCGGCCCGGGCGGCTACCGGATGGGCGCCGGGGCGCCTGGCGCGGAAGGGTGCGAGGCCTGCGACCCGGCGGCCCCGTGGGGGTGCGTCATGACGCCCCTGCCGGGGGGCCCGGATTCGCAGCACCCGACGCGGCTCGTCGGGAAGGGGTGGGACACGGGGTGCGCGGTCAAGCCGCAGCTGTGGGGGACCGACCGGGCGAACTGGGTCCTCGACCTGACGGGGACGAGCCACGCCGAGGTCGCCTGCCTGGAGATCACCGACCGGTCGGGCTGCGTGGAGGACCACACGGGGGGGCTGGCCTGCCAGCGGGACGCCCCGCCGTACGGCGAGTGGGCCTCGCGGGGGATCTACGCCACCGACTCTTCGGACGTGAGGCTCTCGAACCTGGACGTCCACGGCCTGGCCTCGGGCGGGGTCTGGGCCGGGCGGCTGACGGACTGGACCGTCGAGGACGTGAAGATCGCCGGGAACGGGTCGGTCGGCTGGGACGGGGACGTCGACGGGGACGACGGGAACTCCGGGAACCTCGTCTTTCGCCGGGTGACGATCGAGTGGAACGGCTGCGGCGAGACGTACCCGGGCCGGCAGCCGGCGGGTTGCTGGGGGCAGAGCGCGGGCGGTTACGGGGACGGGTTCGGGACCGGGGAGACGGCGGGGAGCTGGCTCTTCGAGGACACCTCGATCCTCTACAACACCTCGGACGGCCTCGACCTCCTCTACGCGCGTCAGGGCTCCAGCATCACGATCCGGCGGATGCGCGCGGTCGGCAACGCCGGGAACCAGGTCAAGACGAACGGCCCGACGCTGGTCGAGAACTCGCTCGTCGTCGGCAGCTGCGGCTTCTTCCGCGGGAAGAGCTTCACGTACGACGTGGACGACTGCCGGGCCAACGGCAACGCCCTGTCCCTCGTCGTGAGGCCCGGGGACCAGGTCCGCCTCGTCAACAACACGCTCGCCAGCGAGGGGGACTGCGTCGCCAGCGCCGACTGCTGGTTCGGCCCCTGCACGGGGGCCGAGCGGGTGACGTTCCGGAACAACCTCGTCGTCGGCACCACCGACTTCCTCCAGCCCGACGAGCGGACGTGCCTCGTCTACCAGGAGACCTTCCCGCAGGGGGACGCCGTCTGGGACTTCGACGACTCGGTGATCGCGGGGGTGAAGGACGACGCCTGCCCCGGCGCCCACGCCTCCTGCGGCGGACCGGTCGGGATCGTCGACGACACGCTCGCGGCCTTCGACGGCCACCTCGTCGCCGGGAGCCCGGCCATCGACGCCGGGACGACCACCGGGGCCCCTTCGACGGACATCGAGGGGAAGGCCCGGGACGCGAAGCCCGACATCGGGGCGTACGAGTACGGGGCGGCCCCGACGGGCTGCACGCCGTCCGCGACGTCGCTCTGCCTGAACGCCTCCCGGTTCCGCGTGACGGCCACGTACCGCGACTACGCCGGGAACGGGGGATCGGCGCAGGCGGTCCCCCTGACGAACGACACGGGCTACTTCTGGTTCTTCGGCCGGGACAACGTCGAGGTCGTGATCAAGGTGCTCGACTTCTGCGGCGTCAACCAGAGGTGGGCCGTCTACGCATCGGGGCTGACGGACGTCGAGGTGGTCCTGACGGTCACCGACACGGCGACGGGGGCTGCGAAGAGCTACACGAACGCCCTCGGGACGCCGTTCGTCCTGGTCCGCGACGCCGCCTTCCCCTGCCCGTAGCGGGGCGAGGCGCCCCCGGCGTGCCATGATCCTCGCCGGTGGACGCGGAACGGCTGCTGGACCTCCTCCGGCCGCACTTCGAGGCGTGCGGGACGAGATGGATGCTGGCCGGGGGGTTCGCTCTCGCGGCGTGGGGGTCGACCCGGGCCACGGCCGACCTCGACCTGATCGTGGACGAGACCCGGCGGGACGAGGTGCTCTCCCGGATCGCGGCCGAGGGGTTCGAGACGCTCTTCGACTCCGAGGGCTTCACGAACCTCCTCCACCCCGACCCGGAGCTGGGCCGGCTCGACCTGATCTGGGTGGAGGGGGAGACCAGCCGCAAGCTGTTCGCGGCGGCGGTCCAGCGGCCGGGGCCCGGGGGAAAGGCGGTCCCGGCGCCGAAGGTCGAGCACCTGGTCGCCCTGAAGGTCCGCGCGATCCAGGGGCGCGCGACGAGGGCCCTGCGGGACGGGCCGGACCTCGCCCACCTCCTGTCGCTCCCGGGAATCGACGAGAATGAGGTCCGTGGGTACTTCGCGCGCGCCGGACTCCTCGAGCTCTACGAGCGCCTCCGCGCGGCCCGTCCCTGAGCCGCTCGACCTCGACGCCCTTCCACTGGCCGCCGGCGAGGTCGCCGAGGCGCTGGAGAGGAACCGGCCCGGCCCGATGACGCTCGACCAGTACGCCCGGTTCGTGAAGAGCTTCCGCTTCACCGCCGAGCAGCTCCGGGCGATCCCGCTCGACGAAGGGGCGGAGCGGTTCACGCTCGACTGATATGTCCGGGGAGGGCCCCGCGACGCCTTCGGCGCCGCCGGACGCCGGCCCTCCCCTGGCCCCTCCCCCCGGCGGGCAGAGTCCGTGTCCGGGGAGGGCCCCGCGCGGCCTTCCTCTGTGCCGCTCCACCCCGGCGGCTGGTATCGTTCGAGGGTTGGCGGAATGAGCCTACCGACCGGCCCGCTCCAGAGCCTTCGGATGCCCGCCGGCCCGGCCCCGGGCCGGGGGCGCGGCGCTCCCGCCGCGCGGGGGGCGCTCCGGTGACGCCTGCCGAGCGCCGGCTCCACCGGGTCCTCGTCGTCGACGACGACCCGATGGCCCGCGACCTCCTCGCCGAGCTCCTCGAGGAAGGGGGGTTCGCCGTCGAGATGGCCTCCGACGGGGTCGAGGCCTGGCGGCGCCTGAAGGCGGACGCGGCGCCGTTCGAGGTCCTGGTGGCCGACTGGATGATGCCCGGCTTGAGCGGCCTGGAGCTCCTCCGCCTCGTGAAGGGGGACGGGACGCTGGAGGTCCTCCCGGTCGTCCTGCAGACCGGCCGCGTGGACCGGGAGGCGATGCTGCAAGGGATCGCCTCGGGGGCGTACTATTACGTCACCAAGCCGATCGACCGGGAGATGCTCCTGACGATCGTCCGGGCCGCCGCGGCGGACTACGCCCGGTACCGCGACCTGCAGGAGGCCCTCCAGCAGGGGCTCGACGCCGTCGCCAGCCTCGTCGAGGGGCAGTTCCGGTTCCGGACGGTCGGGCAGGCGATGGCCATCGCCGGCTTCCTCTCGCAGGCCTGCCCCGAGCCGGAGCGGACGGTCGTGGGGCTGGGCGAGCTCCTCGTCAACGCCGTGGAGCACGGGAACCTCGGGATCAGCTACGAGGAGAAGTCGACGCTCCTGTCGGAGGGCTGCTGGGGCGAGGAGGTCGAGCGGCGGCTCTGCCTCCCCGAGAACCGCGACAAGCAGGCGCGCGTCACGTTCACGCGCGAGCCGGGGCGGATCGTCCTGACGGTGGCGGACGAGGGGTGCGGCTTCGACTGGCAGCGGTTCCTGGACGTCACCCCGGAGCGGGCCCTCGCCCGGCACGGGCGCGGGATCGCCATGGCTCGCCGGATGAGCTTCTCGCGCCTGGAGTACCACGCCCCCGGCAACGAGGTGACGGCCGTCGTCGAGCTGCCCTCGGCCCGCCGTTGACCTGGCGCCCCGCGCTCCTGCTGGCGGGGACCGTCCTCGCGGCCCTTCTCCTCCTGGCGCCCCGGACGACGCTCTGGGACCGGGACGAGCCGCGGTACGCCCAGGCCGCCGTCGAGATGGTCCGGTCGGGGGACCTCCTCGTCCCGACGTTCAACGGCGGGCTGAGGGCCAAGAAGCCGGTCCTCGTCACCTGGCTGATGGCGGCCTCGGTGGGGCTCCTCGGCCCGACCGAGCTGGCCGTCCGGGCCTTCTCGGCCGCCGGGATCGCGGGTGCGGTCTTCCTCACGGCCCTCGCCGGCGCGCGCCTCCTCGGCCCGGGGGCGGGCCTCCTCTCGGGGGCGGTCCTGGCCACGTCGCCGCTCGTCGTCCTGCAAGGGCTCGCGGCCACGACGGACGCCGTCCTCCTCGCCTTCGTGACGCTCTCGATCGCGCTCGTGGCGCGGAACCTGGCCCGGGGGCCGTCCGCGGGAAGGACCGCGGCCCTCGGCCTGGCCCTCGGCGGCGCCCTCCTGGCGAAGGGGCCGGTGGGCCTCGCCGTCCCGGTCCTCGTGGCGGGGGGCGCGCTCGCCCTCCTCCCGTCCGTGGCGGGCGGCCGGAGGGCGCAGGTGCGCTCCCTCCTCCTCGTCTCGCTCCTCGGCCTCGCCCTCTTCGCCGCCTGGTTCCTGCCCGCCAACGCCGCCACCCGGGGGCGGTTCCTCGAGATCGGACTCGGGCGGGAAGTCCTCCACCGGGCCGCCACGCCGATGGAGGGGCACGGCGGGGGCTTTCTCCTCAGCCTGCCGTACTACTTGCCGGTCCTCCTCGCGGGGCTCTTCCCCTGGTCCGTCCACCTCCCGGCCGCGCTCCTCGCCGCAGTGCGGCGGCGGCGCGAGGGAGAGCTCTCCGCGGGCCTCCTGCTCGCCTGGGCCGTGGCGCCGCTCGTCCTCTTCACCCTCGTCGCCACGAAGCTGCCGCACTACGTCCTGCCCTGCTTCCCGGCGCTGGCGCTCCTCGTGGGGTGGTTCCTCGAGCGGGCGAGGCGAGGAGAGCTTTCGCCTTCCGAGGAGCGGTGGCTCGTCCGGGGGGCGTGGGGCGGGGCGGCCGTCTCGGCCCTCCTCCTCGCGGCGCTCCTCGTGGCCTTCGAACGCCTCCCGGTCCCCGGCGCCCGCGCCCCGCTCGTGGCGATGGCCCTCCTCGTCGTCGCCTCGGCTCCCGCGGCGCTGGTCCTTTCCGTCCGCCGCAGCTTCGCCGCGGCCGTCTGGGTCCTCCTGGCGGGGACCGCTTCCGTCGAGGCCGTGGCCGCCGGCTGGCTGGCGCCGAGCCTGGAGGCCGTCAAGCCGGTCCCCCGGATCGCGGCCGCGATCCGCGCGGCGACTCCCCGGGGCGTGCCGGTCGCCTCGGTCGGGTTCGGCGAGCCGAGCCTCGTCTTCTACGCCGGCCGGCTCCCCGTCGCGCAGCTCCCGGACATGGAGTCGGCCGCGGTCTGGGCTCGACGGCCCGGTCCCGGCGTCCTCGTCGCCTCGCGAGAGGCCCTCGACGCCCTCCTCGCGCGTCCCGACGCCCCTCGGCTCCGCCTCTTCGCCCGAGAATCGGGCATCGACGTCGTCCGGATGAGGCCGCTTGAGCTCGTCGCCCTCCACCGCAACCCCTGAGCTCTCGATCGTCGCGCCCGCGCGCGACGAGGAGCCGAACCTCGCCCCCCTCGTCGAGGAGGTGGAGCGGGTCGTCCTCGGCGCCGGGGTCGCGGCCGAGCTCCTCGTGGTCGACGACGGCTCCACGGACGGGAGCGTCCCCCTCCTGGCCGGGCTCGCGAGCGGCCGCCCGTGGCTCGTCCCCCTGCGGCTGGACGCGCCGCTCGGCAAGTCGGCCGCGCTCAGGGCCGGGATCCTGGCCGCCCGCGGCAGGTTCGTCGCCACGCTCGACGCGGACCTGCAGAACGACCCCGCCGACCTCGTGAGGCTCCTGCCGCTCCTCCGCGCCGGGGAGGCGGAGATGGTCCAGGGGATCCGGGAGCGACGGAAGGACTCGCTCGCCTACCGGGCGGCGAGCGGCGTCGGGCGCCTGTCGCGGAGGCTCCTCCTCGGAGACTCCACCCGGGACACGGGCTGCGCCACGAGGCTGATGACGGCGGAGCTGGCCCGCCGCCTCCCGCTCGACCTCGAGGGCCTCCACCGGTTCCTCCCGCTCGTGGCCCGGCGGCTGGGCGCGCGCGTGGCGGAGGTCCCCGTCGCCCACCGCCCTCGCCTGCGAGGCCTTTCGCACTACGGCCTCCTCGACCGGGCGCTGCCGGGCTTCCTCGACTGCCTCGGCGTCCGCTGGTACCTCTCGCGGCGGACGCCCCCCGACGGGCACGCCGAGCGGGTCGTCCGCTGACGGGAGCGAACGGCTGGAGGCGCGGCGGTTAACAAACGGGACGGCCCCGGGGTTTCCAGGTCATGAAGCTCGCGATCCCACTCCCCGCGATCCTCTCCGCCGCCGTCCTCCTCCTCCGGCCCACTCCCGCGTCCGCGCAGGAGGCGCCGCTCGACCCGGCGCGGCAGCGCGTCGTCCTCGAGAGGCTGATCGGGCTCGTCTCGGACCGCTACGTCTTCCCGGAGAAGGCCGTTGCCGTCGCCGCCGCCCTCCGGGGCCGGGAGTCGGCGGGCGCCTACGCGCCGCTCCGCAAGCCGGACGACTTCCTGGCGGCCGTCAACCGGGACATGCAGGACGCGGCGGGCGACCGGCACCTGCGCCTCATGCGGAACCCCAGGATCGTCGCCCGGCTGAGGGCCGAGGCCGGAGGGGAGAAGGAGGTCCCGCCGGAGTTCCTCGCGATGCTCAGGAGGGAGAACTTCCGGCTCCGGAAGGCCGAGTCCCTGGACGGCAACGTCGGGTACCTGAAGCTCGACGCTTTCGTCGAGCTCCGGTTCGTCCGTGACGCGCTCCTCGGCGCCCTGGACTTCCTCCACGCCTCCTCGGCGCTCGTCCTGGACCTGACGGACAACGGCGGCGGGGACTCCGAGACCGCCGACCTCCTCCTGAGCTGCTTCCTGCCGGAGGGGACCCGCACGACGGAGTCGTGGAGCCGGGAGACGGGGAAGACGACCGTGTCGGCCGTCGTCCGCCCCCCGGGGGTGAAGCCGATGCTCGACACGCCGCTCACCGTCGTCGTCGGCGAGAGGACGGCCTCGGCCGCGGAAGCCGTGGCGTACACCCTCCAGCAGGCCCGGCGCGCCGTCGTCGTCGGCTCCCGGACGAAGGGGATGGCCAACCCGGGCCGCCTGTTCGTGGTCGACGACTCGCTCTACGCGATGGTCCCGACGATCCGCGCCAGGAACGTCGTGTCGGGGACGAGCTGGGAGGGGGTCGGTGTCGCGCCCGACGTCCCCCTGCCGCCCGACAAGGCCCTCGCGGGCGCGGTGGCGGAGGCGTTGAAGGGCCTCGCGGCGCGCGAGGCCGACCCGAAGGAGCGGTTCCGGCTCCTCTTCCTCTGGAGGGACTACGCGGCGGCGGTGAACCCGCCGTCGCCGCCGGACGGGCTGCTCGACGCCTGCGTGGGCGCCTACGAGGGCGGCCAGCGGGTCGTCCGGAGGGACGGGTCGCTCTGGTTCGAGAAGGGCGAGGTCCGGAGGAGACTGAGCTACGTGGGCGACCTGACCTTCGCCGTCGAGGGGCGGAAGGACTACCGGATCCGGTTCCCCTTCGAGGGGGGACGCGTCCTCCGTTGCGATGTGCTCTGGTTCGACGACACTTCCGACAGCTACGCGCGGGCGCGAGCGGAAGGGTGAAGGGGGATCGACGATGGCACCCTACGAGGAGGTTCTGTTCATCCTGGGCGTCCTGGCGTTCGGCGCCTTCGTGGCCTGGCTGGCCGCCCGGTACGCAACGGAACGGGCGCGCGAGCGGGACCGCCGCGCCCGCGTCGTCGAGGCGCAGATCGAGCGGCTCGGCGAGGCCCGGGACTTCGTGGAGTTCGCGCGCAGCGAGGCGGGGCTGGCGTGGCTGAAGGCCGACTCCGGCGAGAAGGGCGCCCGGCGCGGGCTGATCGTCCTGGCCGTGGCCGGGGTCCTCGCCCTCGCGCTCGGGGCGGCGCTCTTCGTCAACGCCACGCGCCTGCGGGGCGCCGCCGACCCGAACGACGCCCTGGCGCGCGCCGCCGCCGCGTGGTGGGGGACGATCCTCGTCGCGCTCGGCGCCGGTTCGGTCGCGGCCTCCGCCCTCGTCGCCCGGCTCGGCCGGTCCTGGGGGCTCCTCCCCGGCCCCGGCGCGCGCGAGACCCGGGCGGAATGACCTCCGACCCGGGCTTCGACGACTTCTACCGCGAGACGTACCCCCGTCTCTGGGCCTTCCTCGTCCGGACGACCCGCGAGCCGGCGCTCGCCCAGGAGCTGGCGCAGGAGTCGTTCGTCCGCCTGCTCGGGAGCCGCGGGGCCTCTCTCCCCGGCGGGGAGCGGCGCGCCTACCTGTTCCGGATCGCCGAGAACCTGGCCCGCGACGCCGGCCGGCGCCGGGCTCGCGAGAGGACGACGCCGTTCGACGAGGCTCCGGACCCGGCCGCCCCGGAGCCGGCCGAGCCGATGGGACGGCGGGCCGCCGCCGCGCTGTCCGCGCTCCCGGAGCGGCAGCGGAAGCTCCTCTGGCTCGCTCACGTGGAGGGCTTCGCGCACGTCGAGATCGCCCGGCTCCTCGACCTGACGCCCGGCAGCGTCCGGGTGCTCCTGCACCGGGCCCGGGGCCGCTTCCGGGAGCTCTTCGACGCGGAGGGAAGATGAACCCGACGGACGACCCCCTCGACGCCCCCCTCGCCTCGCTCGGGAGGAGCACGGCGGCCTCGGCCCCGGCACCGGCCCCGCCGGCCGTCATCCGGGCTCTCGCCGCTCGCCGCGCCGCGGAGGTCGGTGCGAGGAAGCTCCTGGTCCTCCTCGCGGTCGCCACCGCGGTCCCCGTGCCGGTCCTGATCACCGGCTGGATCCTCTCCCCTCCCGGTCCGGGTCGTGCGTCGACCGGGGCGCTCCTCGTGGCTTTCTCCCTCGCCCTTTCGATCTCCGGCCTCGCCCGGCTCCTGGCGGCCGGGACGCCGGCCGCCAGGAAAGCCCCGGCCCGCGCCTAGCCGGGACCCTCCCCGAGGCGCGCCGGCCGTCCCGCCACGGAACCGGGCCGGGGACCTCTCCACCTGCTCGATCGGGCTCCTAGAATCGCGGTCACGAACGTGCGCATCCCGGGTCTCCTCGGGCTGGCGGCCGTCCTCCTCGGGGGGACGGCTCGCGGGGCTCCCCCTCTCCCGGAGGGGTGGCCGCCGTTCGCCCTCGGCGTCGAGTACACGGAGAAGGGGCTCGCCCCGGCGTACGCGGCGACCGGCGTCACCTGGGCCAAGACGCGCCTGGAGGCGTTCGCCTGGGGGCGCTCCGAGCCCGCGCCTCCGAAGGACGGCAGGCACACGTACGACTGGTCGTGCACCGACGCCCTCGTCCTCCCGTACCAGGGCGCCGGCCTGACGCGAGTCCAGTCGTACCTGACGCCGAAGTCGAGCTGGGGGTCGGTCTCGGCCGGCGACGTGATGCCGCAGGCCAGGTACCTCCCCGACTACGAGGCATGGGTGAGAGCCCTCGTCGAGCGGTACGACCACGACGGCGTGGAGGACGCCCCGGGCCTCCGTTCGCCCGTCCGCCTCTGGGTGGCGGGGGGCGAGTGGACCGGCTTCTGGCCGGGCGGGAACGCCGACGACTACCTCGTCTTCCTCGCGGCGACCCGCCGGGCCGCCAGGGCGGCCGACCCGAACGCCCAGGTCGGCCTGATCCCGTTCCTCCTGATCGACGTCTTCGAGGGGAACCCGCCCGCCCCGGGCCAGGTCGAGGGGCGCCTCGCCGACCCGCCCCCCGCCTTCCGCAACTCCACGGCCGGGATGCTGAAGATGCTCGGCCGGCCGGACCTCTTCGACTACGTGAACGTCCACTCGCTCGGGGACGCGACCGAGCTGCCGCCGACGGTCGAGTGGCTGCGCGCGCAGATGGCCGCCCGCGGGTACGACAGGCCCGTCTTCGTCGACGACGCCTTCCCGATCTCCTTCCTGGCCAACTACCACCCGCTCCCGAACGTCGGCTGGCCCGCCTTCTACCCGGTCACCGAGGAGCGGTACCAGAGCGTCTACCGCCTCCTCCAGGACGTGGCGGGGCTGGAGGAGCCCGCGTACTCGACAGCGCGGGCGTGGGTCGAGGCCGAGGTGGGGCGCGGAGTCCTGAAGAAGAGCGTCACGGCCTTCGGCGAGGGGTACGCGGGGATCCAGCTCGGGAACACCGAGGACTGGATGGACGACGCGAACGTCCCGCTCCGGCGGCTCGCCGTGAACCTGATCGGGGCCTCGGCGGCGATGGGCCTCGTCGACGTCCGCCACCTCGAGCCGGCGAACGTCTGCGCGGCCCGGACTCCGGGCGACCCGCGCCCCGGCTGGCACGACCTCGGGCTGGCGGCCCGGGTCCTGTCGGGGGCGACCCGCTCGGAGAAGCTCTCCGGGCTCCCGGCCTCCGTCCGGGCCTACCGCCTGGCGAGGGGGAGCGCCGCGACGACCGTCCTCTGGAACGAGCCGAGGGAGGCGCCGCTGCCGCTCCCGGGCGAGCCCGACCCGCCCGTCCCGGTCGACCTCCCGGTCCCCGACGCGACGGAGGTCGTGGTGACGGCAGCCGCGACGCTCCGCGGGGCCTCACCCGCCGCGAGGACGCTCCCGGTCGCCGCGGGCCTCGTCCGCCTGGACGTCGACCGGACGCCCCTCCTCGTCGCGCCCGCGCCGGGGAAGGCGGTCGAGGCGCGGACGGTCCCGGTCGTCCTCGCTTCGCGCGGCCACTCGGGGTCGTACTTCACGTCGGAGCTGTCGCTCTCGAACGCGGGTACGACAGAGGCGACGCTCCTGGTCCGGTACACGGCCGCCCAGGGAGGCGGGAGCGGCGAGGCGACGACGCGCCTGCCGGCGGGACGGCTCCTCGTCGTCCCGGACGCGATCGAGTGGCTCCGCACGCTGGGCGTCCCGATCCCCGGCGAGGGAGACCGGGTCGGGACGCTCGCGCTCCGCTTCGAGGGCCTGGAGTCGGCCGATTCGGTCTCGGCCGGCGTGAGGACGACGACGGCCCGGCCAGAGGGGCGCGCCGGGCTTTCCTACGCCGCGGTGCCCCGGCATCGCGCTTTCGCCGGGCCCGTCCTCCTGTGGGGCCTCCGGCAAGACGAGCGGGACCGGTCGAACGTCGCGGTCCAGAATGCCGGAGATCCCTCGGAGGGGCCGATCACGGTCCGGCTCACGGTCCTCACGGGGGACCCGGATCACCCGAGGGAGACCCCGGCGGGCGACCTCGTCCTGCCTCCCGGTGGGTTCGCCCAGGCGTCCGGGGTCCTCTCGGTCGCGGGGCTTTCGACCGGCGCGGTCCGGGTCGAACGGGTCCTCGGGACGGCGCCGTTCTACGCCTACGCCGTGGTGAACGACCAGGCCACGTCGGACGGCTCGTTCGTCCCCCCCTGGCCGGCCGCCGCCGGGACCTGGCGCCTCGTCGTCCCGGCCGTCGTCGAGACGGCCGCCTGGGAGTCCGAGGTGGTCCTGGCCAACGGGTCGCCGGAGTCCCGGACGCTCGCGCTGACGTACGCGGCCGATGCCCTCGCCGTGCCCGCGGTCTCGTTCACGGTCACCCTTCGGGCGGGGGAGCAGCGCTTCCTCCCGGCCTTCGTCGACTCCCTCCGTCGCTCCGGAGTCCCGGGCGTCCCGCCCCGCGGGCCCGGCCTGGCCGGAGCCCTCGTCGTCCGCCCCGCCGACGGCCGGCCGCTCTCGGGGGTCTTCGCCAGCGCCCGGACGACGACGCCCGGAGGCGGCGGGCGGTACGGCCTCTTCACGCCGGCCTTCCCCGAGGAGGCGCTCGCCCGGGGCACCGCGCGCCTTTCGGGCCTGATCCAGGACGAGGAGACCCGGACGAACCTGGCGATCGTGAACCTCGACGCCGACGAGGGAGCGTTCCGGGTCGAGGTCTTCGACGGGGAGACCGGCCGCCTCGCGGGGACGGGCCCCGAGATCCGCCTCGGCCCTTCGAGATGGACACAGGTGGACCGCGTCCTCCTGGCCGTGGCCCCGGGGACGCGAAAGGGCTGGGCCCGCGTCCTCCGGACCTCGGGAGACGGCCCGTTCCTGGCCTACGCCGTCCTCAACGACGGCACCGCTCCGGGCGAGCGGTCCGGTGACGGGGCCTTCGTCGAGATGGCGCCGGAGTGAGGGCGGCCGCTACTTCAGGGCGGCCTTGACCTTCTTGACGGCGTCGCGACCGTAGTACGAGCAGGCGCCCTTCTTGGCGACCGGCTTCAGCTTCAGCTCCTCGATCGCCTTCTTCACCTTCGCGGGGGAGGCGCCCAGCTCCTTGGCGATGTTCCCGGCTGTGATCTGCCCTTCGTCGGCCATCCGTCTCTCCTCTCTGCGCGGGACGCGGGAGAGGGAAGACTACCGCGGGCCGGCCGCGGCGGAGCCTCCGCCAGGAGCCGCCCTCTTCCCGATCGCCACGAGCCTCTGGAACCGCGGGTGCGAGCGGAGCGGGTCGAACGTCGGGTCGATCTCCAGCCACGCCGGCGTGAGCGTGTAGGGGATCGTCAGGAGCGATTCCAGGCGGTCGAGGGCCTTCTCGGCCTCGCCGACCAGGGTGTAGACCCGGACGAGCTGGTGCTGCACGAGGGGCCCGCGGTAGGCGTCCTTCTCGATGGGGACGAGGGCGGCGCCCCGCTCGGCCGCCCGCACCGCCTCGGCCCCCCGGCCGAGGTAGGCGAGGGCGACTCCGAGCGAGACGAGCCGCTCCGGGTCGTCCGGGACCTTCCGGAGCTGCTCCTCGTACGCGTTCCTCGCCCGTTCGGCGTGCCGGCGGGTCTCCTCCGCGTTCCCGGCCAGCGCGTGCGCCTGCGCGAGGTGGACCCCCCACGCCCCCCGGTCGTCGTCGAACGCGGCCGGCGAGGTGGCCAGGAGGAGCGCCCGCTGGCCGTCGTCGAGGAGCCAGGCCAGGTCCTGGTAGTGGACGAGGTGGACGACGAGCGCCGTCGGCGCAACCGCCGGCGCCGCCGACCGGACGACCTCCCGCGCCCCCTCGACGTCCCCGTCCACGAGGCGCGTCATCACCTTCAGCTCGTTGAGGACGAGGTTGGCGGGCGCGATCGCCAGCCCGTCCTCGACCGCTTCCCTGGCCTCGGGGTACCGCCGGAGGAGGAGGAGGGCGAGCGCCAGGCGCCGCTTCGTCAGGACCGAGCGCGGGTCGACGCGCCCGGCCTGCCGCAGGTGCGAGACGGCCGCGTCCCAGCGGCCGAGGGACTGCTCGACGAGGGCCAGCGCCGTCAGGACCTCCGGGCTGGACGGATCGGCGTCCCGCGCCTTCTCCAGCCACGTCAGCTCGCGGCCGAGGTCCCCGAGCCCGAGGCTGACGCACGCGGCCTGGGCGAGGTACCCGTCGGGACGGCCGGGCGCGAGCGACACGGCCTTCTCCGCCGCCTCCCGGGCGCGAGCGGCCAGGGCCGGGGACGGGACGCTGTTGCTGTGGAGGCGGACGGACACCAGGGCGAGTCGCGCCCAGGCCTGAGCGAAGGCGGGGTCGCGCGAGACGGCCTCCTCGTAGAGCGCGAGCGCCCGCCTGAGGCTGGCCGGGTCCGTCACGCCCAGGCTGTTCGAGGCCGCCTCGCCGCGGAGGAACGCGTCGTAGGCGGCCACGTCCCGCGTCGGCCGCTCGAGGAGCCGCCGCTCGGCGCCCGCGCCGAGGGCCACGCCCAGCGCCCCGGCCACGCGCGCGGCGATGTCCGACTGGACCCGGAAGACGTCGGTCAGCTCCGCCTCGAAGGACTGCTGCCAGCGCGAGGCGGGCGCCCCCGTTCCCGAGACCTCGACGAGCTCCGGCGTCACCTGGACCCGGCTCCCGCCCGGCCCCTTCTCCCAGCGGACCGTCGCGGTCAGGAGGTACCTGACGCGCAGCTCCCGCGCGATCGCGCGGGGCTCCTTCGCCGTCTTCCGGTACGGGACCGAGCTGCCGCGGGCGATCACCTCCAGGCCCGGGAGCGAGGTCAGCTTCCCGCGGACCTCGTCGGCGATCCCGTCCGCGAAGTAGTCGTCCCCGGGCTCGCCGAGGTTCTCGAACGGCAGGACCGCGATCCGCGCCGGCCCGCCGGCGGGGGCCGCCTCCTCGCCCTGCCGGAGGAGGTGGAACGCGACCGCGAGGGCGGCCAGGAGGGCCGCCGACGCCGCGACCGCCACGAGGACGCCTCGCCTCGTCAGGGCGGGAGCGGCGTGCCGGGGCCCGGCGGAAGTCGAGCCGGAGGCGACCTCCTCCAGCGCCGCCACGAGCTCCCGCGCGGACGGGAAGCGCGCCTCCGGCTTCTTCTCCAGGCACCGTCGGACGATCCGCTCGAGCTCCGGCGGGACGCTCCGGCCCGAGCCCGACAGCCCGGGCGGCTCCTGCATCAGGATCGCGGCGAGCGTGTCGGCGGCCGAGTCCCTCCGGAACGCCCGCTGCCCCGAGAGGAGCTCGTACAGGAGGGCGCCGAACGAGAAGACGTCGCTCCTGGCGTCCGACGGGAGACCGCGCGCCTGCTCGGGGGACATGTACCCCGTCGTCCCCAGGACCGTCCCCGGCTGCGTCTGGCCGGAGGAGGGGGAGACGGCCGTCTCCTCCTCGGTGCCCGTGGGCTCGGTCCGCTTCGCCAGGCCGAAGTCGAGGACCTTGACGTGACCGTCCGACGTCAGGAAGACGTTCTCGGGCTTCAGGTCGCGGTGGACGATCCCCTTCCCGTGCGCGGCGGAGAGCCCGCGCGCCACCTGGAGCGCGACGTCGACCGCCTGCCTCGGCAGGACGGGACCGGCGTCCAGCCGGGCGCGCAGCGTCTCTCCCTCGAGCAGCTCCGTGACGGCGTACGTGACGCCGTCCGCCTCGCCGAAGTCGAAGATCGACAGGATGTTCGGGTGCGACAGGGCCGCCACGGCGTGGGCCTCGCGCTCGAAGCGCGCGAGCGCGCCGGGGTCCCGCGCGAGGTTCCTCGGGAGGACCTTGACCGCCACGTCGCGCCGGAGCTTGGCGTCGCTGGCGCGGTAGACCTCGCCCATCCCGCCAGCGCCGATACGAGAGACGATCTCGTAGGCGCCGAGCCGGGTGCCGGGCGAGAGGCTCATGGAGTCGGCGGATCTTACCCGGACCCACCGCGCCCGCACGGGGCGCCGCCGGCCCGGCGTTGGTAGACTGCCGCTCCCGGCCCGGCCGGCTGCCTCCCATGCGCCGTCTCGCCCGCCTCCTCCCCCTCCTCCTCCCCCTCGCCCTCCTCGGCTGCTCCTCCGGGGCCGGGAAGCCGACCCGGGCGACGCCCGCGCAGACCGACGAGCTGCACTGGTTCCGCAGCTCGGCCGAGTACCGCGCCGTGACCATCCAGACCTACCGCGCCGCGCTGGCGGCGGTCGAGAAGGCGAGCGCCGGGCGCGCCCCGGGCTCCTGGGCGGTCTCGGTCGACGCCGACGACACCCTCCTCGACAACTCGCTCTACGAGAAGGAGCTCCAGGAGAAGGGGCTGGGCGTCACCGACGAGAGCTGGACGGAGTTCGTGAAGCGCCGCCGGCGGACCGAGGTCCCCGGGGCGCGCACGTTCCTGACGGGCGTCCGCGGGCTCGGCGGCCGGATCGCCGTCGTCACGAACACGGAGGAGTCGCTCTGCGCCGACGTGGCCGCGAACCTGGACGCCCTCGGAATGCCGTACGACCTCCTCCTCTGCCGGCCCGAGGGGTCCGACGGCGAGAAGGAGGGCCGCTGGAAGAGCATCGCCGACGGCACCGCGAGCAAGGACGTCGGCCCGCTCGAGATCCTGGTCTGGGTCGGCGACAACGTGCAGGACTTCCCGGACCTCGCCCAGCCCCTGCGGCGGGAGGGCGAGACGGCCTACTCCGACTTCGGCGTCCGGTTCTTCGCCCTCCCCAACCCGATCTACGGAAGCTGGGAGAAGAACCCGCCGGAGTAGCCGGGGAGCCCGGCCGGCCGCCCCGTCACGCCCGCGCCTCCGCCCCGAGCACGACCGTCACGGCGTGCGTGCCGCCGTCGCACAGGAGCGGGATCGCCCCGGGATCCACGACGGACCCGTCCATCTCGACGCGGGCGACCCCGCGGCACCGGCGCTCCGGGTTGGCGACCGCGATCGAGTAGCGCGTCGCGCCGAGGCGCCACTCGATGGAGAAGGCGGGCCACGACGACGGGATGCACGGGTTCACGGTGAAGGAGGAGCCGCGCCGCTCGAGCCCGAGGATCCCCTCGACGGCGACGCGGTGCATCCAGCCGGCCGAGCCGGTGTACCAGGTCCAGCCGCCGCGCCCGCTGTGCGCCGGGTGGTCGTAGACGTCGCCGGCGACCGAGTACGGCTCGGTCATGTAGCGCGCGACCTCCGCGGGGCTCCGCGAGTGGTTGACGGGGTTGAGCATGTGGAAGAGCTCCGCCGCCTCGTCCCCGCTCCCGAGCCGCGCGAGGGCCAGGACGACCCAGAGCGCGGCGTGCGTGTACTGGCCGCCGTTCTCGCGGACGCCGGGGACGTAGCCCTTGACGTAGCCCGGGTCGAGCGGGGTCCGGTCGAACGGCGGCGACAGGAGGAGGACGACGCGGGAGCCGCGCCGGACGAGGTGCGCGCGGACGGCGTCCATCGCCCTCTCGGCGCGCTTCCGGGGGGCGGCCCCGGAGAGGACCGCCCAGCTCTGGGCGACCGAGTCGATCCTCCCCCCCTCGCTCTGGGACGAGCCGAGCGGCGTTCCGTCGTCGAAGTACGCGCGCCGGTACCACTCGCCGTCCCACGCCTGCTCCAGCATCGCCCCCAGCCGATCGCGCTCGGCGCGGAAGCGCGCGGCGCGCGCGGGGTCGCCCCGCTCCTCGCAGAGCGGCGCGAACGCCCCGAGGACGGCGTGGAGGAACCACCCGACGAAGACGCTCTCGCCCCGGCCCCCGGGACCGACGCGGTCGTACCCGTCGTTCCAGTCGCAGCTCCCGATGAGCGGCAGGCCGTGGGGGCCCATCACGAGGGCGCGCTCCACGGCGCGTATCCCGTGGTCGAAGAGCGTCGCCGTCTCGGCGGAGACCTCCGGGAGGCCATAGCTCTCGCTCTGCCCGGCCGGGAGGGGGGGCGCCGCGAGGAACGGGACCCGCTCGTCGAGGACGGCCCGGTCCCCCGAGGCCGCGAGGTACCCCGAGAGCGCCCAGGGGAGCCACAGCAGGTCGTCCGAGCAGCGCGTCCGGATCCCGTGACCGCTCGTGGCGTTCCACCAGTGCTGCACGTCCCCCTCGAGGAACTGGCGGGCCGCGGCGCGCAGGAGGTGCTCTCTCGCGATGTCCGGCCGCGTCAGGGTCAGGGACAGGACGTCCTGGAGCTGGTCCCGGAACCCGTAGGCCCCGCTCGACTGGTAGTAGCCGGAGCGGGCCCAGAGGCGGCTGGCGACGGTCTGGTAGAGGAGCCACCGGTTGACGAGGAGGTCGAAGGAGTCGTCGGGGGTCGACACGCGGACGGCGTCGAGCGTCTCGTCCCAGAGGGCCGAGACCGCCGCGAGCTCCCCGTCCGCCTCCGCGGGGCCGCCGGCTTCGCCGAAGCGGGAGAGGAGCCTCCGGACCTCCTCGAGGTCCCGCCCCTGGCCGAGGAGGAAGAGGACGCGCCGGGTCTCGCCGGGTGCCAGGTCGACGGCCACCTGGAGCGCCGCGCACGGGTCGAGCCCGGCCCCGAAGCGGCCCCCCAGGCGCTGGCGGGAGAGCGCGGCCGCGTGCGCGAGCCCTCCGTTGCGCCCGAGGAACTCCAGGCGGTCCGCCGTCGCCGAGAGGACCGGCTCGTTCGTCGCGGAGAAGGCGACGTGCCCCCGGTACGCGGCGATGAAGGGGTTGCGCGCCAGGACGGCGCCGGTGACCCCGTCCGGCTCGGTCACGACGAACCGCGGGCGGCCGGGCCGCGGCGGCCCGAGCGACCACTCGACGTACGAGAAGAGCGTGAGGTGCCGCGGGACGGAGGATCGGTTCGTCATCGAGAGGAGGGAGAGCTTGACGGGCGCGTCCCTCGCCACGAAGACCGTGAGCTCCTGCTCCAGGGAGCGCGCGGCGGTGCTGAAGCGCGTCACCCCGGCGCCGTGGCGCACCACCCAGCGGAGGGAGCGCGGCGACCGCCGGAGCGGCGAGGGCGTCGCGCTCCAGACGGCACCGGTCTCCTCGTCGCGAAGGAAGATCGCCTCGGCCGTCGGGTCGGTGACCGGGTCGTTGGCGAACGGCGTCAGGCGGTTCTCCCGGCTGCTCTCGCACCACGTGTGGGCGGACCCCGAGGACGTGACGATGCTCCCGAAGCGCGGGTTCGCCAGCACGTTGACCCAGGGGAGCGGCGTCTCCCGGTCCCCCTCGAGGACGACGGCGTACTCGCGGCCGTCGGCCGTGAAGCCGCCGAGCCCGTTCCCCATGACGAGGGGAGGCGGCTCGACGGGCTCCGTCCCCGCGTCCGCCGGCTGCGGCCCCTCCGAGGCCTTCCCGGACGGGCGGAACGGCGTCGGGACCTCGGGCTCCGGCTCCGGGCGGTCGAGCTGGGCGGCCAGGCTTCCGCTCTCGCCCGAGAGGACCGCCTGGGCGACGGACCGGAGGAGGACCGTCTCCGCCTCGGGCATGGTGTCGGAGCGGAGGAGGAACACCCCCCCGGGAGTCCCCTTCCAGCCGCTCCAGGGACCGGCCTCGACGAGCCCGGACAGCTGCTCGTGCAGCTCGTCGCGGTAGCCGGAGAGCCGCTCGTTGAGGATGACGGCGTCCGCCTTCAGCCCCTTCAGGCGCCAGAGCTCGTGCGCCTTCAGGACCTGCCGCACGAGCTCGAGGTCCTCCGGCGCGGTCACCCTCACGAGGACGATCGGGATGTCGCCCGAGATCCCGTGCCCCCAGAGGCCGGGCTGCCCCAGCGAGTTCCTCGCGAGGGTCTCCTCGTCGGCCCGCAGCGAGGCGTCCGAGAAGAAGACGCGCGAGCCCAGCCGCTCGAACAGCTGGGCCTCCTCGACGGAGATGCCCAGGTGCCCGAGCGAGATCTGGGCGTGCGTGTAGGCCAGCGCGAACGTGCGCGCGGCGAAGCCGAAGTCGTGGTACTTCTGGGCGAGCCGGATCGCCGCGGGCCTGTCTGCGGCGACGCCGGTCGTGAAGGAGAGGCGGGCGAAGGCCCCGGGAGCCAGGCGAAGCCGCGTCCTGAGGCTGAGGACCGGGTCCAGGACCGCCCCCGTCGTCCCCGAGAGAGCGCGCCCGTCGAGGGCGACGGGGTCTTCCGGGCCGCGTCCCCGCCCCAGGAAGCGCATCCGGTCGGTCTCCCACTCCACCTGCCCCTGCGCCCGCATGTCCATGGAGAGGACGTGGAACGCGAAGAACTCCGGGTCCTGAGGGCCGCGCGCCCGGCGCCGGGCCACGAGCGCCGTGCTCTCGGGGACCCACTCGGTCTCGACGAACAGCTTCCCGAAGGCCGGGTGGGCCACGTCCTCGGCGAGGGAGCCGAGCGCGATCTCCACGTAGCTCGTCAGCTCGAGCTCGCGGGGGCGCCCGCTGCGGTTCGTGAGCGACACCCGCCGCACCTCGGCGTCGTCCTCCGGCGAGACGGCGACCTCCAGGCGCGTCTCGACCTCGTGGTCGGTCCGCGCGAGGATCGCCTTCTCGGCGAGGAGCTCCACGAGGAAGTCGTCGGCCTCCCTTCCGATCGGCTGGTGCGCCGCGGACCAGACCTCGCCCGTGTGGACGTCGCGGAGGTAGACGAACTGGCTACCCGGATCGCGCGTCCGGTCCTCCCGCCAGCGGGTGACGGCGCGACCGCGGCAGAAGCTCGCCCCTCCGCCCCCGTTCGTCACGATGGCGACGTAGGCGCCGTTCGAGAGGATCTGGGCGCGGGGGTAGGGCGTGTGCGGCGAGCGGATCCGGCGGGGCGTGCGCGCCGGCGCGGCGGGGGCCACGCGGGTCTCCTCGGCGGGGCGCGGCTCGATCACGGGGGCCTCGCGCGGGATCCGCTCCTGCAGGAGGAGCTCCGTCGCCCTCACGCGCGGGTCCGAGTGGAACCGGCCGACCATGACGTCCCCGAGGAGGACGTCGGCGATCGCGACGAGCGTCATCCCCTGGTGGTGCGCCAGGGTGTTCCGGACGACGACGCCGGGGACGGGGCCCGGGGTTCGCCTCTCGTCCGCCGCGGCACCGTCCCGGCCCTCGGGGTCCTCGGGCCTGCGGGGCGTGTAGTCGACGGCGTCGAAGTAGCCGAGCGGCCCCTCGGCGCCCTGGGCCGAGAGGCGCCGGAAGTTCCTCGCGGCCTCGGCCGGGTCGACGAGCGCGGCGAGCGCCGTCGCGTAGGGGGCCACCACGAGCTCGTCCGAGAGGCCCCGCTTCAGACCGAGGCCCGGGACCCCGAAGGCCTTGTACTGGTAGGCGCCGAGCCGGTCGACGAGGTTGTAGGCGGACTCGGAGATCCCCCACGGGACGCGCCGTTCGCGGCCGTACCTCACCTGCCGCCTCACGGCCATCCGGCACGTCTGGTCGAGGAGCGTCCCGGGGTAGGTCCTCATGAGGAGGAGAGGCATCAGGTACTCGAACATCGTGGCGCTCCACGAGACGAGCGTCGGGACGCCCTCCACGCTCACGACGGGCCGTCCGAGCCGGAACCAGTGGCTCTGGGGGACGTCGCCCTTGGCGACGGCGAAGAAGCTCGCCAGCCGCGACTCCGAGGCGAGGAGGTCGTAGAACGAGGTGTCCCTCAGGCCGGGTCCCCCGGTGTCGGAGAGGCGGTAGCCGATCGAGAAGAGCTGGCGCTCGCGGTCGAAGAGGAACCCGAAGCTCATCCCGTCCGCCAGGGCCGTCGCACGGGCCGCGACGTCGCACAGGCGCGGAGAGAGGTCCGGCCGGCTGCCGCCCAGCTCGCGGCACCCCGCGGCCAGCGTGAGGAGCGCCCCGGCGAGGTTGCCGCTGTCCACGGTGGAGACGTAGCGGGGACGGAGCGGCGCCAGCGTCCTCGTGTCGTACCAGTTCAGCAGGTGCCCCTCGTGGCGCTCGAGCCCCTCGACGGTCGTCAGCGCCCGGTCCACCCTCTCGACCATCTCCTCGGCCGGCAGCAGGCCGAGGTCGTGCGCGGCGAGCGTCGAGAGGAGCCCCATCGCGATGTTCGTCGGCGACGTCCGGTGCGCGACGACGAGCCCGGCGCCCGGCGCCGCCCCCTCCTGGGCGTTGTCGGGGGGGAGCCCGTTGTCCTCGAGTCCGGCGAGCGTCTCGAAGTACCGCCACGTCTGCCGCGCGATCCGCTCGAGGAGCTCGCGGTCCTCCCGGGTCACCTCGCGCAGGCCCGGGACGGTGGACCGGCTGAGCCAGAAGGCGACCGCCGGCGCCGCCCCCCAGAGGCCGGCGAACGGGAGGGCCAGCGGGAGGGCGGCCGGACGCAGGGCGGCGGTGAGGACGAGAAGGCCCAGGGCCGCCGCGGGGCTCGCGGCCATCTCCCGGAAGAAGGAGCGGACACCGGACTCGAGCTGTCCTGCCGCGCGCGCCGCCTGCGCGGCAGCCGTCTCCCAGTCGAGGAGCCGGCGCTGCGTGAAGACGAGCCTCACGAGCGTCCGGCCGATCGCGTCCACCATCTCCCAGGCGTGGTACGGGAGGAAGACGAGCGTCAGGAGCGCCTGCGCCAGGGCCGTGCTCAGCTCCTCGACGACGCCCCGGACGTACATCCGCGCGGGCTCGCGCGAACGGGACCGCTCGAGGAGCCGGGAGAGGGACGTGACGAGGGGAAAGCCGGGGATCGTGAGGCCGGCCAGCGTCCAGGCGAGCGGGCTCCCGGGCAGGACGGTCCAGGCCGCCGCGAAGAGGGCGAGCAGAGCGGGCGCCACGAGGCTCCGGCGCAGGTTGTCGAGGATCTTCCACTGGCTGACGAGCGGAAGCCGGTTCTTCTCGAAGCCCCCGGCCGTCCTCACGACCGGGAGGAGCCAGGTCAGGATCTGCCAGTCGCCGCGCACCCACCGGTGCTGGCGGCGGGCGTGCGCGAGGACGCTGGTCGGGTAGTCGTCGACGACCTCCACGTCCGAGACGAGCGCGGTCCGCGCGTGGAGTCCCTCGAACAGGTCGTGCGAGAGGAGCGCGTTCTCCGGCACGCGCCCGTCCACGGTCGCGCGGAAGGCGTCGACGTCGTAGAGGCCCTTCCCGGTGAAGCTCCCCTCGCCGAAGAGGTCCTGGTAGGTGTCCGAGACCGCCGTCGAGTACGGGTCGACGCCGGTGTGCCCGGCGTAGACCCGGGCGAAGAGGGAGCCCGCCGCGCTCGACAGGGTGACGCTCACCCGCGGCTGGAGGATCCCGTAGCCCGAGGTCACGCGCCGGAGCACCGGGTCGACGACGGGCCGGTTGAGGGGGTGGAAGAGGATCCCGATCAGCGTCCTGGCGGCTCCCCGCGGCAGGCGGGTGTCGGCGTCGAGCGTCAGGACGTAGCGGACCGACGGGAGGATCGAGACGTCGCCGACCTTCACCGAGAAGCCGGTGTCCCCGGGGTTCCGCAGCAGCCGGTTGAACTCCTCGAGCTTGCCGCGCTTGCGCTCCCAGCCCATGAAGACGCCTTCCTTCGGGTTCCAGCGCCGGTCGCGGTGGAACAGGAAGAAACGGTCGTTCGCCTCCGGCGCGTGCCGCCGGTTCAGCGCCTCGACGCCCGCCACCGCGGCGGCGAGGATCTCCTCGTCCCCGTCCACGCTCGCCGCGGCGTCGTCGCGGAAGTCGCTCAGGACCGCGAAGTGGACGTTTGCCTCGAGGTTCCCGAGGGCCTGCACCTCCAGGTGCTCGAGCAGCCTCTCGGCGCCCGCGACGCTCCCGAGCAGGGCGGGGACGACGACCATCGTGCGGGCGTTCTCGGGGACCCCTTCGGCCAGCTCGACCCGCGGCAGCCGCTTCGGGCCGACGAGCGCCGCCACGAGCCGCTGGACGACGAGGACGGCCAGCTCGCTCGCGGGGACCAGGACCAGGACGGCCGCGAGGAAGGCCACGACCGGGGTCTGGGAGCCCCGGACGTACGCAAACGCGGCGAGGAAGCCGAGCCCGGTCAGGAGGCCGATCCCGCCGAGGTAGATCCCGGCCGCGCCGCGGAAGAGAGCGCGCTGGAGTCGCCGGAGAAGAGGCGGGGAGTGCGCGACGTCTACCTCCAGCTCCGCGCGGCCGTCTCCGATCAGGTGGGCGCCGACATGGGCGGCCCTCTCGCCGACCCCCTTCTCCCGGGCGGCCTGGCGGGCGCTCTCGACGGCTCTGAGGGCGACCCGCACCTGCGCCTCGCCGCTCGGATCGGCGAGCTCTTCCACCGCGTGCCGGTAGCGGTCGCGGCTCTGGAAGTCCATCCGCGCGTAGACGGCCGCCGGGTCGCGCCGGAGGATCTGCTCGACGAGGCTGGCCTTCTCCACGTAGCGGCTCCAGTCGAGCGTCGCGCAGAGCCTGAGGCTCGTGACGGTGTTTCCCGTGGAGACCTGGTCGGTGGCCTGCTGCTGGCTCTCGGCGCGAACGAGGTCCTCGGGCGTCGTCCCCTTCGCGAGGAGCGCCGCCTCCACCCTCGCGCCGAGCGACGCGACACGCGGGTCGCGCTCGCGCATCCGGTGCCTCAGCTGGGCGACGAAGGCGCTGTGCAGGGGCGCGGGAAGCGCCCCGGGGCGCCGTCCCGCCGAGAGGGCCTCGAGCGCCGCGTCCGCCTGCCGCCGCGCGACCCGGCCGGCGAGGATCCCTTCCGCCAGGACCCTCAGGTTCTCCAGGAGCGCGAGCTTGAGCATGCTCGGCCACGCCCAGAGCTCCCCGATCGTCAGGGGCGCCACGGTCTGGAAGGCGAGGACGAAGCGCTCGAGCCTCTCGGCGTCGAGGCGCCCGTCGCCGTGCCGGATCAGCTCCAGGGCCATCGCGTGGATGCGGGCCTTTCCCGACAGCTCCCGCCCGGCGAGCCGGGGGAGCTTCCCGTAGTAGCGGGCCGGGAGGTCGTGCCGGACGGCCTGCGTCTCGGACTCGACCAGGTGGAAGTTGTCGAGGAGCCACTCGGCGGCCGGAGGGACGGCGACGCCCCGGTGGACGTCGTCCGCCAGGAGCCGGTAGGCCTCGCGCAGGAAGCGGAGGTTCGCGTTCAGCCGGGGAAGGATGTCGTGCCGGGCCCCGGCGCCGTCGCGCGAGAGGGTGAAGACGGCGGCGAGGGTCTTGGCGCGCTCCTCCAGCCCCTCGAGACTCAGGACCTCACCCCTCAGCGGCGTGAGCTCCACGAACCGGGGCCGCCCGAACGGCCATCGCCTCACGTCCGGTCCGGGGCAAGACGCCTGCCAGCGGGGCACCGGCGCGGCGGTCGCCCCCCGGCGCCCCGCGCGGGGATCGGGGAGAGGAGTCGGGTACTTTCTACGTTCCCCGCTTGAAAGAAGTGCCCGGCCCCCGCCCGGGCTCCGCCGGCTCGGGGCTACGAGGGTGCCTGGGGCATCCTGTCCCCGAGCACCTGCTCCGTCATCCGGAAGAAGTGGTGCCCCTTCACTGCCATCGTCACGGTCTCGGCGAGCATCCGGGGCCGGGCGAGCAGCCCCTTCACGAGGAACTTCCAGTAGGAGAGGGAGTACGACGAGAAGGTCTGGCGAGCCAGGGAGAAGAGGAACGCGCGCAGCTCGGTGAAGGTGACCCTGCGGGCCGACGTCCGGTGGGGCGTCAGGGACCTCAGCAGGTCGAGGCACCGGGCGAAGTACCGTTCCGGGTCGTAGATCTCGGAGAGGACCTTCCGGTAGCCCTCGACGAGCTCCCGCGCGTCCCTCCGGGGGACGAAGTTGAGCCTCAGGTCGTGCGTGTTGTTCCCGCCGCAGGACTCCCCCGCGAGGCGTCCTTCCTCCTGGAGGCGCCGGTGCAGCCGCGTTCCCGGGAGCGCCGTCAGCAGGCTCACCATCGCCGACGGGATGCCGGACTCCTGGATGAAGCGGATCTGCCGGTCGAAGATGTCGATCGGGTCCGTGTCGAATCCGAGGACGAACCCCGCCGAGACCTCCATCCCCTTGCGCTGGATCGCCCGGACGCTGGCGAGCATGTCCGACCGGAGGTTCTGGCGCTTCCCCGCGCACTCGAGCGTCTTGCGGTCCGGCGTCTCGATGCCGACGAAGACCATGTTGAAGCCGGCCGACACCATCCCGTCCATCAGCGCGGGGTCCTCGGCGAGGGCCAGGGTGGCCTCGGTGAAGAGGCCGAAGGGATGGCCCCTCTCCCGCTGCCACGCCGCCAGGAGCGGCAGGAGCACCCTGACCTCCCTCACGTTGCCGATGAAGTTGTCGTCGACGACGAAGACCGACCCCCGCCACCCCGAGTCGTACAGGAGCGTCAGCTCGACCAGGAGCTGGTCCGCGCGCTTGGTGCGCGGGCGGTGGCCGAAGAGCTCGACGATGTCGCAGAACTCGCACGAGTGGGGGCAGCCCCGGGAGTACTGGACGGCCATCGTCGAGTACCGCCTCCGCTTCACGAGGTCGAACCGGGGAGGGGGCGTCGTGGCGAGGTCGGGCCGGGCGGTGTCCCGGTAGACGCGCTGCGCCCGGCCCCTCTCGAAGTCGGCGAGGAAGGGCGGGAGCGTGACCTCCGCCTCGCCCAGGACGAAGTGGTCGACGCCGTCGATCCTCTCGTGCGCGCCGGACGGGTACGGTCCGCCCGCCACGACGGGCTTCCCGAGCTCGTTGCAGAGCCTCACGACCCTCTCGTGGGACTCCTTCTGGATGATCATGGACGACGTCAGGACGACGTCGGCCGCCGCCACGGCCGAAGGTCGGAGCCGCTCCACGTTCATGTCGACGAGCGTCACCTCCCAGTCCGCGGGGAGGAGGGCGGCGACGGTGAGGAGGCCGAGCGGCGGGATGGAGGCCTTCTTGCCGATGAACGGGAGCGCGTACGTCATGCTCCAGTAGGTCGGCGGGAGCTCGGGGTAGACCAGCAGGGCCCGCGCGGTCATCGAGGCCCCTGCTCCGGGTCCCGCCGCCCGGGCGGCGGCCCTACTCCTTGATGGCGGTGCCGAGCCGCTCGATCGTCTCGCCGACGCGGCGCCGGATCTCGCCGACGAAAGACTCGATCGACCCCTCGCACCGCTGCTGCAGGCCGTGGCGCTCCAGCCTGGGGTTCTCCGTGAGCACTCCCCTGGCCTCGTTCGCCCGGCCCCGCCTGCTCTTCGTCCTGCCGTGGATCTCCTGCCTGTTCATGGGGCCTCCTTGTCCGGGGCGTGCACCGCACGCGGTTTGCGAGCGCTTCGCGCCCGGCCCGGGCCGGTCCCCGGGCCGGCGCCAGGCGCGGAGCTCAGGCGACCCGCCGTCCCTGGATGACGCGGAACAGGACGACCACGATCGCGACGACGAGCAGGACGTGGATCAGGCCGCCCAGGGTGTACGACGTGAGCATCCCGAGGGTCCAGAGGACGAGGAGAATTGCGAGAAGCGTCCAGACCACGGTGTCTCCTCTTCTTCGCCGTCGGGCCGCTCCTGGTCGAGCCGGTCTGCGGCGGGATCACCCGACCCGTGGAGCCGCAAGCGACGTGCCAGGGCCGGTCGGCAGACCGGTCGCCGGGAGGAGGGGTCCGTCCCGTTGACGATCCGGCTCCCGCGGGACCATGCTGTCTCCGAGCTGGCTCGAATGCCCAGTCCGGCGGGACCCTCGCCCCTGCGCGTCCTCCTCGTCGAGACGGACGAGGTGGATGCCTCCCGGATCCGGGAGCTCGTCGAGCGGAGCCCGGTCCGCCTCGGGGTCGACTGGGCACGTTCGTTCGACGCCGGGTTCAACCGGATGACCTCGAGCCGGTACGACGCCCACCTCGTCGCCGCCCGGCTGGACGAGAGGAGCGGCGTCGACCTGCTGCGCGCCTACCACGCGGCGGGGGGCGGCGCGCCCGTCCTCCTGCTGGGCGGCCTTCACGAGAGGGCGCTCGACCTCGCCGCGATGGAGAGCGGGGCCGCGGGCTACCTCGTCAGGGACTGCCTCGACCCGGACCTCCTCGAACGCACGATCCGCTACGCGGTCGAGACGCGGCGCCAGGAGGTCGCACTGCGCCAGGCCCGCGAGGAGCTGCAGGAGCGGGTCGAGGAGCGCTCCGCCAGCCTCGAGACGATGAACGCCGCGCTCGCCGCGGAGGTGGCCGAGCGGCGCCGGGCCGAGCAGAAGCTCCGCGAGGTCGACCGGAGGAAGAACGAGTTCCTGGCCACCCTCGCGCACGAGCTCCGCAACCCGCTGGCGCCCATCTCTCACGCGACGGAGATCCTGGCGCGGCTGAGCGACGGGGAGGACGACCGCTCCCGCACCGCCGAGGCCCGGAAGGTGATCGAGCGCCAGGTGACCCACCTGGTCCGCCTCGTCGACGACCTCCTCGACCTCTCGCGGATCTCCCACGGGAAGGTCGGCCTGAAGCCGGAGCGGGTCGCCCTGTCCACCGTCGTGGAGAGCGCCCTCGAGGCCGCGCGGCCGCTCTTCCTGACGCAGCGCCACTCTCTCGCCGTCGACGTGCCGGAGGCTCCGGTCCACCTGCACGGCGATCCGGTCCGGCTCACGCAGATCCTGACGAACCTCCTCTCGAACGCGGCCTGGTACACCGATCCGGGCGGCTGCGTCCGGCTCGAGGCGTCCCGCGAGGACGACGCCGTCGTCGTCCGGGTCGTCGACTCGGGCGTGGGGATCCCCGCCGCCGCGCTGGCGCACATCTTCACGATGTTCGGACAGGCCACGGGGACGCCCGCCGTCGACCACGGCGGGCTCGGGATCGGCCTGGCGCTCGCCAGGCAGCTCACCGAGCTGCACGGAGGGAGACTGACCGCGGCCAGCGAGGGACCGGGAAAGGGGAGCACCTTCACGCTTCGCCTCCCGCTCGAGGCCGGCACCCCGGCCCCGGCGGAGGTCCCCGTCTCGGTCCCCGCTCCTCCGGCCCCGCCCCGTCGCGTCCTGGTCGTGGATGACAACGTCGACGCCGCCCGGACCCTGGCCGAGCTCCTGGCCCTGGACGGGCACGAGGCTCACGTGGCGCACGACGGCCCGACGGCGGTCGAGTCCGCCCGCCGCCTGCGTCCCGACGTCGCAATCCTCGACATCGGGCTCCCCGGCTACAGCGGTTTCGAGGTCGCGCGGCGCCTGCGGGAGGACCCGGCGCTATCGGGCCTCTGCCTCGTGGCCCTGTCCGGCTGGGTCCAGGCGGAGGACCTCGACCGCTCGCGCGAGGCCGGCTTCGACCACCACCTCGCCAAGCCGGTGGACGTGGAGACCCTCGAGCGGCTCTTCTCGAGACCGGGCGCGGCCCCGGGCGCGCGCTGACCGGGAGGGGGCGTCCGACCCCCTCCTCACACGCCGCAGATGTCGATCAGGATCCTCGAGAGCGCCGTGACGTGCTGCCGCTGGCGCGGAATCAGCTCGAGCTCGACCAGCTCGCGGACCTCGCCGTCGAAGGACGGGAGCGAGGCCTCGTAGTCGGCGAGCCCGCACTCCTCGGCGTCGAGGAGCTGCTGGACCGACAGCTCGTCGCGAAGGAGGATGAACGAGCTCCAGGGGGTCCCCGGCCGGGCGGCGGGGACGCCCCCGAGGGTGCGGATGCAACCCTGCAGCGCCGCCACGCTCTGCTGGTGGCCGGCGGCGAAACCGACGACCTGCTCGGAGTCGTCGTCGAGCCTGCCGTCCAGCGAGCGGAGGGCGCGCTGGTAGGCGACGACGGCGGCCAGCTCGGCCCGCAGGAGGGTGTTGAGGCTCTCGGCCGATTCCGCGGGTTGCTGGCTCATGACGACTCCTGACGGCGGTTAACGAGCACGGCGCGTGCCAGGTCGGATCACCTGCGGCGGCTGATCAGGTGGACGACTGCCACGAAGAGGGCGGACCCGATGACCGCCCAGAGGACCGGGAAGGCCTGCCCCGCGGCGCGCAGGACGAACGGCTCGGGGAGGTTCATCTGGCGGGCGATCCAGGTGCCCAGGAGCGCGCCGACGCCCCCGAGGGCGATCGAGACGAGGAGCCCGCCCCGACTGCCCCCCGCGATGGCGCTTCCGACGGCGCCGCAGACCGCCGCGATGAGGATCAGGAGGAGGATTCCCGGCATGGAGATCATCGGCCCGCCGTCCTCTCGCGCGTCTACGAGATGGCCTTGCCGATGTCCGTCAGGACCTCGCCGACCTTGCGGCGCGCCGCGCCGAGCCCCTCCTGGACCGCGCCCCCGGCACGCTCCAGGGCGCCCTCCCGCTCCGGCTTCTTGTCACCGGAGAGGATCCCGACGGCTTCCTTCACCTTTCCCTTGGCCTTCCTGACCTTTCCGCGGACTTCCTGCCTGCTCATGGGGACCTCCTTTCCGTGCTTGCCGCGAGGGGGAGGAGCGCGCGACGTGCCACGGGAGACGTCGCGTCGCCGCACGGCACGGGAGTTGCGAGTTCCCGGCTGCCGAAGAGGCTGCCAAGGAGGCAACATGGACAGCACGGGCACCCCGACCCCGACTCGCGCGCGCGAGGCCGACGTCGCAGCGGCGTCGGCGCACCTCAAGGAGAGCTGGGAGCACGGGAAGGAGGCAGCCCGCGACGCCAAGCGGATCGCGAGCGAGAGCCTGCGCGACATCTCGCGGAACGTCGAGCAGTACGTCGAGTCCCGCCCGAAGACGATCGCGCTCTACGCGCTGGGCGCGGGCCTGGCCGTGGGCTTCCTCGGCGGCCTCCTCGTGAGCCGGGCCGTCCGCAATTCGCCCACGACGCTCTGACGCCCGGGGACCACGAAGGCCGGGGCTGCGGTCAGGCCGGCTGCGCGACGGCCGAGACGCTCCGGACCGCGGAAGGGAGGCGCGCCGGGACCAGGTGGGCGGCCGGCTCGTGGGACTTCAGGTAGGCGTGGGGGTCGTGGTGGAGGGCGCCCTCCGGCAGCCAGTCCCAGAGCGGTCCCAGGTCCCGCCTCACCTGCTCCTCGTAGAAGCCGGGCAGCTCGCTCGTCGCCTGGTCGAAGAACGACCGGACCATCGCGTCGGCCCCGAGCCGCCGCCTCAGCTCCGAGTAGTGGCGGATGCGGCCGAACCCTTCCGTCGAGACGGCGCGGACGACGTTCAGCCAGCGGGGCATCGCCGTCTTCGTCGCCCGGAAGCGCCTGGCGATCGCCGGCCACGAGAAGCTGTACCGCGAGAGCCCGATGAGGTGGTCGTAGAACTCCTCCCAGGAGTAGTTCCGCGGCCTCACGTTCATTGCGTGGTTGTTGTCGAGGAAGTGGAACGGGAAGGGGAGGACGCGGCCCGCGCGCTGGTACTGGAGGTTCAGCGGCGCCGCGCGGCCGAAGGCGGAGAGGAGCGAGTACGCCGGGAACGCGCCCGGCGTCAGGTCCAGGAACCGCTTCGTCAGCTCGAACGGCTCCTCCCCCTCGTCGCAGTCCATCCCGAGGACGAAGTTGGTCTGGACGTACGGCACGTACCGCAGGATCGCGTTGACGTGCTCGGACACCTCCACGACCTTCGTCATCCCCCTCATCGCCCCGGTCTTCGACTTGTTCCCGAGGCCGTACCAGGACTCGATCCCGGGCAGGAGCGCCTTGAACCCGTTCCTCTTCAGGCGCAGGAGGTGCGGCTCGGTGAGGATCGAGAGGCTGCTCTCGGCGGCGAAGGCGACGCTCCCGGGCGGGACGGCCTCCTCGATGGCGTCCATCGTCTCGTCGAACCGGACCCCGAAGTTCGGGTCGTGCCAGCCGACCTGCGGCCGGCGCATCTTCGTCACCAGGAACCGGAGGTCGTCCCTGAGGACCTCGAGGTCGAGCGGCTGGTACGGCACGGTCGAGTCGATGCAGAAGCTGCACGTGTAGGGGCACCCGAGGCTGGCGAGCATCGGGACGATCTTCAGCAGCGGGGCCTTCTTCAGCGTCGGCTCGATGAACTTCCAGCGCTCCCTCACGCCGGGGAGGTTCAGCGGCTGCCGCGCCGCCGCGAGCTGGCGGCCGATCGGGCGGTGCGGCGCGCAGTCGGCGAGGACGTCGCGCAGGACCGACCGGTCGGTGAAGCCGAGCACGTAGTCGAAGTAGTTCGCCGCGTCCTCCGGGAAGCAGCGGGCGTGGGGACCCCCGAGGGCCGTCACGGCGCCCCGGGAGCGGAAGAGGCTGCTCAGCGCGTAGGCGGTCTGGGCCGCCTCGGTGAAGGCACCGACGAAGACCAGGTCCAGGCCGGACGGGACCTCCTCGACGAGGTCCTCGGAGCCCGTGTAGCAGACGTGCGTGACGTCGTGCCCTTCGGCCTCGCACCAGACGGCCACGACCTGCGGCATGATGCTGGCCAGGTTCGCGTTCATCACCCGGGCGTAGAGGGCCCTCGTGGGGCCCTTGCTCACCAGGTCGACGACGCCGATCTTGAGCTTTCGCATGGGAGAGGCAGCGCACGGGCCGTGCCAGCGGAGACGGGCGAAAGCGCCCGGAGCCGGACCTCGGGGCGCCTCGTCGCTTGAAAACCGTACGAACCGGGCGTGTACGGTTTTCAAGGGCGGGCGCGGGACCCTACGGCTCCAGCTGGTATTCCCTGAGCTTGTTGTAGATCGTCTTCAGGCTGACGCCGAGGAGCTCGGCGGCCGCCCGCTTGTCGCCCTTCACGGCCTGGAGGGTCGCGGTGAGGACCTTCCTCTCGACGGCCTGGAGCGTCTCGCCGACGCGGACCGGGACCGCGGGCCAGCTCTCCTCGTCTCCCGCGGTCGGACGGACGTCGGTGGCTCCCGAGTCCGTGAGGACCGCCTCGGCCGCCTCGGCCTGGATCGCGGGCGGGTCGGAGAGGACGTAGGCCCGGTGGACGGCGTTCTTCAGCTCCCGCACGTTCCCGGGCCAGTCGTGGCGGCAGAGCGCCTCGAGCGCAGGCGGCTCGAAGGACGAGAAGCCGCGCCGCTCCTTCTCCTCGATCTCCGAGAGGAAGCGCTCCGCCAGGAGCGGGACGTCCTCCCTGCGTTCCCTCAGCGGCGGCAGCCGGAGGGGGAAGACGTTCAGCCGGTAGAAGAGGTCGGCCCGGAAGGCCTCCCGCCGGACCGCGTCGGCGAGGTCGCGGTTGGAGCTGGCCACGAGCCGGACGTCCATGTCCAGCTCCTCGGTCCCGCCCACGCGCCGGAAGGTCCGGGTCTCCAGGACCCGCAGTAACTTCACCTGCAGCTCCGGGGGCATCTCCGTCACCTCGTCGAGGAAGAGCGTCCCCCCGTGGGCCATCTCGAACGTCCCGGCGCGGCGCCGGTCCGCCCCGGTGAACGCCCCCTTCTCGTGCCCGAAGAGCTCGCTCTCGACGAGGGTCGGCGAGATCGCGCCGCAGTTGACGGCGACGAACGGCCGCTTCGCGCGCCGCGACAGGAGGTGGACGGTCGCGGCCGCGACCTCCTTCCCGGACCCGCTCTCGCCGGTGATCATCACGGGCGCGTTCGAGCGGGCGACGCGGGTGAGGAGGCGGAAGACCTCCAGCATCGGCGCCGAGCGGCCGACCATCCCGGCGAGGCCGCCGGCGGCGTCGGGGTCCGGGAGCACCGCCGGCAGGAGACCGCGTGCCGCCTCGTGCTGCTCGGAGAGCTGGGCCAGCGCCGAGGCCAGCTGCGCGGTCTTGAGCGGCTTGAGGAGGAAGTCGTGGGCGCCCGCCTTCATCGCCTCGATCGCCGATTTGACCGAGCCCCTCCCGGTCAGGACAACGACGGCGCAGTCGCGGCCCGCGGCCTTCGCCGCGCGTACGACGTCGAGGCCGTCCCCGTCCGGGAGGCCGAGGTCGGTGACGCAGACGTCCGGCAGGAGCCGCGCGAGCGCCGCGTCGGCCTCGGCCACGGAGCCCGCGGCGGAGGCCGAGTACCCCAGGTCCCTCACCAGCTCGACGAGCTCGTTTCGGGACCCCGGCTCGTCCTCGACGACGAGGACCTTCACGCCGGCACCCCTCCCTCGTCCCCGGCCGGCCGGGGCCACGAGAGCCGCGCGACGACCCGGCCGCTCTCCTCGAAGATGTCGAGGCGGCCCCCGTCGGACTCGACGGCGGCGCGGGCCAGGAACAGCTCCTCGGACGGCACCGCGACCCGCGACGGGTGGAAGAGCTGCTCCGGGTCCGTCCCGCCGGGCGCGCCGGACCCGCCGGCGGCCTCGATCCGGAGGGAGGCGCGCGCGGGCGCGGCCTCGGCGCGTGCCCCGAGCGGCGCCCGCGCGGGGTCGAGCGACGCGAGGAACGCCACCACCGCCCGCAGGGCGTCGGTCGAGGCCAGGCGCCGCAGGAGGACCCGGGAACCGGGCCCGACGTCTCCCTCGAGGACGACCCCCGCCTCGCGGCAGAGCGCCCCGACCGTCGTCTCTCCCGGCGCCTCCGTCGCGATGGACTGAAGGCGCGGCAGCAGGTCGATGAGCCGGCCCGCGACGGCCAGCTCGGCCCTGGCGCCGCGGACCTTCTCCAGGAGGTCCGGCCCGCCGGAGCCGCCCGCCGCGAGGCGGCGCTCCAGGAGCACGAGCTTCATCCCCGCGGCCGAGAGCGGGTCGGCCAGGGCGTGCCGGAGCGTTCCCAGCGCACCAGCCACTCCCCCGGTCGGCTCGGGCGGAAGGACGTCGGTCATGCAGCGCCTCGGGCGTTCTCGAGGACGAGAATCGACCCTCCCCACGCAAACGTCAACGGGCCGGTCCGGGGAGGGACCGCCAGCGCCCGGTCCCGCCGCGTTCCCGGTGGCACGTCTCGTGCGACCTCACGGCTGGTGAGGGACCCCATGAGCGTGCACCCGGCCCCGTCGCGACACCCGGGGGAACGCCGATGAACGGCGGGGCGGGCTCGATCGACCCGGCCGCCGCGATCGAGGGTCTCAACGTGCTGCTGCGGGGCGAACTCGCCGCCGTGAACGCCTACCAGCACGCCCTCCGGTCGGCCGAGGGCCGGGCCGCCGTGGACGCCGCGGAGATCCTCCGTTTCGCCGCGGAGCACCAGCGGACGGTGGCGGCGCTCCAGCTGGCCGTCCGGGAGCTGGGCGGCGTCCCGGCGAGCGAGGCGGGGACCTGGGGGGCGTTCACGCTCCTGCGGGACACCGCGACGATCCGCGAGCTCCTCGAGGGGGAGGAGGCGGGCCTGAAGCTTTGCGAGGAGGCGAACCGGGTCCTGGACGGTGCCTCCCGCGATCTCCTGGTGCTCGAGCTGATCCCGCGACAGAGGAAGCACATCGCCGAGCTCTCCGCGATCCTCTCGCGGCTCTCGGCGTAGGAGCCTGGCGCAAGAAGGGAGGACCACGATGACGATGGCCGACACGCCGTTCCGGACGCTCTTCCTCCTCAGGAACAAGCTCGAGAACATCCAGGTCGTCCCGCTGGGGAGCACGCACGAGCACGGCAGCCTCGTCCTCGGTGGAACCCTGGCCGGCCGGGCGGAGCTGGTCGCCTTCGTCACCGAGATCGGGTTCGACAGCCTCGTCGAGTCGTTCCAGGTCTCCGACCTCCCGCACCCTTCGTTCCTCCGGACCTACCACCTCGCCCCGTCGCCGGAGGCCATCGTCCGGCTCCTCGACCAGCGCCTCGTGGCCGAGCCCCGGTACGCGCACAAGGTGCTCGAGCTGGCGGCCGAGAAGTCCCCCGAGCAGCTGACGCTCTCGCCCCACGAGGCCTTCCAGCTCGGGGCGACCACCCTCGACGCGGCCGAGGGGATCCTCCGCGTCCACCGCTGGTTCGAGGACCGCTCCCGGCCCCGGGGAGACTAGACTGCCGCAGGGTGGAGGATCCGCCGGGACCGACGGCGCGCGGCCCTGCCGCCCGGACGGGCCCGCGCGGGGAGGAAGTCCGCGCATGACGCCCCGCCCGTTCCCGACCCGCGTCCTCTTCCCGCTCCTCGCCGCGCTCCTCTCCGCGCCACCGCCGGCCGCGGCGGCCGTCGTGAAGGCGAGGATCGAACCGTTCCCGCCGAAGGTGGGGCGGCTCTACGCCGAGTCGCCGCGGGCGGTAAAGGTCGTCGTGAGGGACGAGCGGCCCGCCGACCCCCTCGTCGCCTGGGGTGTGATGGGTTTCAACAAGCTCATCGGCTTCTACGTCGAGGACCCCGGCGAGGTGCCGAAGGCGATCCAGCGGGGGGCCACCGACGCGCTCGCCGTCCTCGGCGTGAAGGAAGGGGAGGGGGCGATGCTCGAGGTGGCGGTGAAGGAGCTTCGGATCGACGCCTTCGCGCCCCCGTTCGGCGCGCTGCCGAACGAGATCGCGTACGGCCGGGTGGAGGTGGCGCTGAAGCCGGCGGAGGGAGAGGCCCCTCCTCCGGTCCCGGTCCGGATCGTCCTGTACGGGAGCAAGCCGATCTCGGTCCTCCTCGCCCGGATCGGGTGGGAGGTGGCGGGGAGAGCGTTCCCCGGCCTGCTCGGCCTGGCGCCGGACCCGGAGGCCGTCCGGGCGCTCTGCGCGCGGCTGGGGCGCGAGAAGGACGACGACGTCCTCGAGCACGGGGCGACGTGGCTGGGGTTCGCGGGGGCCGGTGAGCCGGCCGCGGCCGAGCGGCTCCTGGCCCTCTTCCGGACGGCCGAGGACCAGAGCGTCTACCAGGCCGCCGCGGTCTCCCTCGGCCGCCTCGGCACGCCGGGGGCGGAGGAGGAGCTCGACGCGGTCCTGACGAGGAAGAAGAAGCTCCCGGAGTGGGACCCCGCGGGCGACGCCGAGAACTCCTGGCACCTCCTCTACGCCCTCCACCTCCTCGGCGAGAAGGACCTCGCCGCGAGGGTCCCGCCCGTCGAGCGCTGGCGCGAGAAGCTGACGGCCCTCGTCGGCTTCCTCGAGTCCGGACAGCTGCCGCCCGAGGACCCGAAGCTCGCGCCCGAGCTGGCCAAGGCCCGCGAGAAGGCCACGAAGAAGATGAAGGACTGAAGGCCCGCGGGAGCGGGCCCACCTCACCGTGGCGGAGGGGGGAACCGCCTGCATCGCGGGTCCCAACCCACGCCGCAGCCCGCACGGTCCCGGGTTCCCCCGGTCCACATCAGATGAAGCGCCGGACGGCCTCCCTCCAGAACGGCCAGTCGTGCCCGAAGACCCCGGGCCAGAACTCGGCGTAGGCCGGGATCCCCTTCCCCCAGAGGATGTCGGCGAAGTGCCGGTTCTCGCCGATCAGGGAGTCGTGCTCGCCCGTGGCGATGATCCACTCCACCCGCTTCAGCTGCTCGGCCCAGTCGGGCGACATGTTCGAGATGTACGCCTCCGGGCAGTGGTAGTAGCAGGTCTCGTCCCAGTAGCCGTCCAGGTACCGGCCGACGTGGTAGAGGCCCGAGAAGAGGATCGCCTTCGTGACGATCCCGGGGTAGCGCCCGGCCATGTTCGCGGCGTGGTAGGCCCCGAACGAGGCGCCGCAGACGGCGATGTTCCCGTCCTGGGCGCGGTCCCAGATGTACGGGACCATCTCGTACCGGAGGTAGGCGTCGTACTGGGCGTGCCGCCGCGCACGATCTGCCGGGTGGATGGAGTTGTTGTACCAGCTCTCCTCGTCCACCGAGTCGACGCAGATCAGCTGGAGGTACCCCTCGTCCACCTTGTCGGCGAGCGCCCCGGTCAGGCCGAAGTCCTCGGTCTGGTAGAAGCGGCCCATCGAGGTGGGGAAGAAGAGGACCGGCCGTCCCCTCTCGCCGAACCAGAGGTACTCCATCGTCCGCCCGAGGCTGCTGCTGTGCCAGTACCCGTAGTCGCGCTTCATGGCCGGGGAGTCTAGACGAGGTCCTCCGCCCCCGTTCCGGGGCTGGTAGGATCCCCGCCACCCGGCCCCGGAAGCGGAGAAGGAGCGCACATGGCCACGAAGCGGATCGGGATCCTGTTCGGGATGGAGGACACCTTCCCCTGGGCGCTGATGAACGAGATCAACGCCCGGGCCGAGAAGAACGGCGAGGACGTCCAGGCCGCTCCGGTGAAGATCGGCCACATCTCCCAGGAGCAGGGTTTCGAGGAGGCCGTCATCCTGGACCGGATCAGCCAGGACGTCCCGTACTACCGGATCTTCCTCAAGTGCGCCGCCGCCCGGGGCGTCCAGGTGGTCAACAACCCGTTCTGGTGGTCGGCCGACGACAAGTTCTTCGACAACCTCGCCGCGCAGGCGGCCGGGGTCGCCGTCCCGAAGACCGTCCTCCTGCCGCACAAGGAGCACCCGCCGGGAACGCAGTCGACGTCGTTCAGGAACCTGAAGTTCGTCGACTGGGACGAGGTCTTCGCCTACCTCGGCTTCCCGATCTTCATGAAGCCGGCCCACGGCGGCGGCTGGCGCGACGTCTACAAGTGCCACGACCGCGACGAGTTCTTCCGGTCGTACGACGAGACGCGGGACCTCGCCATGATGGCCCAGGAGGCGATCGACTTCACCGACTACTACCGCTGCTACGTCGTCGGGCGCGAGAAGGTCCACGTCATGCCGTACGACCCGCGCCAGCCCCACCACCTCCGGTACGAGGGGGCCAGGGGCCGCGCCATCGACCCGGCGATGCAGGAGAAGGTCGAGCGCGACGCGCTCGCCCTCTGCCGCGCCCTCGGGTACGACCTGAACACGGTGGAGCTGGCGGTGAGGGACGGCGTCCCCTACGCGATCGACTTCATGAACTGCGCCCCCGACGCAGACCTCCACTCGGTGGGGGAGGAGAACTTCCGCTGGATCGTCGACGCGATGGCCGAGCTGCTGATGGACCGGGCCCGCCGCCCGCGCCCGCTCGAGCCGTTCGGGCGCTGGCCGGCGCAGATGGGCTTACCCACGACCCACCCCGGCGCGTAGTGCCCCTACCCCCTCTTCCTCGTCGCCATGTCGACCCAGACGGCGAGGAGGAGGACGAGCCCCTTGACGACGTACTGGAACGTCACGTCCAGGTTCAGGAGGCTCATCCCGTTGTCGAGGCTCGCCATGATGAGCGCGCCGACGACGGCCCCGGTGACGGTCCCCTCGCCCCCCATCAGGCTCGTCCCGCCGATGACGGCCGCCGCGATGGCGTCGAGCTCCATGTTGACGCCGGCCGAGGTCGTCGCCGCGTTCAGCCGCGCCGTCAGGACGATCCCCGACAGGCCCGTCAGCGCGCCGAAGAGGGCGAAGAGCTGGAAGACCCGCTTCTTGACGTCGATCCCCGAGAGGCGCGCCGCCTCCGGGCCCGCCCCCGCCGCGTAGAGGTGCCGGCCGAAGACGGTGTGACGCGCGACGAAGTCCAGCGCGACGACGACGAGGGCGAGGAGGAGGACGGCGACGGGCATCCCCTGGTTGGCCGCCAGGACCGCGAAGAAGGCCGAGAGGGCCAGCGCGATCCCCGCGACCTTCAGCGCCTCGAGCCCGGCCGGGAGGACCTCGAACCCGTAGCGGAGCCGCTGGCTCCGCCGCCGGGCCGCCAAGAGGGCGAAGAGGACGATCGCCACGAGCCCCAGGAGGAGCGTCGTGTCGTGGGGCCCCGTCCCGCCCGTCAGGCGCGGGAGGTAGCGCTGCCCGATCCCCTTGAACGAGTCGTGGAGGGGGCTGACCGTCTGCCCGCCCGTGATCCCCAGGATCAGGCCGCGGAAGGCGAGCATCGAGGCGAGCGTGACGACGAAGGCCGGGACGCGCCGGTAGGCGACCCAGAAGCCGTGCCAGGCGCCGACGGCCGCCCCGGCGAGGATCCCCGCGGCGATCGCCGGGGCCGTGGGCCAGCCGTGCGAGACCTGAAGGACCGCCGCGACCGCCCCGGCGAACCCCGCCACCGACCCGACCGACAGGTCGATCTGCCCCGCGACGATGACGAGCGCCATCCCCGCCGCCGCGATCCCGACGGCGACGGTCTGGAGGAAGAGGTTCGAGAGGTTCCGGGGGGCCAGGAAGACCCCGTCCGTGGCCAGGGCGAAGACGGCCCAGATCCCGAGGAGGGAGAGGACCATCGCCGACTGCCGGACGTTCCGCCGGAAGGCCCGCGAGAGCGCCGTTCCCGTCTCCGCCATCTCTCCCTCCCTCACGCGCCGCCGGTCGCCAGCCGGAGGAGCCGCTCCTCGGTCGCCTCGTCCCGCGCGAGCGTCCCCGCGAGCCGCCCCTCGTGCATCACCGCGATCCGGTCGGCCATCCCGAGGAGCTCGGGGAGCTCCGAGGAGGCGAGGAGGACCGCCGTCCCCGCCTCGGCCATCCGGGAGACGAGGGCGTAGAGCTCCGCCTTGGCCCCCACGTCCACGCCCCGCGTCGGCTCGTCGAGGAGGAGGACGGAGGGGGACAGCTCGCGCCACTTGGCGAGGACCACCTTCTGCTGGTTGCCGCCCGAGAGGCTCTCGGTCCGCGTGTCGACGGTCGGCGTCCGGATCCCGAGTTCCGCCACCGCCGCCTCGGCCCTCCGCACCTCCTCGTTGGCGTCGACGACGCCGAGGCGGGAGATCGACGGCAGGCTCGCGAGCGAGACGTTCCTCGCAACGTCGAGCGAGAGGACGAGCCCCTGGCGCTTGCGGTCCTCGGGGGCCAGCGCGAGCCCCATCGAGAGCGCCTCGGCCGGCGAGCCGATCGCGACCTCGCGCCCCTGGAGGCGGACTCTCCCGCCGGTCCTCCGGCCCCAGGCGCCCACCAGCGCCAGGAGGAGCTCGCTCCGCCCCGCGCCGACGAGCCCCGCGAGGCCGAGGACCTCGCCCCGCCGGACCCGGAGGGAGACGTCGCGCACCTCCCGCCCGGTCGCCTCGTCGCGCGCCGAGAAGCCGGAGAGCTCCAGCGCGACCTCCCCGGGCGCCTTCGCCCGCTTCGGGAAGACGTCCGCGAGGACGCGCCCCACCATCCGCGAGATCAGCGCCTCCTCGGTCAGCCCCGCCCGGGTCCCGGTCCAGACGACCTTCCCGTCGCGCAGGACCGTCACCCGGTCGGCCACGTCGAGGACCTCTCCCAGCCGGTGCGAGACGTAGACGACGCCGGTGCCGCGCGCGGCGAGGTCGCGCAGGATCCCGAGGAGACGCGCCGCCTCGGAGGACGAGAGCGCCGCCGTCGGCTCGTCGAGGACGAGGACCCGGGCCTCCTTCGACAGCGCCCTGGCGATCTCGACGAGCTGCTGCTGGCCGACACCCAGGTCGCGGACGAGGGTCCCGGTCGCCACGTCGAGGCCCACGCGGTCCAGCGCCTTCTTCGCGAAGGCGTGGGAAGCCTCCCAGTCGATCCCGAACCGGCCCGAGATCTCGGCCCCGAGGAGGAGGTTCTCGGCGACCGTCAGCGCGGGGACGAGCGCCAGCTCCTGGTGGATCAGGGCGATCCCGGCCGACTGGCTGTCGCGCGGGCGGGCGAAATCGCGTGTCTCGCCGTCCACCGTCAGCTCGCCCGCGAAGCTCCCGGCCGGGTGGATCCCGCCGAGGATCGAGAGGAGCGTCGACTTCCCCGCGCCGTTCTCGCCGACGAGGGCGTGCACCTCCCCCGCGCGCAGGTCGAACGTGACGCCGTCGAGGGCGGTGACGCCGGGGAAGCTCTTCGTCACCGACCGGACGGCGAGGAGCGGCGCGGCTTCCGTCACCTCGCGCCCCCGAGGAGGTCCTCGCGCGAGAGGTAGCCGCTCCCGGCGAGCACCTCGACCGCGTTCTCCCGCGTGACGACGACGGAGGGGAGGAGGATCGCCGGGACGTCGATCCTCCCGTTCGGGACCGCGCCGTTCGTCTCCGGCCTGCCGCCCCGGGCGAAGACCTCGGCCGCCGCGATCGCGGCCGTGGCCAGGGCCCGCGTGTCCTTGTAGACCGTCATCGACTGCGTCCCGTCGAGGACCCGCTTGGCCGCCGACAGCTCGGCGTCCTGCCCGGTGACCGGGACCTTCCCCGCGAGCCCCGCGAGCGAGAGCGCCTGGATGACGCCGCCGGCCGTCCCGTCGTTCGGGGCGAGGACCGCGTCGACGCGCTGCCCGCTCGCCGTCAGGGCGTCCTCGGTCAGCTTCATCGCCTCGGCCGGCTGCCAGTCCTTCACCGGCTGCTCCAGGACGACGGTCACGTCGCCCCTCTCGATCAGCGGCCGGATGTGCTTCATCGCCCCGTCCTTGAAGAGCTTCGCGTTGTTGTCGGTCGGGGCGCCGGAGAGGATCACGTACCGTCCCTTCGGGACGCGCGCGGCGAGGAACTCCCCCTGCAGCTCGCCCACCTTCACGTTGTCGAAGGAGACGTAGAGGTCCACGTCGGCGTTCGTGACGAGCCGGTCGTAGGCGATCACCGGGACGCCGAAGGCGTGGGCGCGGTCGACGACGACGCCCGCGGCCGCCGCGTCGTGCGGCGCCAGGATCAGGACGTCCACCTCCTGGGCCAGGAGGTTCTCGCACTGGGCCAGCTGCCGCGCGGCGTCGTTGTCGGAGATCTGGAGACGCAGGTCGACCCCGCGCGCGCGCGCCTCCTCGCGGAGCTTCTCGACGTCCCTCACCCAGCGCTCCTCGCGCTGCGTCGGGGCGGAGACGCCGACGCGCAGCCGGCGGTCCGCCTTCCCGGCGCACCCCGCCGCGGCGATGGAGAGGGCGACGGCGAGGAGGGTCCCGTGGCTCGGCCGCACGGCGTCCCTCAGCCCGCCTCGGGGGGATCGCCCGGCCGCCGCCGCGAGGCGGCGCGCGGGCCGATGTTCCGGTCGGCGTAGGCCGCCACCTCGACGACCTGCTCGAGCGGCTCCTCCATCCGCGGGTCCTGGCTGCTCCGGAGGACGACCTCCTTGGCGAAGAGGAGGGCCAGGTACCGGAGCTTCAGGGCGGGGCGCGCCTGCAGGAGCCTGTAGTCGCGGTGGCCGGTGTTCACCTGCCATCGCCCGTCGACGAGGCGCGACCGCCACGCGGCTCCCGGCTGGTCCACCAGCTCCGGCTCCGGGATCCCCTCCCCCAGCCCTGGCGGCGCCGGCGGGTCGCTCACCTCCACGTCGGCGCGGGCCTCGACGGTCGTCCCGTCGCCCTTGGCGGCCGCGCGGACCCAGCCGACCACGGGGTCGGCCCCGGCGGTCAGGACCGCGGCCGTCCTGCCGTCGTCCTCGAGCGTGCCGAGGCCGGGCGAGGCGAGCCATCGGACCTCGACGACCGACGTCACCGGGCGTCCCGTGTCGTCCAGCGGCCGCGCGGTGAGCTTGCGCCTGGTTCCTGCGGGGATCTTCAGGCGCGGAGGGAGGATCTCCAGCCTGGCCAGCGGGCCGGGCGGGAAGAGGAAGGCTGGCTCCTCGGAGAGAGGCAGGGCGGCGGGCGGGGCCGCCTCATCCGGCGGCCCGGCCGGAGGCTCGTCCGGGGCCGCCCCTCCGACGGGGACCGGCTCGCCGGGGGCCGCCTCCGTCCCGGGCGGCGCGGCGTCGGGCCCTCCCGCCTTGCCGTCCTCGGGGGGAGCCACGGGAAGGGAGGCGAACCTCGGGCGGTGGCGGAAGAAGTCGCGGAAGGCGCGCCGGAGCTCCTTGACGAGGTTGCGGTCCAGCTCGGCCTCTCGCCGCTTCTCCGACGCCGCGAGCAGGGCGAGGAGCGCCGGCTCCACCTGCGCCAGGGCCGCGGCGAACGCTCCGGCCGCCTCGTCGGGGACGACGCCCCGCCGGCTCCCGGGGGAGACCTGCAGGTCGGGGAAGTCGACGAGGCCACGGAGACGCGCGTCGGTCCAGGGGGGGCGATCGAGCCCGAGAGGGGCGAGGTCGTGGAACCCCTCGGCCACGAGCGTCCCGGCCGCGTAGACGGCCGGGCCGCGCTCCTCGCCCTCTCCGGCGTCCTCCCCGCGGAGGTAGAGCTCCAGCCGCGCGGCGCGGTGGCCCGGGACCTCCACGCGCGAGAACGCCTCCAGCCGCTCGCCCAGGAAGCGGGGGGGGCGCACGGCCACGAGCTTGCGCGAGAGGCCGCGCGACATCCGGTCCTCGATCGTCAGGTCGACCCCCCGCTCCAGGAGCTGGCCCCTCAGCTCCGCGCCGAGGAAGTCGGCGACCCGGCCGGCCGACAGCGTCGGGATCGCCTCGCGGTGGAGGCCCGACACGACGACCTCCGTCAGCGTCTCGTCGAGCGCCAGCCGGGTCCTCAACGGCTCGATCAGGTAGTCCGCCCGGTCGCGGTACAGGACGAGCCGGTGGGGCCTCTGGCCGGCGACGGAGGTCCGGATCTCCAGCGTCTCGCCGAGGCTCCAGAAGCCCAGGAGGCCGATCCCGTACTGCCCCTGCGTCATCAGCTCCAGCCGCTGCTGCGGCGAGAGGGAGCGTTTCCGGCTGTGCCCGACGTGCGTGGCGAGGTAGGAGAGCGCCTCGGCGCGGTCGAGCTCCGGGATCACCCCCTCGCCGTCGTCCAGGATCCTCAGCGTCGGGACGCCCCTCTCGCGGCTCCGGGTGACGCGGATCCTCCGGGCGGAGGCGTCCAGGCTGTTCTGGACCAGCTCGGCCAGGGCCTTGCGCGGGTCGGGCTGGCTCAGGGCGAGCCAGCGGATCAGCTCGAAGGGGTCGTGGACCTTCAGCCGGCCCGTCACGACGTCGGCGGGGCGCCTCCTCCGGGCGCTCAGGGGCTCGCCTCGGCGCGGTCGCGCATCCGGCGGGGGACGTTAGCAGAGGCCGGCCGGCGCTACCGCGCGGAGGCCGCGACGAAGCGGAGGAGGGCGTCGTCGACCGGTCCCGGCCGCTCCAGCATCAGGAAGTGGCCCGCACCTTCGACCTCGACGAACCCGGCCTCCGGCTGGAGCTTCCGGACGAAGGCGCGGTACCCCTCGTCCCAGTACGGGCTCTTCGCCAGGATCGACAGGAGCGGGACGCCGATCGGGTCCTCCTTCCAGATCGAGAGGTCGACCATCGCCTTCGCCGCCCCGACGACGACCGCCTGCGGCGTCTTCTCCATGGTCGAGCGGACGAGGGCGCGGAGCTCCTCGGGCATGGTGGGCGGGAGCATCCCGTCGACCCGCCGGAGGAAGGCGGCCCGGCCGTCCTTCGCCTCGAGGGGCGCGACGTAGGCGCGGGCCTCCTCGGCCCGCGTGAAGTAGGGGCGGAGGGCGCCGTCGACCGAGACGAGGCCGAGGACGCGCTCGGGCGCGCGCCGGTAGACCTGCCGCACGACCGCCGCCCCCATGCTGTGCCCGGCCAGGACCGCCCTGCCGACCCCCGCGGCGTCCATGGCCGCCAGGACCGAGCGGGCGAAGAGGTCCATCCCGAGGGGCGCCTCGGGGACCTCGCTGCCGCCGTGGCCGGGGAGGTCGACGAGGAGGAGGCGCAGCTCCGAGGCGAGCGGCAGCTGCTCGCGGAAGAGCTCCATCGAGCAGCTCCAGCCGTGGACGAGGACCAGGGTCCGCGGGCCGGTCCCGGCCGTCCGGTAGAGGACGCGCCTGCCGTCCAGGAGGGCGAAGCGGGCGGGGAGCGCGTCGAGGGAGCGGGGAGCCGCGGGCGCGGCGGGCGCCCTGGGCGCGACCGGAGGCGGCGAGGCCGGCTGCGCGACCGCGGCCCGCGCGGAGAGGGCAGAGGCGGCGGCGAGGGCGGCGAGGAGAAGTCGTGCGGGACCGGGCATCCGGCGGCTCCTTCGATCGCGGGTCGAGGCGAGGATACGCCCGCGACGGCAGGGCCAGGATCGTGGAGAATCGGCGCTTCCGAGGATGACCGCGAACGAACCCGCCCCCGCCCGGGGCTCCTTCCCGGCCACGCGCCTGTCGCTCGTCGAGGCGGCGCGGAGCCCCGACGCCGCCACCCGCGAGCGCGGGCTCGCGACGCTCCTGTCGGCCTACTGGCGGCCCGTCTACCGGTACGTGAGGCTCCGGCACGGCAAGGGGCACGAGGAGGCCGCGGACCTCGTCCAGGACTTCTTCGCGGAGCTGATCGAGCGGGACCTCCTCGCGCGCTTCGACCCGTCGCGGGCGCGCCTGAGGACGTACCTGCGCGTCTGCGTGGACGGCCTCGCCGCCAACCAGGCCCGCGCCGCCTCCCGGCAGAAGCGGGGGGGCGGCGAGCGGCCCCTCTCGCTCGACCTGGAGTCCGAGCGCTCCGCCGTCGACCGCCTGACTCCCGCGGACGGGAGCGACCCGGAGCAGGAGTTCGAGAAGGCCTGGGCCCGGAGCGTCTTCTCCCTTTCGCTCGACCGGTTCCGCGAACGCCTCGCCGCCGCGGGCAAAGCCGTCCGCTTCGAGCTCTTCTCGGCGGTGGAGCTGGGGGAGGAGGGGCGCTCCGAGCGGCCGTCCTACGCGGAGCTGGCCCGCCGGCACGGGATCTCCGAGTCGGACGTGACGAACGGCCTCCACGCCGCTCGACGGGAGTTCCGCGAGACGGTCCTGGAGCTCCTCCGCGAGACGACGGCGACCGAGGAGGAGTTCCGGCTGGAGGCCCGCTCGCTCCTCGGCCTTGCCGACCCGCCGCCAAAGGAACGCCCCGGGGCGGTGAAGAGACCGGGGAACGAGGACCCAGAGGGGTCCGGGAGGAAGCGATGAAGGTGGAGCTGAAGGCAGAGCGGGACGTCTCCGACGCCGCGGTGAAGGCGGCCACTGGGAAGACGCGGAAGGAGTGGTTCGCGCTCCTGGACGGGTTCGGGGGGCCGGAGAAGGGGCGGCGGGCGATCGGGGACCACCTGGTCGGGACGCTGAAGCTCGACCCGTGGTGGTCGGCGACGTTCGTCGTCGAGTACGAGGCGGCCCGGGGCGTCGTCGAGAAGGACGGCAAGCCGAAGGGCTACACGATCTGCGCCACGAAGGCGGTCAAGGCGACGCCGGAGCGGTGCTTCTCGGCCTTCGCCTCGGCCGCCGAGCTGGACGGCTGGCTCGGGCCGAAGAGCACGCTCGACCTGAAGCCAGGCGGGTCGCTCCGGAACGCCGACGGGAACGCGGCCGACGTCCTCAAGGTGAATGACGGCAAGGCGATCCGCCTCCTCTGGAAGGACCCCTCGGCGGCCCCCGGGACACCCGTGGAGGTGAAGTTCTCCCCCTCGGCCGGCAAGTGCACCGTCATGGTGACGCACGAGCGGCTCCAGACCCGCGAGGAGGCCGACGGCCTGAGGGCGGCCTGGGGCGCGGCCCTCGACCGGCTGAAGGCGAGGCTGGAGGGGAAGGGCTGACGGGCCTCGACGACGCGGCCGTCGCGCGCCTGCGCGACGCGGTGAGGCGCCCCGACCTCTCGGGGACGCGGTACCGCCTCGGCGAGGAGCTGGGGCGGGGCGGGATGGGCTCCGTCTGGGAGGCCGAGGACGGGGCGCTGGGCCGGAAGGTCGCCCTGAAGGTCCTCGACCTTCCCGACGAGGGGGGAGGCCTCGCCGAGCGGCTTCGGCGCGAGGCCCGCGTCCTGGCGCTCCTCGAGCACCCGGGGATCGTCCCGGTCCACGACGCCGGGACGCTCGGCGACGGGCGGCCGTACTACGCCATGAAGCTCGTCCGGGGCGAGCGGCTGGACGAGGCGGCGGCCCGGATGCCGCTCGCCGAGAGGCTCCGGGCCTTCCTGCGCGTCTGCGAGGCGGTGGCCTTCGCCCACGCCGCGGGCGTCCTCCACCGGGACCTCACGCCCGGCAACGTCATGGTCGGGCCGTTCGGCGAGGTGCTCGTGATGGACTGGGGGCTCGCGAAGGTCCTCGGCGAGGCCGACCCCTCGCGCCGCGAGGGAACGGAGCCGCCGAGGGGCCCGGGCGGAGGGACCGAGGCGGGCTCCGTCCTCGGCACGCCCGGCTTCATGGCGCCGGAGCAGGAGCGCGGAGAGGCAGGGGCCGTCTCGGAGCGGACGGACGTCTTCGGCCTCGGCGCGCTCCTCTCGACGCTGCTCGGCACGTCCCCGCCGCGCCAGCTCGCGGCCGTCGTCGCCCGCGCGACGGACCCCGACCCGGCGCGGCGGTACGACGGCGCGCGCGCCCTCTCCGAGGAGGTCCGCCGGTACCTCGACGGCGAGAGGGTCCTCTCCTACCGCGAGCGGCCGCACGAGCGCCTCGGGCGGTTCCTCTCGCGCCACCGCGTGGCGGTGATCCTCGTCCTGGCGTACCTCGCCGCCCGCGCGGCGATCCTGGTCTTCCTCGGGCGCTAAAGACGCGGCCCGAGACGGCGAAGAGGACTCACGAGAAGGAGGAAGCGATGAACAAGGTCGTCCTGGGGCTGCTGGTGGGCGGAGGGCTCGGGATCCTCGACGGGCTCACGGCGTGGTTCACGCCCGAGGTGAGGAACGAGATCCTCGGGATCGTCATGGGCTCGACGTTCAAGGGGCTCGTGGCGGGGCTCCTGATCGGACTCTTCAACCGGAAGGTCCCGTCGATGCCGGCGACGCTCGTCTTCGGGACGGCCGTCGGCTGCCTCTTCGCCTTCCTGATCGCCCACATGCAGGGGAAGTACTACTTCGAGATCATGCTCCCCGGCAGCCTCGTCGGCCTGCTGACCGGCTGGGCCACGGTCAAGTACGGCAAACCCCCGGCCCCGGCCGTGGCGGGGTGACTCGCGGCCCGAACGGGGCGGCGCGCGCGCGCCGCCCCGTTCGGGCGCCGGCCGCCTACTCCGCGGTGAAGAGGGTCAGCTCGGCCGGGGTCGAGAGGTACTCGAACGCCCCCTTGTCGCAGACGGCGGGAGGGGAGTTCCCGTCCGTCGTCCGCGCGAACGGCGCTCCGCGCTGATCCCACAGGAGGACGCGCCCCAGGTAGTCGGTGCAGCCGGCCGGGTTGCCGGAGTCGATCAGCGGGCTTCCGGCGACGATCGCGTGCGTCAGCGTCGGGCCGCCGTTGTCCTGCAGCAGGGCGTAGAGGCCGGCCGACCCGCCTGTGACGTCCCCCGCCCCGGCGAACGTGCAGGCCCCGGGAAAGGTGACGTGGTTGTAGCTCGTCGTCACCGTCCCGCCGGACTGCGTGCAGTCGTTCGGCACGAGGGGAAACCCGGCGTGGACGTTCAGCGCCAAGACGCTGTTCGTGAGGACGTTCGCCGAGGAGCTCGACTCGATCCGCAGCCCGCCGCCGGTCCCGAGCCCGTCGGCGTTGTTCTCCGCCGAGTTGTTGAAGATCGTGCTGTTCCGGATCTCGAACGAGCCGGCGCCGCCGACGAGGACGCCGCCTCCCGAGTGCCAGGCGCCGTTCCCGCTGACGGTCGAGTTCTCGAGCCTGAGGCGGGCGGTGGAGTGGATCCCGCCGCCTCCGCCGGACGACAGGGAGTTGGCCTGGTTCCCGCTGATCGTCGAGCTCTTGACCTCGACCGTCGCGTCGGCGCCGCCGCCGAAGGAGGCCCCGCCCCCGTTTCCTCCCGCGCTGTTGCCGCTGAGCGTCACTTCGATGACGGTGACCGGGCCGACGAGGTCGATGCCGGCCCCGTCCCCCGTCGCGTCGTTGCTCCTGACGGCGACTCGGCGAAGGTCGACGAAACGGTTCGGGCTGGCGGAGTGGATCCCCCCGCCGCTCCCCGTGACGCTCCCGCCCTCGATCGCCAAGTCAGATATCACCAGGGTCCACGGCTCCGTCGACGCTCCGTGGAAGACCCGGTCGAGGGCGCCGGCGTCGATCTTCGTGAGGTCCGGGCCCGCTCCGTAGACCCCCATCCCGCTCCGGACGTCGAGGTCGCCCGTGGCGTCGAGGTCCTCGCCGGCCCCGGGGATCGTGAGCGTGTACGTCTGCGCGCCGAGAAGGACCGCTCCCGGGCTCGCGTTGCTCGCCCCCACGGCCTCCCGCAGCGAGCAGTCGGCGTCGCAGACTCCGTCGGCGGTGTCCGCCGTCTTGGTGACGGTGTAGAGCGGAGCCGTCGTCACCACGAGCTGCCACGACGCGGCCGCGGCGCTCGGGCTGAAGCGCGCCCCCTCGATCGAGTACGTCGTCCCCGGACTCAGCCTGAGCCCGTTGATCCGCGACCGGGGGGCGCTCGGGGCCCCGTCGTCGTTGCACCCGCCGGCGACGAGCTCGAAGCTCCCGGGCGAGCCGGTGTAGACGCTGATCATCGTGTCGTAGTCGCTCCCGGCGGTCGAGATGTTCACGTACTGCGTCGAGGCACCGGTCGTGTACGTGTACCAGACGGTGTTCCCCCCCTGCGACGCCGGCCCGAGCCGGCAGACGACGATCGGGTCGCTCGCCTCGACTGTCGCCGAGCCGATGGCGGCCTCGGTGTCCGAGAACGGGAGCGAGGCGATCGCCTCCCGATTGGCCCAGGCGTCGTTGGCCGGCTGGGCGAGGACGTGCGCCGGGAGGAGGAGCGCGAGCGCCGCCATGGCGAGCGGGCGCACGGGGACGGCGGACGAGCGCGGGAACAGACGCATCCAGAGCTCCTTTCGGCGCGAGACCGAGACGGGTTGTGCGCGGATTCTACGGCAGGGGTGTCGGCGCCCCGGAAGGAGCCGGATGCGCCGGGGCTCCCGGGCCGATCTCCGCGGCCACCGCGCGGGAGAGGGCCGCGCGGTCGGGGCGGCCCGCCGCCTCCAGCTCGGAGGGGAGGTAGAAGGAGGCCCTCACCCGGAGGGCGAAGAGGGTTCGCTCGGCGAAGAGGCGCTCCTCGCGGCTGGCGGAGGACCTCGCCCGCTTCAGCTCCTCCACGCCGAGCTTCCGCGCGACCCTGGCAGCGGACTCCGTCCCGCTCCCCTCGACGAGCTTCACAAGGAGCGCGAGGCGGTCCTCCAGCTCCTTCCGCTCCCGCTCCTCGCGCCGCCGGACCGACGGCGGGACGGTGGGCCCGGCTCCGGGCTCCTCGCCCGGGATCCGCGCAGCCGTCCGGACGAGCCAGGCGAGAGCCTCGGCTGCAACCGGCTCGGGGGGCCACTCGTGCCCGCCGTCGAAGACCGCCACGCGGGCGGGGACGCCCCGTGCCTGGAGCGCGCGGCCGAGGTGGCGAACCTCGTAGTAGTTGAAGTCGGTCTCCCCGACCGTCGCGAAGACCGGGACGGGCTTCGCCGTCTTCGGGTCCTGCCCTTCGGCGAGCCCGGCGCCGGCCAGGAGGAGGCCCGCCACCGGCAGCTTCGCCACGTTGGCGAAGAAGGCCGCCGCCCGCGCCCCGCCCGAGAATCCGCCGAAGAGGAGGCGCGAGTCGTCGGCGGCGAACCGGCGCCGGACGTCGTCCAGCATCCCGACGAGCGCCTTCAGCGTCGGGTCGAGCGGCCCGTCGCTCATGGAGTCGTTCGAGCTCGCCAGGACGAGGCCGAGGCGCCCCGCCGCCGGGACGAACGGCCCGGCCGCCTCGGCGCCGCGCCCGCGCGCGTCGAGGAGGAGGAGGACCGGCCACCTCCGCTCCGTCGTGAAGCCCGGCGGAAGGTAGAGCGCGTAGGAGGTGCCCGGCAGCGCGGCGCAGGGGACACGCGGCGCGAGCCGCCCCGGGGCGGGGGCGCCGGGGGGCTCGTCCGCCCGGGAGGAGGCCGGCGGCAGGACCGCCAGGAGGAGGGCGAGCAGGGCGAGGAGGGGCGGGGCGGATTCGGGCGGGCGTCTCACGGGCCTCACCTCCGCCGCGCGTTCCAGAGGTCGAGGACCCAGCGCGCCGGGTCGGGCTCCTCGGCCATCCTCGAAGGGGCGCCGAGCGTCACCGCGAACCGGTGGAGCCAGGAAGGCCCGGAGCGGCCGACGTAGCCGTCGGGGGTCGACCAGGCCGGGTCGGCCAGCGCCTCGTCGAGCGGGACGAACCTGTAGCCGCGCGAGGCGAGCCCCCCGAGGATCGCGGGGAGGGCCTCGGCGTTCAGGCCGTTGGCGTGGAGGAGGAGGACGTGCGGGACCTCGCGGCCGAAGAGCTCCACCGAGAGCGCCTCGGCGAAGAGGGTCGCTGCCAGCGTCTGGTCGAGGTAGGCGGACAGGAGCCGGCCGGCCAGCGCGACGTCGCCCTTCCGGCAGGCGGCGGCGCGGAGAGCGTCGAAGACGTAGTCGGCGTTCTCGATCGAGAACGGGGCGACGCGGTAGCCGCGGCCGGCGAGGAACCGCTCGAGGCCGCCCCGGACCTCGGCCGTCTCCCCGGTGTGCGTCATCGGGTGGCGGAACCAGAGCTCGCGGCGTCCCCACGCCTCCATCAGCGGCCGGAAGGTCCGCTCTCCCTCCACGACGTCGCGCTGGTAGGCGTCGAGCGGCGTGACGTTCAGGTCGGGGTGCGTCGCGGTGTGGTTCCCGAGGAGGTGCCCGGCCGAGAGCCACCGGGCGAGGAGCTCCACCCGGGCCGCGCGGGAAGGCCCCTCGCCCAGCTTGGACTCGTTGACGAAGGCGACGGCCTTCGCGCCGTGGGCCGAGAGCGCCCCGAGGAGGGCGTCCGTCGTCTGCCGCGCCCCGTCGAGCCCCTCGTCCTCGCGGACGACCGGCAGGTCGTCGACGGTGACCGCCATCGCCCGGGCAGGGAGAGCGGCACCCCGGCCGGCGGCGGGGGCGACGGCGGGCGCGGACCCGGCCAGGAGGGCCCCGAGCGCGAGGAGGGGCGCGGCGCGTCTCACGCCGGAAGGCTACCCGACGGGGCTCTCTCGCGCTGCCGGCCCGTGCTAGCCTGCCGCGGCACTTCGCCGGGAGAAGAGAGAACGATGAAGACGACGTCGAAGCTCGCGCCCCTCGCCCTCCTCCTCGCCCTCCTCGCCTTCGCGCCTGCCGCGCTCGCCGGCGGCGACGGCTTCTCGCTCGACCTCGGGATCCACGGCGGCCTCGTCGGCGTCACCGACGGGGACGGGCAGCGGTTCCTCGGAGGGGCGCAGGTGCGCGTCCACCTCCTCTGGCTGATCGCGGCCGAGGGGCGCGCCTCGTACTACACGGACACGGTCGACGTCACGACGGCGCAGTCGATCGACATCAAGAACGTCCCGTTGCAGGCGTCGTTGATGATCTACCCGATCAAGCTCCCGAAGTTCGGGGTCTACGTCCTGGGCGGCGGCACGTACAGCAGCGTCCGGCTGGAGGCCGAGGGCCCCGTCCAGGGGACGGTGACCGAGAAGAAGTGGTCCGCCCACGCCGGGGCGGGGGTCGACGTCAAGCTCTCGGGGCGGGTCACCCTGAACGGCGACGTCCGGTTCGTCTTCCTGGACGTCCAGGACGCCGAGGGGCTCGGCAGCGCCCTCCTCGAGAACTACCAGGGCGACTACTGGGCCGGGACGATCGGGGTGACGTTCAAGCTGTTCTGAAGTGGATCAGGGGGGTCGACAGCGTGTCGATCCCCCCTGCGCCGCTGCGCGGCTACCCCCCGGGACGTGGATCAGGTGGGTCGACAGCGTGTCGATCCCCCCTGCGCCGCTGCGCGGCTACCCCCCGGGACGTGGATCAGGGGGGTCGACGACGTGGTGATCCCCCCTGCGCCGCTGCGAGGCTGCCCGGCTCAGCTCGGGAGCGTGGCCGAGAGGGCGATGGCCAGCTGGGCGGCGTAGTAGGTTCCCAGGACGGCGGGGCGGGCGTGGCGGATCGGGCCCCGGAAGCGGTCGGCGGCCAGGAGGGCGTCGGACGCGACGAAGACGAGGGCTCCCGTCGCGGCCGCCCAGGCTCCGGAGCCTCCCGTCGTGAGCGCGCGGGCGAGCGCGCTGGCGGCCATCGTCGAGAGCGCCGCCGCGTAGACGGCGACCGGTCCGCGAAGGCGCGGCGGGACGCCCGCCCAGAGCCAGCGGACGAGGAGCGCGGCGACGAGGAGGTAGGCCCCGAGCGCCGGGGCCAAGCGGGCGGCCGCCCCCTCCGTTCCGAGGAACGCGGCGGCGTAGAGGACGTGGGCGGCGAGGAACGAGCCGAGGCCCGCGAGGAAGCGTTCCTCCGGGAGCATCAGGAAGACGTCGCCGGCGAGGGAGAAGAGGAGCCCTCCGGCCAGGAGGAGGCGGTAGCGCTCGGACGGGGGCGCCGGGGCGAGGAGCACCAGGGCGACGAGGAGGGCCGTGGCGAGCGGCTTGAAGACGTGGACGAGGTGTCGCGCGCCGCGCGCGGCTCCGGCCGTGGCCAGCGCCCCGGAGACGACGGTGGCCCCGGCGAGAGCCCAGGAGACAGAGGAGAAGGACGTCATCGCGTGAACGGGCGGCCGGAGAGTAGTCGACCGGCACCGAGGTTCCAAGGGCGGTCGCCGATCGGGGGCACCCCTGCCGACGCGCCGGCCGGGAGGCGGCCCCTTCGACGCCCGGCCCCCGCTAACGCCGCGATCCCGACCGGCGTCTCCTTCTTCAGGAGGCGCGGTTGCGGGATTCCTCTCGATTCCTCCTCCTCGTGGTCTCGCTCTGGGCTTCGCCGTCCCCGGCGCACCCGCCGGTCGCCGTCGTCCGGGACGGGCGGGGCAACGTCTTCTACTCCGACCTGAAGAGAGTGTTCCGGGTCGCGCCGGACGGCACGAAGTCCGTCGCCGTCGAAGGCGTCCACACGCACGAGCTCCTCCTGGACGCCGCCGGCACCCTTCACGGCGAGCACCTCTGGTACGAGGGGGACGCCACCGGGAAGTGGGGGCATCGGCTCTGGCGCCGCTCGCCGGACGGCACCGTCACGTTCGACCCGCCCCGCGAGGGGTTCCGGACCGAGGTCAGCTTCGTCCGGGATGCCAGGGGGAACCAGTACCGAGCGGACCGGGGAGCCGCCACCCGTCTCGTGAAGAGGAAGCCGGACGGCACGGAATCCGTCCTTTCGGAGGGGCCGTTCCGGGACGTCCGGTGGATGGCCGTGTCGCCGGAGGGGACCCTGTACCTCGTCGACGACGGCGACCTCCTCCGCGTCACGGCGGAGGGGAAGACGGGAGCGATCGCACGAAACCTCGCGGAGCGCCGCCTCCGGCCGCCGTGGCTCTTCCGTCACGACGTGATGGGGCTGTGGCTCGGCGGCGACGGCGACGTCTACGTGGCCGTCCCCGCCCGGCGGGTCGTCAAGAGGGTACTCGCCGACGGTAGAGTCTCCGTGGCCGTCCGCTCCCGCTGGCCCTGGTCACCGACCGGGGGCCTCGCGGAGCGGGACGGGACCCTCTGGGTCCTGGAATGCGGACCCGCGAACGGCGTCCGGCTACGCCGCGTCCGCCCGGGCGGCTCTGCGACCGTCTACTGAGAAGGTCCCCGCGCTCCCGGCTCGTAGCCGAGGTTCGGGGCGAGCCAGCGCTCGGCCTCGGCGAGGGAGACCCCCTTCCGGCGGGCGTAGTCCTCGACCTGGTCGCGCCCCAGCCGCCCCACCCCGAAGTACCTCGCTTCCGGGTGCGAGAGGTAGAGCCCGCAGACCGAGGAGACCGGGACCATCGCGAGGCTCTCGGTCAGCGTGATCCCGGCCTTGCGCTCCACGTCGAGGAGGCGCCAGATGGCGAGCTTCTCCGTGTGGTCGGGCTGGGCGGGGTAGCCGGGGGCGGGGCGGATCCCGCGGTACCGCTCCCGGATCAGGTCCTCGTGCGTGAGCGCCTCGCTCGTGCCGTACCCCCAGGCCTCGCGGGCCCGCTTGTGGAGGAGCTCGGCGTAGGCCTCGGCGAGCCGGTCGGCCAGGGCCCTCACGAGGAGGGCCGAGTAGTCGTCGTGGTCCCTCTCGTACCTCTCGACGAGCTCGGGGAGGCCGTGCCCCGCGGTGACGGCGAAGAGGCCGACGTGGTCGGCGAGACCCTTGCCCGCCGGGGCCACGAAGTCGGTGAGCGAGAGGCTCGGCTGCCCCTCGGGCTTCTCCATCTGCTGGCGCAGGCCGTGGAGCGTGGCGAGCGGAGGCGCCTGCCCCGCGTCGCCGCGGAGGTGGACGTCCTCCCCGTCCGACTCCGCGCGGAAGAAGCCCCAGACGGCACGCGCCGACAGGAGCTTCCGCCCGACGATCTCGTCGAGGAGGCGCCGGGCGTCGTCGAAGAGCTCGCGCGCCCTCGCCCCCGTCTCCGGCTCGTCGAGGAGCGCGGGATACCGCCCCCGGATCTCCCAGGCGTGGAAGAACGGGGACCAGTCGACGTAGGGGAGGAGCCCCTCGAGCGGCTCGTCCTCGACGACCCGGACGCCGGTGAAGGAAGGGGCCGGAGGCTCGTACCCCGCCCAGTCGAGGGCGAGGCGCCGGCGGCGAGCCTCGGCGATCGGAAGGAGCGGCTTCTCGGAGCGCCGGGCGTGCTCCTTGCGGAGCTCCTCCTGGAGCGCCTCGTTCCGGGCGAGGAAGGCCCCGCGCCGCTCCTCGCTCTTGAGGGCGGAGGCGACGCCGACGGCCTTGCTCGCGTCCGCCACGTGGACGACGGGACGCGAGTAGGCCGGGGCGAGCTTGACGGCGGTGTGGGCCGGCGAGGTGGTGGCGCCCCCGATCAGGAGCGGGACGCGCATCCCCTGCCGCTCCATCTCGCGGGCGACGTGGGCCATCTCCTCCAGCGAGGGGGTGATCAGGCCGGAGAGGCCGACGAGGTCGGCGCCCTCCTCCCGCGCCCTCTTCAGGATCGCGTCGGCTCCGACCATCACGCCGAGGTCGACCACCTCCCAGCCGTTGCAGGCCAGGACGACGCCGACGATGTTCTTCCCGATGTCGTGGACGTCCCCCTTCACCGTGGCCAGGACGATCTTCCCCTGCGACGTCCCCGCGGCCTTCTCGGCCTCCAGGTACGGCGTCAGGGCGGCGACCCCCTTCTTCATGACGCGCGCGCTCTTGACGACCTGGGGGAGGAACATCTTCCCCTGCCCGAAGAGCTCGCCGACGACGCTCATCCCGGCCATCAACGGCCCCTCGATCACCGCCAGCGGGCGGCCGTACGCGGCGAGCGCCTCCAGGACGTCGGCCTCGACGTGGTCCGGGATCCCCTTGACCAGGGCGTGCGAGAGCCGCTCCTCGACGGTCCCCTTCCGCCACGTCTCGCCGGCCGCGGCCGCCGCCGGGGCGCCGGCCTCCTCCCGCTTCATCCGCTCGGCGAAGGCGACGAGGCGCTCCGTGGCGTCGGGCCTCCGGTCGAGGAGGACGTCCTCCACGTGTTCCAGGAGCTCCTTCGGGACCTCCTCGTAGACCTCCAGCTGCCCGGCGTTGACGATCCCCATGTCGAGGCCGGCGGCCACGGCGTGGTAGAGGAAGGCCGCGTGCATCGCCTCGCGGACGCGCCGGTGGCCGCGGAAGGCGAAGGAGACGTTGCTGACGCCGCCCGAGGTCTTCGCGTACGGCAGCTCGGCCTTGATCCGCCTCACCGCCTCGACGAACGCGACGCCGTACCCGGCGTGCTCCTCGATCCCGGTCCCGACCGTCAGGACGTTCGGGTCGAAGACGACGTCCTCGGGCGGGAAGCCGACCTCCTCGGTCAGGATCCGGTAGGCGCGGCGGCAGACCTCGAGCTTGCGCTCGGCGGTCGTCGCCTGCCCCTCCTCGTCGAAGGCCATCACGACGACGGCGGCCCCGTACCGCCGCACCCGCCTCGCCCGGGCGACGAAGGCCGCCTCGCCGTCCTTGAGGGAGAGGGAGTTGACGACCCCCTTGCCCTGGAGGCACTGGAGGCCCGCCTCGATCACCTCCCAGCTGGAGCTGTCGATCATCACCGGGATCCGCGCGATCTCCGGGTCGGCCGAGAGGTGGTTCAGGAACGTCCGCATCGCGACGGGGCCGTCCAGGAGCCCCTCGTCCATGCAGACGTCCAGGACGTTGGCGCCCCCCTCCACCTGCTGGCGGGCGACGCCCAGCGCCTCCTCCCACTTCCCGGCGGCGACCAGCCTGGCGAAGGCGGGCGAGCCGGTCACGTTGGTCCGCTCGCCGACGACGACGAACGGGGCGGAGCTTCCCGAGGCGCCGCGCGGGGTCCCGCCCTCCACCTCGGACGCCACCGGGCGGCCGATCGTCAGCGGCTCCAGCCCCGACAGGCGCGTGTACCGCGGGACCGTGGGGACCTTCCGGGGGGCGAGCCCCTTCACGGCCGCGGCGATGGCGGCGATGTGGGCGGGGGTCGTCCCGCAGCAGCCGCCGACGAGGTTCACCCACCCCTCGGCGGCGAAGCCGTGGAGGTCGCTGGCCATCATCTCGGGTGTCTGGTCGAAGCCGCCGAAGGCGTTCGGGAGGCCCGCGTTGGGGTAGGCCGTGACGTAGACCGGGGCGATGGCGGAGAGCTCCTCGACGTACGGCCGCATCTCGGAGGCGCCGAGGGCGCAGTTGAGGCCGACGGACAGGAGCGGCACGTGCGAGACGGAGTTCCAGAAGGCCTCCACGAGCTGCCCCGAGAGGGTCCGGCCGCTCCGGTCCGTGATCGTCCCGGAGACCATCACCGGGACGCGGCACCCGGTCTCCTCGAAGACCTCCTCGATCGCGAAGAGGGCGGCCTTGGCCACGAGCGTGTCGAAGACGGTCTCCACGAGGAGGGCGTCGACGCCCCCGTCGAGGAGGCCGCGCACCTGCTCGGCGTAGGCCGCGACGAACTCCGGGAAGCTCCTCTCGCGCTTCCCCGGGCTCGAGACGTCGACCGCGAGCGAGAGGGTCCCGTTCGTCGGCCCGATCGAGCCGGCCACGAAGGCCTCGCGCCCGGGCGAGGCGGCGACGAAGGCGTCGACGGACTCGCGGGCCAGGCGGGCCGCCGCGGCGTTCATCTCGCGGACCAGCCCCTCCATCCCGTAGTCGGCCATCGAGACGCCGTTGGCGTTGAACGTGCACGTCTCGATCAGGTCCGCGCCCGCCTCCAGGTACTTCCGGTGGATCTCCCGGACGACCTCGGGACGGGTCAGGACGAGGAGGTCGTTGTTCCCCTTCAGGTCCCGCGGCCAGTCGCGGAAGCGCTCTCCACGGTAGCCGGCCTCGTCGAGCCGGTACGTCTGGATCATCGTCCCCATCGCGCCGTCCAGGACGAGGATCCGCTCGGCCATCAGGTGGCGGAGCCGCTCGGCGGAGGAGGCGCCCCGGGTCACCGGCCGCCTCCCGCCGGGCTTCCCTCGGCCCTCCCCCGCGCGGGGAGCTCGGCGAGGATCCGCTTGACGACGTCGTACCGGGCCATCGGCATCAGGTGGAGGCCCCGGGCGCGCTCGGCGATGGCCCTCGCCAGCTCGATGGCCAGGAGCACCCCCTCCTCGCGCTCGAACTCCGGCCCCTTCTCGGCGGCGGCGCGCATCCGCGCGATCGCCGTCTCGGGGACGTGCATCCCGGGGACCTCGTTGGCGAAGTAGAGCGCCTGCTTCAGGCTCTTCAGCGGCACGAGGCCGACGAGGACCGGGATCAGGCGCGACTCTGGCCGGGCGTAGAAGCGGTCGAGCGCGGCCGGGTCGAAGACGGGCTGCGTCTGGGCGAACGTGGCGCCCGACTCCACCTTGGCCTGGAGCTTCTGGATCTCCACGTCCAGCCCCGGCGCCGCCGGGTTCGCCGCGCAGGCGATGGCGAAGGAGGTCGAGGAGCCGATCGGCCCGCCGGCCATGTCGACCCCCTGGTTCAGGCCCTTGACGATCCGGAGGAGGCCGAGAGTGTCGACCTCGCCGACGTGCTTGCCCTGCGGGTAGTCGCCGATCTTCAGCGGGTCTCCTCCCACGACGAGGAGCGCCTTGATCCCCAGGCCCGCCGCCCCCAGCAGGTCCGACTGGATTCCGAGGACGTTCCGGTCGCGAGGGGAGTAGTGGAAGACCGCCTCGGCCCCCGTCTCCTTCTTGACGAGGTGGGCGACGGCGATCGAGGACATGCGGAGGCGCGCCATCGGGTTGTCGGTGACGTTGATCCCGTCCACGCCGAACCCCTTCAGGAGGCGCGCCCCGTCCACGGCGGCCGAGGCGTCGGTGCCCCGGGGCGGCTCGATCTCGACCGTGACGACGAAGGCCTCCGGGTCGGCCAGACGCCGCTTGAGGGCCGAGGTCTCCAGGCCGGGCGCCACCTGCGGGGGGACCTCGGCGGGGACGGCCGCCTCCAGGTGGGCGACGTGCCGGCGGGGCTTGCCGACGACCTCGCGGGCCATCGCCGCGACGTGCTCCGGGCCGGTCCCCTGGCACCCGCCCAGGACCGCCACGCCCCCCTTGACGAACTCCCGGGCCAGGTCGCGGAAGTAGTCGGGGGTGGCCGGGTAGACCATCCGCCCGGCGACCAGCCACGGGTATCCCGCCGTCGGCATGACCGAGACGGGCGCCGGGACGTACGGGACGACCCGCTGGAAGACCTCCAGCGACTCCTGCGGCCCGATGGTGGAGTTCATCCCGACCACGTCCGCCCCGGCGTCGTGGAGGGCCTGGAGCGCCTCGGCCGCGTCGGCGCCGAACGGGGTCTTCCCGTCGGCGAGGAACGTCATCGAGGCCAGGATCGGGACCTCCGCGGAGAGCTCCCGGGCGGCCCGGACCGCCTCGACGGCCTCGAGCGTGGAGGAGAAGGTCTCGAAGAGGAGGAGGTCGACCCGCTCCTCCAGGAGGATCCGGATCTGCTCGGCGAAGAGCTCCCGGACCTGCGCCTTCGTCAGCGTCCCGTACGGCTTGACCAGCTCGCCGAGCGGGCCGACGTCCCCCGCCACGTAGACGTACTCCCCCTCGGCGGCCTCGTGGGCCATCCGGACGGCGGCGCGGTTGATCTTCTCGAGCGAGTCGGCCCAGTCGAACCGGGCGAGCTTGACCCGGTTGGCGTCCCAGGTGTTCGTCGTCAGGATCTGCGCGCCCGCCCCGATGTAGTCGTCGTGGATCTCGCGGACGAGCGACGCGGTCGTCAGGCAGATGGGGGAGCGGGGGCTGTCGGGCGGGGCCCCCCGCGAGACCAGGAGCGAACCCATGGCCCCGTCGGCGAGGAGGACCTCGCCGGCCAGGCGTTCGCGGATGTCCCTCTTCTTCATGCGACACGTCCCTCCGAGGACGAAGGGGCGTGCCGCCAGGGGCGGCGCCGGTTCGGCCTCGGTCTCATCTCTCCCCGGTCCCCCGGGGCGGGAGTTGGCACCTGGCGTCGCCGGGGAGACCCCGGAGACCGGTTGCCGCGGCATCGACGGGCCCGTCCCTCCGCCGCTCTGGATGAAACACTGGTCAAAGAGCCCGGGGCGTCCCCCCGACAGACTGGATTGTCGGCGGACTGTAGGGATTCGTCACCGGCCCGTCAAGGACGCCGGACGAAAGGACCTCTTGAACTCCCCGGCCCCCGGCGGGAAGATCCCCGGAGGCCATGAGAGTCTTCGTCGTCGGTTCCGGCGGGCGGGAGCATGCGCTCGTCTGGAAGCTCTCCCAGTCCCCGGGCGTCAAGGAGATCTTCTGCGCCCCGGGCAACGCCGGGATCGGCCAGCTCGCCACCTGCTTCCCGATCGGGGTGTCGGACATCGTGGAGCTGGCCGACTTCGCCGAGAAGATGCGGGTCGACCTGACGGTCGTCGGCCCTGAGCTGCCGCTGGCGCTCGGCCTCGTGGACGAGCTGACCAAGCGGGGGCTCCTGGCCTTCGGCCCGAACAAGCTCGCCGCCGAGCTGGAGGGGTCGAAGGTCTTCTCCAAGTCGTTCCTCAAGAAGTACGGCATCCCGACGCCCGACGCCGAGGTCTGCACCTCGCGCCTGGAGGCCGAGGCGGCCCTGAAGCGGTTCGGGGTCCCGTGCGTCTTCAAGGCCGACGGCCTGGCCTCGGGCAAGGGGGTCGTCGTCGTCCACGACCGCGCCGAGGCCGAGCGGGCGCTGAAGCTCTTCTTCGAGGACCGGGTCTTCGGCTCCGCCGGGAACCGGGTCCTGGTGGAGCGCTTCGTCGACGGCGACGAGGTCACCTTCATGGTCCTCTGCGACGGCGAGAAGGCGATCCCGCTCGCCACGGCGAAGGACTACAAGCGCGTCTTCGACGGAGACCGGGGGCCGAACACGGGCGGGATGGGATCCCACTCCCCCTCGGTCCTCCTCGACGCCGGGACCGCCCGGGACGTCCTGACCGACATCGTCCAGCCGACGCTGAAGGGGATGGCGCAGGAGGGGAGGACCTTCCGCGGCCTCCTCTTCGTCGGCCTGACGCTGGAGAACGGCCTGAACCCGCTCGTCCTCGAGTTCAACGTCCGGTTCGGGGACCCCGAGACGCAGTCGATCCTGATCCGGATGGAGGACGACCTCCTCCCGTACCTCGTCGCCTCGGCCAAGGGCGCCTTCGACCCGGCCGTCAAGCCGGTCTGGAAGAAGGAGGCCGGGGCCTGCCTCGTCCTCTCGGCCGAGGGCTACCCGGGGCCGTTCGAGCGCGGCAAGCTGATCGAGGGGATCGAGGAGGCCTGCGCCGAGGAGGGGACCTTCGTCTTCCACGCCGGGACGGCGAGGACGACCGACGGGAAGTTCGTGACGGCCGGCGGAAGGGTCCTGAACGTCTGCGCCCGCGCGCGCGGCCTCTCGGAAGCCCTCCGCAAGGCGATCCGCGCCTCGGAGACGATCCGCTACGACGGGAAGCACTTTCGCCGCGACATCGGCGCCAAGGCGCTGGAGATCCTGAGGGACCGGACCGCGTCGGGGCTGGGCTAGGCCGGAGAGCGGGTCTCCGCGACGACGTCCGATCGCGGGAGCTCAATGGATCATTCGGATGGACGACGCGTGAGCCAATCGATTCATGGTCTCCGGGCCGGCCGCTGCCACACATTCCCACCGAGAAGTCGCCGGTAGCGACGATTCCGCGAAGAAGCCCGGGAGGACCGACCTGGTGATTCGTGTGTCGGACGAGCGCCGCCACGGCGTCTCGGGGCTGGGGAAGGAATGCCGAGAACGTGGGCCGGGCAGGCCAGTTCAGAGAAACCAGGCCGCAAGGCGAGAAGCCCTGGCCTCTTCCGGTACTTCAGGCCAGGAGACCGCTCGGCCGTCGGCCGAAGGGTGCGGAATGCGGGCCGGTGAATGGCTTCGGCCCTGACCGGTTCCACGACTCCGGAGGAGTGACGATGCGACACCCCGAGTCACGCGTATTCCGCCGGGGTTGCTGGATCGGCTGTTCGCTGTTTCTCGCCTCAGCGCTGCTTCGCGCGCCCCACCTCCTCGCGCAGGCTTGCCCGAACGGCGGCCTCCAGCTCCCGGACAGCCCCTGCACGACTCAGGACGAGCAGTGCTTCCCGGATGCTTCCGGCCCGGCGTACTGGCTCGACCCGAACCTCGGCTCGCACACGACCCAGATCCGGACCGCGCTGGAGAGCTCACAGTCGGGATGCCATCCGGGACCGTTCCCGACGGGCGCCCGACCCAACTGTGGCACCTGCTCGGCTCCACCGTGGGACGGCCCCAGCCCCGTCGTCACGTTTCGCCTGGCCGGGACGCGGATCCTCGTCGACTACGACGCCCCGAACTACTACTGCGTCGACACGGGGGACTGGCCGCCGTTCTACACGTGTACGAACACCGCCGAGCTCGCGGCGAATCGGCTCAGCCTGCTGGGGCCTGGCGAGACCTCCCTCGCTCACGCGTTCCTGTACTACGAGAAAGGGACATGGGACACGGGCGTCGACGTCCCGTGCGGGAGCTCGGGCGAGTACGAGGCTCGCATCAGGTACCAGTCGAGCTGGGCCCTCTTCCCGATGACCGACAGTACGGGCTTGCAGCTGCTCACCGCCCCGTCCGCCCCGTGCCCCCCGCCCGACCGTGGGAAGTGCCCGGCCGACGGCGGGGGAGGCGCGCCGGCGCCTGGCGTGGGCAAGCCGATCAACGTCGGCTCCGGCGACGTCTCGATGAGCCTTCCCCTCTTCACCCTGGCGCAGGCCCCGCTCTCGCTGAGCTTCAGCCTCAGCTACCACAGCTCGCAGCCGATCTACCCGTCTCTCGTGCCCAGCCCCGCCGGGGTCGGCTGGATCCACCCCTTCGCCCAGATCCTCAAGCCCATCCCGTCCACGAACAGGCTCTTCCACCTCACGCCCGAGGGGGAAGAGCACGAGTACACCCAGAACGGCGGCGTCTGGAACGCCTCACGTCCCGCCGAGCTGCGCGGGACGGTCACGCTCGTCGGCGGCGAGTACCGACTCACCGACCTCGACGGCACCGTCACCGCCTTCGACGCCGCCACAGGGCGCTGGAAGTCCACGACCGACCGGTGGGGCAACGCCATCACTGGTACGTACACCGGCTCCGATCTGACGGCGATCACGGACTCGGTCGGCCGACAGGTGACCCTGTCCTACACCTCGGGACTCCTGACCGGGATCTCCCTCCCCTCGACCGGCCTCTGGCGCTTCGAGTACGCCGGGACCCCGGCCCGTCTCGAGAGGATCTACGACCCGATCCACACGGGCGGCACACCCTGGCGGACGCTCGAGTACCAGGCCGACGCGGGAGGGACCGTTCGCCTCCTGACCGCCGTCCGGGACGAGGCGTCCGCCCTCCTGGAGGGGCACACGTACGAGACCGCCGCCCCCAATCGCGGCCTCAGCTCGTTCGCCCAGGCAGCCAGGGATCTCGTCACAGTCGAGTACGACGTGCCGATCTCCGGGCAGAGTCGGGTCCGGCACTACCTGACGCCGACCACGAGCCAGACCTCGATCTTCACCCTGACCTACCAGGGAGGCCGGTACCTGCCGCTCCAGGTCGACGGGCCGTGCGCCACCTGCGGCGGAGCGGACGGCGATACGCAGGTCATGACCTACTCCGCAGACAACCGCCTTCTCTCGAAGACCGACGGTGCCGGCCACGTCACGACCTACACCTACGACGGCAACGGAAACGTCCTGACGGCGACCGAGGCTTTCGGGACCGGGCGCGCGCGAACGACGACGTACGAGTACACCTATCCGTCCTGGCCCCGCTTCCGGACCAAGGAGATCCTCCCGTCGGTCGTCAAGGACTCGCCGGCCACGAGGTCGACCACCTGGAGCTGGAGCGGCGGAGAGACCGTCCTGACCCGGGTCGAGTCGGGGTACCTCGACCCCGCCGACGTCTCGCCGACGACGTACACCACCACGACTACCTTCGACGCGGCCCACCGGCTCCTCTAGGTGGACGGCCCGAGGACCGACGCAGCGGACGTCACGACTTACGAGTACTACGGGACGGGGGACACGCCTTCGCGTCGTGGACGGCCCTCTCACCTCACGGACCCCGCCGGCAACGTCACCACCTACGACGACTACGACGACTTCGGCACGGCCCGGCACACGACCGACCCCAATGGCGTGGTCACGGACCTCGTCAGCGACGGGCGAGGGAGAGTGACGCGCCGCATCTCGCGCAAGCCCGTGGACGACCCGGACGAGCCGGCCGACTACGTCACGATGTACGCCTTCGACGGGAGGGACCGTCTGACGTCGACGACCCTGCCCCGCGGCAACGTCATCTCCTATGGATACGAGGACGGCACCAACCGGCTCCTCACCACCACCCGCCTCGACTTCTCCTCCAACCAGGTCGAGAGGCTCCGTTACGTCCTGGACGACATGGGACACACGGTCACGGAAGACGCCCAGGGGTGTGACGTCCCGGCCTCGACCTGCGCCTCCTGGACCACGGCGCGGACGGAGAGCTTCACATACGACAACAAGGCCCGGCTCCACCAGGTCGTCCACCCTGACGCCTCGAGCCTCTCGTACAACTACGACGCCGACGGGCTCCTCTGGAAGGTCCGCGACGAGCGCCATGTCGACCCCAACGTCGTCTACGGGTACGACGAGCGGCACCGGCTCGCGTCCGTCACGCAGAAGCAGGGTCTCGCCGAAGGCCCGGACGTCGTCACCGGCTATGGCTACGACGCCCACGACAACCTGACGAGCGTCGACGACCCCAACGGCACCACCACCACCCACGTCTACGACGACTTCGGGCGCCTCCAGCGTCAGACGAGCCCCGTCTCGGGCACCACGACGTACACCTACGACGCGAGCGGCAACCTCCTGACCTCGAGCGACGCCAACGGCGCCACGACGACGCGGGCGTACGACGCCGCGGGCCGGGTCACCTCGGCGGTGTCCACGCGGGTCGGGTACACCACCGAGACGGTGACGTACACGTACGACGACAAGGAGGGCTACGGGCGTGGACGTCTGAACACCATGACCGACCCGGCCGGCTCCGTCGGCTACTTCTACGAGCGCCGGGGGCTCCTCCGGCAGGAGGGCCGGAGCCTCTCCTCCACCCCCTACCTCCAGGGCTACGCCTACGACGCCAACGGCAACCGGACGCGGGTGGCGTACCCTTCGGGGCGGGTGGTGGACTACACGTACGACTTCGCCGACCGGCCGCTATCTGCGGCCGCCTCGGTGCCTGCCGCCCAGCCCTACGTTGACTCGGCGACCTACGCTCCCTTCGGCCCCCGGCGGACGCTCGCGATGTCCAACGGCACGCTCCAGACCACGACGTACGACGCCTCCTACCGCCCGGTGGGGAACCGTCTGGAGAGGACGCCGTCGGGGCCGGTCCTCTTCGACCAGACGCTCACCCCGGACGGGACAGGGAACGTCACGTCGGTCACCGAGAGCGTGAGCGGGTTCGGAGCCCGCACGTTCGCCTACGACGACCTGAACCGCCTGACGACGGCCCAAGCGCCGGGTCTGTGGGGGACGGACTCGGCGGACGGCTACACGTACGACGCCATGGGGAACCTGCTGACGCTGAGGCTGGGGGCCTCGCGGACGGCCACGTTCTCGTACCAGGGGACGACGCCCCTCCTGACGTCGGTGACGGAGGACGGGAACCCGGCGGTGGTGACGCACGACGAGGTGGGGAACGTGACGGGGACCGGCTCGCTCGTGCTGCGGTACTCGGCCCGGAACCTCCTGGCCTCGGTCGTCCCGGGCTCGGGGTACTCCTACGACGGGACGGGGCTGAGGCGGACGAAGACGGTCTGGGGGCCGCCGGCTCTGCGGCGGCACTTCTTCTACACGCCCGAGATGCGGCTGCTCTCCGAGACGGACCTCACGGACGCCACCCCGACGCCGATCGACGACTACGTCTGGCTCGGAAAGACGCCCGTGGCGCACGTGGCGTTCGGGGGCGGGAAGACGGAGTGGTACGCCACCGACCACCTCGGCACGCCGGTGGCCGGCACGAGCGCGACGGGCGCGCTGGCGTTCCAGCTGCAACTCGAGCCGTACGGGCGGCTCTACGTCCCGCTCTACGAGCGGGGGCTGACGCCACGGCGGGTCCTGCGCTTCCCGGGGCAGGAGCAGGAGGACGGGACGACCCCGCTCCGGGAACGCCATTACAACGTCTTCCGCTGGTACCTGCCCGCGTGGGGGGCGTACTCCCAGCCGGATCCCATCGGACAGCCCCGAGTCGTGGAGGGGTTCGGCACTGTCAGCCGGCCCTTCGCTCAGATGAGTGCGACGTCGGCGTTCGCCTACGCGCTGGCCAATCCCTTTCTCTATCTTGACCCCTTCGGTCTCGATCCAGTCCCGGCCATGACGCCAGGTCGGGTTGCGGCATGTGCGTATGCGGTCGCGCAGACGCTCCAGTACTCGTTCCCGCCGGGCACGTCGGATAAGTACAAGCACTGTGCGATCTCAGGGCTGATGGTGACGATCTGCGGTCCAGCGCTGAACGCGGGCGGAACGGCAGTCGGCGTGGCAGCGTTCCTCGGAATCGCGAAGGAAGTCAAGGACCTCCTTGGACCGGGCAATGCTGAGTTCGCGGATCTCCTCGCTGACTATCGCGGTCTCAAGTGCGGACTCGAATCGCTTCGCGGAAGTCGGCCGGTCGATGTGTGTTGCCGGGGGTGCTATCCATGAGCAGAACCGCGCGAAACATCCTCGTCGCTGCCGGCTTCGTGATCGTCGCCGGCGCGAGCCTCTCGTTCGTGCTGCACAGGCACTTCTGCGGCGATCCCACTGTGCAGCAGTTCCGCGCGATGGAAGGTAAGACGGAACTGGAGGTGCGAAGCTCGCTGGGCGAGCCGCAACGCATCTACGAGAAGGTGACCGCGCCGGCGGATTACTACGAAAGAGGCTATTCGCACGAGAAGCGCCCGATCACGAACAAGGTCTTCATCTACATCCGCGATCCGGATCTGATCGCATACATCTACTTCGACTCTGCGGATCGAGTCGAACACGTCTTCGTCGGAGCAAGCTGAGAGTCCGGAGCGACTCGAACGACAGGGGCACACCGACGCCGGTCGACGATTCAATGTGTTTCGAGGAGACGGCGGTGGCGATCGTGGCCTTCGGGGGCGGCAAGACGGAGTGGTACGCCACGGTCCACCTTGGGACTCGGGAGTGTCCCGCTGGCTGTTGAACAACGCCTCGGAACCCTGGGAACCCCGGGGTCAAAATCTCAGAAAGTTTCAGGGTCAAGTTTCAGGGTCACAAGTTTCAGGGTCAAAGTTTCAGGGTCAAAGTTTCAGAGTTTCAGGGCCAGGCCTCCGTTCTACGTTCTGCCGTGTGCGGCGACGGTCGCGTGACGCCGGATCGGGCCTTGCCCGATGGCCCCTCCGGAATCTCCCTGCGTCGGCAGCGCGTGCCCTGTCTGGCGGGACTTCGGGGCGCCGGGCTTCGCGCTCGCTGGCCCGCTTGCCGCGAACCGACGTGCTCCGCTTTGCCTTTCGTGCCACGGTCTCGCGTTCGCGAAGGCCCGTGATCGGAAGGGCCGGGTCAGGCTCTCTCGTGGCGCCGGGCCAGGCGCTGGGCGACGGCGTCGCTCGTCAGCTCGCGGAGGGCGTCCGAGGCGATCCAGCGCGCGGTCGGGGTCCCCTGCTCCCGGATCCTCCGGGCGGCGGCGACGGCCGCGGCGTTGAGCGCCGGGTTCCGCTTCCCGATCTGCCGGAGCGCCCAGTTGACCGCCTTCCGGACGGCGGTCCTCCCGTCCGAGGCGGCGGCCTCCGCCCGGGCCAGGCCTTCCCGGAACGGCTCGTCTCCGCTCTCCTCGTCGTGGACGGCGAGGCACGCCAGGAGCGAGAAGGAGGCCCGCCTCACGAACTCCTCCGGCCGCTGTGCCCAGTCGCCCGAGAGCTCGTGCGCGAAGGGGAGGCGGACGAGGAGGCAGAGGCAGAGGGCGTCGCAGACGGCCCAGTTGTCGAGGTCCTTCGCCCAGCGCAGGGCGCGCGCCGGCGTCGTCCTGGCGGGGTCGGCGAGCATCGTGGCCAGCACGCGCGCGTCGTGGATCCCGGTCGCCCAGAGGGCCCGCGCCAGCGCGTCGTCCGTCCCGAGGCGCCGCGCGATCCGCCTCAGGTCGGGCGCGGCCACGCCGATGACGTCGGCCGATCGGATCCCGTACCGCGCCATCCCCTCGACCGCTCCCTCTCGGGCGAGGGACCGGAGCTCGCGGAGGAGATCGTCGAGGCGGGGCTCCACGGTGGAGACGATACGCCCGGCCTCGGTGGATCGAGCACGCCGCGTGGGGTGTCTCAGTAGAGCCAGAGGGAGCTCCCGTCCGGCAGTCCGAGGGACGGCTGCGGAACGTGGCGCGTGAGGCCGAAGAGGGTCGAGGCTTCCGGCTCCAGGCCGAGGAGCCGCGGGCGGGACGGCAAGGGCGGCGGCGAGGACGGGGCTGCCCCGAGACCGGCTGCGTGGAGGAGCGAGCGCCATCGCTCCGTCCGCGCCCGGCGCGAGACGTGGACGGGATCGAGGCCGTACCAGGAGGGCTCCGCCGGGACGAACGCCGCTCCGCGCGAGAGGGCCGAGGCGCGGAGGGCCTCGTCCAGCGCGGGGAGGTCGCGACGCGCGCGTTCCCTTCCGAGCGGGCTCCCCGGGTAGAGGAGCGTCCGGAAGGCGAGGAAGGAGACGGGGGAGAGCCGGAGGAGACGCGCGAGCGGCAGCCCGCCGACCACGACGCGCTCCCCCGTTCCCGCGAGCCGCGCGACCGCCTCGTCCACGGCGCGCGACACGGCGTCGAGCGGCGCGCCGTAGAGGAGGTCGTTCCCGGCGTCGGTCACGAGGGCGGCGGCGGGGGAGGGACCCGCGGCGAGCGCCCGCCAGAGGCCGCAGGAGAGGATCGACTCCCGTCCCCGCCCGAGGACGAGAGACGGCAGGCCGTAGGCCCGCCCGAGGCCGATGGCCGCCAGGACCTCGACGGGCCCTCCCGCCAAAGCCTCGGCGAGGAAGGCGCGCAGGCCGAGGACGGCGTTGCTGGCGCCGAGGAGGACGATCCGCCGCGGGGCGTCGCGGCTCACGCGGGGCTCAGGGGAGACGCAGCTCCTCGAGGACCGGCGGCGGCCCCGGCCGTTCGAGGAGGGCGAAGGCGGCGCGGAGAATCGCCGTCTGGAGCGCCGGGTCGTCCGGGCGGCCGAGCGGGTATCCGAGCGGGTAGTCGGCGAGGAGCGTCCGGGGCGGGCGGACCTTTCGCGTCACCTCGGCCAGGACCGACACGGACGTCGTGGCGATCCCGCGCTTCTCGATCTCTCCGGCGACCAGACCGACGGTCTGGTGGCACATCGGTCAGAGCGGGACGAGGAGGGCGACGTCGACGCCGTCGGCCGCCAGGAGGTCCGCCGCGCGCGGGGCGGTCTCCGTCATCAGCCGCCCGGGAGCGGTGATCGAGCCCATGAACGAGATGTGACGGTGGTTCAGCGCCCCGACCTCGCCGGCCTTCTCCATCTCGCGCAGGCGGTCGAGCGGGAAGCCGAGGTTGCGGTCCGCCAGGAACCCCGTCTGGTCGAAGGCGTCCGACTTGTGCGCGATCCCGAGCGTCCCGACGTCGACGTCGGCCGGGAGCTCGCGGAAGCTGAAGTCCCCCCCCTTGAACCCCTCGTCGAACGGCTCCTGGCCGGGGGCGTAGACGGCGCCGGTCGTCACGAGGGCGACGCTCGCCTCCCGGAGGGGCTTTCGGGGGATGGCCCACGGCACCGGGTCGAGCTTGCGGTACCGGTAGGTCGTCATGAAGATCCGGTTCTTCAGGGAGAGGTCCGAGAACGAGGCCATGCGCGATTCTCGCGCGGGCCGGCTCCGCGAGCGATTCGGGCGGTTTGGTAGAGTCGTTCCGCCATGAAGACCGCCGCCCTCGCGCTCGTCCTCTTCCAGATGGCCTCCTCGCACGGGACGAAGTCGCCCGCTCCGGCTCCGGCGGCCGCTCCTGCGGCGCCCGCGACCGCGGGCGGGATCGCCTGGACCGTCCCGAAGGCCTGGAGCGTGGCGCCCTCCTCCTCCTCGATGCGCGTCGCGACGTACAAAGCGGCCCCGGCTCCGGGCGACCCGGAGGGGGTGGAGATCGCGGTCTTCTACTTCGGCCCCGGGCAGGGGGGCGCCGTCGACGCCAACGTGAAGAGGTGGTTCGCCCAGTTCCAGCCCGAGGGGAAGGGCTCCGCCGAGAAGCAGCAGCGGACGAAGGTGAACGGCCTCGACGTGACCCTCGTCTCGACCGAGGGGACGTACGCCTCGGGCGGGATGATGGGGCCGGCGACGCCGAAGAAGGGGTTCGCCCTCCGCGGCGCCATCGCCGAGGGGCCCGAGGGGGCCGTCTTCTTCAAGATGACCGGGCCGAAGACCACGGTTGCCAAGTCCGGGCCCGACTTCGACTCCCTCGTGAAGAGCCTGACCAAGCCGCGCTGAGGGCCGTCCCCCCGCCCGGTCCGCTCAGGCCGGGACCCCGAACGTCGCGTCGAAGGGCGTCGGCCCCGCCCTGCGGGCCACTCCGCGGGCGGGGTTCGCCGCCAGGTGCTCGAGCAGCTTCCAGAGCGTCTCCGTCTCCTCCCCGGCCCCGAGCGCCTCGGCCCATCCTTCCGCCGTCCGGAAGCTCCCGCGCTCGCCCCGCAGCGCCTCGAGCAGCCGGACCTGGAGGGCGAGGACAGAGGCGGCCGCCTTCTTGCCGGCCTCCACGCCGGGCTGGTGGTAGGCGTTGATCCCGACGAGCGAGGCGTAGAGGCCGACCGTCCGCTCGAAGAGGGCGATGAGGAGGCCGAGCGTCCTGGGCGAGGCGTCGGGGACGGTGATCGTGATCGAGGGGCGTCCGTTCTGCGACAGGGCCGTCCGGGTCCCGAGGAGGAAGCCGAGGAGGTAGTCGCCCGCGGTGACGTCCGGCTCCACCTCCGCCGAGGGGACGCCGTCCTCCCGGTCACGGGCAACCTCCAGGAACGTCACGAAGAAGTTCGGCACCCCGTCGCGCAGCTGCTGGACGAAGGCGTGCTGGTCGGTGGAGCCCTTGTTCCCGTAGACGGCGATCCCCTGCCGGACGACGTTCCCGGCGAGGTCCTTCTCCTTCCCGAGCGACTCCATGACGAGCTGCTGGAGGTACCGCGACAGGAGGAGGAAGCGGTCCTTGTACGGGAGGACGACCATGTCCTTGGCCCCCCTGCCGTCCGTCTCGCGGTACCAGGCCAGGGCGAGCGCGGCCGCGGGGTTCCTCGCCACGTCCGGGACGCGGGTGGCGGCGTCGCACGCGGCGGCCCCGGCGAGGAGGGCGTCCACGTCGACCCCCTGGAGGGCGAGCGGCAGGAGGCCGACGGCCGAGGTCTCGCTCGTCCGCCCGCCCACCCAGTCCCACATCGGGAAGCGCGCGATCCACCCCTCCCGCGCGGCCACCGCGTCCAGCTCGCTCCCGTGACCCGTGACGGCGACGGCGTGCCGGGCGAACGAGAGCCCCTCGGCGGCGTACGCGCGCGAGGCCGCGAGCATCCCGTTCCGGGTCTCCTTCGTCCCGCCCGACTTCGAGACGACCACGACGAGGGTGGCGGCCAGCCCCCCGGCCTGGGCGATCCGGGAGAGCTCCCGGGCGATCCCGTCGGGGTCGGTGTTGTCGAGGAAGAAGGGGCGCATCCGGTCGGCGGGCGTCGTCAGGGCGTCGGCCGCCAGCTGCGGCCCGAGCGCCGACCCGCCGATCCCGACGACGAGGAGGTTCCGGAAGAGGCCGCCCCGCGCAGGCTGAACGCGGCCGGCGTGGACGTCCGCCGCGAAGCTCTTCACCGAGGCGAGCGTCTCCTCGACGGCGCGGCGGGTCTCCTCGTCGGGGGCCAGGGCGGGGCTCCTCAACCAGTAGTGCCCCACGCGCCGCCCCTCGTCGGGGTTGGCGATCGCGCCCGCCTCCAGCGCCGCCATCTCCGCGAACGCCTTCGGGAAGGCGGTGGCGACGAGGGGGTCGGCCACGAGCGCGTCCAGGGGGAGGGAGGAGCGCGAGAGGTCGAGGAGGAAGGAGAGGTCGGGGAGGGGGACCGAGAGGGAGCGGAGCCGCCGCCACGCCGTCGTGCTCATGAGCCGATTATTGACGCGGGCGCGAGTAAGCTGCCGCTCCGGGGGGATGCCGCGATGGCGACGAGGGAAGCGAGGCGCCCGGGGCTCCGGCTGGGGATCGACCTGGGCGGCACGAAGCTCCTCGCCGGCGTGGTCGACGCCGGGGGAGAGGTCCTCGGGACCGGGAAGCTCAAGACGCCGTTCGGCGGCGGCGCCGCCGACCTGGCCGCGGTCCTCGTGGCGGCGGCCGACGCCGCCCTGGCCGGGGCGGAGAGAGGACGCGAGGACGTCTCGGCCGTGGGCGTGGCGGCCCCGGGCGTCGTCGACGTCGAGAGGGGAGTCCTCCTCAGGGCCAACAACCTCGCGGTGAAGTCCTTCTCGTTCCCGAAGGCTCTCGCCAAGGCGTTCCCGGGAGCCGGGGTCTCGGTCGAGAACGACGTCCGGCTGGCGGCGCTGGCCGAGGCGCGGCTCGGGGCCGGCCGCGGGGCACGGTCGGTGGTGGCCGTCTGGGTCGGGACGGGGGTCGGGGGCGCGGTCCTCCTCGACGGGGAGCTCTGGACGGGGCGGAACCGGAACGCCGGGGAGATCGGGCAGGTGCTCGTCGACCGCCGCGACGCGCGCCCGGGCGAGCCCGACGGGACGCTGGAGTCCGTCGCCGGCAAGAACGCCATCGCGCGGTTCGTGGCCCGGCGGGTGGAGCGGGGGGAGGCGTCGGTCCTGGCGAAGGCCGTGACGAGGAAGGACGCCCGCCTCTCCGGCAAGGAGCTGGCCGCGGCGTTCGCGGGCGGGGACGGGCCGGCCTGCAAGGCCGTCGAGCGGTCCGCCAAGGCGGTCGGCATGACGATGGCGAGCGTCTTCGCCCTCCTCTCGCCCGACCTCTTCGTCCTGGGGGGCGGGGTCGCCGAGGCGCTCGGCGCGCCGTACCTGGCGGAGGTCCGGAAGTGGGCGAGGGCCTTCGCCTTCTCGACGGAGCTCGGGTCGATCCAGGTCGCCCCGGCGGCCCTCGGCGACCACGCCGGGCTCCTCGGCGCCGCCCTCCTGGCCTCCTCCTGAAAGCCGAACCCGCCCGGGTGGTCCTCAATGCGGCCGAAAGGTGGGGGGGCTACCCCTGCCTCTTCAGCTCGTCGATCAGCTTCCGGAGAGTCGTGTCCCCGTCGGCGACCGGCAGGGGGCAGGATCCCGCGCCGCGGTGCCCGCCGCCGCCGAAGAGCGACATCGTGTGCCCGACGTCGCTCCAGCTCGTCCGGTCGAAGATGTTGTGCCCGACGGTGGCCATGACGCACTCGCGGTTGGGCCCCCACTGGAGCCGGACGGAGACCGTCGCCTCGGGGAAGAGCGTGTAGACGAGGAAGCGGTTCCCCGTCGGGATCGCGGGGAGGCCCCGGAAGTCGGTCACGACGACGTTGCCGTCCACCCAGGAGCTCGCGGCGAGCGCCTCCCGGAACTTCGCGTCGTCGGCGCGCATCTTCTCGACCCGCTCGCGGACCTGGTCGGTGGCAAGGACCTCGTCGAGCGTCATCGACCGGAGCGCCATCCCCAGGAAGAGGAAGTAGTCCCGGAAGTCGCCCATCGACAGGCTCGTCCGGGAGTCGATCGTGAAGCCGAGGAGGATCACCCGCTGCGGGTCGAGGACGTCCTCCAGCGTCAGGTCGGCCGAGTCGAGGCGGTCGGTCCCGTCCAGGAGCTCGGCGTGCCGGGCGAAGAGCTCGGGCCCGTGGATCTCGGTGTAGTAGTCGTGGACGAGCCGGGCGGTGGAGCGGGCGATCCCGTACCGCCCCCGGATGCTCCCGAGCGGCTTCGGGTTCGAGTCGGTCAGCTCGTGGTGGTCGAACCAGAGCGCGCAGTCCGGGTGGTACGGCAGGTTGGCCAGGATGTCCCCCGGCTGCACCTCGAACCGCCGGTCGGTCAGCTGCTGGGGGTGGACGAGCTCGATCCTCTCGATCCGCTCGACCGAGGTGATCAGGACGGAGCAGGTGAGACCGTCGAGGTCTCCGCGCGTGACCAGCCGCATCTCGACTCCCGGCGCATTCTCTCCCGATCCGCCCCGGGCCGGGAGGCGGGCGCCCCGGCCCGTTTGACGCCGCCCCCCCCGCCCCCGAGAATCGCCCCCGGATGGGCTGCGACTCCTGCGCGATCGGCTCGCTGGCCAACCCCGGGGGGAGCTACGTCGGCGTCCGCCTGGCCGACGCCGAGGACGGCCGCCTGACGCACGTCTTCGTCGGGGAGGCGAGCCTCTCGGTCGGCGAGCGGATCATCGTCGAGACCGACTCCGGGCCGGAGTTCGCCCAGGTCGTCACGACGGACCCGCTCCTGCCGAAGCCCTGCTCGGCCCGGAAGGCGCGGAGGTTCCTGAGGCTCGCCTCCGACGCCGAGACGAGCGACTACGCCGAGCGGCTGGACCTGCAGGAACGGGCCCTGGCCTTCGCCGCGCGGCGGGTTGCCGAGACGCGGCTGCCGGTCAAGCTCGTCCGGTGCGCCGTCCCCTTCGACCGCAGGAAGATCGTCGTCCAGTACGCCTCGGACGAGAAGGTGTCCACGCGCGACCTCTGCCGGGAGATGTCCGAGGAGTACCGGACCCGCGTGGAGTCCCGGCTCGTCGGCGTCCGCGACCAGACGAAGCTGGTGGGGGGGATCGGCCCCTGTGGCCTGACGCTCTGCTGCTCCACCTGGCTGAAGGGGTTCCACCCGGTCACGATCAAGATGGCCAAGCTCCAGGGGATCACCCCGAACCCCTCGAAGCTGACGGGGATGTGCGGCCGGCTGAAGTGCTGCCTGGCGTACGAGCTGGAGGGGGGGATCGAGGCGGCGCGGAAGATGGGGCAGAAGGCCGCCGAGAAGAGGGCGGCCGCCGCGGCGGAGGCCCCCCCGGCGTCCTGACGCGCGCCTTCCCCGGCTGGTAAACTGTCGTCCCTTTCCCGGTCCAGAGTCCGGCCGGTCCGCGTGGCCGCCCGGAGGAGGTTTCGAATGGCCCCGGCCAAGCGGCCGCCCGCGGGCGGCGAGGTTCCCCCCGGCGCTCCCGCCCCCGCGGCCCCCGACTACGCGAACCGAAAGCTGATCCGCCCGGCGCTGGCCGACGTGCGGCGGGACCAGGGGGGCGCGCGGAACCCCTCCTCGCGCAAGCCGGTCCCCCCGGAGCAGACGAACGCCGAGGCCTTCTACTACCTCAAGCAGATGCAGTCCCGGACGGCGATGGTCGTCAGGCTCCTGGACGGCGAGGAGCTCCGGGGCTGGATCGAGTGGTACGACAAGGACGTCATCAAGCTGAACCGCGAGGGGCTCCCGAACCTCGTCGTCCCCAAGCACGCGATCAAGTACCTCTACAAGGAGGAGGAGGAGCGCCAGCTGAGGCGGCGGCGGCCGAGGCCGCCCCGTCCGGGCGAGGGCGAGCCGGCGGGGGGCGGCGAGCCGCAGCGCTGACGGGTCCCCGGGGGCCCGCGGCCGGCGGGCAGGCGGTAGACTCTTCCGCATGATCGACGACAAGCTGACGAAGGACGCCCTGACCCGCTGGGCGGAGGAGAACCGCGCGCGTTTCGAGGAGCTTCTCAAGGAGTTCGTCGAGATCCCGACGGTCTCCGTCGACCCGGAGAAGAAGCCCGCCATCCACGAGCTGGCCAAGCTGGCCGCCGCCCGCATCCGAGACTTCGGCGGCGAGCCGTGCACGATCGAGACGGGCGGCAACCCGATCGTCCACGGCGCCTGGGGGAGCAACCCCGACTGGCCCACGCTCACCGTCTACAACCACCTCGACGTCCAGCCGGCGGACAAGGTGCCGGAGGGCTGGGAGACCGAGCCCTTCGTCTTCACGAAGGCGGGGGACAAGTACTTCGGCCGCGGCACGACCGACGACAAGGGCCCGGCGCTGACGGCCCTCCTCGGCATCAAGGCCGCGCTCGAGGCCGAGGTCCCGGTCAACCTGCGGGTCCTCTGGGAGTTCGAGGAGGAGATCGGCTCGCCCAGCTTCGAGGCCGGCGTCGTCGCCTCGAAGGACCACCTCGCCTCCGACTCGGTCCTCGTCTCCGACACGATCTGGATCGCCCGCGGCAAGCCGGCCTGCCCGGCGGGGCTGCGCGGCCTCCAGGGCTTCCTCTTCACGCTGGAGACCGGCACCAGCGACCAGCACTCGGGCGTGACGGGGGGCGCCGCGCGCAACCCGGTCGCCGAGCTGATGAAGCTCGTGTCGGAGTGCTTCGACGCCACGACCGGCCGCGTGAAGATCCCCGGCTTCTACGACGACGTGATCCCGCCCACGAAGCAGGAGCTGGCCGACTTCGCGAAGTCCGGCTTCACCGTCAAGGGCTTCCTGAAGGACCACCAGTTCAAGTCGCTCCGGACGAAGGACGCCCTCGACGTCATGAAGAGGATCTGGGCGCTCCCGACGTTCGAGGTCCACGGCCTGACCGGCGGCTACACCGGGACCGGGATCAAGACCGTCATCCCGCCGCGGGCCGAGGCGAAGGTCTCCTGCCGGCTCGTCCCGAGCCAGGACCCGGAGAAGATCTGCAAGCTGGTCGAGAAGTTCGTCAAGTCGAAGAACAGGGACGTGGTCGTCAAGCGCGTCAACCGCCTCGGCCCCTACCGCGGCGTCACGACCGGCCCGCTCGCCGACGCCGTGAAGCGGTCGATGAAGTTCGCGTTCGGCAAGGACCCGGTCTTCGTCCGCGAGGGGGGCTCGATCGGGGCCGTCGTCACGATGGAGAAGGTCCTGAAGGCCCCCGTCCTCTTCCTCGGCCTCTCCCTCCCGGAGCACGGCTACCACGCCCCGAACGAGAACTACGACTGGGAGCAGGCCCGGGGCGGCATCGTCGCCTTCGCGAAGTACTTCGCCGAGGTGGCGGCCCTGGGCAAGGGGGCTGCGCTCGCGCCCCCGCCGGCCCCGAAGAAGGCGGTGAAGAAGCCCGCGAAGAAGGCCCCCGCGAAGAAGCGGTAGGCATTTCCCGCCCCCGGATTCCCGCGGCCCGCCCTCCAAAGGGGCGGGCCGATTCGTCATCCGTCCTACTTCTCCGTCGCCATCGGCAGGATCGAGCCGTCGCCGGTTCCCTCTCCGGGCCTCTCGCCGTCGTTCAGGACGCCGTAGGCCAGGAACCTGCCGGAGCCGGTCGTCGAGGTCGTGCTCGTCCGCTCGACCTCGGCCCAGCCCTGGGCGATGCCGTAGGGCGTCAGGACCTGGTCCAGCTGCTTGAAGCCGAGCGGCGGGAGCGTCATCGTCATCGGCTCCTTCTTCGTCCCCGTCTCCCCGTCCACGATCGTCACCTTCAGCATCAGCGTCGCGTCCGTCTCGGCGTTGACGAGGGCGAGGTTCGAGCGGACGCCGTTCCCCTGTCGCAATCCCGCGACGCGGACCTTCGAAGCCTTCAGCTCCGCGAGCGGTGTCCCCGGCAGCGACACGCCGTACCCCTCCGGCGTCGCCACGCGGACGAAGGCGACGCCCGGGGCCGCGTTCCCGCTCCCGTCCCGGAACCTCACCACCAGCGGCCCCACGCCATACCCCAGCCCCAGCTCCTCGTGGACCCTCGGCAGGATCCGCTGCTCCAGAGGCGCAAGGGTCACGGTTGCCGTCCTTTGCGCCGCGTCGTTCGGAGCGAACGCCATCTCCGCCGTCACGGCCGCGGAGGAGGGGTTGGCCAGGACCAGCTCGCTCTGGTACGCCCCGACCCGGACGAAGGCCGGGACGATCACCTCGGCCGAGGGCTCCGCCGGAGCCACGTACGACCCGTCGTTCGTGACGTTGTCGTTGACGACGGCGTACGCCCCGAACGGCGCTCCCTCGTCCCCCAGGCTCTTCACCTCGGCCCAGCCCTGAGGGAAGCGGCTCTCCTCGGGGACCGACGAGAGGACCGAGTCGAGCTGCGTCCACTTTCCCGGGGCGAGGAAGACGTCGGGAACAGCCACGCGTGTCCCCGACCCGTCCCCGGCGACGAGCGTCACCGAGAGCCGAAGGGGCAACCCGAGCGAGGCGTTGACGAGGGCGAGGTTGGTCCGGTCGGCGGAGGTCTGCCGGAGGCCAAAGAGGCGGAGCGTGCTCCCGACGGAGGAGGGGAGGGACTCGGTCCGGAGGGCGGAGTAGGCCACCCCGGAGCGGCCGGGGCCGGAGGGGCTCGTGGTCCGCGCCACGGCGGAGACGCCCCGCCAGGGCAGCGCGCTCTCGGCCTCGACGGAGAGGGTGCCGACGTTGCCGGTGTCGGGAATAGAGAAGCCTCTGGTCCGGAGCCAGGCGAAGGCGTCGTCGATGACGAGCTGCCGTCCGGGGAGGAGCTGCTCGGTGACGGCTGCCTCCGAGACGCCAGAAGTCGGGCGGGAAGAGGTGTACCGGAGGACGACCGTGGTGGTGGAGGAGCCCCAGTTGGCGACGGACAGGTCGGACGTGTAGAGGACGCCGGACCCTCCGCGGGTGCCGACGAGGGCAGGGACGGTCTGGAGGAAGGGGGGCAACGTGAAAGACGTCAGCTCGTTCTGGAACGCGAACCAGAGCTTGCCGTCGCGGCCCGTGATCATGTCGTCCCCGTACCGGAATCGGCCGTCGCTGATGAAGCTGAAGTTCCCGTCGTCGTCGACCCGGGCCAGGGAGCCGAGGCCGAACGCCGTGAACCACGCCGCGCCATCCGGGCCTTCGGCCAGCCCTCCGGCGTCGCTCAGGGGATGCGGGGGGACGTCGTACTCGACGATCCGTCCGTCGGGGAAGACCCGGACGATGACGCCGAGCGTCGGCCTTCCGAACGGGTCCTGGTCGTTCATCGAGAACCAGAGGCCGCCGTCGGAAGCGCAGGACATGTCGGTGACGGCCTCGTCGATGCGGGGGCTCCGGAAGTAGTCGTATCGGCCCGACGGCGAGAGGCGGACGAGGGAATAGAGCCCGGACGTCGTGGTCGCCGTGAACCAGAAGTTGCCGTCCGGGCACCCGCACATCCGAAACCCGAACGATGCGATCCCCGGGTCCTTCAATTCGCCCAGGAGCTGGCCGGCGGGCGTGTGACGGTGGACACGCCCCATCTTTTCGACCCAGACTTCGCCAGTTGGGCGACAGCCGACGGCCGTGTCCGCTATTCCCGGTATCTGCGGTAGGAGCCACTGAAACGTCGGCTCTCCGCGGGCGCGCCGGATCGGGTACCCGGCGCTCGTCTCCGCCCAGACGCTTCCGTCCGTCGACAGACAGAATCCGAGCCAGACTCGGCTGATGGGATAGCCAGGCGGGGCACCGAAGGTCAGCGTGTCGATCGTGGCCGTGTCCTCATGGAAGACGACGACCTGGCCCAATCTGTCGTGAAGGCTGGCCAGCAGCCCCTCGTCGGTGTCGAGAAGGCGCTGGGGACCCCCCGAGATGGTCCAGGTCTCGAACTTCTGGGCCTGGGCAGAGAGTGCGAGCAGGAGAAGAGCGCAGAGAGACCAGCGCACGACGACGACCTCGCGTTCAGGGGGCCGGCGCTTCGTGCGCGTTGATGACCGCGAGGGCGAAGTCCTGGCGAGGATCGTTGGACGCGTGGGTGACCATGTTCGCCACCGGGACTCCGGTGACGTATACCGTGAAGGTCCCGGAGAGCTGTCCGGGCGCGATCGTCACGCGCTCGACGTTGTTTGTGCTATCCCTCGTCGGAGGCGGGCTCGTCCTTTGAATTGTGTATCCGTTGGCGTAGTCGTTCCCGTACCAGTCCACCTGGCCGTTCGTCACGAGGAGGTCGAGGTTGTTCCGGAGGACGAAGTTGGCGTCCGTCCCCCCTGGAGAAGCGGCGTCGGACCAGACGAGGGTCACGACAACCGGTTTCTGAGAGTTCTCCACCTCGAGGACCCTGAACCAGGTGTTGACCTCCGGGGTCAGCTGGGTTCCCTCCTCCTGGAAGTAGTACTGGGTTTCGGGGCCGAAGAGCGGCTCGAGGGAGAGGCCGCCCCAGCCCGAGTCAATCCAGGGCGCATGGTGCTGGTCTGGGCCATCCCCGAGGTCTCTTGCCGCCGAGATCAGGATCGCCTTCGTCAGGGCCGGGCTCGGGTAGTAGTGCGAGGGTTGCTGCGTCTGGCGCCACTCGCGGACGAGGGCGGCGGCACCGGTGACGAGTGGCGCTGCGAAGCTGGTTCCGGGGTCCCAGACGATCGGAAGCTCGTCGATCGCGCAATTGCACGCCGCGCAGCCCGCCGGTGAGACCTCGCCGTAGCTTCGCGTGCCCGGAGCCATCAGGTCGGGCTTGAACCGGAGGGCGAGGCCGTCCGCGCTGACATCCGCTTTCGCTCGCGTGTCGCCGGTCTGCTGGTTGTAGAGCAGGCAGTATGGGCTCGACCCCGAGTCATACGAGTTCGGGTTGTGCGTGACAGTCGCTCCCACCGAGATGACATTCTTCGCGTTGGCGGGTGGCTCCACCCGCTGCCCGGCTCCGCTCGGCTGGTTGCCGATCGAGACGATGTGCAACGACGAGCCGACCGCGCCATGTGTGACGTCTGGCTTCTGCCACCCGAAGAAGATCGAAGCTCTGTCTCTGGTCGCGACGTCGAGGATCCGCGAGACGGTCTCGTACGGCTGGAGACCAGTTCCGTCGTCCACGATGTTCCAGCTATGGTTGAACAGCCTGACGTCCGGGCTGGGCATCGTCTGGTCGAACATCGTGATCGTCTGGCCCAGCTCCACGATCGAGTACCGCAGCCGGTTCGCCATGACGAACATGTCCTTCTCCGGGATGTCGGTGCGATACGACTCTGGATTGTCCACGTCCTGGGCAAGGATCTTCGAAACAGCAACCTTCGCTCCCGGAGCCATCCCCTGGGTGAAGGCATAGCCGTTCGGATCCCGCCCGGCATGGACGTACCCGGCTGCGAGGGCGCTCACGTGGGTGCCGTGGCTCGAGTAGTCGATCGCCGTCTTGTCCGGGTACTCCTCTTCCCCGTCCACGGTCGTGTCGGCCGCGAAGACGAAGTTGCATTCAGTCGACGTCAGGTGGCCCGGGCAGTCCGGGAAGTCCGGGCAGTCCGGGAAGTCCGGGCACTTCGGGAACCCCGGTCCAACCCCGGTATCCAACAGCCCGATCACCTGGTCGGAGAGGTCGAACCCGAACTGCCCGGGCCACTTTGCGGCGAGATTGGCGATGTAGCGGTCCCAGGCGTACGGGTCCGTGTTCGTCGAAAGCGTGGACGGCCAGGCCGAGCCGGCAGTCGGGGTGGGCTGGCCGGTCGGCCAGTCGCCGCCCACGATCCGGTTCGAACGTTCGTCCGAGGGCTCGGCACGCCCCACCTCCCTCATGACCCGGACCACCCGCGGCTCGCGGCTGAGGGCGACGGCCTCCTCGGCCGTCAGGCGGGCCGCGTACTCGACGACGCCGTCCGCCTCGGAGCCCGGAATCGGATCCACTCCCGCCAGCACGGCGACCGAGGCCGGGAGCGCCTCGCCCGTGTCGAAGACCGCGATCGTGGCGGGTAGCTCCTCCGTGGTCCTGTCCGCTGCCTCCGCTCCGTGGCGCTTCACGGCCGGGTGCAGGGCGAAGACCGAGTCGACGAAGTCGAGCCTGTCCGCCTCTGCCGCAGCCGAAGCGGGGCCGTAGACGATCGTTCCGAGGAGCGGAACCGGCTCGGCCACGTGGAGGCCGAGGCCCGAGAGCGTCCTCCGCCATTCCTCGCGCGGGTAGTCCTTGAAGAGGACGACCCAGGGGAGAGGCGTCGTGGGCGAGGCCGCCGCCACCGGCTCGGCCGCAAGCGGTGGCGTCAACGTCGCCGTGTCGGCGTCGTACGTGGCGCGGGGCCATATGACGAGGCGGGCCCTCCCGAGCCGTTCGACCCCGAGTCCCTCGGTTCGGGCCGCGGACTCCAGCCGGGTCAGCTCCTCCGGCGTGACCGGGAGCGTGCACCGGATGGAGGTGCAGAACGACTCGATCGGGGCGAACGCGGCGGTGACGGTCGAAAGGGCCTGGGGCTTCCGAGGCGAGCCGTGGAGGACGACGGTCGCCGTCGTCCCGGGCCTACGGGCGGCGGAAGCGGAAGCCGGCACGAGGAGCGAGCCCATGGCGAGAAGAAGCGGCAGAGCGCGAAGACCGAGGGGGGGGGGCGGACGGAAGTCTCATCGGGCACCTCTCCGGAAGGAGTGTCGGGAGCGGCCCGGATCTTACGACGGCCGATTGGTTTGAGACGCGAAGGGATCCTGGACCGAGGCCCGATCCCGCCGGCTACCGCGCCCCGTCGCCCTTCAGGACGGCGGGGACGGTCCGCGCCAGGATCTTCAGGTCGAGGCCGAGGCTCCAGTTGTCGATGTAGGCCAGGTCGAGCGCCATCCACTCGTCGAAGTCGGGGATGTCGCTCCGGCCCGAGACCTGCCAGAGGCCGGTGAGGCCGGGCTTCATCGAGAGGCGCCGCCTTTGCCAGCGCTCGTACCGCGCCACCTCCTCGGGGATCGGGGGGCGCGGGCCGACGAGGGACATCTCGCCGACGAGGACGTTCCAGAACTGGGGCGCCTCGTCGAGCGAGAAGCGGCGGATGAGGCGGCCGACCATCGTCACGCGCGGGTCGTTCGGGGCCTTGAAGACGGGGCCGGCGTGGACGTTCAGGTGGGCGACGTCCAGGAGCTTCTCGTGCGCGCCGTCCACCATCGTCCGGAGCTTCCAGAGCGTGAAGGGGCGCCCGTTCAGGCCGCAGCGGGTCTGGCGGAAGAGGGCGGGGCCGCGGGAGCTGGCGCGGATCAGGAGGGCGGCGATCCCGAGCGCGGGGAGGTAGAGGAGCCCCAGGACGATCGCCCCGGCCACGTCGATGACCCGCTTGGCCACGAGGCTCGGCGCGTCGTGCGGCGTCGTCGAGAAGGTCAGGAGCGGCGTCCCCTCGAACTCGTCGAGCGACACGCGGGCCAGGACGTGCGGGAAGAAGTCCAGGACGAGGCGGGTCTGGATCCCCATCTCCTCGCACGTCAGGAAGACGTCTTCCAGGCTCTCCAGGTCCCCCCGGTCGACGGCCAGGATCACCTCGTCGATCGGGAGCGAGGAGACGATCGTCTGGAAGTCGGCGAGGGTTCCCAGGACCGGGAGCCCGTCGGCCGTCGTCCCCTCGGGCGAGGTGGACGGCCGCTCGCGGACGACGCCGAGGAGCTTCAGCCCCCACCACGGGTGGTCCCGGATGAGGCGCGCCATCGACCGGGCGCGCGGGGTGTCGCCGACCAGGACGACCGTCCGGTAGTTGAAGCCGCGCGAGCGGACCCACCTCGCCACGAGCCGGACGAGGAGCCGCTCGAAGACGAGGACCACCCAGTTCAGGGCGGCGAAGATGACGAGGAAGGGGCGCGAGATGAAGTCCCAGCGGGCCCCGAAGACGACGAGCGTCAGGAGGACCGTCCCGGCCGCGGCGATCCGGAGGAGGAGCGCCACCTCGCTCTTCAGCCCGGAGGTCCGGCGGCTCCGGTAGGCCTTCCAGCCGAAGAGGAGGACCGTCCAGATCAGGACGATCGGCCCCGCCAGGACGAGGTAGTAGCTGAACGGGTAGAGCCCCGTCGGGAAGGCCTTCGGGAAGAGCCTCGGGAGGAGCTCGCTCCGGAGCACGTACGCGCCGGCCAGGGAGCCCAGGGTCGAGGCCAGGTCGGCCGCGTAGAGCGCCGCGGCGACCGTCCGCGCCTGCTGCTTCAGCATCTGCCGACGGGATCCTAGCCCGATCCGGCCAGGATCCGCTCGTAGGCTTCCGCCACGTCGGCCCAGAGGTAGTCCCTCTCGGCCTTCCGGCGGGCGGCCCTCCCCAGCGCCTCCCGCCGGGCCGGGTCGGCGAGGAGCGGCCCGAGCGCCCGGGAGAGCGAGGCCGGGTCGCGGGCGTCCCACCAGGCGGCGGCCTCCCCGGCCACCTCCCGGTTCTCCGGCGTGTCGTGGCAGGCGACGGGCCTTCCGAAGCCCATCGCCTCGACGAGCGCCGGGTGGGTCCCCCCCACCTCCGTGGCGTGGACGTAGGCGCCGGCGCCGGCGAGGAGCTGCCGGTAGGACTCGCCGTAGAGCGCCCCGGGGAGCTTCACGCGCGGGTCGCGCGCCGCCTCGGCCGTCACCTCGGCGATGAGCCGGTCCGAGTAGGGGGCCGACCCGACGAGGACGAGCGGCCAGTCGCCGGGGCAGCCGCGGTAGCCGGTCACGACGGCGGCAGGGTTGTTCTCGGGCTCGAAGCGCGAGACGTAGAGGACGTAGCGCCCCTCCGTCAGCCCGAGCCGGTCGAGGGCCTCGCGGCCCTCGGGCGCCGGGAGGTCCGAGCCGTACGGGACGAAGGCCGAGGCCCGGCCGTACGTCTCGCGGTAGTACCGCTCGATCTCCCGGGCGTCCGTGACGACCTCGTCGGGCATCACGCACGAGAGCCGCTCCGAGAGGGCGTAGACGAGCTTCCCGAGGGCGTTCCACTTCCGCCTGCGCCGCTCCAGGCCGTCCACGTTCAGGACGACGCGCGTCGGCGCCCCGAGGAGCCGCGGGAGCCGGCAGGAGAGCGCGTTGACGGCGTTGCAGACGAGGACGGCGTCGTACCCCTCCGCCGCCGCGTGGAGGCCCGAGAGGAGGCCGTGGACGACGGTGTCGAGGTACTTCGACCGGATCGTCGGGAGGTGGACGACGCGGGCCCCGCGGTGCTCGCCCACCACGCGCGAGACGCCGTGCGCGCGCGAGTAGACGGTCACCTCGTGCCCGCGAGCGACGAGGCGCGCCGAGAGCTCCTCGGCGAGCGTCTCGAACCCGCCGTACGCCGCGGGGACCCCGCGGGTCCCGATGATGGCCACTCTCACAGCCGGAGCCTCGATTCTCGGGGGGGGGGCGGGGGGCGAGCAACGACCAGCCCCCCGGGCAGCGCCAGCCTCACGCTTCGGGGATTCTCGCCCCCTCGGGCGAGGGGAGGAACCAGCGGAGGAGCTCTCGGTCGCCCACCTGCCGGCGCGAGAGGATCCCTTTCCGCTTCTCGAGGAGTCGCGTCCGGTTCTCGGCGAGCCACTTCAACCCGGCCCACGAGCTCCGCTCGAACGTCAGGCACCCCCCGACGACGAGGAGGTCGCGGGCGAAGGTCGCGGCGAACGTGGACCGGAGGTGCTCCCGCCCGGCGTTGTTCACCCGGAGGAGGAACCGGTTCTTCACCGAGTGGAGGTTGGCGATCCTCGACATCTCGCGCCGCCGCTCGGGGAGGTTCCGCCTCCGGTGCCAGGCCACGGCCGCGGGGACGCACCGGGCGGCCCACCCCCGGCCTCTCAGGCGCCAGGCCAGGTCGACGTCCTCGCGATAGAGGAAGAAGTCGTCGTCGAAGAAGCCGGTCGCGATCCTCACGTCGGAGAGCGCCGCTGAGCGGTAGAGGGCCACGCACCCCGAGACGCCGAAGACCTCCGCCGGGGCGTCGTACCGCCCGTCGTCCGGCTCGCCGCCCCCCAGGTCGAAGTGCCGGCCCCCGCGGGTCATCCAGATCCCGACGGTGTCGATCGTCCCCGTCGGGACGAGGTCCGGCCCGTCGGCGCGGAGGATCTTCCCCGTGAACGCCCCGGCCCGCTCCCGCCCGGGCGCCTCTGCGTCGGCGAGGAGCCGCTCGAGGAACGGCGGGGCGAGGACGACGTCGGCGTTCAGGACGAGAACCCACGAAGCCCCCGAGGCCAGCGCCGCCTCGATGTTCCGGTTGTGGCCGCCGGTGAACCCGAGGTTCTCCCGCGAGGCGTGGATCCGGAACGGGACCGGCGAGGCCTTCTGGAAAGCGGCCAGCGTCGAGCGGCTGCCGTCCTCGGAGGCGTTGTCGGTCGCCTCGACCGCGAAGTCCCGGAAGGTCTGGGAGAAGAGCGTCGGCAGGAGGCGCTCGACGTCGCGCGACTCGTTGTGCGTGACGAGGGAGACGACGAGGCGCGGGGGGACGGTCGTCCCCGGCACTACCGGCGCTCCGTCGGGGCGAGCGCCGTCACCCACCCGAGGCCCAGGAGCCCGCGCAGGACCCGCAGGTAGGCCGTCGCCGCGTCTCCCCCGGCGTGGTCCCCCCGGACGCCGACGGCCACGAGGAGGAGGCGGAGGAGCGTCCCCACGAGGAGGACCGCCCTCGCCCCGGCCTGCCCCGGGAGCCGGGCGTGCCGGTCCAGGTACCGGAACAGGTTCCGGGTGTAGAGCGGGAGGAAGTCCCGGTACGGGAGCGACTTCATCGTGGTGCCGCCGACGTGCGTGGCCTTCGCCGAGGGGACGAACCGGACGCGCCAGCCCCGCTCGCGGATTCTCGCGCAGAGGTCCACGTCCTCGAACCAGGCGGGGGCGAAGGCGGGGTCGAAGCCGTCCAGCTCCTCCCAGACCTCCCGCCGGACGAGGAGGGCGGCGGCGGCGGGCTGCTCGGCGTCGAACGGGACGTCCCGCGGCCGGTCGAGGTACCGCTCGCGCCGGAGGCCCCGGTTCTGCGGCCTCAGCCGGTTGAAGAGGAACGCCTCCCGGGCGAGCGAGCCGAGCGTCGGGAGACGCCGGAGCTGGAAGAGCTCCTGCCCGTCCCCGGACAGGGCCGGGGCGGCGGCGGCGACCGCCGGGTCCCCGTCCAGCGCCGAGAGGAGGGCGGCGATCGTCGCCTCCCCGTCCACGAGCGCCGCGTCCGGGTTCAGGAGGAGGACGGCCCTCGAGGAGGCCACCGCCGAGGCCCCCAGGTTGCACGCGGGGCCGAAGCCGAGGTTCTGCCCCGCCCGGATCACCCGGGCCCCGGCCGCCTCCGCCACCTCCGCCGAGCCGTCGGTCGAGCCGTTGTCCACGACGACGGCCGGAACCCCGGGCGGGAGCGAGGCCAGGGCGTCGGCGAGGTGCCGGGCGGAGTTCCAGGAGACGAGGACGGCGAGGACCGCGGGGCCCTCGCCGGCGTCCGGGGGCGTCACGGCCGGATTATCGACGGAGGCCGGAGGTCCCCGCGGGCCGGGTGCGCCTTGCTTCGGCCGCCCCCCGCCCCGAGAATCCGCGGGCCATGCTCGCCCGGGAACTCCTCCGCGCCCGCCTCGCCGAAATGCCCCACCTCCTCCGCGGCCGGACGTACGAGCCGTCCGCCCTCGACCGCTGGGGGGCGCTCGACGCCGAGCGCCGGCGCCTCCTGACCGGGGTGGACGCCCTGCGGGCCGAGCGCAACAAGGTCTCGGCCGAGGTGGGGAAGAAGCGGAAGGCCGGGGAGGACGCCGCCGCCGAGCAGGAGCGCGGCAAGGCCCTGGGCGAGGAGATCGCCTCGGCCGAGAAGCGCCTCCTCTCGATCGAGGAGGAGTTCGGGGAGATCGAGAAGACCCTCCCGAACGTCCCCGACGAGAGCGTCCCCGAGGGGGAGGACGAGACCGGGAACGTCGTCGTGAAGACGTGGGGGACGCCGCGGGCCTTCGACTTTCCGCCGAAGGCCCACTGGGACCTCGGGCCCTCGCTCGGGATCCTCGACTTCGAGCGGGCCGCCAAGGTGACCGGGGCGCGGTTCACGGTCCTCTCGGGCGGCGCCTCGCTCCTGAACCGGGCGCTGATCGCCTTCATGATGGATCTCCACACCCGGGAGCACGGCTACCGGGAGGTCCTCCCGCCCTTCCTGGTGAACGGCGCGTCCCTCTTCGGGACGGGGCAGCTCCCCAAGTTCGCGGCCGACCTCTTCCGCCTCGCCGAGCCCCCCGACTGGTACCTGATCCCGACGGCCGAGGTGCCGGTGACGAACCTCCACCGGGACGAGATCCTGAAGGAGGCCGACCTCCCGGTCTCCTACTGCGCCTACACCCCCTGCTTCCGCGCCGAGGCCGGGGCGGCGGGGAAGGACACGCGGGGGCTGATCCGGCAGCACCAGTTCGACAAGGTGGAGCTGGTGAAGTTCTCGCTCCCCGAGCGGTCGTACGAGGACCACGAGAAGCTGACGGGCGACGCCGAGGCCGTCCTGGAGCGGCTCTCGCTGCCGTACCGGAGGGTCCTCCTCTGCCGGGGGGACATGGGCTTCGCCTCGGCCAAGACGTACGACCTGGAGGTCTGGCTCCCGGGGCAGTCGGCCTACCGGGAGATCTCCTCCTGCTCCAACTTCGAGGCGTTCCAGGCCCGGCGGGCCGGGATCCGGGTCCGCCGCGAGGCGGGCGGGAAGGCGAGGAACGAGCTCCTCCACACCCTGAACGGCTCGGGCCTGGCGGTGGGGCGGACGCTGGTGGCGATCCTGGAGAACTACCAGCGGCCGGACGGGTCGGTCGAGGTGCCCCAGGCGCTGCGGCCCTACTGCGGGGGAAGGACCGAGATCACGGGCTGAGGGGCCGGCTCTGGTAGACTCCCCGGTCCGTCGTCGACCGCGGACGGGTGGCCGAGTGGCTGAAGGCGGCGGTTTGCTAAACCGTTGTAGGCCATTAAAAGTCTACCGGGGGTTCGAATCCCCCCCCGTCCGCCACCTTCCCCGGAGGAGTGGCCGAGTGGTTTAAGGCGGCGGTCTTGAAAACCGTTGAACCGCGAGGTTCCGGGGGTTCGAATCCCCCCTCCTCCGCCAGAACGCCTCCCGCGGGCCCGCTGCCGATGGAACCGCCGACCCACCGACCGCTCCGCGTCCTGATCGTCGAGGACGATCCGGGGAACGCCCTCCTGATGAAGAAGCTCCTCGTGCGGCTGGGCGGGATGTCGGTGGACGTCACCGAGGACGGCGACCTCGTCGTGGCGCTCTCGGAGCGGGGGGAGCTGGACGCCATCGTCATGGACGTCTCCCTGGTCCGGACGTACGTCGGCGGCGAGCCGGTAGACGGCCTGGAGCTGACGCGCCGCGTCCTCCGCCCCGGAGCGGGCTCGCGGCGGCCCGGCGTCCTGCTGGCGACGGCCCACGCCATGCACGGCGACCCGACGCGCTTCCTGGCCGAGAGCGGCGCCGACGGCTACGTCTCCAAGCCGATCCTGGACGGCCCCCGGTTCGTGGACGAGGTCCGCCGGGTGGCGCTCGCCGGGAGGGGGGCGTGACGCTCGGCGCCCACGTCCTCGTGGTGGAGGACGACCCCGCCTTCCGCGAGCTCCTGACCCGGACGCTCGCCGCGGCGGGGTGCCGCGTCGAGGTGGCCGTGGACGGCCAGGAGGCGCTCCAGCTCGTCCGCTCTTCCCGCCCCGAGGTGATCGTCACCGACTGGGAGATGCCGAACGTCGACGGCGTGACGCTCTGCCGGCTGGTCAAGGGGACGGAGGAGCTCCGGAACACCCACGTCCTGATCCTCTCGTCGCGGGGGGAGACGGGGTCGAAGGTGGTCGGCCTGGACAACGGGGCCGACGACTACCTCGTCAAGCCGGTGGACCCGGACGAGCTGGTCGCCCGCGTCCGGGCCGGTCTGAGGCTCCAGCGGGCCCTCACGGACCTGGCGGCTCGGAACGAGCTCCTCTCCCGGCTGGCCCTCTCCGACCCGCTGACGGGGCTTGCCAACCGGCGCGCGTTCGACGAGGCGATCGCCCGCGAGGTGGCCCGCACCGCCCGGCTCTGCCGGCCGCTCTCCCTCCTCGTCCTGGACCTGGACCGATTCAAGCAGGTGAACGACACCTACGGCCACCCGACCGGCGACGACGTCCTGAACGGCCTGGCCGCCCTCCTGGCCCGCGTCTGCCGGCGGGGAGACCTGCCCGCCCGGCTGGGCGGGGACGAGTTCGCCATCCTCCTCCCGCACACGGGTCCGGAACAGGCCCTGCTCGTGGCCGAGCGGATCCGCCGGACCGTCGAGGGGGCCCCCCTGGGGCGGACGAGCCCGGTCCCCATGACCGTCTCCATCGGCTCGGCCACGCTCCACTCCCCGGAGCAGGGCGGCCCCGAGAGCCTCGTGGCCCGCGCCGACGCCGCCCTCTACCGGTCCAAGTCCTTGGGACGGAACCGCGTAGAGGCGGACTGAGGGCCTCGCTCGGGGAAACCCGACACGGCAGCGCTGCGTAACAAGAGAATCCCCGGGGGTCGTGTCGCCCCCCGGGCGGGGAGGAGAGAAACCCAGATGAGCCCGCGCCTTCGTTGGGGGATCGGCATCGGAGTCGTCGTCGTCCTGGGGGCGGTCGTGGCCGCCTCCATCGTCTCGCGCGACAAGAACGTCGCCCGCGTCACGACCGCCAAGGTGAGCCGCTCGGACCTGGTCTCCACCGTCAGCTGCAACGGCCGCGTCCAGGCCAAGCGCAAGGTCGAGATCTCGTCGCAGGTGATGGGGCAGATCGTCATCCTGGCCGTCCGGGAGGGGGACGTCGTCAAGAAGGGGGACTTCCTCCTCCAGATCGACAAGGCCCAGCTGGACGCCAACGCCCGCGCGCAGCAGGCCAACCTGGACGCCCTCTTCGCCCAGCGCGAGAGCGACCGGGCGACCCGCGAGCAGGCCGAGCGGGACTACGACCGCGAGAAGAAGAACTGGGAGGCCAAGATCTCCTCCGAGCAGGTCTACCAGAAGGCCCGGCTGGCCCTCGACGGCGCCCGGGCCTCGGAGACGGCGACCGAGCGGCGGATCGAGCAGGCCCGGGCCCAGCTGGTCGCCGGGAAGGACTCCCTCTCCAAGACGACGATCACCGCGCCGATGGACGGGGTCGTCACGGCGCGGCCCGTGGAGGCCGGCGAGAACGCCGTCGTCGGGACGATGAACAACCCGGGGACGGTCCTCCTGACGATCTCGGACATGTCCGTCGTGGAGGCGGAGATGGAGGTCGACGAGACCGACATCCCGCGCGTCAAGCTGGGGCAGAAGGCCAAGCTGACGGTCGACGCCTACCCGGACGAGAAGTTCGGGGGCGTCGTGACCGAGATCGGGGGGAGCCCGATCACGAAGTCCGCCCTCGGGACCGACGCCTCGGCGGTCAACTTCAAGGTCAAGATCCAGCTCGACAAGCCGCCGGCCAACATCCGGCCGGGCTTCTCGGTCTCCGGCGAGATCGAGACCGACCGGAAGGAGAAGGCGCTCGCCGTCCCGATCCCGGCCCTCGTCGTGGCCGACGAGGAGCTCCTGAAGCGGCCCGAGAAGGGGAAGAAGCCCAACCCGGCGCCCACGGCGACTCCCGCGGCCGGCCTCGAGAAGAAGAAGGACGTGGAGGGGGTCTTCGTCGTCGGCAAGGACGGGAAGGTCGACTTCCGGAAGGTGAAGACCGGCATCACGGCCGAGCTGTCGGTCGAGGTCACGGAGGGCGTGAAGGAAGGGGACGAGATCGTGACCGGGCCGTTCCGGGCCCTCCGGTCTCTCCGGATCGGCGACAAGGTCAAGGTGGACAACTCCGGGGCGCCGCGCGACGAGGCGCAGCGCTCCTGACGGGGGGACGCCCGTGCTGAACGGCGAGCTCCTGCGCGTGGCCGGGCGAGCGATCGGCGCGCACAAGCTCCGCTCGTTCCTGACGCTCCTGGGCGTCATCATCGCCGTGATGACGGTCGTGGCCGTCGTCTCGGTCATCTCCGGGCTGAACAACTACGTCGCCACGAAGCTCTTCACCCTCTCGCCCGACGTCTACGTCGTCACCCGGTTCGGGATCATCACGTCGCACGACGAGTTCCTGGAGGCCCTCAAGCGGAAGCGGATCAGCCGGGACGACTACGAGGCGGTCCTGAAGCTGGCGCGGTCGGCGGTGGCGATCGGGACGCAGGCGAACACGACCAAGCCCGTCAAGTCGGGGAGCGAGCGGATCCCGGACGTGAACATCGCCGGGATCACGCCGAACGTGGCCGAGATGCAGAACCTCGACCTCGACGCCGGCCGGTTCTTCACCGAGGTCGAGGACGAGAGGCGGGCCTTCGTCGCCGTCATCGGCTCGGAGGTGCGCGAGGAGCTCTTCCCGCGGGTCGACCCGATCGGCCGGACCGTCTCGATCGACGGGACCCCGTTCCGCGTCATCGGGCTCCTCGTCAAGCAGGGCTCGGTCCTCGGCCAGAGCCAGGACAACATCGTCTACGTGCCGCGGTCGACGATGGCCAAGGTCTTCGGGTCGCGGCGCGGCGTGTCGCTCTTCGTCAAGGCGCGCGGGGGCGTCCCGGGCATCCCGGCCTCCATGGAGGAGATGCGCGTGATCTTCCGGGCGCTCCGGCACACGCCGACGAAGGCGCCGGACCCGGTCTCCTTCGTCACCGCCGAGGCGATCCAGGTCGTCTGGAGGTCGATCTCGGCCGGGGCCTTCGCCCTCCTCGTCTTCATCAGCGGGATCTCCCTCGTCGTCGGGGCGATCGTGATCGCCAACATCATGCTCGTCTCGGTCATCGAGCGGACCAAGGAGATCGGCCTGAGGCTCGCGGTCGGCGCCCGCAAGCGGGACATCCGCCGGCAGTTCCTCCTGGAGGCGGCGCTCCTGGCCTTCGGCGGCGGGGCCGTCGGCGTCTTCCTCGGCTGGGTGGTCGCCCTCTCTGTCGACGCCTTCTCGCCGCTCCCGACGCGCGTCACCCCGGGGCTCGTCGTGACGGGCCTCCTCCTCGCCACCCTCACCGGCCTGATCGCCGGCGCCTTCCCGGCCGTGAAGGCCTCGCGCCTTCCGCCGATCGAGGCGCTGCGCTGGGAATGAGGCACCGCCATGAGTGAGGCCGTCCTCCCCGCCCCCGCACTGGCCCGGCCCGAGCCGGGGTCCCTCGTCCGGCTCCTCGCGGTCCTCCGCCGGGCCTTCGCCGAGAACCTCCGCTTCGCCAGGATCGCGCTCCTGGCCCACAAGCTGCGGGCCTTCCTGACGATCATCGGCATCGTCATCGGCGTCTGGACCGTCATCGCGATGGTGGCCATCGTCACGGGCTTCAACCGGGCCACGGTCGCCGCCTTCTCGTCCTTCGGGACGACGCTCGTCCAGTTCCAGAAGTTCGAGCCGCGCTTCGGCGGGCCGCACCGCCACAACGAGGAGGAGAGGAAGCGGGCCGACCTGACGCTCGAGGACGCCGACGCCATCGCCCGGCTGGCCCCCTCGATCCTGGCCGTCTCCCCGGAGCGGTACCTCTGGGGCGGCAGCAAGGTGAAGGCCGGTGGCGAGGAGGCAAACTCGCCCACCGTGGCCGGCGGGAACCAGAACTACGCCATCTGCAACAACTGGGCGGTGAGGGAGGGGCGCAACCTCACCGAGCTGGACGTCCTCCACTCGACGGACGTGGCGCTCCTCGGCAGCGACGTCGTGGACGCCCTCTTCAAGGGGAAGGACCCGCTCGGGCAGGAGCTCACCGTCAACGGCCGGCGGATGCGCGTCATCGGCCTCTTCGAGAAGAAGGGGAAGATGCTCGGCGACAGCCCCGACAACATCCTCGTCATCCCGATCTCGACGTTCGACCGGTACTTCCCCCAGATCAAGAACTCCCACGGGGACACTCTCCACATCGCCACGATCCCCCGCAAGCCGGAGATGATCGAGCAGGCCGTGGAGGAGGGGACGAACGTCCTCCGCGCCCGCCGGAAGATCCCGTTCGACAAGCCGAACGACTTCGCCGTCTGGACCTCCGAGAAGCTGATCCAGCAGATGCAGTCGGTCTCGATGGCGATCTCGGGCGTCCTCGTCTTCGTCGCCGCGATCGCGCTCCTCGTCGGCGGCGTCGGCGTCATGAACATCATGCTCGTCTCGGTCACCGAGCGGACGCGCGAGATCGGCCTGAGGAAGTCCGTCGGGGCGCTGAGGCGCGACATCACGATCCAGTTCCTGACGGAGGCGATGACGCTGACGACGCTGGGCGGGGCCGTGGGGGTCCTCCTGGGCCTGGCCACGGCCGGGATCATCGCGGCCACCGGCGCGCTCCCGACCGCGACCCCGCTCTGGAGCATCCTCCTCGGCCTGGGGGTCAGCCTCTCGATCGGCCTCTTCTTCGGCCTCTACCCGGCCGTGAAGGCCGCTCGGCTGGACCCGATCGAAGCGCTGCGCTGGGAGTAGACGCCGCCTACCTCCCGCCGACGAGGACGACGTCGTCGTCGGAGAGGCCCTGCTGGACCTCGACGTGGAAGGCGTTGCTCCTGCCGAGCTTCACCTCCCGCCGCTCCTGGCCGCCGAGGGTCTTCACGAGGACGTAGGGCTCTGAGCCCTCGTACCGGACGGCGTCCACGGGGACCTGGAGCGCGTCGGCGACGCCCCCGGCGTCGACGAGGGCCCGTGCGCTCATGCCCGGCCTCAGACGCGGGTCCGTGGCCCCGAGCGCGAGCGTGACCGGGAAGCTGCGGGCCTCGACCATCTCGCCCGAGGAGAGGGCCCCGATCCGCAGGAGCCGGGCGGGGAAGACCCGGTCCGGGAAGGCGTCCAGTCTCACCTCGGCGGGCTGGCCCGGCTGGAGGCGGTGGATCTCCCCCTCGGCGACCCGCCCCTCGACGAGCATCTCCGAGAGGTCCGGCAGGTCGAGGAGCGGCTGCCCGGCGAAGACGCCGTCCCCGGGGCGCACCTTCCGGCGCTCGCCCCCCTTCTCGAAGATCTCCCGGTGGACGACGAGCCCGTCCGAGCGGGCCACGACCCGGCACGAGGCGATCCGGCGGACGGCCTCCGCCTCCTGGCGGGCGGCCTCGTCGGCGCGGGCCCGCGAGAGCTCCCAGGCCGCGCGGGCCTGGGCCACCTGCGCGTCCCCCTTCTTCAGGGCGCTCGCGAGAGCCTCCCTGCGGGACTCCACCTCGGCCGTCTTCTGGGCCATCAGCTGCGGATGGGTGTACTTCACGAGTGTCGCGTGCTGCTGCTCGGCAAGGACGAGGTCGGCGTCGGCCTGCTGGCTCCGCCGCTCGGCGGTGCGCAGCTCGTCGCGCGAGACGTAGCCCTTCTCGGCGAACGGCGCCAGGCCGTCCAGCTTGGCCTTCGCGTCCTCGGCCTCCCGCCGGGCCCGCTCCACCGCGGCCGCGGACTGCTGGACGGCCAGCGGGGCCGCGCCGTTGACGAACGTCGAGAGCTCCAGCTCGGCCCGCTTCAGCGCCGCGCGGGCGTCGGAGAGCTCCGACGCCTGGGAGGCCGAGAGGGCCGAGAGCGCCTGCCGGGCCTGCTCGGCCTCGCTCCTGGCCTCGGCCAGGCGCGAGCGGGCCGCTCCGAGCTCGCGCTGGAACGGGGCGTCGTCGAAACGGAGGAGGAGGGCCCCTGCGGTCACGCGCGAGCCGTCCTCCGCCAGCTCGAGGACCTTCATCTCGACGCCCGGCACCTCGGCGCCGTAGCTCTCGGCGCGGGCGGGGGAAAGCGCCCCGGAGAGCGGGACGCGGACCCTCAGCTCCCCGCGGACGACGCGGACCTCGGCCAGCTCCTCCGGGCGGGACGGCAGGAGGAGGGCGGCCAGGGCGAGGGCGGCGACGAGGACCGGGACCCAGACCAGGAGGAGCCGGCGCGCCCCGGGCGGGAGGAACCCCAGCCGGCGCTCCACCGCGGCGGCCCCCGCCGAGGCGGGGCCCTTCAGCCAGGCCGGGAGGCGGTCCGGGACGTTCACCCTCCGATCATGTCACCGCGGGGCGGTGAAGTCCTCCGGGGCGAGGAGCCCCGCCGCCGAGAGGAGGTCGAGGCCCGCCAGGAGGACCGCGTTGCGCGAGGAGAGGAGCGCCACGCGGGCCGAGTTGTAGAGGTTCTCGGCGTCCACGACGTGGAAGTTGTCCGAGAGCCCCTTCTCGAACCGCAGGGCTGCGACCTCGAGCTGCGTCCGGGCCACCTCCAGGTTGGCCTCCTCGATGGCGAACCGCTGCCGGGCCGCCGCGAGCCTCCGGGCGGCGGCCCGCACCTGCCGCTCGACGTCCTGCTCCATCAGGAGCGCCGAGCGCCGCGCCGTCCCGAGCGAGATCTCCGCTTGCGCCTTCTGCGCCAGCGTCTGCCCGCGGTTGACGTCGGCCGAGGCCCGGAAACCGAGCGAGAAGGTCCCCGACCCGGGCGAGGTGATGGCCTCCCAGGCGTCGGCGCCGGCGCCCGTGGCGTTCCACCCGGCGGCCAGGTTCAGCGAGGGGAGGACGAGGCTCTTGGCGATCCTGACCTGCACCTCGGCGTCGCGGACGCGCTCGCGCTCCTCGACCAGCTCCTCGCGGAGGGTCCGGGAGGCGGCCACGGCCTCCTCCACCTCCGGCGGCTGGACCGGGAGCCGCTCGGGGGCGTCGAGCAGGAACCTCGAGCCCGGCCCCTGCCCCAGGATCCTCCCGAGGGCGTCCTGCGTGTCGTCGCGCGCGGCCTGGGTGTCGGCGGCATAGGCCAGCGCCGAGGCGAGGAGCTGCTCGGCCCGGAGGACGTCCAGGCGCGAGACGCTCCCGGCCGCGAACCGCGCCCGGCTGGCCTCCAGGAGCTTCCCCGACCGCTCGGCGCTCTCGCGGGCGACCGAGAGGAGCTCCTCGGCGGCGACTGCGGCCAGGTACGAGCCCCAGACCGCCACCACCGTCTGCCTCCGCCGCGTCGAGAGGGACCGGCCCTGCGTGTCGACGAGGCGGCGCGCGGCCCGGAGCGGCTCCTTCGGGACGACCGGGTCGGCCCCCTTCAGGACCGGCTGCTCGACGGTGGCCGAGAACGTCGAGCCGTAGTCCTCCTCCCCCGGGGCGGACGTGGCCCGCGCCTGCGCGAGGATCCTCGGGCCGAAGCTGAACTGCTGGGAGAGGGCCGCCCCGACGTCGGACCGGGGGCCCAGGTCGCCGTCGTGCGGGGTCCGGCCGAAGAAGGGGGTCAGCTGGGGGAGGAAGAGGGCGCGGACCCCCGCGAGGTTCGCCTCGGCGCTCTTCAGGAGGTCCCGGGAGTCGAGGAGGTCCGGGCTCTTCTCCAGCGCGAGCGCGACCGCCTCGCGGATGCCGAGCGGGGCCGGCCCGGCGGGCGGGTCCGCCGCGCGGGCGGGCACGGAGAGCGCCGCGGCCAGGAGGAGGCCGAGGGCCCCCCGGGAGGCCGCCCTCACTCGATCCTCAGGGCGGCCGCGGGGTCCAGCCGGGCCGCCTCGCGCGCCGGCTGGATCCCGGCCGCCACCCCGACGAGGGCCGCGCCGCCGGTCATCAGGAAGGTCGACAACGGGGCGAAGTGAGGGCTCCACCCCGCGCGCGAGAGGACCGTGAAGCTGACCAGGACGCCGAGGAGGAGGCCGAGGAGGCCGCCCCCGGCCCCCAGGAAGAAGCCCTCCCAGAGGAACTGCCAGCGGACGTCGTCCTGCCGCGCGCCGACCGCCCGCCTCAGGCCGATCTCGGCGGAGCGGGCGCGCACGGAGGCCCGGAGGAGGTTCGTCACGCCGAAGGCCGCCGAGAGCGTCGTCAGCGCCGAGACGAGGAGGGCCACCCGGTCGAACGAGCGGCGCGCGGCCCGGTACTGCGAGAGCGCCTGCCGGGGGGTCGAGACGGCGATCCCGCGCCCGGCCTCCTCCTCCAGGGCCGAGAGGAGCCGCGCGGCTCGGCCCGCCTCGGAGGGGCTTCCGAACCGGAGGACCGCCAGGTCGAGCGGGTAGCTCTCGTCCGCCGCCGGGGAGGCGGCCGGCTCGGCGCCCAGCGGCACGACGAGGCCCCGGTCCCAGTCGATCGAGGGGAGGCCCGCCCCTGCCGAGGTGTCGGACGGCAGCGGCTTGAGGACGCCGACCACCTCCCACGTCTCGCCCCCGGCGTCGAGGCGCCGGCCGACAGGGGGGCCCTCCACCGCGAGGCCCTTCGAAAGCGAAGCCCCCGCGAGCGCCACGCGCCGCCGCGCACGGAAGTCGGCCTCACCGAGGCCCCGCCCCTCGGCGACCCGGAGGGCGAAGACCCGCTCGATCCCCTCGCCGACGCCGTGGACCGGGACCGTCGTCTCCCGGCCCGAGACCCTGGCCGCCACGGGCCGGGACCGGACCCCGGCCGCGCCGGCGAGCCCCTCGAACCGCGCCCGCGCCCGTTCCAGCTCGGCGGTCGTCGGGACCGCCCCGCCGGGGCGGGCCGGCCGGAGGAAGACGTTCGACGGCCCGGCGGCCTCGACCGAGCGGAGCATCTCCCTCCGCCCTCCCGCCACGATCGAGACGAGGGAGACGATGACCGCCGCCCCGGAGGCCACGCACAGGAGCGCCGTCCGGGTCCGCGCGGGGTCGACGCGGAGCGCGTCGAGCGCGGGCGCCAGCGAGGTCTCGAGCCTCAGGATCGTGCCGGGGTCGCGGCGGGTCGGGGATCCTGACGTAGACTCGGTTCCTCGCAGGGCCATCGCGATGATCGGAAGAAAGCTCGGCAAGTATCTCATCGAGGCGGAGCTCGGACGGGGCGGGATGGGCGTCGTCTACCGCGCGCACCAGACCTCCCTCGACCGGACCGTCGCCATCAAGCTCCTCGGACAGAGCCTCATCGGCGACCCGGACGGCATCCGCCGGTTCCAGCAGGAGGCGCGCGCCATCGCGCGGCTCAACCACGGCGGGATCGTCCAGGTCTACGACATCGAGGAGGAGGGCGACTTCCTCTACCTCGTCATGGAGTTCGTCGACGGCGAGGCGCTCGACGCGCTCCTATCCCGGATGGTCCTCCCCGAGGGACGCATCGTCCGGATCGTCGCCGACGTCGCCGACGCGCTGCACTTCGCCCACGAGAAGGGGGTCATCCACCGCGACGTCAAGCCCGCCAACGTCCTGATGACGCGCGACGGGCGCCCGAAGGTGGCCGACTTCGGGCTGGCCTACCTGATCGACCGGGAGGGGGGCGGGCCGACGAAGACCGGCTTCCTCGTCGGCTCGCCGTCGTACATGTCCCCCGAGCAGGCGATGGGGAAGAAGGTGGACCGCAGGAGCGACGTCTACTCGCTCGGCGTCGTCCTCTTCCGGATGCTGACGGGGCGGGTCCCGTTCATCGCCGAGTCGAGCCACGCCATCCTCTTCAAGCAGGTCCAGGAGGCGCCCCCCGACCCCCTGGAGCTCAACCGCGACATCTCCCTGTCGGTCAGGAACGTCGTCCTGAAGGCGCTCGCCAAGAACCCCGACGAGCGGTTCCCGACGATGGCGGCGTTCCGGGACGCCCTCCTCGTCTGCGCCGGGGAGCGGCCCGCGACCCCGGAGGCCGCCCTTGCGGCCGAGGGGGTCCCGAGGGGCGAGGAGGCCCGACACGACGAGCCGACGCCCCCCTCGGTCGGGCGCGCGATCTCCGGCGTCCGGACGCCCCTCCCCGGCCCCCTCGCGGCCGACCAGGAGCCGACGGCGGCCACGGCGATGATGTCCGCGGCGCGGCGGAGCGGCGTCGTCCCGGCGCCGGTTGCCGGCCCGGCCCCGGTCGCGGCGCCTCCCGTCCCCGCGGCCCGTCCCGGCCTCCCCGCGTCGGCCCTCGCCGGGATCGGGGTGGCCGCGGTCGCGATCCTGGCCGTCGGCGGTTACGCCCTAGTCCGCTCGGGCGCCTTCGGGACGAAGGCGGTCCCCACCCCCCTCCCGGCGACGCCCCCGCCCGCCGCCACGGCGGCCCCGACCGCCCCGGCCGCGGCGCTCCCGGCCCCGACGGTCCCTGTTCCGCCGACGGCGGTCCCCCAGGCGGGCCCGTCCCCGCTCGACATCGCGGTGTCCCCGGTGAAGACGCCGAAGCCCGCGAGGCCCACGCCCCTCGTCGTCGCCCAGCTCCCGCCGACGGGCGCTCCGGGCGGCGCCGCGGAGAGCAAGACCTTCTGCGTCTACTTCGGGAAGGTCCAGTTCGAGCAGGGGAAGGCCACCGGCTTCGCTCCCGGCTTCTCCGTCGACTCGGGGCCCGCCGAGAGGGCCGCCCGCCCGGACGCCGGGAAGATCGCCATCGTCTTCGAGATCGACCCGCCGGAGCCGGTCCTCGGCGAGTACTTCCAGCTGAAGGCCAGCCTGGCCAACAACGGCATCGCCGACGTTAAGCTCGGCGGCGTGGAGGAGAACCTCCCGGGGAGCATGACGAGCTTCAAGCGGTTCACCGGGTTCCCGTACCCGCAGGCGGTCCGCGTCGGGATGCAGGAGCCGGTCTACGCCTACCAGGCGGAGAAGCTGGAAGGGGCCTTCGTCAAGACGATCCGCGTCATCGACAAGAACGGGGACTCCTGGGCGAGGACGGTCGAGATCCGACCCTGTCAGTGATGACCCGGGGAGGCCCCCGCGGCGCCTGCGCCGCCGGACGCCGGGCCTCCCCGGACCCCCTCCCCCAGCGAGCGGGATCGATGTCTCGGGAGGCCCCCAGAACCCCTCCCCCGGCGAGCGGGGTCGATGTCCCGGGGTCCGTCCCCCCGGGAAGACTCCGGGTCTGGCGGGTGGCGGGTCCCGAGACCCGGTCCGGGGTCCGGGGATATGATCCCCGGGAGTCACGCGAACAGCGCACGGAGGTAAGGCCCATGAATACCCGTTCCCAGCGGGTCCTCGCCCTCCTTCCCCTCCTGGCGGCGGCCCTCCTCGCCGGCCCCGCCGCGGGGCAAGCCATCTTCGGGACCGCCGGCGACGGGAACCTGGCGGTCGCCTTCCCGAACCCGTCCGGCCTGCCGAACCCGGCGCAGACGACGGTGACGGGCCTCCCGGCGAACGCGCAGCCCCACGGGGTCTCGCCGCTCGACACCGACCGGGCCATCGTCTCCGACTTCGGGAACTCGCGCCTCTTCGTCGTCAGGATCTCGACGTCCCAGGTCCTCTCGACGATCGACGCCGGAGCGACGTTCAACGGGACGGGGACGATCGCCTTGAACCCGGCGGGGGACGCGCTCCTCTGCTCGGGCTCGGCGGTCTCCGGGGGAAACCTCGTCTCCTCGGCGGCGGTCGTGAGGAACCCGCGGACGACGCCTGCGGTCCAGGCCCTCCGGGTCTCGGGCGTCACCCGGAGCTACCAGACGCAGGGGATCGTCTTCGACGCGACGGGCCGGGCGTTCGTCTCGCACACGAACGGCATCTCGGTCCTCGACCCCCCGTACACCTCGGAGGCCTTCGTCATCGCGATCCCCAACCCGAGCCCGAGCACGCCGGTCGCCGGGGCCCTGGCCATCACGCCGGACGGGACGACGCTCCTGCACGCCGACTTCTACGACTCGAACGGCGCGACGAGCGGGGGCAACGGCCGGGTCCGGGTCATCAGGGCCCCGTTCAGCGCCTCGAACACGGGCGTCCTCCTCCCGATCCCTGGGGGCGAGGGGCTGGACGGGGTCGCGGTGACGCCCGACGGGCAGAAGGCCCTCGTGGCGAGCGCCTGGTCGCCGAAGGTCTGGGCGATCTCGGCGCCCTTCGGCGAGGCCTCGGCCGTGGAGGAGATCCCCCTCCCGGCCGACTTCCGCGCGACGGACGCCGGGTTCGAGGACATCTCGATCTCGGTCGACGGGCAGCTGGCCCTGATCACCGGGAACAGCGCTCGCGACTCCGAGACCGGAGCCGGGGGGCGGCTGCCGGCCCTCTTCCTGAAGGCCCCGTTCACGCGGGCCGGGGCGCAGCCGTTCGCGGTGACCGTGGGGTCCGGGGACCGGATCGGGCGCGGCGCCGGCTCGGGCCGGTTCGTCGCCTGCGAGGCCCCCGCGGCTCCCGTCTCCCTGGCGGTCCGGCCGCAGGGGAACGCCTCCGGCCCGGTCACGGCGACCGACTACCTCGACCTGTCGTGGCAGCCCTCCACGGCCGGCACGCCGCCGACCCGCTACGAGTGGCGGATCAACGGGGACGCCTACCAGTCGACGACCTCCCACTCGGTCCAGGGAGTCCCGCCGCGGGGGAGGACGGACCTCGTGAACCTCTTCGTCCGCGGCTACGCCTGCTCCCCCGAGAAGGGGCCCGGGCCCGAGGCCAAGAGCGCCGACTACTCGATGGCCAGGCCGGTCGCCTCGTTCACGGCGTCGGCCACGTCGGTCCGCGTGGGCGAGACGGTCACCTTCACCGACACCTCCTCGCCGCAGGCCACGTCGTGGATCTGGTTCTTCGGCAACTCCGCGGCGTGCGAGACGTGCCAGAACCCGTCCCTCGCGTTCTCGACGCCCGGCACGTACGGCGTCGTCCTCCTCGCCACGAACGGCTCGGGGACGAGCGCCTCGGCCACGACCTTCGTGACCGTCACCTCCTCCGGGCCGCCCGGAGCCCGGCTGCCGGCCTTCGACGAGACGCCACCCGTCCTGGAGACGGAGGAGTCCCTCCGGTTCGGCCCCCGCGCGCGGCCGACGCTCTGGCTCTCGGCCGACGAGGACGCCGTCGTCTGGCTCCAGCTGAGGACCCGCTCGGGAGAGCTCCTGGCCGAGCGCCGGGTGGTCCTGACGCCGGGCGAGCGGACGAGGCTCGAGCTCGGCGCCTACGTCCCCGTGGAGACCCGCGAGCGGCTCGACGTCCGGCTGGTCTCGGACCGGCCCGTCCGCGCCCTCTTCCAGGAGGAGCACCCGTGAAGAACTCCGTCCTCTCCCCCTCCCTCCTCCGCCAGACGACCGCGGTCCTCCTGGCCGCCTGCGTCGCCGCGGCGCCGGTGGCGGCCTCGCCCGCCACGCAGCCCGCGGCCCCGGGCGAGAGCCCGAAGCTGGCCATCGCCCACGACCCGCTGAAGTGCCTCTCGACCGAGTACCGCCCCGTCGTCGACGCGCAGGTGCGGCCCGAGAAGGAGCGGACCGGGAGCTACGTCTACTTCCGGGCGGCCGGGACCGACGACTTCTACTACGTCGTCATGAAGCCGGCGCCCGAGGAGACTGTTCTCGCCGAGCTGCCGCGTCCCCTCCCCGGGATCCGCGGGATCGACTACTACCTGCAGGCCCTCGACACCGAGCAGCTCTCCAAGAAGACGCCCGAGTACGAGCCGCCGGTCGTCCCCGACGCCACGACGTGCAAGGACGAGCGGACGGTCCCGGCCGAGCCCAAGCCGGCCCCGACCGAGGGGCTGACGATCGGCCTGACGAAGGAGAAGCAGAACCCGGTCCCGCCCGGGTTCAACAAGAGCGACATCGCCAAGGTCATCCTCGTCGGCGGGGCCGTCGTCACGCTCGCGGTGGCGATCAACGCGTTCGCCGGCGGCGGGGCCGCGGCGGCCGGCGGTGCGGCCGCGGGCGGCGGGGCCGCGAGCGGCCTCTCCACCGCGGCCGTCGTCGGGATCGCCGCCGGGGGCGTGGCGGTGGTCGGCGGCGGGATCGCGGTGGCGTCGAACAGCGGAGGCGACAGCAACGAGCCGCCGCCGAACCAGCCCCCCGTCGTCGGCTCGGCGAGCGTGTCGCCGCTCTACGGCTCGGCGCCGCTCACCGTCACGGCGCAGGCCACGGCGACCGACCCGAACAACGACCCGGTGACGATCACCTGGGCCTTCGGCCCGACGGGCGCCACGGCCACCGGGGCGACCGCGCAGTACACCTACCAGCAGGCGGGGACCTTCACCGTCACGGCCACGGCCTCGGACGGCAAGGGGGGGACCAGCGCCCCGGCCACCGCCGGCTCCGTCCGCGTCGACCCGGTGGGGACGCCGCAGTACCTGGCGGCGACGACGACCTGGTCGGGGCCGGGCGACCTGGACGTTCGCGTCGCCGGCCCCGGCGGCATCGACGTGGCCACCCTCTCCGGCGGGCGGAAGGTCCCCGCCGGGTGCGGCACCGGGAGCCGGACGGAGAGCGTCGTCTACCAGGGGAACGCGCTGCCTGCCGGGAGCTACACCCTCTTCGTCAAGCACGCCCAGCCGTGCGAGTCCGCCAAGGCCGTCAGCTTCAGCTACGCCGTCCAGGTCACCTCGGGGAGCAAGTGCGGCGGCATCGCGACCGTCAACCCCGGCGCCGAGGTGACGGCCTGCACGTTCACGCTGCCGTGACGCCGAAGGGAGCGGCCCGGCCCACGCTGACCCTTTCGCTCGAGGAGGTCACGGTCGTCTGCAACGGGCGGCCGAAGGAGGCCCCGCGGCCGATGGACGTCGGCCTCCTCGTCCAGCTCCGCGACCCGGCCGCGGCGTCGAGCGCCGGGCCGCTCGCCACGGAGATCCTCCTGTTCCGCGCCGGGGCGGGGGAGACCCTCCCCGCCTCGGCGCTGCCGCCCGGGAAGGACGGGCGTCCCTTCTTCGGCAAGGCGGTCGAGGTCCCGCGCGCCGTCGTCGTCGACCTCCGGTTCCTCGTCCTCTACCAGAACGACCTGGGGCCGATCGTCGGGGCGGTCGTCAACCAGCTCCTGGACCTGGCCCTCGACCGGGTCCCCCTCCTCCCGGACGAGCTGAGGAAGCGGCTCCACATCAAGCTCGGCGAGACGCTCTCCGAGGAGTACGGCCGGCAGAAGCTCCTCGTCCGGGTCCCGGAGTCGGGGGAGGAGAGCCACGGGGTTCTCGCCGAGCTCCTCGCCCCCGAGACGGTCCGCGGCGTCTACATGCTCCCCGCCACGGGGACCTCCGCGCCGCGCCCCTCCCGCCCGACCACGTTCCTCGAGGAGGGGGACGTGGCGGCGACGGTGAGGCTCTTCGTGAAGCTCTCCGGCGGCGCGGTCACGAAGAAGGCGAAAGCGACATCAGGAAGACGCCCAGCGGCCGCTCCCAGGAGTCCGTCCAGGCCGGCTCGACGTGGAGGCGGATCCTCACCATCCCGTCGGGGAGGCGGTCGGAAGGGCTGACGGCGATCGGGACCTCCCGCGGGGAGGAGACGGTCATCGCCGCCTCGCGCCCTTCGCCCCACCGGAGGACGAGGCGGGGCGGGAAGGGGCGGGGGGCCGCCACGGAGAGCCGGTGGACGCCGGGCGGAAGGGCGACGAGGAGCTCCGCCTCCGCCCTCGTCCAGCGGCCCCGTGCCGGCCCGTCCCCGAGCCCCACCGTCTCGACCTCGTGGAGCCCCCAGGCGACGGCCCCCTGGGCCGGCAGGTCCTCCGCCCCCAGGTCGAGGCCCGACGGCGAGGGTGCCGGGGCCTCCCCCGGGACGCGGAAGACGAGGGACCGGTCGCTGCCGGCCAGGAGCGGGAAGGCGAACGACCGGGCCCGCTCGGCCAGGGGCCCCGAGGCGGGGGAGACCACGAAGCCGACGCCCCAGCGGTCGCGAAGGAGGGCCGAGGCGACGGGGCGGGGGAGCGGCGTCGCGGGGCGGCCGGGGTCGAGGAGCGGCGCCAGGAGCGGGTCGAGGAGGCGCGCCTCCCGGCGAGAGGGGGGCGTCCGGGAGAGGTACCCGAACGTCTGCGGCCGGCCGTGGGCGATCTGCCTCACGAGCGCCCTGACGCCCGTGTCGAGGTCCAGGACGGCCTCCGGCCCGGGCGCCGCGCGGAGGGCCGCCATCGCGGGGTCCTCCGGGAAGAGCGGCCCGGTGGAGGCTCCGGGGTCGACGGGTGCGTACTCGACGGCGAGGAGGAGCGCCGCGGTCGCGGCGAGGAGGCGGCAGCGCCGGGAAGCGGCGCGCTCCGAGATGCGCCCGAAGGCGAGCGCCGTCCCGAGGGCGAGCGGGAGGAACGCCAGGAGGACGAACCGGTTCACGCAGCCGCCGAGGGCCAGCGGCGGCCAGAGCCTCTCGAGCCAGGCGTAGGGCAGGGGGACGTCGAGGAGCCGGTCGAAGACGCGCGGCTGCGGGCCGAGCGCCAGGACGAGGGCCACCCCTCCGGCCAGGAGCGCGAAGTCGAGGTCCTTCGGGCGGCGGCGCCACGGGACGAGGACGAAGAGCGTCGCGGCCAGGGGGACGAAGCCCAGGTACCCGGCCCCCTCGGCGACGTTCTGGTGGTTGCGCTCGGTCAGCGGGCGGGTCAGGGCCGAGGCGAGCTGGATCCGCGACGGGACGACGAGCGACGTGACGGCCACGGAGCACCACTTCGAGGGGTGCCCGCCGGTCCGCTCGCTCCCCTGCTCGCGGGCGAGCTTCCGGGCGAGGGGGAAAGCGGGGAGGAGGGCGAGGGCGGCGGTCAGCGAGAGGGCGAGGAGGACGCCCCTGCGCTCGCCCCTCGGCGCCCGCGCCAGCTCGAAGGCCGAGAAGGCCACGACCGAGAGGAGCCCGAGGAGGGCGAGGTACCAGTCGGTCAGGACGAGGCCGACGAGGGCCAGCGCCGCCAGGACCGCTCCGGCCGCTCGCGCGGGGCCGCGCGAGCGCGAGGCCACCAGGAGCCCTTCGAGCGCGAACGGGATCCAGAAGGAGCCGAGGAGGTTCAGGTGGCCGAGCGAGCGGGCGAAGCGCTGCGGGGCGAAGGCGAAGACCGCGGCGCCGAGCGCCGCCCCGGCAACCGGTGCCCCGAGGCGGCGGGCCAGCCGGTACGACGCCACCGCGCAGAGGACGAAGGAGGCGACGACGAGGAGGGCGTAGGCGGCGGAGAAGCCGGCGACTCGGCCCAGGAGGGCGCCGGGGACCGTCGCGGCCGGGGCGAGGGTGTGCGAGAGGAGGCTTGTCCCCTCGGGCGCCCAGGCCCAGTCCGTCGAGAGGAGGGAGGCGCCCGAGCGGAGGGCCCTGTCGACGAGGTGGAGGTTCCAGAGGTTCTGCCAGGCGTCCCCGTGGCCGACGACGCCGTCGAGCCACGCCGGGCGGGCGCGGAGCGCCACGAGCGAGAGGAACAGCGCGCCCGTCGCGACCGCCGCGCTCTCGACGCCGAGCCGGGGATTCTCCCCGGGAGGCCTTCGGCTCACCCGCGTAGTCTCCCATCCCCTCCTCGCCCGCGCCGCGTAGGATGGGCGGCATGACGGTACCGGTCCCGAAGCTCCTGCAGGCGGTGGGCGAGGAGCTGGCGGTCGTCTGGCCCGACGGCCTCGAGTCCTACCTCCCGCTCGTCGACGTGAGGCGGCTCTGCCCCTGCGCTTCCTGCGCCGGGGAGCGCGACCTCTTCGGCCGGCTCTACAAGCCGGCCGAGCGCCCGCTCACCGCCGACTCGTTCCGCCTGGTCCGGACGGCCCCCGTCGGCGGCTACGCGGTCCAGCTCTTCTGGGGAGACGGCCACAGCGACGGCCTCTTCCCGTACGCCCGCCTGAGGGAGTGGTGCGAGAAGCCGCCGGAGCTCCCGCCGCTCGTCGTCCCGCCGGCGCTGCCGGTCCGTTGAGCCGCCGCCCTCGGCCGGGAGCTACTTCTTGGCTGAAACGCTAGGGCGCTAGGGCGCCAAGGCGCGCCGGACGGTCTTGGAGACCGCGGGGAGCTTCTTCTCCCCGAGGGACACGTACAGGGCCAGGACGGAGCGCGGCCCCTCGCCGAGGGCCCGGGCGAAGGCCTCCCGCCCCGGGCGGCGGAGGATGGCCTCGGCGGCCTGGGCGCCCACGACGGCCGGGTAGCGCGACCAGAAGTCCCCTTGGCCGCCCTCGCGGAGGAGGTCCCGCTTCTCCTCCGGCTTCACCGCCGGGTCGAGGAGCCGCTCCGCCGCGGCGTTCCACCGGACGAACGCCCGCTCGATCGGCTCGGAGAAGAGGTCGGGGAGCGGGAAGAACTCGTCGGGGACGAGGAAGAGCATCGCGACGCCGTCGGCGACGGTCTGCGCGGCGAGGGCGTCGAAGCCAGGCTCCGGGGCCGCGGCCCAGCCGGGGGCCGTCCGGAAGCTCCGTTCGAAGAGGTTCCTCCACGCCTCGGAGGCCCCGGCCCGGAGGAGCTTCAGGACGGACTCCCGGGGCGGCGTCGTCCCCCGCGAGTCGGCCAGGATCCGCGGCAGGTCGCAGAGGAGGAAGAGCTGGTCCCGCTCGGCGACCGGCTGCACGTCCGAGAAGCCGCCGAGGCCGAAGAACGGGACGAGCGACAGGCGCGCCGTGACCGCCGGGGAGGGGGGGAGGAGAGACGCGATCCGGCGAGCCTCGACGACCGCCCCGCCTGTCCCCTCCGTCTCGAGCGCGTCGAGGAGCTTCCTCAGGGGCTCCGCCTGCGACTTGACGACGGAGAGGAACGGGTCGGGCGTCCCGGCCGCGTAGGCCACGAGCCGGCCGAAGAACTGCTCCGCCGGCCGGTTCTCGCGCTCCAGGGCGAGGAGGACGGGGCGGCTCTCCCGGAGGCGCCTCAGGGCGGCCGGCGCGGTCTCGGTGGCCGCGACGAGCTCCAGGAAGTCGCGCGCCGGCCCCGTGTCGACCACCATCGAGATCGAGTGGGGCGTCGGGGAGGTGACGTCGTAGGGGGGGCCCTGCGCCGGAGCCCTCGGGGGGTCGCCGGACACCGGGCCGGCGGCCGCGCCCAGGGCCAGGGAGAGGAGCGCCGCCCGGACCCTACCCAAGGATCGCCTCCAGGGCGAGGTCGGTCCGCGAGAAGTCGAGGAGGACGACGTCCGCTCCCGCCCTCTCGAGCGCCTCTGCGGCGGTCAGGCCCGTGGCGACCGCCACGACCTTCGCGCCCAGGGCTCGCCCGCACTCCACGTCGGCCACGGCGTCCCCCACCACGACGCAGTTCTCCCCCCGGAAGGGGTGTCCCGTCAACGCCCGGCCCCGGGCCAGCGCGACCGGGCCGAGCGCCACCCGGGTCGGGGCGTCGTCGCCGAAGGCCCCGAAGGCGAATCTCTCCCAGAGCCCGGCCGCGGAGAGCTTGATCCGCGCCCCGCGCGCGACGTTCCCGGTGAGAAGGGCCGAGACCGCCCCGGGGCTCGTGGCGACGGCGCCGACCAGCTCGCGGACTCCGGGCTTGAGCGCCGGGGCGCGGTCCGAGAGCGCCGTCTCCAGCTTGTCCAGGTAGCGGCGGAGGGCCTCGCTCCCCAGCGCCGCGACCGTGGCGGCGGGGACCCCGGCGGCCGACATCAGGTCGTTGACGATGACCGGGTCCAGCTTCCCCTCGAACCGGTAGGCGCCGATGTCCCCGGCCGTCCCGAAGACCTCGACGAGCGCCTCCTCGAAGACGCGCCGCGACGCCGGGCCCGCCGACAGGAGGGTGCCGTCGACGTCGAAGAGGACGAGGCGCGGCAGGGGGCCGCTCACGGCTTCCCCCCGGCGGCGAAGAGAGCCGCCCGCGGGGCCGCGAGCCTCTTGCAGAGGGCGGCGAGGAGGTCGGGCGCCGAGGACTTCCAGTACTCCCAGTCGTGCGCCCCGGGCTCGAGGTGGACCTCGTTCGGGACGCCGAACGCGTCGAGGTACCGCCCGAAGTAGCCGGTCAGCTCGTGGAGGTCGTACTCGTCCTCCGTGCCGCAGCGCAGGAGGACCTCGGGGGGCCTCTCGATCGCTCGGGAGCGGGAGAGGAGGAGCGCGTAGAGGTCGTTCTCGGCGAAGGCGTTCGCGGCCGGGCTGGACCCGAAGACGCGCCGCATCGAGAGCCGGACGAGGAACGGGAGCTTCGACACGGAGCGCCAGCTCAGCTGGAGGAGCGCCGGCGAGAGCCCGCCCGCCGCGGCGAAGAGGTCGGGGCGGGTGAGCGCCCACCGGAGCGCGCCGTAGCCTCCCATCGAGATCCCGGCCACGGCCCTGCCCGACCGGTCCGGCACGGTCCGGTACGAGGCGTCCACCCACGGGACCAGCTCGTCGGAGAGGAAGCCGGCGAACCGTCTCCTTCCGTCGTACGCGTCGACGAACCAGCTCCGTCCGCCGCGGGGCGCGACGAGGATCGCCTCGGGGACGCTCCCGTCGCGCATCCCTGCCCGGAGCCGTTCGACGACGCCCCGGCGGGCGAGGACGCGATCGTCGGCCAGGACGTCGTGGAGGAAGTAGACGGCAGGGTACCGGCGCCCCGGGTCGCGGTCGTATCCGGGCGGGAGGAAGACCGAGACCGCCACCCCTCCCGGGACGAAGCGGCTTCCAACCTCCACCCGCTCCCCCTCGGCAGCGCCGAGGAGAGGGGCCCAGGCCAGCAGCGCGAGGGCCGCGACGACCGCGCGCGCCTTCGGGCTGCCGGGATCGGGCCGGCTCGTCCTCATCCTTCTCCTTCTCCGGGGAAAACGCCCGGGGAGTTTGCGATACGTTCTCGTGACGGCAGCGGAAGGATCCCCCCTTCCCGCGCTCGGGAGGGGCGAACCCGCGTGCTAGCCTAGCGCGACTATGCCGGAACGAAGGCGCCACCGCGGCGAGGCCGTGGTCGTGACGACCGTTTCCGACGACGGCGTCCCTCACCACGCCTTCCTCTCCGAGGACGAGTGGGGCCACCGCGAGGACGGACGGGTGGCGATGGCGCTCCTGTCGCGCAGCCGGACGGCGGGGAACCTCCGGGCGCGCCGGGTCGCCAGCCTCCTCTCCCTCTCGGGGCGGGCCCCGGGCACGGCCGTCCTGCGGCTGGCGGGCCGGCCGCGCCGGCTCCGGGCGGACGCGGACCGGCACCTGTTCACGTTCGACGTCCTGCGGGAGATCCCTGCCCGGACGCTCCCGGGCGAGGCGGCCCGCCTCGTCGGGACCCTGGCGTACGAACGCCGGGAGGATCCGGAGGAGGCCCGGAGACGGAGACTGGTGGAGGAGGAGATTCTGAGATGACGCCGACCCCGACGGCCGGAGCCTTTCTCGCCGGGGAGACAGCAATCGTCACGGGAGGAGGCCGCGGGATCGGCCGGGCGCTCGGCCTGGCGTTCGCCGGGGCCGGGGCGACCGTCGTCCTGGCCTCCCGTGGAGCCGCGGACCTCGAGAAGACCGCCGCGGAGGTCGCCTCCCGGGGAGGGAACGCCATCCCGGTCCCCGCCGACGTTACGGTCCGCGCCGACGTGGAGCGGCTGGTCTCGGTGGCCCTGGAACGGACGGGCCGCGTCGACGTCGTGGTGAACAACGCCGGCGTCTTCGTCTGGAAGGCCCTCGGGAACCTCGAGGAGCACGAGTGGGACCGGATCCTCGGCACGAACCTGAAGGCCGCCTACCTGCTCGTCAAGGCGGCCCTTCCGGCGCTGGTGCGGTCCGGGCACGGCCGGATCCTGAACGTCTCCTCGATCCACGGGACCGTCGGCGACGCCAACGTCGTGGCTCACTGCGCCGCCAAGTTCGGCCTCGTCGGCCTGACGAAGGCGCTGGCCCGCGAGCTCCGCGAGGTGGGCGTCACGGTGAACGCCCTGGCTCCCGGCTCGACGGAGAACAAGACCCGGGACGAGGTCCCGCGCCCGCACGAGGCGCCGCTCAAGGAGAAGCTGAACGCCGAGGACGTGGCCGAGGCGGCCCTCTTCCTCGTCTCGCCGGCCGCCCGGTCGATTACCGGCGCGGTCCTGGACGTCTGGGGCGGGACGTACGTGACGATCCGGGCGTGAGGAGCGCCGGAATCCGGACGGCTCCCGGCGACGAAGGGATGACTGACGGATGACCTCGACCCCGAAGGCCGGCCCGACCCCCTCGCCCGCGTGCCGCGCGGACGCTGGGCCTCTCCTCGTCGCCCTCCTCTCGGGCGACGAGGCAGCCGCCCTCTGCATCCTCCGCCGGGCCCGGGAAGAGGGCCTCGACCTGGCGTGCATCGCGCGCGTCCTCCTCGAGCCGGCGCTCTCCCAGGTGGGGGAGATGTGGTACCGCGGCGAGGTGAACGAGGCCGAGGAGCACCTGGCGACCGCGCTCGCCAGCCGGGCGCTCTCCCGGATCGCCGCGACGATCCCGCCGCCCCCTCCGGGGGCTCCGCGCATCGTCTTCTCCTGCCTGGCCGGGGAGTTCCACGAGCTGGGGACGCGGGTGGCCACGGAGATCGCTCGCGAGGCCGGCTGGGACGCCGAGAACCTGGGGGCCAACGTCCCGCGCGCCGCGCTCCTGCGTTTCGTGGCGCAGCGCCGGCCGAGGGCCGTCGGCCTGTCGCTGTCTCTGGCGGCCCACGTTCCGGAGTGCGTCCGGACGGTCGCCGAGATCCGGCACGAGGCGCCGGGCACGGCCGTCCTCGTGGGCGGCGGGGCGTTCCGGCGCGACGCGGCGCTCCGGGAGCTCGTCCGCGCCGACGCGGTCCACGCCACGGTGGAGGAGCTCCGCGACTGGCTGCGAGGGAACCTCCCCGGCGGCGTCGCCGACGCCGCCGCCCCGGCGCCGCCCTGCTGCCTGCCGGCGTCGTTCCACGAGAAGCTCGCCCGGCCGCGCCGCTGAGCCGCCCGTCCCCGGGGGTCCTTCGGACCTGGGGGGCCGCGCCGATCGGATTTTGAGATCCGGTCGCGGAGCGATACCCTGTCTCGCCAGCGAACAGGGAACGGAGGTGAACCCGCCATGGGCGAAGTGAACTTCGAGTTCGGAACGCTGATCCAGGGCCGGCAGAACCGGATGGGGACGTTCGACGCCGACCTGAACCCGGACGTGCGGAACGCCACGACGAACGCGGACCTGACCGTCTACGTGAGGATCCACTTCCAGCGGGTCGACCCGACGCCAGCGTCGAGGACCTACAACGACTGGGACGGGACGGCCGTGCCGATCCGGGCGTGGCGCGCCTCGGAGTGGTCCAGCTGGAAGCAACGGTTCCTCTCGGACTGCCAGAGCAAGTGGAACGGGAAGATGTGGCTGGTGACGCCGGCCACGTACCGCGGCCTCGACTGGCCGACCGTGAACCCGACGCACCGCTGCAACCTCTACTGCCGGTTCGAGATCTCCGAGCAGTCGGACTCGCAGGGGGCGCACGCGGTGATCCCGGTGGTGCACGTGGACGGGAACCACTTCTTTCGGTCGCACATGCTCCTCTACAGCAGCAACGACCTCCGGCCGGAGCGGCTGACGCGGGGCTCGAACTTCTTCACCCACGTCCACGAGATCGGGCACCTGATCGGACTGGACCACCCCGGGACCGGCCGGGCGGGGTGCGCGACCGGAGGGGAGCCGGTCTGCTACGCGAGTGCCGACGGCGACTCGCGGGGAGTCATGGGGATGGGGAGCGAGGTCCGGGCGGAGCACGCCGGGCCCTGGCTGCGGGCGGCCTCCGTCCTGACCGGCGTGGCGAGGGACCGGTGGACGGTCTCGCTCCGCCGGGCCTACCCGGTACGCCTGGCCGGGCGGTAGTCGGACTCGCCGCGGCGAGACGGCGAAGGCCCGGGAACCCTCAGGGGCTCCCGGGCCCTCCAGATTCGTCCTTCCGGCCGCCCTTCCTCCGCGCCTTCACCGCCTGCCGCAGGACGTACTCGACCTGCCCGTTCACGCTCCGGAGCTCGTCGGCCGCCCAGGCCTCCAGCTCCCGGAACAGGGACGGGTCGATCCGCAGGAGGAAGGCCTTGCGGCCTTCCCCCTCCCTTCGCGGATCGGTCGGCGGGCGGCTGGGCATGGCGGGCCTAGCCGTAGAGCGTGCCGGTGTTGACGACCGGGTGGACTTCCGACTCGCCGCAGAGGACGACCATCAGGTTGCTCACCATCGCGGCCTTCCGCTCGTCGTCGAGGGAGACCACGTGCTTTGCGGCCAGCTCCTTGAGCGCCATGTCGACCATGCTGACGGCGCCGTGGACGATCTTCTGCCGGGCGGCGATCACCGCCTCGGCCTGCTGGCGCCGGAGCATCGCCTGCGCGATCTCGGGGGCGTAGGCGAGGTGCGTCAGCCGGGCCTCCTCGACGACGACGCCGGCCTTGGCGAGCCGCTCGTGGAGCTCCTGGCGGAGCGCGGCCGAGACGTCCTCGACGTTCGTCCGGAGGGTGATCTCGTCCTCCTCGCCGTGGTCGTAGGCGTACCGGCTGGCGATGTGCCTCAGGGCCGACTCGCTCTGCGTCTGGACGTAGCGCTCGTAGTCGTCGACGTCGAAGGTCGCCTGGGCCGTGTCGGCCACGCGCCAGATCACGACCGCGGCGATCTCGATCGGGTTCCCCCGCTTGTCGTTCACCTTGAGGCGGTCGCCGTTCAGCGTCCGGGCGCGCAGCGAGATCTTCATCCGCCCGTGGGTCTTCTGCTGCGCGCGGGCCGCCGCCAGGGCGCCGGACGGCCCCGCGGCGCCGCCCAGCTTCGCGGCCGCCTCGCCTCCCGGTGCCCCCCCGGCCGGGACGCCGGGCCCGTTCGAGTAGAAGGGGTTGCCCCAGTGGAAGCCGCTCTCGCGGACGGTCCCCTTGTAGGCGCCGAACAGGACGAGGACCCGCGCCTCGTTCGGCTGGAGGGTGAAGAAGCCGACCATCAGGACGATCCAGACGGGGATGAGGAGGAGGGCGGCGACGAGCTGCACGACGGCCGGGGCGCCCGCGCCGTGGGCCCCGCGGTAGATGGCGTGGACGAGGAGGGCGATGTCCGCGACCACGAGCCCGATGACGAGGACCAGGAAGAGCCAGCCGTTCTGGACCGTCGTCGGCTGCTCCCGGTTGACGGTGACGGTGCCGGTCGCCATGGTGGCTTACCCCTTTCCCGGGCATCCCGTGGGATACCCTCGTGATATCATACTGCAATACGGAAGGGCCGGCGGCGGGTTTCAGGCCGGGACGTGCCGGGCGGCCCGCTCAGAAGCCGGTGACGAACCCGATCCGGTACCTCCAGGGGGTTCCGTAGAGCCCCTCGGCGTTTCCGGTCACGTCGTAGAGGACCTCGACGAGGAGGAGGCTCTTCCCCCCGAGCGTCTGCCCGTACCCGGCCCCGAGGAAGAGGCTCGAGACGTCGTCCCTCCCGGTCGAGCCGCTTCGCTCCAGCACCTCGTAGCTGGTCCAGCTCCACTCCGTCTCGACGAAGAGGCGGTCGAGGACGAAGTACCTCGCCCAGGCGCCGACGCCGTAGTCGGTCGAGTTCCAGGTCGGCTCGTACCGCCGGTCGCTCGTGAACGCGAACGTCCCGGTCGTGCCGAGCCAGAGCCGCTCGGTGGCGAAGTACCCGAGCTCTCCCGTGACCGACACCCAGTTGACGTCGCCGAAGCCGAAGCCGAGCGTGCCGCCGAACGTGAAGCGGCTGGCGCGGGCCGGGCGCCCCGGGTCCGGAGGGGGCGTCTCCTCCTCCTGGCCGCGCGCGCTCGGCGCGGCGAGCGAGAGCACGGCGAGGAAGAGCGCGGTGAGGAGGGGCGAGGTCCGCCTCACCGCGCCATTCTCACACGCGGGTCACGCGATCGGCTCGAAGCGCCCCTGGAAGAAGCGGAGCGCCGGCGGCTCGTAGACGAAGCGCAGGCCCTTGATCTCGTGCCGCCGGGCGTAGAGGCGGGCGATCCCGTCGGCCACGGCGTTCATGTGGTCCTCGGTGTAGACCCGCCGCGGCAGGGTCAGCCGCACCAGCTCCAGCGCCGGGCGGTAGTTCTTCCCGTCGTGGTCGCGCCCCTTGGAGACGTTCCCGCGCTCCATCGCCCTCACGCCGGTCTCCAGGAAGATCTCCCCGGCCAGCCTCTGCGCGGGGTACTCGTCCTGGTCGACGTGCGGGAGGAACCGCTTCACGTCGACGAAGACGGCGTGCCCGCCGACCGGCTCCACGATCGGGACCCCGGCCGCCTTCAGCCGGGAGGCGAGGTAGGCCGCCTGCTCGACGCGCGAGCGGATGTACCGGTCGTCCAGCATCTCCTCGACGCCGCGCGCCATCGCCGCCAGGTCCGCGGCCGGGAGGCCGCCGTCGCGGACGCCCCCCTCGTAGATCCGGAGGCGCTCCTCGGCCAGGCGCGCCCACTCGGCGTTGTCCTTGAACGCCAGGAGGCCCCCGATGTTGATCAGGTAGTCCTTCTTCCCCGAGACCGTGCAGCCGTCGCCGTGGGCCATCATCTCCCGGACGATGTCGCGGATCTGGGTCCTGGCGTAGCGCGGGTCGCGCTTCTGGACGAAGTAGGCGTTCTCCACGGCGCGCGTGGCGTCGAAGAGGACCGGGATCCCCTTCGGGCGGCAGTAGGCGTAGACCTCGCGGAGGTTGTCCATCCCCACCGGCTGCCCGCCGGCCATGTTCACCGAGAACTCGAAGGAGATGTAGGCGATCTTCTCCGGGCCGTGGGTCTTCACGAGGGCGTCGAGCTTCCTGAGGTCGACGTTCCCCTTCCACGGGAAGGGGCTCGACGGGTCGTGGGCCTCGTCGACGATGACGTCGACGAAGGTGCCGCCCGCCAGCTCCTGGTGGACCTTCGTCGTCGTGAAGTACATGTTCCCCGGGACGAGCTGGCCGGGCCGGATCATCACCTCGCTCTGGATCTGCTCGGCGGCGCGCCCCTGGTGCGTCGGCAGGACGAACTGGTAGCCGTAGATCTCCCGCATCGCCTCGACGAACTTCAGGTACGCCTCGCTCGTGGCGGGCGTCGCCTTGGCGCCGTCGTAGGCCGCCCACTGGTCCGTGCTCATGGCGGTCGTGCCGGAGTCGGTCAGGAGGTCGATCGTCACGTCCGCCGACCGGAGGAGGAACGTGTTCCAGCCCGCCTCGCGGATCGCCCGCTCGCGCTCCTCGCGGGTCGTCCGGGCGATCGGCTCGACGGTGTGGACCGTGTACGGGAAGCAGTCGAACTCGAACGGGGCGAGGTCGGCGAAGACCGACCGGAAGCGGAGCTCGTCGTGCCAGGCGCCCGGCGTCTCGAGGTCGAGCGGGGCGACCCGGTCGCGCTGCCGGTAGAGGGCGATCACGGCGTCGGCCACCTGGTCGAGCTGCACCGAGGTCATGGCCAGCCGCGGGACCTGGACCGGCAGGAGCTGGTCGCGCCCGACGAGGCCCGAGACGAGCGCCCGGACGCCGGAGGACTGGTAGAGGGCGGCGGCCAGCGCGTGGGCGGGGTGGACGCCGACGTGCGGCAGGAAGGCGTCGGCCTTCAGGTAGACGCCGTCGCACCCGCGCTCCAGCGGGACCCCGGCCTCGCGGAGCCGGGCGGAGAAGGCCTCGGTCTGGTGCATCACCCACTGCACCTCCGCCTCGTCCGTCATCTCGGCCAGCCCCCGCGCGAGCACCTCCATCGTCCGCCCGGCCATCCCGCCGTACGTGTGGAGCCCCTCGTAGACCACGACCTCGTTCATGAAGCGCTCGTGGTCGGCGGGGTTGTCGGTGGCCAGGAGGCCGCCCGTGTTGCACTTGGCGTCCTGCGCCCCGTCGAGGAGGACGACGTGGGCCGTCTTGGCGATCAGCTTGACGAGGTCGGCGATCGTCCGGTCCGCCATCCCCGCCTCGTGCCGCTGGACGTACCAGGCGTTCTCGATGACGCGCGAGACGTCGAGCGTCAGCCGCAGGCCGTGGCGGTCGGCCGCGGCCCGCACGGCGCGCAGGTTCGCCAGGCTGAACGGGTGCTGCCCGTCGGCGAAGCACTGCATCCCGATCATCGCGGCCTTCCGGGTCGACAGGAGCTCCGCCAGGCGCGTCAGGTCGACGTTGCCGGTGAAGACCGGCTCGGCGTGGTCGCGCACGTCGGCGATCTCGATGCCGCGCGGGGCGTGGACGTCGACGCGCCCGCGCGCGTTGCTCGGGATGAGGGAGCCCTTCGGCGTCAGGGTGGCGACGATCAGCTTCACGGCCCCGAGGCTGTTGTGCGTCGGGCAGACGTACGTGTGCCCGAGGACCCGCGTCACCGTCTCGGCGAGCGTCTCGAAGTTCCGCGCCCCGGCGTAGGCCTCGTCGCCGACCAGCTGCCCGGCCAGCTGCTCCTGGCTCGCGGCGCTGGTGCCGTACGAGACCATGTCGAAGACGACCTCGGACGGCGTCAGGTTGAAGACGTTGAAATGGGCCCGCGACAGGCTCCGCTTCCTCTCCTCGAGGGAGGGGAACGAGACGAGGCGGACGGTCTTGATCTTGTGGGGCTCGTGAAGGGGCGGGTTCGCGGCCACGGCGGCTCCTCCTGCGGGGCGGGATTCTAGGAGCCCACCGGTCCCGCGTTAAGATCCCCCGTTAGGTGTCTGCGACTTCTGCCTAACGAACGGAAGGAGTCTTCGGAAAGTGCTTACCGATCCCGCGAAGCTGCTGGACGAGAAGGGGTGGAGGATCCTCCGAGAGCTCCAGGGGGACGCCCGCCTGAGCTTCGCCGAGCTGGGGCGCCGCGTCGGGCTCTCGACGCCGGCGGTGGCCGAGAGGGTCCGGAACCTCGAGGCGGCCGGCGTCGTCACCGGCTACCGCGCCGAGGTGGATCTGGCGAAGGTGGGGCTCCCGATCCTGGCGGTGGTGAGGATGAGCGCGGTCGGCGACGTCCTCGCCCGGATCACGTCCGTCGTCCGCGGGATGCCCGAGGTCCTGGAGTGCCACCGCGCCACGGGAGCCGACTCGTTCGTCATGAAGGTGGCCGTCGCCTCCGTGGCCCACCTCGAGGCGCTGATCGACCGCCTCACCCCCTTCGGGACGACCTCGACGTCGATCGTCCTCTCCTCGCCGGTCCCGCGCCGGACCATCGAGAAGCCCGCCGCCGGAGCCCCGCAAACGACGGCCGCCCGGGGCCGCCCGCGCGCCGGCTGAGCGGGCACGGTCTCTCCCCTCCCTTAGAATCCCCCTCGGTCTCGCGAAGGGCTGCCCGTAGCTCAGCTGGACAGAGCATCGGCCTTCTAAGCCGAGGGTCGGGAGTTCGAATCTCCCCGGGCAGGCCAGGGATCCCGCGAGGCCCCGGCTCGAGGCCCGTGCCGGAGGGACCGCGTCAGCGGTCCTTCCGCTCGAGCTCGATCTCGACGCCGCCTTCCTTCTCCGACTCGAGCTTCACCTCGGCGGCGCTCGTTCCCTTCGAGAGCGTCCACTTGACCTTTCCCGTGCCCTTCTCGGTCTTCACCGACGTCCCGTCGACCTGCCAGCCGTTCGCCTCGATCGCCTTCTCGTAGAAGGCCCGGACGGTGTCGAGGGGGTCGGCGGTCCGGAACTTCGCCTCGACCTTCCGGGCCCAGCCCTCCTTCCCCTCGGCAGTCTCCAGCTTCGAGCGGGTGGCGCCGGGATAGTCGGGGAGGTCGGGTACCGTGAAGGTCTGGGCGGCGGGAGCCGGGGCGCTCGCCGCGGGGGCGGGCGCCTCGGTCGCGGCGGGCGCCGCGACGGTGGGCGCGGGCGGCGCCGGCGCGGGGGCCCTCCCCCGGCAGCCGACCAGGGAGAGGGTGGCGGTCAGGGCGAGGAGGGTGAGGCGAGGTCTCATCGGCCTTCCTTTCCTTCCACCGCGTGCCCCGTCCTCCCGGAAACACGCGGCCGGACGCACCGGGACCCCCGGTCCCGGCGAAGTTCGCCCTCCGGCCGCCCCCGCCGCGGGAATACTATTCCCCCCCGGGGGAGTCATGAGGGATCCCGGGGGCGAGGAGCGGCCCGGGGGCGGGTCGGCCTTCGCGACATCCCGTGACATCGCCGCCGGCGGCGCGACCGCCCGGCGGGACTTCTGGCTCCTCGTCGGAAGCCGCGTCGCCTCCCGCGTCGGCGACGGCTTCCTCCGGATCCTGGCGGTCCTCCTCGTCGCGGCCAAGACGAAGGACCCGATGACGGCCGGGCTCGTCCTCGTCTTCCGCTACGTCTGCGAGATCCTGATCAACGCCGTCTCGGGGCCGTTCATCGACCGGTTCCGGATCCGGACCTCGCTGATGGCCTCGGACCTCCTCCGGACGGCCCTCTCGGCCCTCCTCGTCGCGGCGGTCCTGACCGGGCGCTCGTACGCGGTCTTCCTCGTCCTCTCCTTCCTCGGCGACTTCGTCTTCATCTTCTTCAAGCCGGCGGCCGACAAGGTGGTGAAGGTCAGCTTCCCGGTCGAGGAGGGGACGAAGGTCCTCTCGCAGGTCGACGCGGCCAACCACCTGAGCAACATCGGCGGCTACACGCTGGCGAGCCTCGTCGCCGCGGCGTTCGGCCTCGAGGCGGCCGTCGTGGCGGGGCCGTTCTTCTTCTTCGCCTCCTTCCTCCTGGTGGCCCGCCTCCACCTCCCCGGAGAGAAGGCGATCGACTACGGGAAGGTCCGGTCGAAGTCCTACTGGGCGAGCCAGCGCGAGGGGCTCCGCTACACCTGGGCGAGCCGGCCGCTCCGCCTCCTCCTGATCGGCCGGTCGCTCGTGGCGGTCGGGCAGGGGTCCTTCTCGGTCCTCTCGGTGGCGTACCTCGCGGGGCTCGCCAAGGGGCTCGCCTCGTACGGCTACTTCGAGTCGGCGCAGTCGGCCGGCAAGGTCCTCGTCACGCTCCTCGTCATCCCGATCCTCTTCGCGCGCCGCTCGGCCTTCCTCCTGACGGGGCTGTCGCTCTTCGCCATCGCGGCGGCCTTCTTCGGCTTCAACCTCGTCGGCGAGGTGACCCTCGCCTGCGCCGTCGGGGCGCTGGTGGGGGCCGGGCAGGCCTCGCAGGCCGTCGGGGTCGACGCGATCGTCAACCGCTACGCCGACGCGGCGATACAGGGCCGCGCCAAGTCGACGACGAGCTTCGGCAGCCGGCTCCTCGGGCTCGCCGCCATCGGGCTCGTCTACGCCCTCGTCCACGCCGGGGTCGCGCCGCGGACCCTCTTCGGCTGGCTCGGCGTCTTCCCGATCCTGGGAGCGTTCGTCTTCCTGCTCGGCTGGCAGCACGAGGAGGCCGGCCGCGCGGCGACAAAGGAGGTAGCCGATGGGGCCTGAGGAGTGGAAGCCGCAGGCGACCGACCCGGCCCGGCTCGAGGACGAGGCGGTCCGGTTCTTCCAGGCCGTCCAGCAGGCGTCGGCGGCGTCCCGCCCGGAGGTCGACCTCGCCTACGCGGGCGAGCGCTTCACGCTGGCGCTCCCGCCGCTGGGCGAGGGGGACCGCGGGATGGTCTACCGGATGAAGGCGACCTCCGTCGGAGGGCTCCCAGCCTCCGTCCCGCTCTGCCTGAAGGTGGCCAAGCAGGAGGCGGTCTGCCGGGAGCGGCTCCTCGAGGAGCGGATGACGACCGACTTCTTCCTCGCAGAGAAGGTGGCCGTCCCGCGCATCCACGCCCTCGACCCGCTCGGGCGCTTCGCGGTCAAGGACCTCGTCGAGGGGGAGCCCGTCACGAGCCTCTACCTCCGGTTCAACCAGCTCTCCGCGCGGACGCAGGGCCTCGTCCTCCACGACCTCGAGGCCTTCCTGGACCGGCTCCTCGCGCTGTTCCGGAAGCGCCCCGACTGCCAGGTCAGCCTCTCCCCGAACAACATATACGTCCTGACCGAGGGGGGGCGCTTCCGCGACCCGCTCGGGCTCGTCCTGATCGACCCCGGGACGACGCTGAAGAAGAGCTACGAGGGCTTCACCTTCGCCAAGTACTGGACCGAGGTCCTCCCGGACCGGATCCGGAAGTACCAGCGGACGGGCTACCTGCAGTGGCTCGTCCCGCGCGAGGTGACGACCTCGGAGCGGGACGTGGCCAGGGACTTCGAGATCTTCCGCGGGCTCACCTCCTCCGAGGTCTTCCTCCTCCTGAAGGCGGCGCGCACCGTCGAGTTCGACGCCGAGGAGGTGATCCTCCGGGAGGGGGCGATCGGCGAGAACTTCTACCTCGTCCTCGAGGGGGAGGTGGAGGCGCGCCGCGGCGCCTTCACGAAGCCCGGCTCCTTCCGGGCGCGGATCGGCCGCGGCTCGGTCCTGGGGGAGATGGCCTTCCTCCTCCACGTCCCCCGTTCGATGACCGCCGTGGCGGCCACGCGCTGCAAGCTGATCGAGATCGACCAGGACCAGTTCAACGAGCTCCTCGCCGCGAAGCTGACGGCCCCCTACAAGCTCCTCCGCAACGTCGCCGTCATCCTGGCCGAGCGGCTCCACGCGCTGGACCGCACCCACGAGGCGCTCCTCGAGGAGAGCGGCCGGGGGATCCCGGCGTGAGGCGCCGGTGAGCGGCGGCCTCGAGCGGCCGGCCGACTCCAGCTTCGGCCGGGACCTCTGCCCGCGCTGCGAGGAGGGGATCCTCGTCCGCGTCGAGGTGCCGCACGACGTCGCTCTGGCCGGCTCGGTCGTGCGGATCCCGCGCGTGCAGGCCGAGGAGTGCCGCCGGTGCGGCTTCCGGGCGCTCTCCGGCCGGGAGGTGCGCCTCTTCGAGGTCCTCTTCGCGCCCCACTACGAGACGATCGCGGACCTCGTCGCGGCGCTGCGCGCCGCCCACTACACCGGGATGTTCCTCCGCGAGGACCTCGCCGAGACCGGCTTCGGCTTCGCCTCGCGGTCTTACGTCGAGGGGCTTTCGCGGGACCTCGTCGACCTCTACCTGGACAACGAGACGAGCCACGTCCTCTCGGCGCTCGACCACCCGGAGGGCGTCGTCCCGCTCGACGTGGCCGGGCGGAAGTACCGGATCCGCCTGCCGAAGGTGGGGGAGGGGGAGAACGGGATCGTCTTCGACCACGAGGGCGACCAGAGGACCGTCTTCAAGGTGGCCAAGCCCCGTCCCTACAGCCGCGACCACGTCCGGCAGGAGTGCGAGCTGACGGACACTTTCCTCTCGGCGGGGATCGCCGTCCCGCGCATCGCCGACTCCGACCCGTACGGGAGCTACGTCGTCAAGGAGAGGCTCTCGGGCCGGTCGGTGGCCGTCCTGTACGACGAGCTCGGCGGGCCCGGCGCGGCCCGGCACCGGAGGGTCCGCGAGGCCGTCCGCGCCTTCGTCTTCCGCCTCCTCGACCTCTTCGCTCGGCAGCCGGCGACGAAGACGTCCGTCAGCCCGAACAACATCTTCGTCGTCGAGGAGGACGGGCGGTGCGACTGCCTCCTCGTCGACACCGGCCCCGCGCCGTTCCACGACTACTCCCGCTTCGACTTCGACGAGTACTGGGACGTCGTCGTCCCCGAGAAGATCCGGCGGTACCGGGAGGTCGGCTACATCTAGCGTCGCCGGGAGGGACCATGAAGGAGCTCAGCCCGTTCCCGATGAAGCGGTCCCCGCGGGAAGCGGCCCCGGTGGACGAGCCGCTCGACCCGACCCGGCTCGCCGACGCCCCCGGGGGGCCCGAGGCGGCCGACCCATCCTGGGCTGCCACGCTCGAGGTCGTCTCCGGCGACGCCCACCCGAGGTCGGTGCGGCTCGGGAGCGCGCGGGTCCGCCTGGGACGCGCCCCCGCCAACGACCTGGTCCTGAAGGACGACCTCGTCTCGCGCTCCCACGCCGAGGTGCGCTGGGAGGACGGCCGGTACGTCGTCGAGGACCTCGGCTCCTCCAACGGCGTCAGGCTCGACGAGAAGCGGACGAAGAAGGCCCCCCTCGTCTCCGGGGCGAGGCTCGGGCTCGGGAAGGTGGCCGTGACCTTCACCCAGCCGGTGCCGCCCCTCTCCGAGGCGGACCGCCGGGCCCTGGTGGAGCGGAGCGACCTCCTCGCCACGATGGGCGACGCCCTGAAGGCCTCGGTCGCACGGAGCCTCGTGCCGCGGTTCGTCCCCCGGGGGGGCGTGGTCCTCCGGCAGGGGACGCCGCTCGAGAGCCTCCTCCTGGTCCACCGCGGCCGGGTGAAGGCGGTGGAGGTGAACGAGGAGGGGGGCGAGCGCGTCACGGACCGGCTCGGGGCCGGCGACACGTTCGGGGAGGGGGCGCTCGTCACCGGAGGCACGGCGCCGGTCACGCTCGTCGCCGAGAGCGACGCCTGCCTCGTCGAGCTTCCCAAGTCCGTCCTCGACGAGCTCCTCCGGTCGGACCCGGAGCAGGGCCGGGCGATGGAGGGCTCCGTCCGCCTGAAGCTCCGGACGGCGCAGCACCGCGCGCCGGCCGGGGCGCCCCGGCGGGCCGACCTGGACGACCTCGTCACCCCGACCGCGGTGGAGCTCCTCGGCGAGGAGAAGTCGTTCGCGCGGGCGAAGGAGAAGCTCGCGGGCTTCGCCAAGGACGACGGCCCGGTCCTCGTCGTGGGCCCCCAGGGGGCCGGCAAGCGGACCTTCTCGCGCCACCTCCACGCGTCCTCGTCCCGTTCCGGCCAGCCGTACGTCGAGCTCTCGACGACCGAGCCGCCCGCGGGCGGCCTGGCGGCCGCGATCCTCGGCGCCGAGCCCGCGGCGGGAGGGAAGGCGCAGGCCGGCCTCCTCGAGCTCCTGGGCGACGGGACGCTCGCGATCGCCCACGCCGAGCTCCTCGACGCCCACCTGCAGGCGCTCCTGGCGAGCTACCTGAGGCTCGGGCGTTTCCACCGCCTCGGCGGGGACGCCGGCGTGAAGAGCCGGACGCGGATCGTCCTCCTGGCGACGGGGGACGAGGCGGGCGTCCTGGGGAAGCTCGTCCCCGAGCTGAAGGAGCTCGTGGCCAAGCGGACCGTGACGGTCCCGCCGCTGACCCTCCGGCTGAAGGACGTGCCCCTCCTGGCCGAGCACTACCTGAAGCTCCACGCGGCCAAGGCGGGAAAGAAGCCGCCCGCCCTCTCGCGCGAGGCGGTCGACCGGCTCGTCTCGTACGCCTGGCCCGGGAACGTCACCGAGCTGGCCAACGTCATGCAGCGGGCCGCCATCGTCGCCTCCGAGGAGCGGCTGATCGCGGCCGACCTCATCTTCGTGGCGCCCCCGGAGAAGGAGGTCCACAAGCTCAACCTCCTCCACGACGACCGGTTCCGCCAGCTCCTGAGGCGGCCCTCCCTGATGCGGACGCTGATCGGGGTCGACGTCGTCTTCGTCCTCCTCGTCACCGCCGTCACGCTCTGGGGCGGGACGCGCCCGCCGGGACACCCGCTGAACGAGTTCGCGACGAACCCCGGGATGCTCGTCACCTGGCTCGTCTGGTTCCCGCTGCTGCCCGTCTCGGCCGTCCTCCTCGGGCGCGTCTGGTGCGGCGTCTGCCCCATCGCCGGCATCGGGGACCTCGTCGCCCGGCTGAAGCGCTACGACCTCCCCGTCCCGAAGGTCCTGAAGCGCCTCGACTTCTGGGGCCTCGCCGCGTCCTTCGTCCTGGTCGACTACCTGGAGGAGCTCTTCGGCGTCGCCGACCGGCCGTGGGCGACGGCGATGTTCCTCGTCGTCATCGTCTACCTGGCGGTGGCGATGACCGTCCTCTTCGAGCGGAAGGCCTTCTGCCGGCACGTCTGCCCGCTGGCGGGCGTCCTCGGCGCCTACTCGACGATGAGCGTCCTCGAGGTCCGCGGGAACAAGAAGGTCTGCCAGACGCAGTGCGGGGAGCACTCCTGCTTCAAGGGGACCGACCAGGTCGCCGGCTGCCCCCTCTCCGCCTACCCGGCGTCGATCGCCACGAACGCCGAGTGCATGATGTGCACGAACTGCGTGAAGAGCTGCGACCACCGGGGCGTCCAGCTGAACCTCCGCCCGCCGCTCCAGGAGCTCTGGGCCAACGCTCAGCCGACGCTCGCGATGTCGCTCTTCGGGGTCCTCCTCGTCGGGCTGATGGCCAAGCACCAGTTCCCGATGCTGACGCTCTGGCAGGCGAGACAGCAGTCGCTCGGCTGGTCGGAGGGGGTCGCGCACACCGTCCTCTTCGTCTCCTTCGCCCTCCTCGCCGTCGTCCCGTTCCTCTTCTCCGCGACGCTGTCGGCGGCCGCCTCGCGCGAGAAGGTCTCGCGGAACATGGCCCTCTACGGCATCGCCTTCGTCCCCCTCGCCTTCTCCGGCCACCTCGCCCACGTCCTCCACGAGATCCTGGGCGAGGGACTCTACGAGCTGCTCGGGTACGCGCGGGGCGCCTTCGGGTCCCTCTTCCGCGGGGTCCCGATCGCCTCGGCGACGCCTGTCGCCCCGTTCGTCGCCCCGGCGGTCGTCACCTTCGTGAAGTTCCTCGTCGTCCTCGGGGGGGTCGCCGGCTCGCTCGTGGCGCTCCTGATGATCGCGCGGCGCGTCTCGAGGGAGCACGTCTTCGCCCGCGCGCTCCCGCACGCGCTCCTCGTCCTCCTCCTCTTCGCCGGCTACCTGGTGATCTTCACCGGATCGACCGACGCCCCGGCGCCCGGCGTCGCGGGCGCCGGCCGCCCCGCTGCGGTGGCGTCCCGGTAGGCCGGGCGCCTACTCCTCGTCCTCGCCCCGGTCCTTCTCCCGGGCCTTCTTCAGCTCCAGGTCGACGTTGGCCGTCTTGTGCTCGGCGCCGGGACGGACGTCGATCCGGATCCACGTCGTCCGGTACTTCTCGAGCGAGAGCCTCACGTAGTGGGGCCCGGCGGAGCGGAAGCGGTACTTCTTCCCGCCGCCCGCGTCGTCCCAGTCGTCGGCCGTGCCGATCGTCTCCCCGTCGACGGTGACGAGGGCCTCCTCCGGCGAGACGTTGAAGACGGCGCTCTCGCGGCAGGCGTACGTCTCGACGATCGGGGGCGTCGGCGTCGGGCGTGGCGGGACGGGCGCCTCCTTCGGGGGGGCCGCCGGGGCCGCGCTGGCCGGCGCAGGAGAGGCCGGGGCGGGCGCGGGGGCGAGCTCGACCACGGTCGGCACGACGGCGGGCGGCTCCGTCGGGGCCGGGGCCGCGGCCCCAGGGGCGGTCACGGCCTCGGTGGCCACGGGGGACGGCCCGGCGGGGGGCTCGGCGCCCGGGGGCGCGCCGCCGCGCCAGAAGAGGATACCGACCAGGATGAGGAGGGCGCCCGCGCCCAGGACGGCGAGAGCCAGGAACGGGATCCCCTTCGCCGGGGAAGGGCCGCCGGGGGCTGCCGTCATGTCGACCTCCGCGCCGGCTGCGCGCTCAGCCTGCCGTGGGAGTCTGCGCCTCGAAGACGCCGAACCGGTAGGTGACGGCGACCTGGCCCACGACCAGCTCGTCGCCGTCCTGGAGCGGCACCGACCGGGTCACCCTCACGCCGTCGCGGAACGTCCCGTTCTTGCTCCCGAGGTCCTCGAGCGTCGCCTTGGCTCCCGCCACCGTGATCCGGGCGTGCTCGCGGGAGACCGAGGGGTGCCCGATCCAGATCGAGGCCTGCCGCTCCCTCCCGACGACGTTCTCCCCCTCCAGGAGGTCCATCTCGTGGCTCCCCCACAGGAGCAGGTGCCGGTGCGCTGCCTCGGGGCGCGCCCCGGCCTCCACGACGTCCGCGTCGAAGGCGTATCCGAACCCGTGCACCGTCCGGACGAAGCCCGGCTCGTGGCCCGACTGTCCGAGGGCGTGCCGCACCTCGTTGACGAGGGCGGGGAGGTTCGACTCGGAAACGAACGTCCTCGGCCAGAGCGCCTCCTGGATGTCCGCCTTCGAGACAGCCGCGGGGCGCCGCGTGACGAGGAGCTCGAGGAGGTGGAACGCCTTCGGGGAGAGCGGGACGACCGTTCCCTCGCGGAAGAGGAGCTTCCGCTCGCCGTCGAAGGTCACCGCGCCGAAACGGACCTTCATCTCCGCACCAGAGACGTCGAAGACAGTCTACCTCCCTCGGAATCGGAACGAGCGAGCGCTCCTCCGTTTCGGGCGGGGAGAAGTCACGGGGAAGATCACGGGGTTTCCCGGAGACGAGGGAAGCCTGTAGACTCCATTCCCAACACGGACTCGGTCTCAGGAGTGGTCGTCCATGCGCCGTCGCCTCGCGCTCCCGGTCTTTCTCCTCGCTCTGGCCGCCGGCCCGGCGCCGGCGCAGAACCTCGTCCAGAACCCGAACTTCACCGGGTCGCTCGCCCCCTGGACGGCCTGGCCCGGCGACCTGACCCTCGGTGGCACGGGGGCGACGTCGTGGAGCGGGAGCCAGGACGCCGGGAGCAACCCCGCGTCGGGCTCGGCGCAGGTGGACTTCGCGGGGGCGCCGACGACGCCGAACGTGACCTGGGGGGTGCGGCAGTGCGTCGACCTCTCGTCGGTCGCGCCCCCCGTCACGCAGGCCCGATTCGGGGGCCGATTCAAGGCCCCGACCGGGCAGTCCCCGGCGGACGACGTGTCGGTCCAGGTGGAGGTCTTCTTCTACTCGGCCGCCGGCTGCAACGCGAACGACTTCCTGACGGGCGCGCAGGTGGGGAAGCTCCTGAACGCGGGAGACCTCTCAGACAGCCTCTGGCCCGCGCTCGACCTCGCCTCTCCGGACCTCGACCTGAGCGCGACGCCCGGGGCCGCCAGCGCCGAGATCCGGGCCTCGGTCCAGAGGATCGGGACGAACTCGACCGTCCTGACCGCCTTCTTCGACGACCTCTACCTGGCGCTGAACGGAACGGTTCCGGTCGAGCTGACCGGCTTCACGGCGGAGTGAGGAGCCGGAGATGACGACCCTCCGCCGTTCCTTCCCCCTCCTCGTCGTCCTGGCGGCCGCGGCGCTCCCGTCCTCCGAGGTCGCCGCCCAGTGCTCGGCCATCCGGCTCGGGCCGCAGGCGCTCCCGGCAGCGACGGTCGGGAGCCCTTACGGCCAGACCGTCACCCAGACCGGGGGCGGGGCCGGGACGGCCTTCTCGATCTCGGCCGGCGCCCTCCCGGCCGGCCTCTCCCTGAACCCGGCGACCGGCCTGATCGACGGGACGCCGACGGCCGCGGGGACGGCCCTCTTCACGGTCCGCGCCACGGACCCGGCCGACGGCTGCTCCGGCGGCAGGACGTACGCGGTCGCGGTCGCGTGCTCCACCATCACGGTCGCCCCGCCCGCCACGACGGGCGGGACGGCGGGACTCCCCTTCGGCGAGACGTTCACGCAGTCGGGCGGCGCCCTTCCCGTGAGCTTCACGCTCGACACCGGCGCCCTCCCGAACGGCCTGACGCTCGACGCGAGCGGGCTCCTCTCCGGGACGCCGACCGAGTCGGGCGTCTTCCCGATCACCGTCCTGGCCACGGACGCCAACGGCTGCACCGGGACGAGCCCGACGTACACGCTGACGATCGTCCCGGCGGCCACGAGCGAGACGTACTCCCAGACGGTCGTCGGGAACATGGCGATCGACACGTCGACGGGGACGACCTACAGCGTCCTGGCGGACGACGTCGGGACCGGCCTGACCGCAAGCCTCGTCAGCGGGACGACCTCCGCCGGCGGGACCGTGACGCTGAACGGGGCGACCGGGACCTTCACGTACGACCCGCCCCGCGGATTCGAAGGGCCGGACACGTTCCAGTACACGGTCAGCGGGGCCGGCGGGACCTCCGGCCCGGCGACGGTCACGGTCAACGTCTCGGGGGTGGTCTGGTTCGTCGCCGCCACCGCCGCGCCCGGCGGCGACGGACGCCGGTCGGCGCCGTACGACTCGCTCGCCGCGTTCGTCGCGGTGAACGACGGGCTCGGGAGCAACCCGGGGCCGAACGACCGGGTCTTCCTCTTCGAGAACGCGGCCGCCTACGCCGGGCCGCTCCCGCTCCTGGACGCCCAGCGTCTCGTCGGGCAGGACGCCACCGGGACGTTCGCCGCGGCCGTCGGGTACACGGTCCCCGACACCACCCTGGACGTCCCCCTCCTCGACTCGGCCAACGGCGTCAAGGCGACGATCGCCAACGCGGGGAACGCGGTCGTCCTGGCCACCGGGACGGGGAACGCGCTCCGGGGCCTGACGCTCTCGGTCTCCGCGGGCGCCGGGATCTCCGGGACGGGCACGCTCGGAAGCGTCTCGGTCAGCGAGGTGGCGGTCGTCACCAGCGGCTCGGCGGCCGGCATCTCCCTGACGAGCCAGTCGGGGCTACTGACCTTCGGCGGCTCGATCACGGGGGACGGCACGGCCGCGGGCGTCCTCCTCTCCGGCGGCGACGGCCTCGTCCAGGTGAACGGCTCGACCGTCGCCAAGACGGGAGGGCGCCTCGTCGACGTGCAGGGGAAGACCGGCGGCGGCCTCAGCTTCTCGACGGGGTCGCTCTCGGTCACGGGGGCGGGCACCGACGCCGTCGTCCTGGTGAACAACACCTCGACCCAGGTCGACTTCGCCGCGGGACTCTCGGTGACGACGACGGCCGGGCGCGGCCTCGTCGTCGACAACAGCACGACGACGACGTTCGGCGGCGGGGGCAGCACGGTCAACGCCACCGGCGGCGCCGCCCTCGACGTCTCGGGGACCGACTTCCTCGGGGACGCCTCGTTCTCCTCGGCCTCCTCGACGAACAGCCCGGCCGAGGGGATCCGGATCGTGAACGTCACGGGAAAGGTGACGATCGGCGGCGGCTCGATCTCCGGCTCGACGGGGACCGCCTTCCTCGTCTCCGGCGGCTCTTCGGACGTCGGCTACGCCGGGACGATCTCGAAGTCGAACGCGGGCCGCGCGGTCGACGTCCAGGGCCGCTCGGGCGGCACGGTCACCCTTTCCGGCGCCGTCGCCGCGGAGGGGCCGTCCACCGGGATCTCGGTGACGGGCCCGACGGCGGCCTCGACGGTCGCCTTCACCGGGACGGTCGAGCTCGGGAACAACGTCGTCCGCCTCGCGGGCGGGACGGCGCTGACCTTGGACCACAACGCCCAGGCGGGCGCCGTCACCTCCTTCGCGAGCCTGACGGTGAGGACGCTCGGCCAGGCGGGGATCGACGCCTCCAACGGCGGGACGCTGAACGCGGCATCGGGCGAGGTCGACGTCCAGGCGGGACGCGCGCTCCGGGCCAACGGGATCACCCTCGGCGTAACGATGAACGGCATCGCGTCGATCGGGAGCCCCGCCGAGGGGGTGTCGCTCACGAACGTGGCCGGCTCGCTCTCCGCGAGCGTAACCTCGGTGACGAACCCGGGAACCCAGGGGATCCTCGTCACCGGGTCGAGCCTGAACGCGACCTTCGGCAGCCCCGTGAGCGTCAGCGGGTCCGGGAACCAGCGGATCCTCGTCACGACCTCTACCGGGAACCTCTCCTTCGGCCTCGTCAACCTCGGCGGGGGGACGGACGCCATCTCCCTCCAGAACAACTCCTCCGGGACGCGCACGTTCGGGACGATCGTCACCAACGGCAACAGCGGCGTCGGGTTCCTCCACGCCAACGGCGGCGGGGCGGTCACGGTCCTCGGCAACGCCACGTTCACGAACCCCGGCGGGACCGGCATCGACATCCAGGGGAACACGTCCGCCCTCTCGTTCGCGCAGGTCCTCGTGGACAAGGGAGCGTCCTCCGGCACCGGCGTCAACCTCGCGAACAACACGACCGCGCCGAGCTTCGGCCTCCTGGACGTCTCGGCGTCGAACGGCACCGGGATCGCCATCTCCGCGAGCGGGATCGCGACCTCCGGCGGCACGGTCTCGGCGACGAACGGGCCGGCCATCAGCGCCTCCGCGGGCGCCTTCTCCGGCAGCCTGACCCTGGCCTTCTCGACGAACAGCCCCAGCCAGGGGATCAGCCTGACGAACTGCACCGGGGCCTACACGATCGGAGGCGGCACGATCACCGGCGCCGCGGGGACCGCCTTCGCCGTCAGCGGCGGGTCGGTCAGCTTCACGTACGCCGGGACCGTCACGCAGAACTCCGCCCAGCGCGTCGTCGACGTCCAGTCGACGACCGGCGGGACGATCTCGGTGGGCACCGCGACGGGAGGTTTCGCCAGCACCGGCGTGAACGTCAACGCGGCGAACGGGAACGTCACCTTCACGAACCTGACGCTCGGGGCCTCGGGCGGCCGGATGGCGAGCCCGGCCGTGACGATCGACGGCGGGACGGGGACCTACTCCCTCGGGACGGTGTCGATCTTCACGACCGGGGGCACGGCCAAGGGGATCGGCGCGGTGAACGCCGACGGCACGATCAACGCGACGGCCGGCACGGTCGACGCCGCCGGGGCCCCGGCCATCGACGTCGACGGCCCGGCCGGGCTCACGACCCTCGGGATGACGCTCACGAGCGTCAGCGCCAACGGCGGCGCCAACGGCCTCCTCCTGCGGGACACGAACGGGACCTTCACCGTCACCGGGACCGGGAGCGCCGGGAGCGGAGGGACGATCCAGGGGTGCACGGCCCGCGGGGCACGGTTCCAGAACGCGGCGGGCGTCTCCCTCTCGTGGATGACCTTCTCGAACGACGGCACGAACCAGGACGCCGCGGTCACCTGCGGCGACGCCCTGAACGGGACGAACACGAATTGCGGGGCGGGGATCGACTTCCAGACCGTCGCCGGGGCCTCGCTCTCGAACGTCACCGTCTCCGGGGGGGGCCAGATCGGGATCAACGGCAACTCCGTCACGAACCTCGCGATGTCGTCGGTGACGGTGCAGAACGCCGGGAACGAGAACCTGGAGGACGGCGTCCAGCTCGTGAACCTCCTCGGCACGTGCACGGTCGCCGGCTCGACGTTCACCGGGAACTACCACCGCCAGCTCGAGGTGCAGAACTCCTCGGGGACGCTGACGAGCCTCGCGATCACGGGCTCCACGTTCGACCGGGGGGCCTACGTCAGCACCGCGGCGCAGGGACTCCTGATCGCCGGGCGCGGCACGGCGGCCATGACCGCGTCGGTGAAGGGCTCCAGCTTCCAGCGGAACTTCGGCTCGGGGTTCTTCGGCCAGTCGATCGACACGGCGAACCTCTCGCTGACGGTGGGGGACGCCGGGAGCCCGGCCCTCGGGAACACCTTCACCGACAACTCGCTCGTGAGCCAGGTCCTGGCGGACAACGGGAGCACGCAGAACGCCACGGTCGCCCGGAACACGGCGACGGTCTCGCCCGTCGTCACGTCGGGCGCCACGCCGGTCACCTTCCGGAAGAGCTTCCCCGCGACGGGCTTCCTCTCGGGCAGCTTCTCGGGAAACACGATCGGGAGCGGCGCCCCTCAGTCCGGGAACAACTGCGCCGGGTGCAACGGCCTTTCGGTCACGAACGAGGGGTCGAGCGGCGGGATGAACCTGTCCGTGACGAACAACACGATCCAGCACGTCAACCAGCGCGGGATGGAGGTCCTCCTCCAGAACGCCGACCCGCTCTCGGTCGTCGTGACGGGCAACGCGATCCAGTCGCCGGACGGCACGATCGGCCAGGCGATCTTCGGCCAGTCGGGGAACGACGCGACGGACACGGGGACGCTCTGCATGGACGTCACCGGCAACACCATCGGCGGCCTCTGGGACACCGGGGTGATCCCGGCCGGGCGGAACATCCGCCTCCGGCAGGCCCCCGCCGGCGGCTCGACGCCGTTCCGGCTGCGGAACGTCGGCGGGACGACGGCCGCCGACGCGAACAACTACCTGAACGCCAACAACACGAACGCGCTGGCGGGCTGCTCGGCAGGGACCGGATTCACGACGGGGGCCCCTCCGTGCTTCTGAGCCGCGCGCCTCGGATCGCCCGCGGAGGCTGAGAGATGGCAGAACCCTTCCTCTCCGAGATCCGGATCATGGCCTTCGACTTCCCGCCGAAGGGGTGGGCCCTCTGCAACGGGCAGCTCCTGCCGATCAACCAGAACCAGGCCCTCTTCGCCCTCCTCGGGACGACGTACGGCGGGAACGGGCAGACGACCTTCGGCCTGCCGGACCTGAGGTCGCGCGTCCCGATCCACTTCGGGAGCGGGCACGTCCTCGGGGAGCGGGCGGGAGAGGAGGCCCACACGCTGACCGTCTCCGAGATGCCGACGCACACCCACGTCGAGCGGGCGACGAACGAGGCGGCGACGACCAACGTCCCGACGAACGCCCTCCTCGCCTCCGTCAGCTCGAACCTCTACCTGACGCCGGCTTCCCCGGTGGCGATGGCGCCGACGGCGGTCTCGACCGCGGGCGGGAGCCAGCCGCACGAGAACCGCCAGCCGTACCTCGTCCTCAGCTTCTGCATCGCCCTCCAGGGCATCTTCCCGAGCCAGAGCTAGGAGTCACCATGAGCTCGCCCTACATCGGGGAGATCCGGCTGTTCGCGGGCAACTTCGCGCCCTTGGGCTGGGCGTTCTGCGACGGGAGCCTGATCCCGATCTCCGAGAACGACGCCCTCTTCAACCTGATCGGGACGACGTACGGGGGGGACGGGCAGCAGACGTTCGCCCTTCCGGACCTGAGGGGGCGCGCCCCGGTCCACCAGGGGACCGGCCCCGGGCTCGGGACGTACGTCATCGGGCAGAGCGGGGGCGTGGAGAACGTCACCCTGACGCAGAACCAGATGCCGGTCCACTCCCACGCGCAGCTGGCCACCGAGATCTCGGCCCAGAACCCTCAGCCCGAAGGGGGGATCCCGGCGCAATCGACGACCGTCCAGCCCTACCTGACGGACGCGGGCCAGGTGGCGCTGTCGCCGAACGCGGTCTCCCCCGCGGGCGGGAGCCAGCCGCACGGGAACATGCAGCCGTTCCTCTGCGTCAGCTTCATCATCTCGCTCTTCGGGATCTTCCCGTCGCCGACCTGAGACAGGAGGGGAAAGTGGCCGACCCGTTCGTCGCCGAGATCCGGATCTTCCCGTTCAACTTCGCCCCGACCGGCTGGGCCTTCTGCAACGGCCAGATCCTGCCGATCAGCCAGAACACCGCGCTCTTCGCCCTCCTCGGGACCACGTACGGGGGGAACGGGCAGTCCACCTTCGCCCTGCCGAACCTGCAGGGGAGCGTGCCGACGTTCTGGGGTCAGGGTCCGGGGCTCTCCAACCGTTTCCAGGGGGAGACGGGCGGGAGCGAGAGCGTGACCCTGATCGAGACCGAGATGCCCGCGCACGCCCACTCGATGCTGGCCGCCACCGACATCGGCGACCAGAACGTCCCGACGAACCGCGTCCTGACGATCTCGAACAACGGCCCCGCGTACGCGCCGGGAGGCTCCCCGCAGGTGTCGATGTCCCCCCAGGCGCTCTCCCCCTCGGGCGGCAGCCTGCCGCACAACAACCTGATGCCCTACCTGACCCTAAACTTCTGCATCGCGCTCCAGGGCATCTTCCCGCCGCGAGGCTGATCCGGGAGCGCCGTTGAGTCCCCTCTCGCTCCGCCCGGTCCTCGCGACGGACGATCCGTTCCTGGCGCGCCTCTACGCCTCGACCCGCGCCGACGAGATGGCGATCGTCCCCTGGACCGCCGGACAGAAGGCCGCCTTCCTGTCCCAGCAGCTCGCCGCGCAGTCCGCTGACTACCGCCGGAACCACGCCTCCGCCGCCTTCTCGATCGTCGAGGTGGACGGCGAGGCCGTCGGGCGGCTCGTCGTCGACCGGCGGCCGGACGAGGTCCTCCTCGTCGACGTCTCCCTCCTCCCGGAGCACCGCGGCCGGGGCGTGGGCGGGGCGCTCCTCTCGGAGCTCGTCGAGGAGGCCCGGCGAGGGGGCAAACCGCTCCGGATCCACGTCGAGCGGTTCAACCGGGCGCTGACGCTCTACGCGCGGCTCGGGTTCCGGCTGCTCTCGGACGGGGGCGTCTACTACCTCCTCGAGTGGCGGGAGGTCCCGTCGCCCGCGTCGCTCCCGGTCCCGGCGCCGCTCGCCTTTCCCGTCCCGGCGGGGGTCCCGTGAGCGGGCGGATCGCGCTCGCGACGTGGGAGTCCCTGGTCGGGAAGCCGTTCCGGATCCACGCCGGGCCGGACCGCGAGGTCCACGTCTCGCTCGCGGAGGTGGCAGATCTCGGCCGGCGGGAACGCCCCGGCGGCGCGCTCGACTGCTACGCGCTCCGCTTCGTCTGCCCCGAGCCGGGACACCTCCCGCAGGCGACGTACCGCCTCGCCGGGCCGGAGGTGGGGGCGCTCGACGTCTTCCTCGTCCCGATCGGGCCGGGCCCCTCCGGGATGCTCTACGAGGCGATCTTCAACTGACGACGGGAGGATGGGGATGAGGGTCACGCGGAAGGAGTTCCTGGGTTCGCTCCTGGCGGCGGGGGCCGCGACGCTCTCGGGCCTGCCGGCCCTGGCGTCGGACGCCTCGGCGGTCCCCGCTCTCCCGACGGCGGCCGCGCGCTACCAGGCGCTCGTCAACACGTCGTTCTGGGCGAAGCGGCCGCTGCCCGGGGACCGGGCCGAGCTCGTCCTCCTGGAGGTCGTCCGCAAGGAGTTCCCGGGCCGTCTCGAGCAGTTCTCCCTCCACTTCCTCGCGCCCCGCGACCGGCTGGTGGAGGGCCCGTACTTCCTCGAGCACAAGGAGGCGGGCGAGTCGATGCTCTTCCTGGCCCGCCTGAGCGAGGACTCCGCGGGGATCCGCTACCGGGCCGACTTCAGCCTCGTCCCCGGGGCCCAGACGACGAAGTAGACGCTCCGGGGAGGGTGCGCGGGGACGCCGTCTAGAACAGCTGCAGGAGCTGGACCCGCGACGCGGCCCCTCCCTCGAGGAGGACGTGGAGGCGGCCGTCGCGGCCGAAGGCGAGGTCCGTGACCGGACCCGCGAGGACCCGGGCCTCCCGGAGGAGGCTCCCCGCGTCGTCGAGGACGACGAGGCGCGGCGCGGCTTCCGGCGCGCCGGTTCCCTCGGCGACGTAGAGGCCGTCGGGGCCGAAGCGGCACGCGGAGGCCCGCGGCAGCGAGGCCGCGGCGCCCCCGAGGGGACGGAGGCCGCTCTCCCCCTCGCGGGCGGAGAAGACCCCGCGTCGGCCCGGCGGCCCCGCGACCAGCCGGACGGAGCCGTCCGGCCGGACGTCGAACGAGACGACGGCGCCCGCAGCGCGGAGGCGGGAGACCGGGGCCCTTCCCGGCTCCCCGAGCCGGAGGAGCGACGATCCCGAGACCGCCCGGAGGGCGCCGTCGGGTCCGGAGCGGACGAGCGCGAGCGAGCCGGGGGTCTCCACGGGGACCGGCTTGGCTCCGGAACGCGGGAGGCGGAGGAGCCCCGGCGAGCCGTCGCAAGAGGCGTACAGCACGTCTCCCTCGCGCGAGGCGGTGACGCCCGTCGGGGCGCACGAGAGGCGAGCGACCTCGACCGTGCCCTTCCCCTCGGCGTCGGCGCGGAGGATCCGCTTGCCCGGGGCGTCGGCCACGAGGAGCCGGCCCTCCGCGTCGAGGCCGATCGCCCCGGCGCCGGCGACTCCCGGCACCTCGACGGTCGCGACGGAGGCGATCCCGCTCACGTCGCCGAGGACGACGACGGGCTCCGGCCTTCCCTCGAGCGAGAGGGGTCCGACCCGGAAGACCACCCCCGCGGACGTCGCGCCGTCCTCGAGGTCCCCGAGCTCGAGAGGCGCGAAGGGGGCGACGGCGACCTCTCCCCGGGCGTCGGAGACCCCGCGGAGCGACAGACGCAGGCCTCCGACCGCGCCGCCGGTCGCGTTCGTGACGCGCGCCACCGCGTGCAGCGTCCCGCCCTCGTACGTCAGCTGCTCCAGGGCGAGGCGCAGCGGCCCCTTCGCCCCGGGCACGCGGAGGTCGAACGTCTCGGAGGAGTGGGACCGGCCCTCCTTCGTCAGCGCGACCGCGAACGCCAATCCGCGGGCCGGCGCCTCGGACGGCGGGGCCGGCGCCGGCGGCGCCGCAGCGAGCGGGCCCAGGGCCAGGACGAGGAGGAGCCCGGCCCAGGCGCCGGGCGCGGGTCCAGCGAGGCGAGCTCTCATGGGATGGGCGATCTTAGCCGTCCGCACCCGGCTCGCCCGCGGCGACCGGGAGCATGACGACGAAGGCGGCGCCCTTCCCCGCCTCGCTCTCGGCCCAGACGGCGCCGCCGCTCCGCCTCACGATCCCGTAGACGGTCGAGAGGCCGAGGCCGGTCCCCTTCTCGCGGGGCTTCGTCGTGAAGAACGGCTCGAAGATGTGCGGCAGCACGTCCGGCGGGATGCCGGGGCCGTCGTCGCGGACGACGAGGACCGAATGGCGCCCGGCGGAGAGGCCGGGGCGGCGGCGGGCCTCCTCGGCGTCCAGGAACGCGTCGGCGGTCTCGATCCCGATCCGCCCCCCGCCGTGCATCGCGTCGCGGGCGTTGACGACGAGGTTGACGATCACCTGCTCCAGCTCGGATGGGTCGGCGAGGACCGGCCCGAGCCCGGGGGTCCTCCGGGTCTCGAGGACGACGTTCTTCCCCAGGAGGGGGGCCAGGAGCGCGTCCGCCCGCTCGACGGCCTCGTTCAGGTCGAGGGCGACCCGCTCGGAGGGGTCCCGGCGGCCGAACGCCAGGAGGCGCCGCGCCAGCGTCGCCGCTCGCGACGCGGACCGGTGCAGCGCCGTGAGCATCGATCGCGAAGGGTCGTCCGCGGCCAGCTTCGACTCCAGCACCTCGGCGTACCCGATGACGACCGACAGGGCGTTCTTGAACTCGTGGGCCATCGCCTCGGCCAGGCTGCCGACCGCTTCCATCCTCTGCGCGTGGAGGAGCTGGGCGGCCACGGCGCGCTGGTCCGTGACGTCGCGCGAGCTGATGACCACGCCTGCCACGCTCGGGTCGCCGAGGAAGGACGTCGCAAGGGATTCCAGCGTCCGGTACGAGCCGTCCCGGTGCCGGAGCCGGATCTCGAACAGGTGCCCCCGGCCGGGGTGGTCCCGGGCGGCGTCGAGGACCCGCCGGAGGGCCGGGCGGTCGTCGGGGTGGACGAAGTCGATCCCCATCCGGCCCACGATCTCGGCGGCGTCCAGGCCGAGCATCCTCCTCACCGGAGGGGAGACGTACCGGACGCGCCCGTCGCCGTCGTAGACGGAGACGACGTCCAGGACGCTCTCCACGAGCGCCCGGTAGTAGGCCTCGCTCGGCTGGAAGCCGGCGCCGGCCGCTCCTGCGGCAGGTGCCTCGCCCTGGGGTCCCTGGCTCATCCGCGCCGCCATCTTAGCGACTTCGCCGGACCTATGATCGTCCCCCGTGAGGCACCCCCTCCGCCCCTGTGCATCCGGCGCGCTCCTCCTCCTCGCCGCCCTCCTCTGCCTCCCGGCGGCCGCCGCGCCGCCCGAGCGGCTCGTCGACCTCGTGAACCCGTTCGTCGGGACCGGCGGCCACGGGCACACCTTCCCCGGCGCGTCCCGGCCGTTCGGGATGGTCCAGCTCTCCCCGGACACACGTCTTTCGGGCTGGGACGGCTGCTCGGGCTACCACGACTCGGACCGGCGGGTCTTCGGCTTCTCGCACACGCACCTGTCGGGCACCGGCGCGTCGGACTACGGCGACGTCCTCGTCGCCCCCGGGAAGGGCGAGGTCCGCTGGGAGAACGGCGACGGGAAGCCGGACGGCGAGGGGTACGCCTCGCCCTTCCGGAAGGAGACCGAGAAGGCCTCGCCGGGGTACTACCGGGTCGTCCTGGACGGCCCGCGCGCGACCGTCGAGCTGACGGCCGGCAAGAGGGTCGGCCTCCACCGCTACACCTTCGACGCGCCGGTCTCGGCCGCCTCCACCCCCCACCTCCTCTTCGACCTGACGCACCGGGACGAGACGATCGAGTCCTGGGTCCGCGTCGTCTCCGACCGGGAGGTCGAGGGCTTCCGGCGGTCCAGGGCGTGGGCGAAGGACCAGCCGGTCTACTTCACCGCCCGCTTCTCGAGGCCGTTCACCGCCTCGGAGCTCTGGCTCGACGGCACGGTCCGGACGGGCGACCGGGTCGAGGGGAGGGGCGTGAAGGCGGCCCTCCTCTTCCCACCGGCCGGCGGGAAGCCGCTGGTCGTGGCGGTGGGGATCTCCGCGGTCGACGCCGACGGGGCCCGGCGGAACCTCGAGGCCGAGGCGAAGGACCTCGACTTCGACCGCGTCCGTCGGGAGGCCGAGGCCGACTGGGAGCGCGAGCTGGGGAAGCTGCGCGTCGAAGGGGGGACGCAGGAGCAAAGGCGGGTCTTCGCCACCGCCCTCTACCACGCCTTCCTGGCCCCGAACCTCTTCACCGACGTCGACCGGCGGTACCTCGGGCGGGACCTGAAGGTGCACCGGGCCGAGGGCTTCGACGTCTACACCGTCTTCTCCCTCTGGGACACGTTCCGCTCGGCCCACCCCCTCTACACGCTCCTGGAGCGGAAGCGGACGGCGGACTTCGTCAACACGTTCGTCGCCCAGCGGGAGCAGGGGGGCGCGCTCCCCGTCTGGGAGCTCTGGGCCAACGAGACGCTCTGCATGATCGGGTACCACGCGGTCCCGGTCGTGGCCGACGCCATCCTCTCGGGCGTCCCCGGATTCGACGTCGAGAAGGCCTACGAGGCGATGAAGGCGAGCGCCGAGGGGGAGACGCGGGGGCTCCCGTCGTACCGGAGGCTCGGATACGTCGAGGCCTCGGAGGAGCCCGAGTCGGTCTCCAAGACGCTCGAGTACGCCTTCGACGACTGGTGCATCGCGCGCGTGGCCGAGCGGCTCGGGAAGAAGGGGGACGCCGAGCGGTACGACAGGCGCGCGCAGGCCTACAAGAACCTCTTCGACCCCTCGACCGGTTTCTTCCGGGCCCGGATGCGCGGGCGCTGGTTCACGCCGTTCGACCCGTTCGAGGTCAACTTCAACTACACGGAGGCCAACGCTTGGCAGTACGCCTTCTGCGTCCCGCACGACGCCGCGGGGCACGCCCGCCTCCTTGGGGGGTGGGAGGCTTACGGCCGCAGGCTGGACGAGCTCTTCTCGGCGGACTCGCGCCTCCGCGGGACGGACCAGCCCGACATCACGGGGCTGATCGGCCAGTACGCGCACGGGAACGAGCCGAGCCACCACGTCGCCTGGCTCTACGCGCTGGCCGGGCGGCCGGGGGAGGCGCAGCGGCGCGTGAGGCAGGTGCTCGTCGACATGTACCGCGACGCGCCGGACGGGCTCGTCGGCAACGAGGACTGCGGGCAGATGTCGGCCTGGTACGTCCTTGCGGCCGTCGGCCTCTACCCGGTGGCGCCCGGCTCGGGGACTTGGGTGATCGGCGCGCCCCTCTTCCCCTCGGCGACGCTCTCGTTCGAGAGCGGGAAGCGGTTCCGGGTCCTCTCCGAGGGGCTCTCGGAACGGAACGTCTTCGTCCGCTCGGCCACGCTGGACGGGAAACGCTGGACGAAGTCGTACCTGGACCGGGCGGACCTCCTGAACGGCGGGGAGCTCGTCCTGACGATGGGGCCCGAGCCGGGGCCGGACTGGGGAACGGCACCGGCGGACCGGCCCCCGAGCGCCATCGAGGGCGCGCCCGTCCTCGCGGCGCCGTTCGTGATGGAGGGAGAGACGGCGGCGGGCGGCGCCCCCGGGGGTTCCGCCCGGGTCACCCTCGGTTGCGCCGAGCCGGGGGCCGCGATCCGGTACACGCTCGACGGCCGCGAGCCCGGCGAGGGGGACGCGCTCTACGAGGCGCCGTTCGAGGTCCGGCCCCCCGCGACGCTGAAGATGGCCGCGACGAAGGCCGGGTTCCCGCCGTCGCCGGTCGTGACGGCGGCGTTCGTCCGTCCCCCGGAGGGGCGTTCCGTCGTCCTGGCGACGCGATACCGCCCCCGCTACTCCGGCGGCGGCGACGGCGCGCTGATCGACGGGGTGAGGGGCGGGAACGACTTCCGGCTGGGCGCCTGGCAGGGCTACAACGGCGTCGACCTCGACGCGACGGTCGACCTCGGGTCCGCCCGCACGGTCCGGCGGGTCGCCACGGGATTCCTCCAGGACCAGGACTCCTGGATCTTCATGCCGCTCTGGGTCGAGGTGGCGGTGTCGGCCGACGGCAAGGCGTTCCGCGTCGTCGGCACGGCGGAGAACGAGGTCGGCGAGCGCGAGGCGGGGACCGTCGTCCGCGACTTCTCCGTCGCCTTCGAGCCGGCCGAGGCGCGGTTCGTGAGAGTCCGGGCGAGGAACCGGGGCGTCTGCCCGGCGTGGCACAAGGGGGCCGGCGAGCCGGCCTTCGTCTTCGCCGACGAGGTGGTGGTCGAGTGAGGCTCGGCCCCGCGGCCCTCTCCCTCCTCGTCGTCCTCCTCGCGGCGAAGGCTCCGGGGGCCGAGCCCGCGCGGGACCTCGTGCCGCTCCCGGCGCGGAGCGTCCCGGGGGAGGGGGCCCTCCCCGTCGACGGGCGGTTCGGCGTCGACGCCTCGGGCTGCCGCGACGACCGCGTCGCGGCCTCGGCGCGGCGCCTCGCCGCGCGGGTCCTCTCGGAGGCCGGCCTCCCGCGCTCTCCCGAGGGGCCCCGCCCGGTCCTCCGGGTGACGTGCGGGCCCTCCGCGGCGCGCGTCCAGCGGCCGGTGGAGGACGAGAGCTACGTCCTCGCGGTGACGAGCGACGGCGCGCGCCTGACCTCCCCGACGCCGTACGGCGCGCTCCGCGGGATGGAGACGTTCGCCGCCCTCGTCGTCCCCGGGGGCGCGGGGCTCGAGGTTCCGGCCGTGACGGTAACGGACGCGCCGCGGTTCCCGTGGCGCGGCCTCCTCCTCGACTCCTGCCGGCACTTCCTCCCGGTCGGCGTCGTCCTGAGGACCCTCGACGGGATGGCGGCGGTCAAGCTGAACGTCCTCCACTGGCACCTGACGGAGGACCAGGGCTTCCGCGTCGAGAGCCGGCGCTTCCCGCGCCTCCACCGGATGGGCTCGGACGGCCTCTTCTACACGCAGGAGGAGGTCCGCCGCGTCGTGGCGTACGCGCGCGAGCGGGGGATCCGCGTCGTCCCCGAGTTCGACATGCCGGGGCACGCGACCTCCTGGTTCGTCGGCCACCCGGAGCTCGCCTCGGGGAAGGGCCCGTACGCGATCGAGCGGAGGTGGGGAGTCTTCGACCCGGCCATGGACCCGACGCGGGAGTCGACGTACGCCTTCCTCGACGCGTTCCTGGGCGAGATGGCGAGGCTCTTCCCGGACCGTTACGTCCACGTCGGCGGGGACGAGGTGAACGGGGCGGAGTGGGCGAGGAACGAGCGGATCCAGGCCTGGATGAAGCGCAGGGGCGTGCCGGACGCCGCGGCGCTCCAGGCTCACTTCAACCGGCGGGTCGCCGCGATCCTGGCCCGGCACGGCAAGGCGATGGCGGGCTGGGACGAGGTCCTCGGCCCCACGCTCCCGAAGGACGTCCTCGTCCAGTCGTGGCGCGGGACGAAGGCGCTGGCGCAGGCCGCCGCCGACGGCCACCCGGCGATCCTCTCGGCCGGCTGGTACCTCGACCACCTCCGGACGGCGTCCTTCCTCCACGCCGTCGAGCCGCTCGGGAGCGAGGCGGCCGCGCTCGACCCGGAGTCACGGACGAGGATCCTGGGGGGCGAGGCCTGCATGTGGGCCGAGTACGTCGGCGAGGAGACGGTCGACTCGCGGGTCTGGCCGCGGCTCGGCGCGGTCGCCGAGCGGCTCTGGTCCCCCGCGGAGGTCCGGGGGGACGAGGACCTCTACCGGCGGCTCGGGATCCTCTCGTGGCGCCTCTCGTTCCTGGGCCTTTCGCACCTCTCGGCCCGGGCGCCGATGCTCGCGCGCCTCTCGGGCTTCCGGCCGGCCCCGGGGCTCGAGGCGTTCGCGGACCTCCTCGAGGCCGGGGGGCACGGCGTGAGGGCGGCAGCAGGGACGGCCACGAGCCTCGTCCCGCTGAACCGCCTCGTAGACGCGATCCGCCCCGAGAGCGAGGAGGCGCGGCGCTTCGCCGGCCTCGTCGATCGGTTCCTCGCGGACCCGGCGGGGCGGCGAGGCGAGGTGGACCGGGCGCTCGCCGGGTGGGAAGCCCTCGCGGCGGAGGCCGGGCCCGTCCTCGAAGGGTCGCCCCTCCTCGCGGAGGCCGCCCCGCTCGCCGCGGACATGGGGGCGCTCGCGCGCCTCGGCCGGTCCGCGGTCGAGAAGCTCGCGGCGGGAGGCGGGCCGCTCGTCCCGACCGAAGGAGAGGCCGCGCTCCTCGCCCGGGCCGGAAAGCCCCGCGCGGACGTCCTCCTCGCCGTCGCGCCCCCGGTCGCCCGGCTCGTGGAGGCGGCGAAGGCCCCGCGCCCCTGAAGGCCCTGTCGGCCGTGCCGGTCCGGCGGACGCCGCCCGCGGAGTAGTCTCCCCGGTGACGTGACCCGCCCCGCCCCGGCCCGGATCGCGGTGCCCGGCCTCGCGCTCGTCCTCTGCCTCGCGGTCGCGCTCCCGGCGAGGGCGGCTCGCGCTTCCGCGGCCGTCCGGCCGAGAGCCGCCGTCCTCGTCGATCCGGCGCTGCCGGCCCTCGACGTCCCGGCGCCGGATCGGAAGGCGCTCGTCGAGGGGCTCGCGGGGTGGGACGCGAGGTTCCTCGACGCCGCGGCGTTCGCGCGGGCGCTCTCGTCGGACGACGCCGACGTCGCGGTGACGACCGGGCCGGCCTTTCCCGAGGAGGCGTGGGCGGCCTTCCTCGCTCACCTCTCTCGCGGCGGGAGCTGGCTCCACCTGGGCGGCGTCCCGCTCTCGGTCCCGTGCGGCCTCGAGGGCGGGAGGCGAGTGCCGCGGCCGCGGACGAACGCCCTGCACCGCGCGCTGGGCCTCGTGAGGGCCCACGAGGTGGACGTCGAGGGGCTCGCCACGGCCGCGACGGCCGAGGCGCCGGCCCTCGTCCCGCTGGCGCTCCGCCTCGGGGCGCGGCGCGCGTGGGCCTTCGACGTCCGATTCACGCGCGAGCCCGAGGTCCCGGACGAGTCGGGCTCCGACGGGGTCCGCGAGGCGGTGGTCCGGCCGCTCGCGCTGGCGGTCGACCGGGAGGGGACGCCCGTCGCGGCGCCGTTCGTCGTGATCGACCGGCTGCGCGGCGGGCTGGCCGGCGGGCGGTGGGTCCTCGCCCCGGTGGACGCGTCGCTCGGCGCCGCGACGATCCGCGCGCTCGCCGACGTCGCTGCTTCCGAGCCGCTCTGCCTCGAGGTCCGTCCCGCGCTCGCCGTGGTCCGGCCCGGCGAGAGGCCGGAAGCCCTCGTTGCGCTCCTCCGCCCGCGAGTCCGGCAGGGCGCGGCACCCCCCGCCTCGCGGGCCGTCCTCGTCGACCCGTCGGGGCGGGAGGCCGCGAGCTCGCCGCTCGACCTCGTCGCGGCGGGGAGCGAGGCGAAGGGCCGGGCGGCCTTCCCGCCGCTCCCGCCCGGGGCGGCGGAGGGGCTCTGGCGCGTCCGCGTCGAGATCAGGGGAATCCGGGCCGGAGACGGGCTCGCCCGCGAGGCGGGCTTCCTCGTGGCGAAGGACGGGAGCCTCTCCGGGGGGCCGGCGATCACGGCCGGCCGCGACTTCCTCCTGCGGGACGGGCACCCGGTCCCGGCCGTCGGGATGACGCTGATGGCCCCGGACGTCCACCGCCGCTTCCTCTCGGAGGCCGAGCCGCTCGGCTGGGAGCGAGACCTCGCCTCGCTCGGGCGCGAGGGGGTGAACCTCGTCCGGACCGGCATCTGGACCGGCTGGCGGCGCCTCGCGCCGGGTGGGACGCCGACGGAGGAGGCCTTGCGCGCCTTCGAGGCGTTCGTCCTCCTCGCGCGCCGGCACGGGATGGCCGTCGTCTTCACCTTCTTCGCGTTCCTCCCGGAGACGTGGGGGGGCGGGAACGCCTACCTCGACCCGAGTGCCGTCGAGGCCCAGCGCCGGTTCGTCTCCGCCTTCGCCACGCGCGCGAAGGGGGCGAGGGACCTCGTCTGGGACCTCGTCAACGAGCCGTCCTTCTCCTCGCCGAAGCGGCTCTGGCAGACGCGCCCGAACGGCGACGAGAGCGAGCGGGCGGCGTTCGCCGCCTGGCTCGGCGCGGGCGACCCGGTGGAGGCCGCGCGCGTCCGCGCCCGGTGGCGCGCCCTCCCCGCGACACCGCTCGACCTCCCCGGGGAGGAGGACTTCTCGGTCCGCGCGGTCCTAGCCGGGGCGCTCCCGTTCCGCGGCCGCGACTACCGCCTCTTCGCGCAGGAGGCGTTCACCTCGTGGGTCCGGACGATGAGGGCCGCGATCCGCGACGCGGGGAGCGAGGGGCTCGTCACCGTCGGGACCGACGAGGGCGGGACGGGCGAGATGCCGAACCCGCTCCTCTTCGGAGAGGCGGTCGACCTGACCGGGAACCACACCTGGTGGAACGACGGCGACCTCCTCTGGGACCTCGTCGTCACGAGGCTCCCGGGGAAGCCCGCGCTGGCGGGGGAGACGGGGCTCATGAGCGCCGAGCGCCCCGACGGCGCGCCGTGGAACGCGGGGGCGGGGCGGGCCGCGATCCTGGAGCGGAAGCTCGTGACGGCGATCGCGGCCGGCGCGGCCGGGTTCGTCCCCTGGATCTGGCGGACGAACCCGTACATGCCGAGCGACAACGAGGCCGGGATCGGGCTCCTGCGCGCCGACGGCTCGGCGCGCGAGGAGCTGGCCGCCTTCCGCTCGGTGGCGCGCTTCCTCTGCGAGAACGGGGCGCTCCCGGAGGGACGCGAGCCGGAGCGGGCGGTGGTGGTCCTCCCTCACGCGCGCCTGATGGCCGGCCGCGACGGCGCGCACGAGGCCTCGCGGCGCGCGGTGAGGCTCCTGGCCCAGGAGCTGCGCGTCGGCGTCCGCGCGGCCTCGGACCTGACGCTCGCCGGGACGCTCGGGGAGCCGTCGCTCGTCGTCGTCCCCTCGCCGGGGCTGGTGCCGGAGGAGGCGTGGCGGGCGCTCCTCGGCGCCGCGCGGGGCGGGGCGACGGTCCTTCTCACCGGGCCGTTCGACGCGGACGAGGACGCCGTCCCGCGGGGCCGGTCGGCGGCGCTCGGCCTCCCCGTCGCGAGCCGCCCCGTCGAGGCGGAGGAGACGCTCGAGGTCGCCGGGACACGGCACCGCCTCCGCTTCGGAACGGCGCGCCTCGTCCGCGAGGAGAAGGCCGTCGTCGCCGGCGACCCGGTTCCGCAGGTCCGGGTCTTCCCGCTCGGCACGGGGCGGCTCGTCCTCGCCCCGCTCCCGGTGGAGCTGGCCGAGGAGGGCTCTGCCGCGCGCGCCGTCTACGCCGAGGCGCTCCGCCTCTCTGGACTCGCCCCCGACGTCACGGTCGTCCCGGACGACCCGGGCGTCCTCGTCCTGCCGCTCGCCTCGCCCGGAGGTGTCCTCCTGGCGGTCGTCTCCGAGGGGGGCGGCCACCGGAGGCTGACCGTCACGCCGAGTGCCACGGGCGTCCCGGTGGAGGTGGCGCTCCCTTCCGGGCGTTCCCTCCTCCTCGCCCTCGACCGCGCGACGGGTCGCGTGACCGCGACCTCGGCGCCCCCCGCGACGCCGCCGTGGCCTGCGCCGCGCCGGGGCGGCGTGGAGTGACCTGGAGTGACGTAGAGTGACGTCCATGGAGACGATCCCGAAGGAGATCCTGGACCGGGCCGTGGCGGGGACGAACCTCGCGAAGGGGCCCTTCCGCGCCCAGCTCGAGAAGCCCGTCACCCTCCTCGTCTTCCTCCGGCACTTCGGGTGACCGTTCTGCAGGGCGGCGGTCGCCGACCTCAGACAGCAGAGCGAGGCGGGGGGATACCCGCCGGTCCTCTTCGTCCACCCCGGGACGCCCCCGGAAGGGGACGCGTTCTTCGAGAAAGCGTGGCCCTCCGCGCGCGCCGTCTCGGACCGCGAGGCGCGGCTCTACGCCGAGTTCGGCCTCGCGCGGGCGGGCCTGACCGAGGTCCTCTCCCCGTCGATCCTCGTCTCGGGCGTGAAGGCGGCGCTCAAGGGGCACCTCCCCGGCGTCCCGGCGGGCGACGTCTTCCTCCTCCCCGGCGCCTTCCTGCTGCGCGGCGCGAAGGTCGTCTGGGCGCACCGGGGCGCCCGCGCCGACGACAACCCCGACTGGTCGACGGTGCCGCAGATCGTCCGCGCGGCGCGAGATTCCGCTTGACACGGGGCCGTCCGCTTCCCTAGCCTGCGCCGCGATGTCCCCCGTCGCCGCCTCCGTTGCCCTCGCGGCCTGCACGCTCATTAGCATGTGCATGGGCATGCGGATTCCTTCCCGCGACTCGCGAGAGGGGATCGGGCGCACGCGGGGGCTCTCGACGTAACGCCGCCGCGACACGGCGAGCCGATCCGACCGGCACACCGAACCGGCCCTCTCGCGAGAGAGGGCCGGTTCTTTTTTTCGCCGACCGCCGAACGAGAAGGAGAGCCCGATGTCCCAGACCCCCGCCGCGACAGAAGCCCCGACCGCCACGAGGCCCCGCCTTCGGCCCGGGACGCTCGCCGTCCACGCCGGGCAGGAGAAGGCCGACCCCGCGACGAACGCGCGCGCCGTCCCGATCTACGCGACGACGTCGTACGTCTTCGACGGGCCCGAGCACGCCGCCGACCTCTTCGGCCTGAGGAAGCCCGGGAACATCTACACGCGGATCATGAACCCCACGACGGACGTCCTCGAGAAGCGGCTCGCCGCCCTCGAGGGGGGGGTCGCCGCGGTGGCGACGGCGAGCGGGCAGGCCGCCGGGACGCTCGCCCTCCTGAACCTCTGCCGCGCGGGCGACTCGGTGGTCGCCTCGACGGCGCTCTACGGCGGGACGGTGACGCTCCTCGGCCACACGCTCCCGCGCCTCGGGATCACGACCCGCTTCGTCGACGCCTCGGGCCCGGGCGGGGCGAGGGCCGTGGCCGAGGCGATCGACGGGACGACGCGCGCCGTCTGGGTCGAGACGATCGGCAACCCGCGCCTCGACGTCCCCGACCTCCGCGCCCTCGCCGACGTGGCGCATGCCGCGGGCGTCCCCCTCGTCGTCGACAACACGTTCGCCACCCCGGTCCTCTGCCGCCCGGTCGAGCACGGGGCCGACGTGGTCGTCCACTCCGCCACGAAGTGGATCGGGGGGCACGGGACGGCCATCGGCGGCGTCGTCGTGGACGGCGGGACGTTCGAGTGGAGCGCCTCCCCGCGCTTCTCGGGCTTCTTCGTCGACCCGGAGCCGGCCTACCACGGCCTCTCCTTCTCGGCCTTCGCCCCGGGGGCGTACGCCGCGCGCCTGAGGACGGTCCTCCTGCGCGACGTGGGGGCGGCCCTGTCGCCCTTCAACGCCTTCCTCTTCCTGCAGGGGCTCGAGACGCTCCCGCTCCGGATGGAGCGGCACTCGTCGAACGCGCTGACGGTCGCCCGGTTCCTCGAGCGGCACCCGCGCGTCTCGTGGGTGAGCTACCCGGGGCTCCCCTCGCACCCGGCCCACGAGACGGCCGCGCGGTACCTCGACGGCGGCTTCGGCGGGGTCCTGACGTTCGGCGTGAAGGAGGCGCCGGGCCTCCCCGCCGACGAGGCCGCGAAGCGGACGATCGCGGGCCTGACGCTCTTCTCCCTCCTCGCCAACGTCGGCGACGCCAAGAGCCTCGTCATCCACCCGTGGTCGACGACGCACGAGCAGCTCGGCGAGACCGAGCGGATCGCGGCGGGCGTCACGCCCGACCTCGTCCGCCTCTCGGTCGGCATCGAGGACCCCCGGGACCTCGTGGAGGACCTGGACCGTGCCCTCCGCCTCGGCGGGGCGGGAGAGGGGCGAACGCGATGAGCGCCGCGGACGGGGAGGTCCTGGTCGTCAAGTTCGGCGGGACGTCGCTCCTGACGCCCGCGCGGGTCCGCCGCGCCGCCGCCCGCGTCGCCCGCCTCGTCGAGGCGGGGCGCCGCGTCGTCGTCGTCGTCAGCGCGATGGGGCACACGACCGACCGGATCCTCGGGGCGCTCGAGGCGGTCGCGGGCGGGGCGTCCGAGGAGGCTTGCCGACGGGAAGCCGACCGGGCGCTGGCCACCGGCGAGGACCTCTCGGCGGCGCTCCTGGCCGCCGCGCTCCTCGCCCGAGGCGTCCCCTCCCGCAGCCTGCGCGGCGGGGAGGCGGGGGTGAGGGCCCGCGGCGGGTTCGGCTCGGCCCGGGTGGCGCGCGTGGAGACGCGGCGCCTGACGGCCCTCCTCGCCCGCGGCGTCGTTCCGGTCGTCAGCGGGTTCCAGGGCGAGCGCGAGGACCGCGAGACGGCCACGCTCGGGCGCGGCGGCTCGGACACGAGCGCCGTGGCGATCGCCGCCGCGCTCGGCCCCGTCCCCTGCCACATCGTCACCGACGTGGACGCCGTCTACGAGAGAGACCCACGGAGCGACCCCTCCGCCCGGAGGCTCCCGAGGCTCACGCACGAGGCGCTCGTCGCCCTCGCCAACGGCGGGGCAGAGGTCGTCCACCCGGAGGCGGCGCGGATCGCCCGCCGGCACCGCGTCCCGCTCCGGGTCCTCTCCTTCGCGGCGAGGCCCGGCGACGAGGGGGCCGGGACCTTCGTGGGAGGCCGGCCGTGAGCGCCGGCGCCGCGGCGCTCGCGAGCGCCGTCCCGTTCCGGTCCCCCGACGCCGCACCGCTCCGGTCGGGCCTCTCGCTCCACGTCGCCGGGAGCTTCCGGCTTGAGTCGGGGCAGGAGCTCCGCGAGGTCGTCCAGGCCTACCGCGTGGAGGGGCGCCTGAACCCCGCGCGCGACAACCTCGTCCTCCTCTTCCACTCCCTCACCGGCTCCCCGGCCGACTTCGGCGGCTGGGACGGCCTCGTCGGAGAGGGCCGGCCGCTCGACACGCGTCGCCTCTGCGTCGTGGCCCCGAACCTCCTCGGCTCCTGCTACGGGACCCGCTTCGCCCGGGAGGGGCGGGGGAGCCGCGCGCCCCTTCGCGTCACGACGCGCGACATGGCGCGCCTCGCCGGGCTCCTCGTCGAGAGGCTCGGGGCGAGGCGCGTGGCGCTCGCGGCCGGCGGCTCCCTCGGCGGGATGGTGGCGCTCGAGTGGGCGTCGAGCTTCCCCGGCCTCACGGCGGCGGTGGCGGCCTTCGCGGCCCCGGCGGGCCCGTGCGCCTGGGGGAGCGGGTGGAACCACGTCCACCGCCAGGCGGTGCGCGCCTTCGGGATGAAGGGGCTCGCGCTGGCGAGGATGGTCGGGATGCTCACGTACCGGACCCCTTCCGAGTTCGAGGCGCGCTTCCGCCCGGGGACCGACGGTCACCCGGTCCGGGGCTACCTCTCCCACCACGGGGAGAAGCTCGTCCGTCGCTTCTCGGCGTCGAGCTACCTCGCGCTCCTGGACGCCATGGACGCCCACGACGTCGGGCGCGGGCGCGGCGGCGTCGCCGCGGCCCTCTCGCCGTTCCGGGGGCGGCTCGTCGGCGTCGGGATCCCGGGGGACCTCCTCTACCCGCCGGAGGTCGTCCGCGAGTGGACGGAGGCTGCGGGCGCCGGCTACCGCGTCCTACCGTCCGGGCACGGGCACGACGGCTTCCTGGTCGAGCCCGGGGTCGGCGAGCTCCTCGGCGAGCTCGCGCGAGGGCCGGCGGAGCGGTCCCGCCCGGTCCGGCCCCTCGGGGCCGTCAGGGCGCGGTGAGGCGGGCCAGCTCCCGCTCGGACTCGCGGTGCCCGGGGACGAGCGCGAGCGCCGCCTCGTACTCGGCCTTCGCGGCGGGGACCCGGCCCAGCTTCTCGAGGATCTTCCCCTTCCGCCAGTGGGCGTCGGCGTGGGAGGGGCTCTCGAGGGCCGGGGGCCTGGCGAGGAACGCGTCGAGCCAGTCCAGCGCCTTCTCCAGGTCTCGGGAGAACTGGTAGGCCAGCCGCGCCATCAGGTACGTCGGGAGGAGGTCCGAGGTCGCCTTCTGCGCCTTCGCGCAGACCTCGGTCGCCGCCTCGTACCGGCCGCTCCGGGCCTCGAAGTCGACGAGGGGGACGTAGACGCGGGCCACGCCCGGCCTCAGGGCGAACGCCGCGCGGTACTCGGCCCCCGCCGCGTCCAGCTTGCTTCCGTCCTCGAGGAGGAGGCCCCGGGCGACGTGCCCGAGCGCCGGGTCGATCCTGAAGATCTCCCCGGCCTGCTTCTCGGCAGCGGGGACGTCCCGGCCCCTCAGGCCCGCCCCGCGGAGGAGGAGCGTCAGGAGGTCGAGCCGGGCCTCCACGTTCGCCGGGTCCAGGGAGATCGCCTCCAGGAACAGGGTGTCGGCGCGGTGGCCGTAGTGGACCCTGGCGACGTCCTGCGCCTCCACGGCCCGCGCGGCGTAGGCCCGCGCGGTCCACGTCTTCAGCCGGGAGCTCTTCGGCGAGGCGGCCATCGCCTTCTCGCCCCGGGCCGAGGCCTCCTCCAGGTTCCCGTCGGCGATCGCCTCGCGGATCAGTCCGATCTGCTTCTCCTCCTCGCTCGGGCCGGCGGGCGGGGCCTGGGCGAGGAGCGGAAGCGTCAGCGCGGCGAGGGCGGGGAGAGAGAGGCGGACGAGGCGGCGGCGGTTCATCGGAGACCTCCACCCCCGACGTTACACGACGGGGGCGTCCGCCGAGGAGGCCCGGTCGGGCCGTCGCGTGGCGAGGCCGGCGAGGAGGAGGGCCAGAGGCCCGGCCGCCACCACCCGCTCCAGGTACCGCGAGGCGGCCATGCTCAGGAAGCCGCAGACGAGGAGGTCGGCCGCGAGGAGGAGGCCGAGCGGAAGGGACGCGGCGAGCGGCGCCGGGAGGGTCCGGCCTCGAAGGAGAGAGCGGACGGCCAGGAAGCCCGCCCAGAGGCTCGCGAGGGTCCCGGCTCCCACCGCCACGGGCGTCAGCCAGGTCCAGAGGCTCACGAACCGGGGGAACGCCCGCGGCGGCGACTCGCTCCCGGCCTGGCGCGAGGCCCGGTGGCGGGCGTGGTTGCGGCCCCAGCGCTCGGAGAGGACCCGGTCGACGCCCGAGCCCGGGCCGTGGGGGACCCAGCCGCCGAGGAGGTCCCTGCCGAGGGACATCTCGCCGACGTTCCGCGCGCCTTTCGCCAGGAACTCCCCGGGCCCGCTCCGGAGCCCCTCGGCGACCGCCGGCTCCAGGAGGGCGCGCGCGGAGCGGTAGTCCGCGGGCGCGTCGCGCCAGGCGGGGAAGTCGCGGTTCAGGGGCGACTCCGCCGACCAGAGGAGCCCCTCCACGCTCGCCGGCTGACTCGAGAGGCTCGCGGCCCACCCGTCGAGCCGGGCGCGCCGGGCGGGGTCCGCCTCGCGCGCGGCCAGGCTCCGGAAGGCCGGGGCGAGGAGGCCGCACTCCTGGAGCCGGGCCGCGAGGAAGAAGGTGGCCCCGGTCGGCCGGGGCCGGGCGGGCAGCCCCGCGCGGGAGGCGTTCCAGGCCAGGGCCGCGGGCTGCAGGAGGAACGCCGCGAGGAAGAGGGCCGAGGGGCGCGCCAGGGCCCGGCCGGCCGCCCGCGCGCCGAGGAGGGAGACGAGCGAGACGGCGAGCGCGAGGGGGAGGTTCGAGGAGTGGAACGTCATCGACGCGGCCAGGAGCGCCGCCGCGCCTCCCGAGACGAGGGCCGAGGGGGCGAGCGCGACGACCGGGGCCGCCAGGCCGATCCAGAGGGCCGAGGCGTCCGGCATCAGCGTGACGAGGTGGAAGGCCGAGGGGCTCCCCGCAACGAGGAGGGCGCAGACGGATGCCAGGACCCGGGCGCGTCCCGGCTCGCCGGGGTGGACCGAGCGGAGGAGCGCGACGAGGAGGAGGGCGGCGATCGCCGCCTGCGCCAGGGCCGCGACGTAGATCCCGAACGGGAAGGCCCGGAAGGCGGCCAGGAAGAGCGAGTAGAAGAGAGGCCGGTCGTAACCGGGGCGCATCGCCGCCCAGCGCCACAGGTACTCCGAGGTGTCCCAGTAGACGAGCGGGAAGCGGTTCCAGAGGAGCGGCCAGGCCAGGAGCGGCGTCAGGGCCGCCGAGAGGAGGAGGTCCGGGGCGGCCCTTCGGAGGCCGTGCGGGAGCCGCACGCGCGGATTATCCGCGGGCGCCTCGCGTCACTCGTACCGGAGGGACTCGATCGGGTCGAGGCGGGACGCCCTGACGGCGGGATAGAGGCCCGAGGCGAGGCCCACCGTCGCCGAGACGCCCGAGGAGAGGAGGAGCGACCAGGCCGTCACCACGGTCGGCCAGCCGGCCGAGGCGGCCACGACGCCGGCGATGGCGATCCCGAGGAGGATCCCGGCCACGCCCCCGACGAGGGAGAGGGCGAAGGCCTCGACGACGAACTGGAGCTTGATGTCCTTCCGCCGCGCCCCGAGCGCGCGCCTTATGCCGATCTCGCGCGTCCGCTCCAGGACCGTGGCCAGCATGATGTTCATGATCCCGATCCCGCCGACGAGGAGCGAGATCCCGGCGATGCACCCCATGACGACGTTGAAGAGGCGCTGCGTCTTCTTGCTCTGCGACAGGAGCGCCTCGGGGACGACCACCTCGTAGTCGGAGGCCCCCCCGTGGAGGCGGTCGAGGACGGCCGAGACGAGGGGCGCCGCCTTCTCGGGCGAGGCGTCCGGGGCGAGGTGGACGACCAGCTCGTCGAGCGGCGACTCGATGGCGTCGCGTTCCAGCTTCCGAACGGCCGTCGTCACGGGGAGGTAGATCTCCCGCTCCGTCGACCCGACGGGGACGCCCTGGAACGAGCCCCCGCCCGAGGTCGAGGCGAGGACGCCGACGACCGTCAGCCAGAGGTCGTTCACCTTGACGTCCTTCCCCAGCGCGGGCGAGGCGCCGAAGAGGTCGCGCCGCACCGCCGCCCCGAGGACGCAGACCTGCGCGTGCGTCCTCTCGTCCGTCTCGTCGAGGAACCGCCCCTCGGCGAGGGGCAGGTGGACGAGCGCGGCGTGGCGGAAGGAGACGCCGTTCACCTTCGCCTCGCTCCGGCCGCCCGGGGCCCAGACCTTGTAAGGGTTGACGGTGACGCGCGGGCCGACGACGTCGACGCCCGGGACCGCCTGGGCGATCCCCTCCGCGTCGCGCAGCGAGAGCCCGGCCGACTTCTTCCGGACCTCGGCCAGCTCGTCGGGGCGGAGCGACCGCGAGCGGACGAGGACGTTCGCGAGCCCCATCTTCCGGATCGTCTCGAGCGCCTGCCGCTCGGCCCCGGCCCCGATGGCCAGCATGGCGATGACGGCCCCGACGCCGAAGATCATCCCGAGCATCGTCAGCGCCGAGCGGAGCTTGTGGACGGAGAGGTTGGAGAGCGCCCTCTGGAGCGCCTCGCCCAGCTTCACGAGCCGCTCCCCCCGGGGAGGGCGGCGCCGGGGCCCGGCGAGGGGGGCGCCGCGCCGCGGGGCTTCCGAGGGTCGACGAGGGCGACGAGGTCCCCCTCGGCGAGCCCCTTCGTCACCGCCACCCGCCCGAGCGCCGAGGCGCCGACCTCGACCTCGACCGCCCGCCACGAGGAGCCGTCACGGCGGAAGACCACCTTCTTCCCGTCGCGGTCGTGGACGGCGGGGAGCGGGACGGTCAGCGCCGGCTCCCCGTCGGAGAGGTCGAGGAGGGCGACGATCCGCTGCCCGGGCTTCATCGTGGCCGGGTCGGTCCGCGACAGCGCGAGCGTGGCGCCGAAGTACTGGACCGGGACGCCTCGCAGGCGCGGCTTGGCCAGCGCGTCCACCTGCGTCACCGTCGCGGCGATCGCCTCGAGGGGCCTCGACTCGACCCGCACCGTCCCCTTCCGCCCGGTCGCGAGCCCCCCGGCGTCGGCCTCCAGAACCCACACCTCGGCGTCCACGAGCGAGAGGTCGGGGATCTCCGCGAGGGGGAAGCCGCCCCAGACCGATTGCCCCACCTGCGGCGTGTCCCCCTTCCAGTCGCGCTTGAGGACGACGATGCCGTCGTGGGGGGCGCGCACCTCGAGGCTGCCGAGCTGCTTGACGGCCTTCCCGATCTTCAGCCCCGCCTTCTTCCGGTCGATCCCGAGGAGGTCCAGCTGGAAGCGCGAGACCTCCTCGCGGACGGAGCGCACCTCGCGGGCGTGGCGCTCGCGGCTCCCGGCGAGGTCGACGTCGATGTCGGCCTCGATGATCTCGATCCGCGAGTAGAGCTCCGGGTCGCGGCTCTGGAACGTCTCGGCCGTGGTCCGCTCCCGGCGGGCCATCTCTGCGTCGCGGGAGAGGTTCGAGAGGGCCGCCCCCGACTCGGCCCTCTCGCGCCGGACGCGCGTGTCGACGGCGGCGGCGTCGGCCCGGCTCCCGAGGAGCGTGTTCTCGGTCTCGGTCGGGTCGAACCTCACGACGACGTCGCCGGCCTTCACCGGCGTGCCGTCGTCGAGGATCCAGCCGATCTTGTACGAGACGTCGTCGTCGGCGACGGGGGCGAGGAGGGGCGTCGCCTTGCGGGCCTTCAGCACCCCCTCGGCCCGGACGGTCCGCGAGAGCGCCCCGCGGGCCACGCGCGCGGCCGGGACGTCGTCGCTCCCCCGCCCGAAGCCGTGCGTCCCGCCGAGGAGGAGCGTCGCTCCCGCGGCGAGGACGACGCCGAGGAGGAGGAAGCGCGGGCGGGGGACCTTCACGACCCCTTCTCCCCGGAGCCCTCGCGCTTCTCCCCGGCGCCCCTGAGGACCTCGTCCCCCGCCGAGAGGCCCGAGAGGACCTGCACCTTCCCGCCCCCGCGCCGCCCGACCGTGACGCGGAGGGGCTTCGTCTCCGAGGCGCGGAAGACGACCGGACCCTCGGCGGTGGCGAAGAGCGCGTCGAGAGGGATCGTGATCGCGTCCTTGACCCGCTCCACCTCCACCTCCCCCTTCAGGCGCATCCCGGGGCGCATCCGCTCCGGGTCGACCCGGTCGAGGGCCACGTCGAGGCGGGCGACCTTCAGCGGGAGCTTCGGGGAGGAGCGCTGGACGACGCGGCGGATCTCGGTCACCCGCCCGGTCAGGGGGAGGTCGGGGTGGGCGTCGAGGCGGAACGTCACCCGCTGCCCCTCGGTGATCCGCCCGGCGTCGGACTCGTCCACCTCGCCGCGGATGCCGAGCCGCTCCAGGTTGGGGACCTCCAGCACCTTCTCGCCGCGCCAGCAGCTGTCGCCGACCTTCTTCTTCTCGTCGCGCCAGTTCGTCAGGTAGACGACCACGCCGTCGCGCGGGGCGGGGATCGTCATCGAGGAGATGGCGGCCGTCAGCTCCGAGACGCGCGAGCGCGCCCGCCGCTCCTCGGCCCGGAGCGAGGCCAGCTCCAGCTCGGCCGACCGCTCGGCCGAGGCGCGCTTGGCGCCGAGGAGCTCGACCTCCCTCTTCGCCAGCGCCAGGTCGATCCGGGCCGCCTCCAGCTCCTGCCGCCCGGTCAGCTCGGCCGGGACCACGGCCTTCAGCTCGGCCTTCCGGCGGCGCGAGTCGGCCTCGGCCAGCGCCAGGTCGATCTCCTTCCCCCGAAGGTCGCGGTCGCGCTCCTTCTTGTCGATCTTCCGGGCGGCGGCCTCGGCCTCGGCGCTCTTCTCGTCGCGCTCGTCCGCGAGCTTCTTCGTGTCGAAGGCCAGGACCGGCTGCCCCTTCCTCACCTTCGACCCCTCGGGCGCCAGCATCGAGATCCGGTACTCCCAGACGTTCGGGACCGGCACGGGGCCGAGCGCCTGCTCGTCGAGGGCCTGGAGCGCCCCCTTCAGCTCGACGCCGACGACGAGGTCCTCGCGGGCGACCTTCGCGGTCGCCGAGGCCCGGAGCGCCGCCAGGTCGGGAACGCCGTCCCCGGCGGAGGGGGGCGGCGTGGAGGCCTGCCCCAGAGGGATCTCGACCTTGACGGACATCCCCGGCCGGAGCCCCTCGAGGCTCCCCTCCGCGACCGGGACGACGACCCGGAAGGCCCGGCGGGGGGAGTCGGGGGTGACCGGCTGGGCGATGACCGAGACCTCGCTCACCCGTCCCGAGAGTCGGCGGTCGGGGAAGGCGTCCGGCCAGGCGGTGGCGAGCCGGCCCTCCGTCACCCGGCCGTCGTCCACGTCGTAGAGGGTCGCCTCGACGCGGAGCCCCTGCGGGTCCGGGAGGCGGGCCACGACGACCCCGGGCCAGATCATGTCGCCGATCTGGATCTTCCTCCGTTCACGGGGGTTGTCGCCCACGACCACCACCCCGTCCCGGGGGGCGGTGAGGGTCAGGGCGGCGATGGCGTCCTCGGCGATCGTCAGCTCGCGCCGGGCCCTGGCCAGAGCGATCTCCCTCTCCTCCACCTGGGCGAGGACGGCGTGCCGGTGGGCCTTCAGGTCTTCCTCGGCCTTGGCCAGGTCGGTCTCGGCCCTCGCGAGCGCGAGCTTCTTCTCCTCGTGCTCCCGGCGGGACCGGAGCTCCTCGGGGACGTCGGCGTCCACGGCGGCCTTCTCACGGGCGGCCGTCCGGGACTCCACCGAGAGGACCCGGTCCGCCTCGGTGACGGCGGCCTCGGCCCGGAAGACGGAGAGGTCCGCCTCGGCCTTGGAGACCGAGAGCCGGCGCTCCTCCAGCGTCGAGGAGAGGGCCGTGGAGTCGAACTCGGCGACCTTCTGCCCCTTCTTCACGACGGCTCCGTCGGGCGCGAGCCACCGGAGCTGGACCATCCAGGTCGGGGTGGCCGGGACGGTCAGGGAGGAGGCGTTGGCGGCGGCCATCTCGCCGGTGAGGAGGAGCCGGTCCGGCCGGTACGCCGCGGCCGCCGCGGAGGCGGGGGCGGGAGCGGGGCCGCCCCCGGTCGTCGCCCGCTCGGCCCGGGCGCGGGAGCACCCCCCGGCTCCCGGCAGGAGGGGGAGCAGGAGGAGGAGGGGGAGAAGGGGGGTCCGTCGGGGCACACCCGTCCGCGCGCAGGCCATCGCCGTTCCTAGATACGGACGGAGGCGGCCCGGCGTCTCGCGGAAAGGAGGAGTTTCTTCAGCGTAAGAGCTGGATTCCCCACCAGCTCAGCGCCGCCACCAGGGCCGAGGCGGGGATCGTGACGATCCAGGCGACGATGATCCTCCGGGCGACCCCCCACTTGACGGCCGAGAGCCGCCGGGTCGCCCCGACGCCCATGATCGAACCGGTGATCGTGTGGGTGGTGGAGACCGGGATCCCCCCGAACGTGGCGCCGAAGAGGGTCAGGGCCCCCGCGAACTCCGCGCAGGAGCCGCCGACCGGCTTCAGCGGCGTGATCCGCATCGACATCGTCCGGACGATCCGCCACCCGCCCGAGAGGGTCCCCAGGCCGATCGCGGCGTGGCAGATCAGGACGATCCAGAACGGGATCGCGCTGCCCGAGAGGTGGCCGGTGGAGACGAGGAGGGCGAAGATGATCCCCATCGTCTTCTGGGCGTCGTTGCCGCCGTGACCGAGCGAGAAGGCCGCCGCCGAGACGAGCTGGACCCTCCGGAAGATCCGGTCGACCCGCTCCGGCGCCCAGCGCCTCATGGTCCACGACACCGTCACGTAGAAGCCGAACCCGAGGCCGAACCCGACCAGCGGCGAGATCACGATGAACGCCGCGACCTTGGCGATCCCCGAGAGGACGAGGCTCGAGACGCCCGCCTTCGTGAGGGCCGCGCCGGCCAGCCCCCCGATCAGGGCGTGCGAGGAGGAGGACGGGAGGCCCCACCACCAGGTCAGGAGGTTCCAGACGATCGCCCCTGCGAGGGCGGCCAGGATCAGGTCGGGCTCCACGATCTTCGGGTCGACGATCCCCTTGCCGATCGTCTTGGCCACGTGCGTCCCGAAGCCGAAGGCGGCGACGAAGTTGAAGAAGGCCGCCCAGGCGACCGCCACCTTCGGGGAGAGGACCCGCGTCCCGACGACCGTGGCGATGGAGTTGGCCGCGTCGTGGAACCCGTTGATGAAGTCGAAGACGAGGGCCAGGAAGATGATGAAGAAGATGTAGGTCATCGGGGGCGGCCCCGCCTCAGGTGGACTTGATCACGATCGCCTCGAGGACGTTGGCGACGTCCTCGCAGCGGTCCGTGGCGCCCTCGACGATCTCGTAGAGCTCCTTCCACTTGATGATCTCGATCGGGTCCTTCTCCGTCTCGAAGAGGTGGGCGATGGCGATCCGGTTCAGGGTGTCCGCCTCGTTCTCCAGCCGGTTGATCTCGACGCAGGCCTCGATGATCTCGCGGGAGTGCTTCATGTCCCCGAGGAGGGCGAGCGCCCGCTGGATCGCCTCGGCCGACTGGACGATCAGGGGGGTCATCCCCTTCAGCGGCGCGGTCGGCGTCACCTTGTAGAGGATCAGACGGCTGGAGGCGGCCTCGATGTAGTCGAGGACGTCGTCGAGGGTGGTCACCAGGGCGTGGATGTCCTCCCGGTCGATGGGGGTGATCCAGGTCCGGTTCAGGAGGTCGAACGTCTGGTGGGCGATCTGGTCGCCCTCGTGCTCCAGGTGCTTGATGTGGCTGGCCTTGACGGCGGCGTCCGTGAAGTCGGCGGCGAGGTTGTCGAAGGCGCGGGCCGCGTCCAGGATCACCTGCGCGGCCTGCTTGAACTGGGGCAGGAACGTCTCCTCGCGGGGAAAAAGACGGAACACGTCCACCTCCTCCGGGAGGGCGAGGATATCAGGGGAGGGGAGGGGTCTCCCGGAGGACGCCGACCGCGGCGGGGACCCCGGAGCGGGGCTCGCCCGCCAGCCGGAAGACGGTCAGCTCCAGCGTCGCCGGGGGCCCGGAGCGGGGGAAGGGAACGGGCTGGCGCTCGACCCGCTCCCCCGCGAGCGACCGCTCGAAGGCGTGGAGGACGTCGGCGACCCGCACCGCCTCGACGAGGTGCGCCCCGGGCCTCACGGAGCCGGCCGGAAGCCCCAGCGCCCGCTCGAACGCCGGGTTCACCTGGACGAGACCGAGGCTCCCGTCGACGACCGCCAGCCCCACCGGGAGGTCGTCGAAGACCGTCGCCAGGAGGGCGCCCGTGCGCTCGCTCCTGTCCCGGTCCTCGCGGACGAGCCGGGCGAGCTCGGCCAGGCGGGCGAGGACCTCGGCCGTCTCGGGGGTCGTCTGCGGGACGGGTCCGGGGGGCTCCCCGCCGGCGGCCCGGGCGACGGCCTCTCCGACGAACTCGAGCTCCCGGGCGTGCTTCCTCTTCACGGCCACGAGGAGGAGGGCCACGGCCAGGCCGGCCCCCACCGAGAGCGCCGTCAGACGGCGGCGCGACGGGGCCTCGTGCCGGGCCAGCTCCGACTCGGCGACGGCCGCCCGCAGGTACCCCGTCACGGCGCCCGCGCTCTCGATCCGCCGGGCGACGTAGAGGAACGGCTCGGAGACGGTCGCCGACCGGCGGCGGTCGAAGCCGGTCCCGGACTCTCGCGCCCTCACCACCTCGGGCCGCCCGGCGTGGTTCTCGACGGAGGACAGCCGCGTCGGCTCCACGTCGCTGTCGGCCACCACCCTCCCGTCCGCGGCGAGGAGCGTCAGCCGGACGCCGAGCTGGCGGGAGGCCCGCTCTACGAGAGCCCTGGCCTCCGGCTCCGCGCCCAGCGACGCCGCTGCGTCCGGGGCGAGGCGTTCGAGCGTGCGGGCGAGGTCCCTCTCGGCCCACTCGCTGACGGCCCCGTCCAGGACGCGGTGGAGGAGGAGCGCCACGAGCGTGCCCGCGATGAGGCCGACCGCCACGGAGAGCGAGCCCTGCCGTGCCAGCCGCCCCACGCCCCGGCCCCGCGGGGCCGCATCCGTCGTCATCCCGTCAGCCTCCGTCCGCCCGGGATGGTACCGCCCGCGCGTGAAGCCCCGGCGAAGGGCCTCAGCGACGGACGGCGGCGTAGAGCCACGAGACCCAGTCCTTCTCCAGGAACTCCCGCCCGGTCGAGACGAGGCCTGTCCGCTCGGCGATCCGTCCGCCCGCCTCCTCCACCCAGAGGGCCACGTCGGCCGGCGGGACGCCGTGCATCTCCATCCGGGGCGGTGCGGGCGCCGGAGCGCCCTCGGCCGGTGCTGGGGACGCCTCGCCGCCCACCGGGACCGCGAGCCGGCAGGGCGGCGAGCCCCTCTCGGCGAACCAGGCGACCCCCTCCTGGACGAGGTCGACCTCCAGCAGGTACGGACCCGGCCGGCCGGGCGGCGTCACGGTCAGCTCCACCTCGGCCGACGCGCCGGGGGCGAGGTCCGCCGGGAGCGGTGCTCGCCCGTCGTCCTGCGCGACGAGCCCCCCGTCCTCCGAGAGCCAGTGGTTCCCGACGTTCACCTGGAAGCGGCCCGTGCCGTCCCCCCGGCAGGGCCACGGGCCGGAGCCTTCGTTGACGACCTGGACGGCGAGCGTCCACGGCTCGCCGGTGCGAAGTCTTCCGGGCGGGGGGGAGACCGAGAGCCGGGCGCGGAAAGCCCCGTCCGGGAGCGGCGCCGAGGCGCCGGGCCGCGGCTCGGCCGGAAGCTGGAAGAGGGCCACCCCTCCCGGGGAGAGGACCCGGAGGAACTCCTTCACGTACCCCCGCGCCAGCCCGGGGGGGACGTGCTGGAGGACGTAGGACGAGTAGACGAGGTCGAAGGCCCCGTCCGGGAAGAGGCCCAGGTCCGGCTCGGCGTTCAGGTGGAACCGGCAGCGACCGCCGTGCCGGTTGAAGCGCTCCGCCAGCTCGACCATCGAGCGTGCCACGTCCACGCCGTCCACCTCGCAAAACGCCCTCGCCAGCGCCTGCGTCAGCCTGCCGACGCCGCAGCCGAAGTCGAGCGCCCGCCGCCGCGAGGCCGGGAGGCCGAGGGACTCGAGGAGCGAGAGGACCCGACCCACCTCCTCCACCCCGGTCTGGAAGAACTCCTCGGGGTCCCAGCGGCGGTTCCGCTTCCCGGGCAGCGTCAGGATCGCCCAGAGAGGGTCCTCTCGCCCGAAGGCGTCCCAGCTCCGGGCGATCTCCTCTAGGCTCACCCGGCGACTCTACCCTCTCATCGCGCCGTGGACGGCGCCCAGGCCTTCTCGAGGTCCCCGCCTCGGCCTGCCCACAGCCCCGTCCGGAGCTCCTCGACGACGACGCCGATCCTCTGGGCGCCGTCCGGCCACTCGATCGGCATCTCGAAGATCCAGCCCTTCCCGTAGTCCCCGGGGAGGTCCCGCTCCTCGTGCCAGACGAACGGGATCGAGCCCGGGATCTCGACGGCGACCGAGACCCGCATCCGCGGGGCGCTGGTCCGGTCCAGGAGCGGCTTCAGGTCCGCGAGCGTCACCTTCACCGAGAGCGGCGCGCCGAAGCGCCCCTTCTTCGTCTTCTCCCGGTGGCCGAGCGACACCTCGAGCGGCAGCCCGCCCTCGGCCGGTGCGCCCTCCAGGACGTCGAGGGCCTTGGCGGCCGAGCGAGCCTGCGGGGTCCCGGCCGGGATCCCCCGGGCGGCCCGGACGACGAGCTGGGGGTTGCGGCTCCGGACGGTGACGCGGTGGACCCTCCCGTCCGGCGCCTCCCGGGCCTTCCAGGAGACGACGTACCGCGAGGAGAGGCGCCGGGCGGCCGCGGCCAGCTGGCCGGCCGAAACGAGCACCTCGCCCCCCGTCGTCTCGGCGTACTCGCGGAGCGGGTCGAGCGGGTGGAGCATCAGCGTCGGCCCGGACGTGGGGGAGAGCGTGGTGTAGACGCGGTCGCGGCCGGTGAACTCGGCCGCGCTCGCGCTCGGCGCGCTCGCCGAGGCGTTCAACGCGATCGGGACCGTGGTGAACCCGCCGGACAGGAGCGCCTGGGACGCGGACCGGAGGGACTCCTCCACCATCGGCGTCACCTCCGTCCGGACGGCGACGCCCTCCACGTTCGAGTAGAACTCGGCCTGGTCGACGTCGAAGCCGTCGCTGGCCAGGTAGACGATCCCCCCCTCGGCCGTCGGGAACGAGGCCGCCCAGCGCGCCAGCCGGCCCATCCCCTCGCGGATCACGGCGGCCTCCTGGAAGAGGTGGGCGCGCTGGAGCTGGGTCCCGGGGACGGGAGCCGTCGCCGCCCGGCTCCGGAAGGCGCCGGTCTGCTTCGGGTCGCTCTCCTGGGCCTGGATCAGCTCCTTGCGGAGGGCGACGACCCGGTCGCGTCCCGGGACCTTCTTCGCCAGGCCGTCCAGGACGGTCCGGAGCGCGGCCTCGTCCGCGCTCGCCGGGAAGAAGACCCGCGGCGCCGGGTCGGCCACGACGACCTCGAGAGGGCCGATCGAAAGGAGGCGCGGCAGCTCCTTCGTCACCGCCGCGACGACCTCCTTGACGGAGCGGGTCCTCAGGAACGACGTGTCGACGTAGAGGTACTGTGCGGTCCGGCGGCGCGCGGCAGGCGCCGCGGCCACGGGAGGAATCGCCTCCGCCGGGGCGGGCGCGGGCCCGGCGGCGGGGCCGGGCTCTGACGCGATCGGGTCGACGCCGAGGACCTCCACCGGGACCCCCTCCTCGCGGACCTCCAGGTCCTCCGGAAGCGGGGGCGAGGCGGGCGGGTTGCCCTCCCGGTCGGTCACGACGACCGGCAAGGTCCGGACGGTCACCGAGACCTCGCGGCGGATCGAGCCCGGCGGCTCCTGGGCGAAGACGGCGAGCGGCGGGGCGAGGAGGGAGAGGACGGCGGAGAGGGCGGCGGCGCGTCTCACGGCACCCGGTACCAGGCAAGGCCCGTGCCTTCGCCGGCGTCCCGGACGCGGGACGGGAGGAAACGTGTCCGCCGCCGGGGAATCGAAGATCCGACGCGGCCCGGCAAATCTGCTATCCTCCGCGGTCCGACCGGGCGCGGTGAGAGTAGCTCAGTCGGTAGAGCATCGGACTGTGGATCCGATTGTCGCGGGTTCGATCCCCGTCTCTCACCCCACTTTCCCCGGTTCTTTCGACATCCCGACCCACCCCCGACTGCGCCCGTAGCTCAGCCCGGATAGAGCGTCAGACTCCGGATCTGAAGGTCCCGCGTTCGAATCGCGGCGGGCGCACCAGCGACACGAGAAGGCCGCCGAGAGGCGGCCTTTTTCTCTCGGCCGCGGAGGGGAACGGGGAACCCGGGCACGGGTTCCCCGGGCACGTGACAGACCGTCAGACGCAGGTACTGAAGGTCCCGCGTTCGAATCGCGGCGGGCGCACCAGCGACACGAGAAGGCCGCCGAGAGGCGGCCTTTTTCTCTGGGCCGCGGAGGGGACGGGGGAACCCTGCGGCCGCCGGCGTGCGAGGATTGCCTTAGAGGCACCGTCTGGAGATGAGGGGCTCGCCCGAGCGGGACCGAGAGCGGTCGTTCCTGATGCTCCCCCTGGTCGACCTGCCGTTCCTCGCCCTCGGGCTGACGCTCTGGTACCTCTACAGGACCCACGCTCCCGAGGGCGTGGACCTTGTCGTCAGCGTCACCGTCATCGCCTGGTTCGTCGTCCACGCGTACGTCCGGGCGAGGCGGCGCTAGCAACGGTTGGCCCGACGGAGGGAGAGGGCCGGACGGTCGAGAACGACGTCCCCTCGCCCTGCTAGGCTCCGGGAATGAGGCTTCTCGACGAGCTGCGGGCCGAGCACGTCCTGATCGAGGCGGTCGCGGGGTCGCTGCTGACGTTCGCGGCGCGGCGGGCGCGGGGGGAGGCGGTCGAGGCGGACGGCTCGGCCTTCCTCCGGTTCTTCACCGGCTACTCGGGCGGCTATCACCACGCGCGGGAGGAGGACTCGCTCTTCCCGGCCCTCGTCGAGTCCGCCGAGCTGCCTCCGGACAGAGGGCCGATCGGCTCGTTCCTCTCGCAGCACCGCGAGATGGAGGGGGTCCTCTCGGAGACGACGCCGCTCCTCCTCGCCGCGGGGCCGCTCGCCCCCGAGGCCGGCGCCCGGCTCGGGGAGCTCGCCGGGCGCTACGTCCGCGAGCTCTGGCAGCACATCGACGCCGAGAACTCCGTCCTCCTCCCCGAGAGCGAGGAGCGGCTCCGGCGCGCGGGGGTGGTCGAGCTGCCGTCCCGCCCCCCGGCCGCCGAGGAAGAGGCGGCCCGCGCCGAGGGGGAGCGTCTCGTCGCCGCCTACCCTCCCTCGAACGACCCCGTGGCCGTCCGGGGAGAGGGGTGCGTCGTCTGCCCGTCATACGGCACGACGTGCGGCGGCGTCGAGCGGGAGTGGTGGAACGACTACGAGTGGGACGAGTTCTCCGAGCGGCTCGGCTGAGACCTTGTGCCCGCTCCCGCGCGGCCGCGGAGGGGCCCATGGGCCCCACCCCCGCTCAGCCGGGAAACCACAGTAGGGGAGCGCTGAAAAGCGAAGCATCGTTCTGAACTCTCTGCGTACCATCGAGTTGCGAGCAAGAAGGTGACGCAGA
>RHKY01000085.1 GCA_008363385.1 Acidobacteriota bacterium | reverse complement strand
CCGCCGTTTGGGGTCGTCGCCGGGCCCGTCGTCGTCTCGTGGGCGCGCGGATTGGCCATAATGAGGCGGCCCTCGTCCGCCATGAAGATCGCGGCGATGTTCGCGTCGACAACGATGCGCAGGATGTTTTCCCTTTCGCGCAGGTCCGTTTCCGCCTGCCGGCGCAAGGCCTGACGGGACAGGCGAGACGACAGCTACGCCGTGCCGTGCGCCGTCGGAGGCGGCGGGGCGGACGGCGGCGGAGCGGAAGGCGGCGGAGCCGAGGGCGGCGGGGCGGGCCGGGCCGGCGCCGGAGGGCGCGCCAGGTCGCCCGACAGCAGGGCGGCCGTGGCGGCGGCCGCGGCGGGCGAGAGAGGGGCGGCCGGCTCGACCTTGTCGAACTTCCCGCTCTCGTCGGCGTCGGGCGGAACCTCGCCGGGCCTTGCGCCGTCGAAGCGGCCCCGGCGGATCGCCTCGATGATCCGCCGGTGCTGGAAGTCCATCATCTGGCGGACGGTCTTCTCGTCCACCTTCCCGTCGGCGACGTGCTGCTCGTAGGGGCTCTTCTTGGAGAGGAGGATCTCCCCCCCGACGTAGACGAGCGACTCGATGACGGGGTTGCCGAGCCCGCGGTCCTCCGTCTGGACGTGGAAGACCCGGTCCCCGTGCTTGATGTCGGTGTTGAAGCCCGTGATCACGACGAACTACGTATTCTAGCGATTACCGCCGGAGGGCCTCCGGGCGGGGCCGCCGGTCCCGGTCACCGGACCCGTCCGGCCCTCCGGAGGAGGGGCGTCAGCGCCCGGCCCGTGGCCGAGCCCGGCACGCGGGCGATCTCCTCCGGCGTCCCCTCCGCCAGGACCTCCCCGCCCCGAGCCCCCCCCTCGGGACCCAGGTCGAGCACCCGGTCGGCCGTCTTGACCACGTCCATGTTGTGCTCGATGACGATCACCGTGTTCCCCCGGTCGACGAGGGCGTGGAGGACCTTCAGGAGCTTCCCGACGTCGTCGAAGTGGAGCCCCGTGGTCGGCTCGTCGAGGATGTAGAGGGTCCGGCCGGTCGCCCGGCGGGCCAGCTCGCGGGCCAGCTTCACCCGCTGCGCCTCGCCCCCGGAGAGCGTCGTCGCCGGCTGGCCCAGCTTGACGTAGCCGAGGCCGACGTCGGCGAGCGTCTCGACGACGTTGCGGATCGGGGGGACGTTGGCGAAGGTCTCGGCCGCCTGCTCGACCGTCAGGTCGAGGACGTCGGCGATCGAGAGCCCCTTGAAGCGGACCTCCAGCGTCTCGCGGTTGTACCGGCGCCCGCCGCAGACGTCGCAGGTGACGTAGATGTCGGGCAGGAAGTGCATCTCGATGGCGGTCTGCCCGCCCCCGCCGCAGGCCTCGCAGCGCCCGCCCTTCACGTTGAACGAGAAGCGCCCGGGCCCGTAGCCCCGCATCCTCGCCTCGGGGACCTGGGCCATCAGCTCGCGGATCGGCCCGAAGAGGTTCGTGTACGTGGCGGGGTTCGAGCGCGGAGTCCTCCCGATGGGCGACTGGTCGATGTCGATCACCTTGTCCAGGTGCTCGAGCCCCTCGATCCGGTCGTGCGCGCCCGGCTTCTCCGCCGCCTCGTGGAGGGCGCGGGCCGCGGCCCGGAAGAGGATCTCGTTGACGAGCGTCGACTTCCCCGAGCCCGAGACCCCGGTCACGGCGGTGAAGGCCCCGAGCCGGAACCGGGCGGTGACGCCCTTGAGGTTGTTCTCCCGGGCCCCCACGACCGACAGGAGCCGCCCGTCCCCGGGCCGCCGCGCGGCGGGGACCTCGATGGCGAGCTCGCCCGAGAGGTACTTCCCGGTCAGGGAGCGCGGGAACCGCGAGAGCTCCTCGGCCGTCCCCTCGGCCACCACCTCGCCCCCGTGGATGCCGGCGCCGGGGCCCAGGTCGACCACCCGGTCCGCCGAGCGGATCGTCTCCTCGTCGTGCTCGACGACGACGACGGTGTTCCCCAGGTCGCGCATGGAGCAGAGGGTGTCGATCAGCTTCCGGTTGTCCCGCGGGTGGAGGCCGATGGAGGGCTCGTCCAGGACGTAGAGGACCCCCATCAGCTTCGACCCGATCTGCGTGGCCAGGCGGATCCGCTGCGCCTCGCCCCCCGACAGCGTGGCCGCGGCGCGCGAGAGGGTGAGGTAGCCGATCCCCACGTCGTTCAGGAAGCGGAGCCGCTCGGAGATCTCCTTCAGGATCTTCCCGGCGATCTCGCGCTCGCGCGGCGTCGGCTCGAGCGAGCGGAAGAACTCCGCCGCCTCCTCGAGCGTGGCGTCCGTCAGCTCGTCGATCGCCTTGCCCGCCACCAGGACCGCGAGCGCCTCCCTCTTCAGCCGCCGCCCCTTGCAGGACGGGCAGGGCGTGGAGGACATGTAGGCCTCCAGCTCCTGGCGCGCCTCGTCGCTCTCCACCTCCTTGTACTTGGCCTGGAGCATCGGGACGAGCCCCTTGTACGAGGAGGACCAGACGTACTCCCCCTTCTCGGACTTCCACTTCCAGCGGATCTCCCGCTCGCCCGAGCCGCGGAGGACCAGCTCGCGGACCTCCTTCGGGAGCTTCCTCCACGGGACGTCGAGCGAGAACTTCAGGGCCTTGCCCAGCTGCTCGATCTGCCGGAGGCGCCAGCTCGCGGAGCCCGGCTTGAAGAGGGCGATGGCGCCGTCCCGGATCGAGAGGGACGGGTCGGGGACGAGGGCCTCGGGGTCGATCTCCTTGACCGAGCCGAGGCCGGAGCAGTCCGGGCAGGCGCCGTAGGGGGAGTTGAACGAGAAGAGGCGGGGCGTGATCTCGGTCAGCGACGTCCCGCAGTCGGGGCAGGCGTACCGCGTCGAGAGGGTCTCGTCGGCCGTGTCCTCGCTCCCCGCCCCGCGGGGGACCGCGATCGTCACGAGGCCGTCGGCCACGCGCGTGGCGGTCTCGAGGGAGGAAGCGAGGCGCTGGCGGGTCTCGTCGTCGCGCCTCACGACCAGCCGGTCGACGACGACCTCGATCGTGTGCTTCTTCTGCTTGTCGAGCTCGGGCGGCTCGGCCAGGTCGACGACCGTCCCGTCGACGCGGGCCCTCAGGAACCCCTGCTTGACCATCTCCGCCATCTGCCGGCGGTACTCCCCCTTCTTCCCCCTCACGTACGGGGCCAGGACGAGGAAGCGGGTCCCCTCGGGCATCGCCAGGACCCGGTCGGTCATCTGCTGGATCGTCTGCGCGGCGATCTCGCGGCCGCACGAGACGCAGTGGGGCTTGCCGATCGAGGCGAAGAGGAGCCTCAGGTAGTCGTAGATCTCCGTGACGGTCCCGACGGTGGAGCGCGGGTTCTTCGAGGTCGTCTTCTGCTCGATGGAGATGGCCGGCGAGAGCCCCTCGATCGAGTCGACGTCCGGCTTCTCCATCTGCTCGAGGAACTGCCGGGCGTAGGCCGAGAGCGACTCGACGTACCGCCGCTGTCCTTCCGCGAAGAGGGTGTCGAAGGCCAGCGACGACTTCCCCGACCCGGAGACCCCCGTCAGGACGACGAGGGCGTTCCGCGGGATCGTCAGGGAGACGTTCTTCAGGTTATGTTGGCGGGCGCCGCGGATGACGATGGAGTCCATGGTCTTCTCCCCGTCCGTCACAGGGCGGGCCGCGGATTATGACGGAGGGGGACGATGACCGAGGTCCTGGGGGTGCCGCTCCACGCGGCGCTGGTTCACTTCCCGATCGCGGCCTCCGTCTTCGGCCTCGCCGGCCTCGCGACGGCTCTCCTTCGCCCCGCCTCCCGGCGCCGCCCGTGGCTGGCCGGGGCGGCCCTCCTCTTCCTGGCGGCGGCCCTGACCGGCTCAGCCGCGGCCGTCACCGGGCGGGGCTGGGCCGAGTCGAGCGGCCTCCTCCCGGGCGGGGGGTGGGTCCCGTCGAGGGAGCTTCAGGAGGGGCTCCCCTTCCGCCACGCCCTCCTCGGCCTCGGGGCGACGGGAGCCTCGCTCGTCTCCGCCGTCGCGGCGTTTCGCGCTTTCCGGTCGGGCCGGGGAGCCGTGCTCGCCTTCCTCCTCGCCCTGGCCACGGCCGCCCTCGCGCTTTCGGCCGGCCACGCGGGCGGCCTCCTCGTCCACGCCCCGGAGCCCGCTCGGGCCGGACACCTCAGCGACGCGCCGCGAGCCGCTTCCTGAATCCCCGGAAGGCCCCGCCGAGCCCCCGCTTCCAGACCCGCGGCGGGTTCCTCCTCAGGAACTCCAGGATCGCGGGCGGGTAGGCCCGCCACGGGACGGGGTGCGGCGCGAGGGCCTGGAGGCGGCCGTCGACGCGGTGGTCCCACTTGGCGACGAGCCACCAGAGGGAGACGTAGCCGGCGCGCCGCTCGAGCAGGTCGAGCACCTCCTCGAGCCCGCGCCCCCACCGCCCGACCGACTTGGCCTCGGGGTGGAGGCGCGCGCCGGCGAGCTCCCGGTCGAGGTGGACGACGCGGGAGGGCTCGTACCGCGCCGCGATCCTCAGCCAGTAGTCGTAGTCCATCGCGTGGTGGAGGCTCTCGTCGAACGGGCCGATCTCCTCGAGGACCTCTCTGCGGAAGAACGCCGCGGGCTGGGCGACGTAGCAGAGGTCCGGGAGCCGCTCGGGCTCCCACGGGCGCGTCAGGACGGGCGCGATCCGCTCGCCGGTCGGCCCGACGTAGGCGGCCCGTCCGTAGACGAGGACGGCCTCCGGGCGCGAGGCGAAGGCCTCCCCCACCGCCCGGAGCGCCCCGGGGAAGAGGACGTCGTCGCTGTTGAGGTACCCGAGGACCTCCCCGGTCGCCCGCGCCAGGCCGCGGTTGATCGCGTCCGCCTGCCCGCGGTCCTTCTCCACCCTCACCGAGACGCGCCCTTCGTACTCGCGCAGGACCTCGACCGAGCCGTCCGTCGAGCCGCCGTCCTGCACCAGCACCTCCAGGTCCGGGTAGCCCTGCGACAGGAGGCTCTCGAGCGTCGCCCTCACGTAGGCCGCCTGGTCGAGGCTCGGGACCACGACCGAGACGCGCGGCAGGGCCTCAGGCAAGGGGCGCCCCCCTCCGGAAGAGGAGCCGGATCCTGACGAAGTTCGCGAGGAGGACGAGGACCCTCAGGGCGAGCGACGCCGGCCAGAGGAGGCGCGGCCCGTGGCGGCGCCAGACCTCGGCGTGGCAGGAGAGGGAGAGGTTGTGGCGAGGGTCGCGCATCCAGCCGAGGTACGTCGAGAGGGACGGAGGCCCCGCCACCCGGGCGTCGTAGGCGCCCACCTCGTGCCGGAGGCGGGCGCGCGGCTCGACCAGGACGGGGACTCCCGCCGCCCGGGCGCGGAGCGAGTAGTCCGTGTCGCCCCAGGCCATCGGGAAGCGCGCGGCGTCCGGCTCGCCGATCCTCTCGACGACCTCCCGGGGCACCAGCGTCCCCATCCCGAAGAGCCAGTCCGCCTCGAAGGGCCCGTCCGGAAGGGCCGAGAGCGGGTCCCCGTGGTGGTTCACGACGATCCCCCGCCCGAACCACTCGACGCGTCCGCCCGCCGACCAGACGACCCCCGGGTCGGCCGCGTAGAGGACGGCGCTCCCCAGGAGGGCCCCGGGGTGGGCCCGGGCCGCGGCGAGGAGGGCGTCGAAGTACCCGGGCTCCACCGTGACGTCCTGGTTGAGGAGAAGGACCGAGCCGTGGCCGTTGGCGAAGGCCCACCGCATCCCGGCCACGATCGAGCCGGTCCAGAAGGCCGGGGCGCCGGTCCGGACGACGACGAGGCGCGGGAACTCCCGCGCCAGCTCGTCGCCCCCTCCCTTCCCGTCGTCGTCCACGAGGACGACGGTCCCGGCCCCCTCCCGCTCGAGCGAGGCGAGGGCCCGGCGGGTCGCGTGGACCCGCTCGAAGGCCGGGACGAGGACGGCGGGACGCTCGGGCAAGGCCTTGGACACGCTTCGGGCGTCAGCCCTCGACGGGGCGGCCGTCGAGGGCGTCCAGCTCGGCCTGCACCATGATCCGGACGAGCTCCGGGAAGCTCGTCCGCGGCCTCCACCCCAGCTCCCGCTCGGCCTTGCGGGCGTCCCCGCGCGTCTCGGAGATGTCGACGGGCCGGGCGTACTCTGGGTCGAGGACGACGTGCTCGCGGTAGTCGAGGCCGACGTGCGAGAAGGCGAGCCGGCAGAAGTCCTCGACCGAGTGCGTCACGCCCGAGGCCAGGACGTAGTCGTCGGGCCTCTCGGCCTCGGCGACCCGGCGGATCCCCTCGACGGTGTCCCGGGCGTAGCTCCAGTCCCGCCGCGGCGTCAGCGTCCCGAGGTGGAGCGTCTTCTCCAGGCCCCGCGAGATCCTCGCGGCGGCCAGGGCGATCTTGCGGGTGACGTAGTTCTCGCCGCGGCGCGGGCTCTCGTGGTTGAAGAGGATCCCCGCGCAGGCGAAGAGGCCGTGGGCCCGCCGGTAGATCCGGACGAGGTTCAGGGCGTAGACCTTCGCCGCGGCGTACGGGTTGACGGGGGCCACGGGCGTCGTCTCGGACTGGGGGGACTCGGCGGGCTCGCCGAAGATCTCGCTCGTGGCCGCCAGGAAGAAGCGGCACGACGGGGCCGACTGCCGGACGGCCTCGAGGAGGCGGAGGGTCCCCAGCCCCGTGGAGTCGGCCGTGTACTCGGGGAGGTCGAAGGAGATCTTGACGTGGCTCTGCCCGGCGAGGTGGTAGAGGAAGTCCGGCTGGACGTGGCGGACGACGGCCTGCAGGCTCGAGGAGTCCGACAGGTCGGCGTAGTGGAGCTTCAGCCGCCCCGTCTCGCGGGCCAGGACGAGGGCGGGGAGGTGGTCGAGGCGCGTCCGCTGCAGGAGGCTCGACTGCCTCACGAGGCCGTGCACCTCGAAGCTCGAGGCGAGGAGCGACTCGGTCAGGTACGAGCCGTCCTGGCCCGTGATGCCGGAGACGAGGGCGCGCTTCATCGGAGGATTCGGGCCGCCGGGCGCGGGGAGTTGTGGGAAAGTGCGCCGGAACGGACGGCGCGATGATAGCGAACAGGGCCCCGACCCGCGTCTTCGTCGACCTGGCGCCGCTCTCCGCCGACGGGACGAACGGCGGGGCGGCGCCCTTCGTCCTCGCCCTCCTCGCGGGCCTCCTCGACCGTCCCGGGCTCGTCCTCCACCTCCTCGTCAAGCCGGGAGCCCTCGCGGCCGTCGGATCCCTCCAGGCGCGCGGGGCGCGGGTCCTCCTCCTGGGCCAGGACGCCTTCGAGCCGCGCTTCCTCCTCCGGCGCCGCCGCCTCCTGCCGGGGGCGCTCCGCCGGCCGCTCGACCTCCTGCTCCCCGACCGCGCCTCGCTCCGGCGGCTGGGGGCGGACGTCCTCTTCAGCCCGCTCCAGACGGCCACGTTCCACGAGCCGGGCCTGCGGCACGTCGCGGTCGCCTACGACTTCCAGGACCTCGACCACCCGCAGTTCTTCACGGCGCACGAGCGGCGGCGGCGGGCCGAGCTCCGCCTCCACCTGCGGCGAGCGGACACGGTCGTGGCCATCTCGGAGGCGACGAAGGACGCGGCCGTCCGCCGCGTCGGGGTGCGCCCGGAGCGCCTCACCGTCCTGCCGCCGGTCGCCGGCACGCGGCGGCCGCTCACCCCCGAGGCGCTCGCGGCGGCCCTGGCGCCGCTCGAGCTCTCGCCCGGAGGCTTCGCGGTCTACCCCGCGAACTACTGGCCGCACAAGAACCACGCGCGGCTCCTCGAGGCGCTCGCCGTCCCTCCTCTCTCGGAGGAGCCCTCGTTCCGCCTCGTGCTCTGCGGCGCGCTGGAGGCGGGCCGGTCTTCCCTGGCGGAAGAGGTCGAGCGGCGCGGCCTCTCGGCGCGCGTGAGGGTCCTGCCCTACCAGCCGGAGGAGACGGTCACCGCCCTGATCCAGGGCGCGCGGCTCCTCGTCTTCCCGTCCCTCTTCGAGGGATTCGGGATCCCGGTCCTCGAGGCCTTCGCCCTCGGGACGGCGGTCGCCTGCTCCGGCCTCCCGGCGCTGCGCGAGCTGGCGGGCGAGGGCGCCGTCCTCTTCGACGCCGGCGACCCGGCGGCGATCGGCCGGGCCGTGCGCGCCATCTGGGACGACCCGGAGCTGAGGCGCCGGACGGCCGACGCGGGATCCGGCCGGGCCCGCGCCGTCCTGGCCGCGGGCACCGTCGGCGCGTACGCGGAGATCCTCGCGGGAGCGTGACGAGAAGAGGACGGGGCCGCGGCAGCGCCGCGGCCCCGTCCGGGCTCGCGTCCAGCGACCGGCAGCCGGCATTGCCGGGCGCCGCAGGTCACCGGGCTACTTCCGGCCGGCTTCCCTCTCGCGCCACTGGCGCGCCCAGCCCAGCCGCTCGGCGGTCTCCATGTTCACCGTGCCGTCGGGGTTGTATGTCCCGTTCGCGATGAGCCGCTGCTTCGCCTCCTCGGAGAGGTAGAGCGGCAGCTGCTGCGCCGGCGTCTCGGGGACGAACTCCTCGCCGGGGACGATCGGCTGGAAGTCGCGGTAGGCCTTCCTCACGCCCTGCACGAGGTAGTGGAACTTCGTGTCGCTGCTGGACCGGACGACGATGGCGTCGAGGCTCTCGCTCTCGATCCAGGCGCGGGCGGGCGAGCCGACGGTCGTGACCTGGACGGTCAGCCCCTCCGGGTCCGTCACCAGCCGGAAGGCTTCCGGCACGTCGATGACGGCGACGCCGCCCACCGTGAAGGCCGAGCCGCGGAAGTACGTCCCGGCCTCCGGGCCCTCGAGCGACACGAACTTGATCACCTTCGAGGCGTCGGTGGGATGCGGCTCGACGAACGACTTCGTCCCGGTCGCTCCCGTGTTCCCGCCGGAATAGACGCCATACGAGGTTTCATGGCCGAGGCTTCCGTACGTCTGGACGACGCCGAACTGGTTCACGGAAAAGCCGCGGGCTCCGATTCCGATCGGTCCGGCGACGCCGATCACTCCGCGATCCTCGGCCTCGCCCCTCACGCCCGCGGCAAGCGCGAGGCCGGAGATGGTGGGGGGGGTCCCCGCGGTCACCCGCCCGAGGACCGCGGCCGAGTCGAGCACCGCGTTGTTGTTCTCGCCGAGGATCGCGTGCGTGATCCTCCCGGTGGAGCCGCCGATTCCGTGGACCCCCGACGAGCCCGCCGCCGCGCCGTTGCCGATCTGCCCCTGCACCCCGTGGACGAGGCCCGTGCCTCCGGCGTAGCCCCCGATGGCGTGAGAGCCGTTGGCGCTCGAGTAGTTGAACCCGACGATCGCGGCCATGTTGTCGAAGTACCCGGAGATCTTGAACTGGTAGTCGACGTTCGGGGCGGTCGTGTAGTAGCCGTTGATGTCGACGAGGAGGTGGGCGTTGGCGTTGACGTAGACGTTGATCGCGCCGTTCGTCCCCCTCGGCACGATCGCGGCGTTGGCCTTCAGCTGCCCGCCGTCGAAGTTCAGCGTCGAGACCGTCGGCTGGGTCCCGCCGGTGGGCCAGACCGTCAGGAACGCGTTCTGGTACCCGCCCGCCGAGCCGATGATCGTGAAGTTGAGGGAGTAGGCCGTGGAAACGGGGATGCCCGTGCAGGTCGGCGCGCTGTCGATGTCGAAGCTCCGCGTCGCGCCGGCGGCGAGCTGCGGGCCGGCGTAGGCCCCGGTGAACGGCGCGACCCCCCGGGTGTCGGCGATCCGGCAGGGTGTCACCGGGACGAACGCGCCGGGGTTTCCCAGGTCCGCCATCGGAGAACGCGGCACCTCCCAGTTCCTGAGGGGCACGTCGGCGCCCCACACGGAGAACGCGAGGCACAGGCAGACGGCGACCGCTGCCGTCCCGTGGAGACGAGCGAGAACTCTCATCCAGACCTCCTTCGTCCTGGAGCAGGATCTTCCTTCTAATCTAGTCCTGGAGGCCCCCGGGGCAAGGGACGCGGGTCGAGAGTCCACGACCGAAGACGTGGGGGGTTCGTGTGGTTTGTCCGGGTCGGCGGCACACCGCTTGGCGCGGGATCCGGCCCGGGCCAGGACCGTCCTGGCCGCGGGCACCGTCGGCGCGTACGCGGAGATCCTCGCGGGAGCGTGACGAGAAGAGGACGGGGCCGCGGCAGCGCCGCGGCCCCGCCCGGGCTCGCGTCCAGCGACCGGCAGCCGGCGTTGCCGGCCGCCGCCAGTCACCGGGCTACTTCCGGCCGGCTTCCCTCTCGCGCCACTGGCGCGCCCAACCCAGCCGCTCGGCGGTCTCCATGTTCACGGTGCCGTCCTCGTTGTAGACCCCGCTCTCGATGAGGTTCCGCTTCTGCCGCTCGCTCAGGTAGTTCGGGATCGTCTGCGTGGGCAGCTCCGGCATGAACTCGTCGCTGACGACCTCGACCTGCCAGTCCTTGAACGTCCTGCGGACACCCTGGACGAGGTAGGAGAACTCCACGTCGCGAATCGCCTCGACCTCGATGACGTCCAGGCCGATCCGGACCACCCCGACCGCCGTCGCCCGGCCGATCGGCGTGACCTGGACCGTGATCCCCTCCGGGTCGGTGACGAGCCGGAAGCTCTCGGGGACCTCGATGACGGCCTTCCCGCCGACGAACTGCCCCCGGCCGCGGAAGTAGGTCCCCGCCTCCGGGCCCTCGAGGGCCACGTACCGGATGACCGCCCCGGCCTTGTACGGGTGCGGCTCGACGAACGTCTTCGTCCCAGTCGCCCCCATGTTGCCGTCGGCGTAGACGCCGTAGGTCGTTGACTGGCCGAGGCTTCCCGAGGTCTGAATGATGCCGGCCGAGTTCAGGGAGAAGCCGCGGACCCCGACCCCGTTGGGACCCGCCACGCCGTTCACTCCGCGGTACTCGCCCTCGCCGCGGACGCCCGCAGCGGCAGCGAGGTTGTTGATCACGGGGGGGGTGCCCGCGGTCACGCGCCCGAGGACGCCGGCCGAGTCGGTCGTCGAGTTGTTGTTCTCGCCGAAGATTGCGAACGTGACCCTCGTGGTGGCGGCGCCGATGCCGTGGACGCCCGAGGAGCCCGCCGCGGGGCTCGTCCCGATTTCCCCCTGCACTCCGTGGACGATGCCGGTCCCGTTCGCGTAGCCCCCGACGCCGTGGGAGCCGTTCGTGTTGGAGTAGTTGAACCCGACGATCGCGGCGCCCCCGGCGAAGTTCCCGTTGATGAAGAACTGGCCGTTGTCGCTCGGGTCGTTCGTGAAGTAGCCGTTGATGTCGATGAGAAGGTGCGCGGCCGCGTTCACGAAGACGCTGATCGCGCCGTTCGTCCCCCGCGGCACGATCGCGGCGTTGGCCTTCAGCTGCCCGCCGTCGAAGTTCAGCGTCGACACGGTCGGCTGCGTCGCGCCCGTCGGCCAGACCGTCAGGAAGGCGTTCTGGTAGGCCCCTGCGGACCCGATGATCGTGAAGTTGAGGGAGTAGGCCGTGGCCGGCGAGGGGATGCCCGTGCAGGTCGGGGAGCTGTCGATGTCGAACGAGCGGGCGACGTTGGCGACGAGGGCGGGGCCGCCGTAGGCGCCGTTGGCGCCTCGCGTGTCCGCGATCCGGCAGGGCGTCACCGGGACGAACGCCCCGGGGTTGTCCAGGTCCGCCGTCGGCGAGCGTGGCACCTCCCAGTTCTTGAGGGGAACGTCCAGGCCCCACGCGGGGCCGGCGACGGCCAGGGAGACGGCGACCGCTGCCGTCAGGAGAAGACGAGCGGTGACTCTCATCCAGACCTCCTTCGTCCTGGAACAGGACTGCTCTTCTCACTCTAGTCCCGATTCCTCGCGACGGTGGTGACGAGCGTCGCAAGAATGCAGCGAACGAAATGGTGCGTTCGCGTAGTTAGGTCGAGTCGGTGGAACGTCGTCCTCGCCCGACGCCCCCTTCGCCGGGGCCCGACGGTCGAGAGGCACGACGGGGCGAGGCGGCGCCGCCCCCGTCGTGCCGCGTGGGCGGTCCGCTATCGTCCCGGACTCGCCTGCGGGAGGCGGTTGGCGTCGCCCGCTGCGGCCGCCTGGTTGCGCTCCGCCACGGCCCGCGCCGCGTCCGCCCTCTCCCGCCAGAGGCGCGCCCATCCCATCCTCTCGGCGGTCTCGAGGTTCACGGTTCCGTCCGGGTTGTACGTGCCGTTGTCGACGAGGCGCTGCCTCTCGTCCGCGGTCAGCGAGAGCGGGATCCGGTCCTCCGGCGACGCCGGGCGGAAGAAAGAGTTGTCGAGGACGGGGCCGACGTCCCGGTAGGCCTTCCGGACGCCCTGGACGAGGTACGAGAACTCGACGTCGCGGCTCGCCTCGACCTCGATGGCGTCCAGGCCGATGCGGACGACGCCCACGGCCGTCGCCCGGCCGATCGGCGTCACC
>RHKY01000084.1 GCA_008363385.1 Acidobacteriota bacterium | reverse complement strand
TGCGTCGGCTGCCACCAGGCGGACTACAACCAGGCGGTCAACCCGAACCACCTTGCGGCGGGCTTCCCGACGGCGTGCGAGACGTGCCACCGGGCCACGGACACTTCGTGGAAGGGGGCGACGTTCGACCACGCGACGTTCGCGCTGGTGGGGGTCCACGCCACGCAGGCGTGCGCCTCGTGCCACCGGAACAACGTCTACCGGGGGACGCCGCGGGACTGCGTCGGCTGCCACCAGGCGGACTACAACCAGGCGGCCAACCCCAACCACCTTGCGGCGGGCTTCCCGACGGCTTGCGAGACGTGCCACCGGGCGACCGACACCTCGTGGAGAGGCGCGACCTTCGACCACTCTCTGTGGCCCCTCCTGGGCGCCCACACCGCGCAGACGTGCTCCCGCTGCCACTCGGGCGGCGTCTACGCCGGCACGTCCCCGGAGTGCGTCTCCTGCCACCGCCCCGCCTACGACGCCTCGCGCAACCCGAACCACGTCGCGGCCGGCTTCCCGACGACGTGCCAGGTCTGCCACCGGGTCTCCGACACCTCGTGGCAGCAGGGGACGTTCAACCACACCTGGTTCCCGATCACGACCGGCAAGCACGCCGGGAACCCGTGCACGGCCTGCCACACGACCCCGTCCAGCTACAAGCTCTTCACCTGCCTCACGTGCCACGACCGCTCCCGGACCGACGAGAAGCACCGCGGGGTCAGCGGCTACCGGTACGACTCGCTCGCCTGCTACGCCTGCCACCCGACGGGAAAGGGGGACTGACGTGAGGAGACCGGCCGTTCGCTTCCTCGTGCTCGCCGGCGTCGCGTGCGCTTCGGCCCGGCGCCCGCTCGCGGCCCAGACCGCGTCGTCGGGATACGGGCGCGTCTCGCTCTTCTTCCAGTGGGGGAGCACGTCGGTGGCCGACGGCGGGGCGGGCTCCTCGTTCAACGACGCCTGGGCGACCCTCACGCTCCGCTCCGCGACATCTGACTCCGGGGGCCTGGAGTTCGCCCTCGACGGGCGAGGGCGGTCGACCTCGGCGGGCGACGCGCGGGAGAACCGGCTGCAGCTCTACGACGCCTGGGTCGGGGGCCGGACGAAGGGAGGGCTCTTCACCGCCCGGGCGGGTCAGATGTGGCTGAACGAGCTGGGGGCCCTCGGGGCCGTCGGCGGCGTCCTCCTCGAGCTCCGTCCCGAGACGGACTGGAAGGCCGGGCGGCTCCGCTTCGGCGCGTTCGGCGGCCTCGAGCCGAGGAGCTGGGAGGCCGGCTGGGTCCCCGGCGTGAAGAAGGGGGGCGCCTACGTCGCCCTGGACGGCGACGCGGCCCGGCGGCACGTCCTCGGCTGGGTCCTGACGCGGAACGGCGGCCTGACCGAGCGGTCCGTGGTGACGCTGTCGAACTTCGTCCCGGTGGGGACGACCTTCTTCCTCTACCAGGCCGCCGAGTACGACCTCTCGGGCCCCGGCGGGCAGGGGAGCGGCGGCCTGACCTACCTCTTCGCCAACGCGCGCTGGGCGGTCACGCGATGGCTGGAGCTCCAGGGGACGTACCACCGCGGAAGGTCGGTCGACGCGCGGACGATCACGCAGGACGAGATCGACGGCCGCCCCGTCGACCCGAAGCGGCTGGAGGGGCTCCTGTTCGGAAGCGTCGGCGGGAGGGTGAGCGTCGAGGTCGTCCGAGGCGTCCGCGCGTGGGTCGGCCTGGCGCGCGACACGTACAACGAGGACGACCCCCCCTCGAACCGGTACTCCGCCGGCCTCCACCTCTCGAACCTCTTCCGGAGCGGGGTCGACGTGAGCGGGATCTGGAACCGGAACGACCGCGCCGCCGGCTCGTACGACTCCTGGTACGCCTCGGTCGGGCGCAGCCTCGGGTCGCGGGTCTACCTCTCGGTCGACGCCTCGAACGCCGTCTCGGTGCTGCGGACGACGGGCGAGGGCGGCGTCGTCGTCGAGACCCGGCCCAGCTCGCGCCGGTACACGCTGAACGGGAACGTGAACCTGGGCCGCGGCTTCTCGCTCCTCCTGAGCGCCGAGAGGCTCGCGGACGACGCCACGAACCAGACCCGCGCGATGGGAGGCCTCAGCTACTCGTTCTGAGGGGGCGCCGGGCCGGTCCGTGACGGGGCGCACGGAACGGGTCGCGTTGCGCGACCCGGTCCGCCCGGCCCAGACCGTCGCCGGGTATCCTCCCGACCGGTTCCCCGAAGGAGGTCCCATGGCCCGCCGCGTCGCGCTCCTCTGCGTCGTCTTGCCCTTCCTCCTGTCGCTCGCGCCTCCGGCCGGAGCGGCCACGACCGCGTACCGTGTCCGCGCCTACCCCGGCGTCGGGACGTTCGAGGGGGTCACCGGCGACCGCGAGCCGGGCTCCTCGGGCGCCTTCTGGTTCCTCCAGGGGGGGTACGACCAGAAACCGGCCGTCGTCCGGATGACCCCGGACGGGGAGGTGACGACCTGGGCGCTCGACTCCGACCCGAGGACCCTCTTCCCGTTCCGCGTGAGGCGCCTCTCCTCGACCGTCCTCTGGGCTCTCGTCTACCGGCAGTCCGAGGGAGCGAGCTTCCTCTACCGGCTCGACACGGCGACGAACGCCGTCCAGAAGGTGGACGTGCCGTTCGCGGCCACGGCGATGGAGGTCGACCCCCTGAGCGGGGCGCCGGTGGTGATGGGGGCGGGGCGCGTGGCGCGGTACGTCTCCTCCATGTCCATGTTCTTCATCCACGACGTTCCGGGCTTCGGCCGGGTCGCGAGCCGCCCCGACGCTTCGGGCCGGGTCTTCCTCGCCTCGGACGACGGCTCGATCCTGGCGGTCAAGCCCTCGGACGGCACCCTCCAGCGCTGGAGCGGGGCCTCGCCCACGCCCGCCTTCTCCGCGATCGACGTCGCCGCGGACGGGACGGTCTGGGGCCTGGCCGGGACGGCGGGGAAGCTGGTCCGGTTCCGGCCCGACACCGGGGAGCGGACGAGCTTCCCGATCCCCCTGTCGCGCTACCCGGCGGACGGCGGCTGGGTGGGGCTCTCGGCGACGGGGCCGGGAGTGACGCTCTCCTCGTACCTCGGCCCGCACTTCCTGGCGGCCGACGCCTCCACGCTCTCCGGCGGCGTGACCGACGTCCTCGGAGCCCCCGAGACGTCGCAGCTGACCGCCTCCCAGCTCCCGAGCGGCCCCTTCTCCCTGACGGCGACGCGGACGACCTCGACGGTCGTCCCCGAGGAGCGGGTCGTCTCCCTCGAGGAGGACGGCGGGAAGTCCCTGGCCACGGTCTCCGGCTCGCCCCTGAACGCCCACGTCTGGGGGCGCGACGGCGAGACGCTGACCGGGAGCCGCCCGATGCAGTGGTGGCGGCCGCTCGCCTCGGGGGAGAGCTTCGTGACCGAGGCGTTCCTCCCCGTCGCCGTCGAAGTCCGGCCCGAGCACCCGACGAACAACTTCCTGACCGAGGTGACGCTGACGAACCTGGACGCCTCTCCCTCGTTGACGCTCTCGCTGAAGACCTCCTCGGCCGAGTACGAGGTGCCGGTGACGCTGGCGGCCGGGGCGACGCGCGTCTTCCCGAACGTCGTCCAGGCGTTCCGCGACCTGGGCGCGCCGATCCCCGGCGGGGGCGCCACGACCGCCGGGACGCTCCGGGCCCGCTTCACGAACGGGCGCGGCGCGATGCAGGCGCGGGTCTACACGAGGTTCGCCGACTCGACCGTCTTCCCGGAGGGCTCGACGACCGGCCTGGCCTTCGGCTCGGTCGACCCTTCCACGGAGCCGTACGTGTTCCGCCGTTCGCTGAACGGGCTGAAGAACACCTCCCGCTACCGGACGAACCTGGCGGTGGCCAACCTCTGCGGGGTGGAGGGGAGCTGCCCGACGCTCTCGCTCTCGGCCGAGTTCTTCGACGACGCCACGGGCCAGAAGGTGGGGGAGGGCGACTTCCAGGTCCCCCCGCGCGAGTGGCGCCAGCTCGACGCCCCCCTCGCCGGCTTCGCCGGGGCCACGGGCGAGCGGTTCTCCGTCGTCCTGACCCCGTACCAGGCGGGGACGGCGGCGTACGACGCCTACGCCACCGTCATCGACTCCCAGGCCCAGGACGGGGCGTTCATCCGCGCGGCCTCCGTCGGCTCGGCCTCGGTCCTCTCCGTCCCCGTCGTGACCGACGCCTGCGGCGCGACCTGCTTCACGTCGGAGCTGGCGCTGACGAACACGTCGGGGCGGGACGCCGTGGCGGACGTGACGTACACCTCGGTCACCGGGACGACGGTGACGGAGGCGCTCCCGCTCGGGAACGGGCAGGGGGTCTTCTGGCCGAGCGCGGTCGACCACTTCCGCCAGCTCGACCCCACGAAGGTCCCCGCTGGGGGCGACTACGGCTCGGTGAGGGTCCTGTTCCGGGAGTTCGCCACCGGGTTCGCCTCGTCGCGGACGACCGCCTCGAACGGGACGGGGCTCGGCTTCACCGGGGTCGACCCGTACGGCGAGCGGGCGCGGAGGCGGAAGCGGATCGCCGGCCTCGTCGAGACGCCCGCCTACCGGACGAACCTGGCGGTCGTCCACCTGGGGCCGACGACGAGCGACGCCCAGGCGACGGTGAAGGTCCGCGTCTCGCTCGCGGACGCCGCCGGGAACCCCGTCGGGACGCCGCTGGAGAAGACGCTCGCGCCGGGCCAGCTCCACCAGTGGGCGCGCGTCCTCTCCGCCGGCTTCGGCGTGAGCGGGTCGGGGTACGTCGCGACGGTGGAGCGGGTCGAGGGCCCGGACGCGTTCGAGGCGTACGCCACCGTCATCGACGAGGTGACCCAGGACCCGACCTTCGTCCGGGCGGAGTGAGGACGGGGGCGGGGCCCGGGGGAGCCTGCTAGGCTGCCGCGCGTGACGGCGCGGACCCGCCTCCTCCTCCTCGCCTGCTTCTTCGTCTCGGGCGGCACGGGCCTGGTCTACGAGGTCCTCTGGTCGCGCCACCTCTCGCTCCTCTTCGGGTCGACGACGGAGGCGGTCTCGGTGGTCCTGGCCGTCTTCATGACGGGGCTGGGGGCCGGCGCCTACTTCCTCGGCCCGCGGGTGGACCGCTCCCCCTCGCCGATGCGCCTCTACGCGCTCTTCGAGGCGGGCGTCGGGGCCTACGCGCTCCTGACCGGGCCGCTCCTCTCCCTCGTCCGCGCGGCGTGGCTGGGGATCGCCTCCCGGGCCGAGCTCTCCGCCGCGGCGGCGACCGGGGTGAAGGGGCTCCTGGCCGCCCTCGTCCTCCTACCGCCGGCGTTCCTGATGGGGGGAACGCTCCCCGCCCTCGTCCGCGCCGTCTCCGAGGACGTGGCCGCGGCGCGCAGGCGCGTTGCCCTCCTCTACGCGCTCAACACCCTCGGGGCCGTCGCAGGCACCCTCGCCGAGGGCTTCGTCTTCCTCGAGGCCTTCGGCCTCTGGCGGACGATGTGGCTGACGGCGCTCGTGAACCTCCTGATCGGCTGGGTCGTCTTCCGGAGGAGCGTCCAGGCCGAGGCCGCGGCCCCGCCCGACGAGGCGCGCGAGCCGCTCCTGGCCGCGCTCCGCAGGCTCGCGACCGCCCCCGGGGGACGCTACGCGCTTCTCGGCCTCGTCGCCTCCGGCGCCGCGACGATGGCCTACGAGATCGTCTTCCTGAGGGTCCTCGGGATCGTCTTCGGCGTCTCGGCGCAGGCGTTCACGATCGTCCTGGCCTGCTTCCTCCTCGGCCTCGGCCTGGGGTCGCTGGCGGCGGCGCGCCTCTCGCGCGTGCGCGCGGCGCGCCTCTCGGACTTCGCCCTCTCGCAGCTGCTCGTGGCGATCGCCGCCCTGGCCGCGCACGCCGTCCTGCCGCGGGCCACTCGGGCGATCGTCCTCCTCCACCAGTGGCCCGAGCCGACCTTCGGGCAGGTCCTCCTGGGGAAGGCGCTCGTGGCGGCCGCCTTCCTCCTGCCGCTGGCCTTCCTGGCCGGCCTCGGCGTGCCGCTCCTCCTCGAGGCGCTCGCCGACGAGGTGCCCCGGCTCGGCCGGATCGTCGGCGCGGCGTACCTGGCGAACACGGCCGGGACCGTCCTCGGCAGCCTCCTCGCGGGCTTCGTCCTCGTCCCGCGGCTCGGGACCGAGGGGACGCTCGAGGCCGCGCTCGGCCTGTCGGCCGCCGTCGCCGCGGCCGGGCTCCTCCGGCCGCCGCGCACCGGACGCTCCCTCGCCCTGGCCGGGGCGTCCGCCGCGGCCCTCCTCGCCGCCCTCCTCGCCCCGTCGTGGCCGGTCCGCCTCTTCCTCTTCTCCGACACGGCGATCCCGCAGGGGCCGGTGGCGACCCGGCTGGAGATGGAGAGGCGCGCCACGGCCTACCCGTACGAGGCGCTGGCGTTCCGCGAGGGGCGGAACGCGGCGGTGGCGGTCGGCACGACCCAGATGGGGCGCGTCCTCCTCGTCAGCGGGCACCCCGACGGCTCGGACCAGCGGGACATGGAGACCCAGCTCCTCCTCGCCGTCGTCCCGCTCGCGGTCCACCCCAGGCCGGGGAACGTCCTCGTGGTCGGCTTCGGGACGGGGGTCACGGCGGGCGCCGTCGCGCGCGCCCCGGGGGTCGACCGCGTCACCACCGTGGAGATCGAGCGTGCCGTCCTCGACGTCGCCCCGTTCTTCTCGCACGTGAACGGGGAGGTCCTCTCGAGCCCGAAGCTCCGGGTGGTCGTCGACGACGCTCGGAGCCACGTCCTGTCGACGCGCCAGAAGTACGACCTCGTCGTCTCCGAGCCGTCGAACCCCTGGCGGGCCGGCGTCGCGAGCCTGTTCACCCGCGAGTTCTTCGAGGGGGTGAAGGGGACGCTCGCCCCGGGCGGCGTCCTGGCGCAGTGGGTGCAGCTCTACTTCCTCGAGCCCGAGTCGCTCCGGATGATCCTCCGGACGCTCGGGGACGTCTTCCCCGAGGTCGAGGTCTGGATGCTGGACGGCCTGAACGTGGTCGTCCTGGCCTCGGAGAGGCCGCTCACCGTCGACCGCGCGCGGCTGGAGGCGGTCGCCGGGGGGACGTTCCGCGACGAGCTGAGGAAGCACGCCTGGGTCGACTCGCCGGACGCGCTGCTGGCGCGCCGGCTCCTGGGGACGAAGGAGGCGCGGGCCTTCGCCGGGGACGGCGAGAGGCACACGGACGACCTGCCGCTCCTGGAGTTCGCCGCGGGGCGCGGCTTCTACCGGGCCGACGGCCGGAACGCCGCCCGCCTCCTCGCGGCCAAGCTCGCCTCGGGGGCGCTGGCCGGCCCCGTCTCCGGGACGCCGCCCGAAGAGGGGCGGCTCTGGCTGGAGGTGGCCGCGATGTGCCGGGCTTCGGGCCTGAAGGCCGAGTCGGGGCAGGCGCTCGACCGCGCGGAGAAGGCGGGGGAGGCGGCGCGGGCGCTGGCGCGCCGGGCCGCCTACGCCAACGCCGACCGCGAGCCGGCTTCCACGGCCGCAGCGCTCGCCGCGTTCGAGAGGCTTCCCGGCCCGGTCCCGGCGGACGCCGCGCGCGAGGCGGCCCTGACGAGGGCGCGCCTCCTGGTCCAGAAGGGGGAGCTGGAAGCGGCGCTCTCCTCCTTCGGGGAGGCCGCCCCCCTCACGGGCGCCGAGCAGGCCGAGAAGCTCGGGGCGCTCGTCCTTTCGGGGCGTCCGACGGAGGCGATCGGCCTGGCCAGGGACCTCCTGACGCGAGCCCGGGTCGGGGGCGACGTGGCGGGGGCCGAGGTGGGGGTCGTCCTGGACCAGCTCCTGGACCTCGCGGCCCGCGGCGCCTCCCCGCTGGAGCTGGCCCGGCTGCTCGAGGAGACCTCCGCGGGCTCCACCGGGCTGGCCGTCGCCCTTCGGCTGAAGACCCGGGCGTTCCTCCTCGACCGCGCCGGCAGGCCTTCCGAGGCGCTGGCCGCCGTGGAGCGGGCGATCGAGGTGGGGCCGGTCGACCCGCAGGCCCTCGCCCTCCGCGTCCGGCTCCTCTCCGGCCTCGGGCGGGAGGACGAGGCGATCGAGGCGGGGAGGGACCTCGAGGAGGTGGTCCCGCGGGCGCTCTCCGAGCCGGTCCCGCCGCTCTTTCCGGGGGCGAAGTAGGGTCGCGCGAGGGCCTCTCCCGGCCCGCCGCGACCGGGAGGATCATTTGTCCGCGGCCGGTTTGCGCAGTTTGGATCATTTGACTCAAGACACGTCCGGCCCGCCCCCATAGGATCCCGCAGTGGACCGCCGCAGGACCACGGACCCTGTCTCAGGATGAGGGCCTGTCGCGGCGGAGACGGGAAAGCCATGCCGAGACTCGACGACGAGACGCTCAACATGCTCCTCGGGACGCTCCGCGACTACGCCGACGCGGAGCTGAAGCCCGAGCTCCTCCTCCGCCTCGACCACGAGGACACCTTCCCGGAGAAGGTCCTGAAGGACCTCTACGACACGTCCCGGATCGGCCTGCACCTCCTCTTCATCCCCGAGGAGTACGGCGGCCTGGGGGGCGGGGCGTACGACATCTACCGGGCCTCCGAGGTGATGGCCGGGATCGACCTCGGGATCGCCACCGGGGTCCTGGCGACCTGCCTCGGGTCGGACCCGATCACCGTCGGCGGGACGCCGGAGCAGAGGGCCCACTGGATGGGCCGCGTCGCCTCCGAGGGGCTCCTGATGGCCTACGGGGCGACCGAGCCGCAGGCCGGCTCGGACCTCGGGGCGTTGACGACGGCGGCCGTCCCGGTCCACGAGGACGGGAAGCTGACGGGCTACCGGATCTCCGGGCGGAAGCAGTGGATCAGCAACGGGGCCGTGGCCGACCTCTACACGGTCCTGGCCAACGCGCCCGGCGGGCCCTCCTGGTTCGTGGTGGAGCGGGGCGCGCCCGGCTTCGCGGCGGGCAAGCCCGAGGACAAGCACGGCATCCGCGCCAGCAACACGGCCGCGCTCTTCCTCGAGGACGTCTTCGTCCCGGCCGACCGGCTCGTCGGCCTCGTCGAGGGGAAGGGGCTCGCCCAGGCGCAGGCCGTCTTCGGCTACACGCGCCTGATGGTGGCGGCGTTCGGCCTCGGGGCCGGCTGGGCGGCGCTCGAGCGGGCGATCCGGTACTCGCAGCAGCGCGTCCAGGGGGGCGGCCCTCTCTCGCAGAAGCAGGGCTACACGCACAAGCTCCTCGTCCCGAACGCCTGCCGGCTCGAGGCCGCGCGCGCCTACATCGAGTGGACGGCCGAGCGGATCGACGCGGGGGAGCCGGACCTGGCCACCGAGGGGGCCGTCGCTAAGTACCTCGCCACGGAGGCGGGGAACCGGGCGGCCGAGGACTCGATCCAGGCCCTCGGCGGGTACGGCTACACGCGCGAGTACATGGTCGAGAAGATCAAGCGCGACGTCAGGATCACGACGATCTACGAGGGGACCTCCGAGATCATGGAGTGGACCGTCGCGCGCGACCGCTGGCAGCTCCACCTGAAGTCCCGCGGCTCGTGGTACGCCGAGTGGGCCTCGCGCCTGGAGACGCGGACCTCCGCCGCGGCCGGGACGGGCGTCGCGCCTTCGGTCCTGGCCCTGCGCGGGGTCGGGACTCTGATGGAGCGCTGCCGGCTGGACCGGCTGACGCGCAACCAGCACGTCCTCTTCCGGCTGGGCGAGCTGGCGGCCTGGGCCGAGACCGCGGCGATCCTCTCCGAGCGCGCGGCCTCCTCCCCGACGGCCGCGCGCCCGTGGGACAGGGAGACGCTCGCCGCCATGGCGCGCGTCCACGCCCGCGAGGCGGCCCGGAAGGTGGCCCTCGAGGGCCTCTCCTGGGCCAACGCCGCGGGCCAGACGGACCCGGGGCTGGCCTCGGCCCTCGACGTGAACGGCGCCCTCGCCGCGCAGGCGGGGCTGATCGACGACATGGACCTCCTCGCCCGGAAGCTCGTCCAGCTCTTCCCGGCGGCCTGACCGTGTCCGCCCCCGCCCAGATGGAGGCCCTCAGATGACCGACCCGAGAGAGAGGGCCGTGGCCGTGGTCGGCCTCGGCGCCGTCCTCCCCGACGCCCCCGACGCCCCGTCGTTCTGGAGCAACGTCGCCGGCAAGCGCTACTCGATCACAGAGGTGCCCGAGGACCGCTGGAGCGCCGCGGACTACTGGGACCCCGACCCCTCGGCTCCCGACAAGACCTACTCGAAGATCGGGTCGTGGGTGCGCGGCTTCCAGTTCGACTGGAAGCGCTACCTGATCCCGCCCCGCGTGGCCTCCGTCATGGACGAGGGGCAGCAGTGGGCCGTGGCGATCGCGCAGCAGGCGCTCGACGACTACGGCTTCCCGTCCCGCCCGCTCGACACCGAGCGGACGGGCGTGATCCTGGGCGCGGCGATGGGGGGCGAGCTCCACTACCTGACGAGCCTCCGCATCCACTTCCCGCACCTGAGGAACGCCCTCTCGAAGGTCGACTCGTTCCAGGCCCTCCCGTCCGCGGTGAAGGACGAGATCCTCGCGCGCTGGCACGAGGTCTTCGGGAAGGCCGTCCCGCCCGTCACCGAGGACACGATGCCCGGGGAGCTGGCGAACATCATCGCCGGGCGCGTGGCCAACGTCCTGAACCTGCGCGGGACGAACTTCACCACCGACGCCGCCTGCGCCTCCAGCTTCGCGGCCGTCCAGGCGGCGATGGACGTCCTCGTCCGCGGCCAGTGCGACGCCGTCGTCACCGGCGGCGTCGACCGGAACATGGGCGTCACGTCTTTCGTGAAGTTCTCGAAGATCGGCGCCCTCTCGGCCACGGGGACGCGCCCGTTCGGCGACGGGGCGGACGGCTTCGTCATGGGGGAGGGCTCGGCGGCCTTCCTCCTGAAGCGGCTGGCCGACGCCGAGCGGGACGGGGACAGGGTCTACGCCGTCCTGCGCGGGGTCGGCGGCTCCAGCGACGGGAAGGGGAAGGGGATCACCGCCCCCAACCCGATCGGCCAGCGCCTGGCCGTCGCTCGGGCGTGGCAGGACGCGGGGCTCGACCCGGCGACGGCCGGGCTCGTCGAGGCCCACGGCACGAGCACGAAGGTCGGCGACGTCGTCGAGGTGGAGAGCCTCGCCGAGGTCTTCGGCGGCGCGCCGCGCGGGGCGATCGGCCTCGGCTCGGCCAAGAGCAACATCGGCCACCTGAAGGCGGGGGCCGGGGCGGCGGGCCTCCTGAAGGCCGTCTGGGCGCTCCACCACAAGCTGCTCCCGCCCACCCTCAACGCCGAGGTCCCGAACCCCGCCGTCGACTTCCCGTCGACGCCCTTCTTCCTCTCGCGCGAGCTGCGCGAGTGGGAGAGGAGGGACGGGACGCCCCGCCGCTGCGGGGTCTCGGCCTACGGCTTCGGCGGGACGAACTTCCACATCGTCCTGGAGGAGCACGTCCCCGGGATGCTGACGTCGGACCGCAAGGCGACGGTGGCCGTCCCGGCGGCGGCCCCCGTCCCGGCGTCGTCGCCGGCCGCCGCAGCGGCTCCCGCCCCGCCCTCGAAGATGCCGCTCCGGCCGATCGCCGCGCTCGGCGCCGCGACCGCCCCGGAGCTGAGGCAGAAGCTCGAGGAGCTCCTCGGCCGCGTCCGCGACGGGTTCGTCCCCCCGGCCGGGCCGCCGCCCGAGGCGGTCCTGGCCTCCCGCGAGCGCCTCCTCGTCGACTTCGACGGCCCCGCCGAGCTCCTCGACCGGCTCCAGAAGGCCGAGAAGGCGATCGGCTTCGACACGCCGCCGGCCTGGAAGGCGCTCGCCGCGCAGGGGATCTTCCGCGGCAGCGGCCGCGCCCCGGGGAAGCTCGCGTTCCTCTTCCCGGGCCAGGGGAGCCAGTACCCGAACATGGCGCGCCCGCTGGCCGAGCTGGAGGAGGCGCCGCGCGCCGTCTTCGCCGAGGCCGACGCGGTGACGGCGCCCCTCCTCGGCAAGCCGGTGACCGGGTACATCTTCGTCGACGGCAAGGACCCCGACGCCGTCAAGGCGGCCGAGCACGCCCTGATGCAGACGGCGATCACGCAGCCGGCGATGCTCTCGGCCGACCTGGCCATCGCCGCGCTCCTCCGGGAGTACGGCTTCGCGCCGGACGTCGTCATGGGCCACTCGCTCGGCGAGTACGCGGCCCTCGTCGTCTCCGGGATCCTGCCGTTCGCCCACGCGCTCGAGGCCGCCAGCGCCCGCGGGCGCGAGATGACGAACATCCGGCTCGAGGACAACGGCTGCATGGCGGCCGTCATGGCGCCGCTCGACGTCGTCGACGACTTCCTCTCCCGGATCGAGGGGTACGTCGTCAAGGCGAACATCAACTCGGTGGCCCAGTGCGTCATCGGGGGCGAGACGAAGGCCGTCGAAGCGGCCGTCAAGGCGTTCAAGAAGGCCGGCTACGCGGCGGTGAAGATCCAGGTCAGCCACGCCTTCCACACGCGGATCGTGGCCCCCGCGAGCGACCCGCTCGGCGTCGTCCTCGACCGGCTGGACGTGAAGGTGCCGAGGCTCCCGCTCGTGGCGAACGTGACCGGCGGCCTCTACCCGACGACCGTCCCCGAGATCAAGGAGACCCTCAAGCAGCAGATCGCCAACCCCGTCCAGTGGGTGAAGGGGCTCGAGACGCTCTGGGCCGAGGGGGTCAGGACGTTCGTCGAGGTGGGGCCGAAGAAGGCGCTGAAGGGCTTCACCGACGACGTCCTCGGCCACCGGCCCGACCTGGTCTCCCTGGCGACGAACCACCCCAAGCCGAGCCAGCCCCAGACCTTCAACCACGCCCTCTGCGGCCTCTGGGCGGCCGGCTACGGCGCCCCTGCGGCCGCGGCGGTGGAGGTGACGACGCGCCCGCGCGCCGAGGAGGCGCCCGCCCCGAGGGCGGCCGCGCCGGCCCGCGAGGCGGCGGC
>RHKY01000083.1 GCA_008363385.1 Acidobacteriota bacterium | reverse complement strand
GCCCTCGCGGAGGCGGCGCCGGCCCCGCCGGTGCCCGGCGAGCCCCTGCTCGTCGCGGCCCCCGCGGCCTCGCCCCCGGGCGGCCCGCCCCTCTTCCTGAAGAACCTCTCGATCCGGAACTGAGGCGGCCGGGAGAGGCTCGCGCCCGGGAGGGCCGAGGTCTCTCCCTCCTCGCCCGCGCGGCGCCCCGCCGCCTCCCGCCGTCCGCGCCGTAGCGGACGCCCGTTCCTCTGCCCAGAAGAGGTGCCCCGTGCCCGTCTCCCGGATCGGCTTCTTCCTCCTCCCCGCCCTCCTCTTCTCCGGCCCCGCGGCCGCGCAGGAGGCTCCGGCGGACCCCCTGGCGCCGCTCGTCGCCGAGGCGCTCGAGAAGAGCCCCGAGCTCGCGGCGATGGCCGCCGCGATCGAGGCCGCCCGCGCGCGCGTGGCCCCAGCGGGGGCGCTCCCCGACCCGATGGTCGAGCTCTCCTACGAGAACGACGGCGGGCCGATCTCGCTCGGCGAGGAGCCGATGACGCGCCTCTCCCTGATGGCGCGGCAGGCCTTCCCGTACCCCGGCAAGCAGCGGCTCGCCGCCGAGGTCGCCTCCGCGGACGCCCGCGCGCTGGATGCGCTCCGCGACCGGGCGCGGCTCTCGGTGGAGGCGGAGGTCCGCCGCGCCGCCGCGGGCCTCGCCGAGGCCCGGGCGTCGCGTCGGCTCGTCGAGGAGCAGGAGGCGGCGTGGGCGGCGATCGAGGAGGTGACCCGCTCGCGCTACGCCGCCGGGATGGGGACGCAGCAGGACGTCCTGAGGACGCAGGCGGAGCGGACCCGCCTCAGACAGAGAAGCCTCCGCGAGGAGGCGGCCGTCGCGTCGGCGCGCGCCGAGCTGCGGCGCCTCCTCGGGAGGGACCCGGGCGAGCCGGGCGCGATCGACGCGCTCCTCTCGCCCTCCGCCGGGCTGGCCGTGCCCCACGCCGGGGAGTTCCTCGCCGCCGTCGCCGGTAAGAGCCCCGAGGTGAGGCGGGCGCGCCTCCAGGCCGAGCGCGAGAAGCTCGCGGGGCAGCTGGCGCGGCGGGACCTCCTCCCCGACTTCGTGGCGAGCGCGGGCTACATGAACCGCGGCTCGCTCCCCGGTATGTGGCAGGTCGGAGCGGGCGTGACGGTCCCGCTCTGGGCCGGCTCCAAGCAGCGGCCCCGGATCGTCGAGGCCGAGCGGAGCGCCGAGGCGGCCGCGGCGACCGCCGAGGACCTCCGCCGCCGGGTCGCCGCGCGGAGCGAGGAGCGCCTCGCCCGGCTCGCCCGCCTCGCCGAGGAGATCCGGCTCGACCGCGACGTCCTCCTGATCCAGGACCGGCTCTCGGTGGAGGCCGCGCTCACGGGCTACCGGACCGGCGGAACCCCCTTCGTCACCGTCCTCGAGGCGCTCGCCACCCAGGACGCGGACCGGCGGGCCGCCGTGGCGCGGCGCGCGGCGTTCCTGCGGACGCTCGCCGCCCTCGAGGAGCTCTCGCCCGCGCCCGACGGCGCCGGCATGACCGAGACGGTCGCCGCCGCGGCGGCGCCAGCGGGCGCCGCCGCGGGGATGTGAGGAGGACGCCATGACGCGCAACCGGCTCCTCTCCCTCGGCCTCCTCGCCGCGCTCCTCCCGGGCCTGGCGGCGCTCGTCGTCGCCGGCTGCGGGTCGAAGCCCGCGGTCGAGGCGAAGAAGGCCGCCCTCCACACCTGCCCGATGCACCCCGAGATCGTGAGGGACGGCCCCGGCGAGTGCCCCATCTGCGGGATGGACCTCGTCCCGGTCGAGGAGGCCAAGCCGGACACCGGGCCCGCGGCCGCCCCGGCCGGCTACGCCCCCGTCGCCCTCGACGCGAGGAAGCGGCAGCTCCTCGGCCTGAGGACGGCGAGGGTGACGCGGGCGCCCCTCTCGACGACGATCCGGACCGTCGGGCGGGTCGCGGCCGACGAGCGCCTCGTCCACCACGTCCACACCCGGTTCGAGGCGTACGTCGAGCACGTCTTCGCCGACTTCACGGGAAAGGCGGTCCGGAAGGGCGAGCCGCTCGCGGCGGTCTACAGCCCGGAGCTGTACGCCTCGCAGCAGGAGTACCTCCTCGCCCTCCGGGCGGTGAGGGACCTGCCGCCCGGGGCCGCGGGGGAGGCCGCCGCCGGGGCCGAGCGGCTGCTCGACGCCGCCCGGACGCGCCTCCGGCTCTGGGAGATGAGCGCCGCCCAGGTCAGCGAGCTCGCGGCGAAGGGAGAGCCGCTCCGCCAGGTCGTCCTGACCGCGCCGATCTCGGGGATCGTCGTGGCCCGGACGGCCTACCACGGCATGAAGGTGATGCCGCAGGACACGCTCTTCGACATCGTCGACCTCTCTCGCGTCTGGGTCCTGGCCGACGTCTACGAGTCCGAGCTGCCGCGCCTCCGGCCCGGCCAGCGGGCCGAGGTGACGCTCTCGTACTGGCCGGGGCGGAGGTGGGACGCGAGGGTCGGGTACGTCTACCCCGAGGTGGACGAGAAGACGCGGACCGTGAAGGTCCGCCTCGAGCTCGCCAACCCGCGGTCGGACCTGAAGCCGGGGATGTTCGCGGACGTGGTCCTCCTGGGCGCGCCGCGCGACGTGCTGCAGGTCCCCGACGACGCCGTCCTCGACAGCGGGACCCGCAAGGTGGTCTTCGTCGCCGAGGGGGACGGGGTCCTCGCCCCGCGCGAGGTGACGACCGGCGAGCACGCCGGGGGCGCCTGGGAGGTCCGCTCGGGCCTCTCGGAGGGCGAGGAGGTCGCCCTCGGGGCGGCCTTCCTCGTCGACTCGGAGTCGCGCCTGAAGGCCGCGCTCGCCGCCTACGGCGCCACGGGGAGCCGGTCCGGCGCGCCGGAGGCGACGCCCGCCCCTGCCGGCGACGAGGCGCCCGCCGCCCCGCCGGCGGGAGAGGCCGACCCGCACGCGGGCCATCGCCAGTGAGGCCGAGATGGTCCGCGCGCTGATCCGCTTCTCCGCCGAGAACCGCTGGCTCGTCCTCTCGCTCACGGCGGTGGCCATCGCCTTCTCCGTCGTCACGCTCCGGACGCTCCCGCTCGACGCGATCCCGGACCTCTCCGACACGCAGGTGATCGTCCTCTCGCGCTGGGACCGGAGCCCGGACATCCTGGAAGACCAGGTCACCTACCCGATCGTCACGGCGCTCCTCGGGGCCCCGGGCGTCAAGACGATCCGGGGGTTCTCCGACTTCGGCTACTCGTACGTCTACGTCGTCTTCGAGGACGGGACGGACCTCTACTGGGCGCGCTCGCGGGTGCTCGAGTACCTCTCCAAGATCCAGGGGTCGCTGCCGGAGGGGGTGCGTACCGAGATCGGGCCCGACGCCACGGGCGTCGGATGGGTCTTCCAGTACGCCCTCGTCGACGAGACGGGGCGCCAGACGACGGAGTCGCTCCGGTCCGTGCAGGACTGGTTCCTCCGCTACGCGATCCAGGCGGTCCCGGGAGTGGCCGAGGTGGCGACCGTGGGCGGGACCCAGCGGCAGTACCAGGTGACGGTCGACCCGAACGCCCTGTCGGCGTACGGGATCGGGCTCATGGAGGTCTCCGACGCGATCCGGAAGAGCAACCAGGAGGTGGGCGGGCGGCTCGTCGAGATGTCGGGCCGGGAGTACATGGTCCGCGGGCGCGGGTACCTCGAGGGCGTCGCCGACCTCGAGAAGGTCGTCGTCAAGACGGACGAGCGCGGGACCCCCGTCACGCTGAAGGACGTCGGCCGCGTGGCGCTCGGGCCCGAGATCCGGCGCGGGGTCGCGGACCTCGACGGGAAGGGGGACGTGGTCGGGGGGATCGTCGTGATGCGGAGCGGCGAGAACGCGCTCCGGGTCATCGAGCGGGTGAAGAGGCGGCTCGCGGAGCTCTCGGCGTCGCTCCCGCCCGGCGTGAAGGTCGTCACGACGTACGACCGCTCGGAGCTGATCGAGGCCTCGATCCGGAACCTGAGGGACAAGCTCGTCGAGGAGATGGTGATCGTCTCCCTCGTCATCCTCCTCTTCCTCTGGCACGTCCCGAGCGCCATCGTCCCGATCCTGACGATCCCGATCGCGGTCCTCCTCTCCTTCCTGCCCTTCGGGGCGATGGGGCTGACCGTCAACCTGATGTCGCTCGGCGGCATCGCGATCTCGATCGGCGTCCTCGTGGACGGGGCGATCGTCGAGGTGGAGAACGCCTACAAGAAGCTCGAGCTCTGGCAGGAGGCGGGGCGCCCCGGCGACGTCCACGAGGTGCGCCTCGAGGCGCTCCTGGAGGTGGGGCCGTCGGTCTTCTTCTCCCTCCTCGTCATCGCGGTGGCGTTCCTGCCGGTCTTCACCCTCGTCGACCAGGAGGGGCGCCTCTTCAAGCCGCTGGCCTACTCGAAGAACCTGGCGATGGCGATGGCGGCGCTCCTGGCCGTGACGCTCGACCCGGCTCTGAGGATGGTCTTCACGCGGATGGAGCCCTTCCGCTTCCGGCCCCGCTTCCTCGCGAGGGTGGCCACGTCGCTCGCCGTGGGCCGGTACTACCCCGAGGAGAAGCACCCGGTCTCGGTCCTCCTCCACCGCGTCTACGAGCCGGCCTGTCGCGCGGTCCTGAGGCGCCCCGTGGCGACGATCGCCGTGGCCGTCCTCCTCCTCCTCTCGACGGTCCCGGTCTTCCTGCGGCTCGGGTCGGAGTTCATGCCGCCGCTCCACGAGGGGACGATCCTCTACATGCCCACGACTCTCCCGGGCATCAGCGTGACGGAGGCCGAGCGGCTCCTCCAGACGCAGGACCGGGTCCTGCGGTCGTTCCCGGAGGTGCAGACGGTCTTCGGGAAGGCGGGGCGGGCCGAGACCTCCACCGACCCGGCCCCCTTCTCGATGATGGAGACGACCGTCGTCCTGAAGCCGGAGTCCGAGTGGCGCCCCCGCGAGCGGTGGTACTCGTCGTGGGCGCCGGGGTGGCTCGCCTCGGCGCTGCGCCCCTTCTGGCGCGACCGGATCACTTACGAGGAGCTCGTCGACGAGATGGACCGGGCGATGAAGATCCCCGGGACGACGAACGCCTGGACGATGCCGATCAAGGGGCGGATCGACATGCTGACGACGGGCGTGAGGACCCCGATCGGCATCAAGGTCTTCGGCGACGACCTCGCCACGATCGAGCGGGTCGGCACGCAGGTGGAGGCGGCGCTGCGGGAGCTCCCCGCCACGCGCTCCGTCTTCGCCGAGCGGACGGCGGGGGGGTACTTCGTCGACTTCGACCTCGACCGCGAGGCGCTGGCGCGCTACGGGCTGACGGTGGCCGACGCCAACGCCGTCGTCATGAGCGCCATCGGCGGGGAGGCGGTGACGACGACGGTCGAGGGGCGGGCGCGCTACACGGTCAACGTCCGCTACCCGCGCGAGCTGCGCGAGGACCTCGACCGGCTCTCCCGCGTCCTCGTCCCGACCCCCTCCGGCGCCCACGTGCCGCTCGGGCAGGTCGCCGCGCTCGGCCTCTCGCAGGGGCCCGCGATGATCCGGAACGAGAACGGCCTCCTCGCCGGCTACGTCTACGTCGACTTCGACACGGCGAAGACGGACGTCGGGCGGTACGTCGCCGCGGCCAAGGCGGCGGTCGCCGGGGCCGTGACGCTGCCGAAGGGGACGACCCTCGTCTGGAGCGGGCAGTACGAGAACATGCTGCGGGTCCGCGAGCGGCTGAAGCTCGTCGTCCCGGTCACGTTCGTCCTGATCTGGCTCCTGATGTACGCCAACACGAAGTCCGCGATGAAGACCTTCATCGTCCTCCTCGCCGTCCCGTTCTCGGCCATCGGCGCCTTCTGGCTCCTCTGGGCGCTCGGCTACAACCTCTCGATCGCCGTCTGGGTCGGCCTCATCGCGCTGATGGGGCTCGACGCCGAGACCGGCATCTTCATGCTCCTCTTCCTCGACCTCGCCCACGACGAGGCGGCGCGGGAGGGGCGCCTGAGGACGCGGGCGGACCTCGTGGAGGCGATCGTTCACGGGGCCGTCAAGCGCGTCCGGCCGAAGGCGATGACCGTCTTCGCGGCCTTCCTCGGCCTCCTTCCGATCATGTGGTCGACCGGGAGCGGCGCGGACGTGATGAAGCGGATCGCCGCGCCGATGGTGGGCGGGCTCGCCACCTCGTTCGCGCTCGAGCTCCTGGTCTACCCGGCGGTCTACCTCCTCTGGAGGCAGCGGGCGCTGCCGGGAGGCGGCGCGGCCCCGGCCGTCGTCTCCCCGGCGTGAGGGGCGCGCAGAATCGGCCCGATGGAGACGGCCGGGCGCGTCCTCCTGGTGGAGGACGACGCCGAGACGCGGAGCCTCGTCGGGGGGATCCTCGAGGAGACGGGCCTCGTCGTCCGGGGCGTGCGCTCGCTCGGCGAGGCGCGCTCGGCGCTCGCCCGGGAGGCGTTCGACCTCGTGGTCCTCGACCGGATGCTCCCCGACGGCTCGGGGCTCGCCCTGGCCCGGGAGCGGAGGGCGGCGGGGGACGAGACGCCGATCCTCGTCCTGACCGCGCGGAGGGACGTCGTCGAGCGGGTCGAGGGGCTGGAGGCCGGCGCGGACGACTACCTCGGCAAGCCGTTCGCGCCCGCCGAGCTGAAGGCGCGGGTGCGCGCGCTCCTGCGGCGCGGGGGCCGCTCCCGCGGGAGGCTCACGGCGGGCCGGCTCTCCCTCGACCCCGAGCGGCGCCGGGCGTCCGTGGACGGCCGGGAGATGCCGGTCACCGAGCGGGAGCTCGCGGTCCTCGTCGAGCTCGTCGCCGCGCCGGTCGCGACGCGGGAGGCGCTCCTCGAGGGCGTCTGGGGGGAGGCGACGCCGAACGCCTCGGCCAGCCTGGACGTCATCGTCTCGCGGCTCCGGAGGAAGCTCGGGGCGCTCGGGATGCCCGAGGCGATCGAGACGGTCCGTGGCCGGGGCTTCCGGTGGAGGGGGGAGTGAGTCCGGCGAGCCTGACGCGGCGGATGGCCCTCCTCGCCGCCGCGGCCGCGGCCGTCTCGGCCCTCCTGGGCGCGGCGCTCCCGGCCGTCGTCCTGAACGTGACGCTCGAGGCCCGCGAGCGAGGGGAGGCGCGCGAGCGCGCCGTGGCGGCCGCCAAGGGCGTCGGCCTCGAGCTGGCGGAGTACGGCTCCGTCGGACCCGCGGCGGAGGTCTACCTCGCCGAGGCGGGCGCGGCCGACGGCCGGCTCGAGGTCTGGCTCGGCGGCCGGAGCCTCGGCTCGACGGGCGCCGGGCCTCTGGCCGGGCCCGGTCCGACGGGCGTCGTGGAGAAGAGGCCGGCGGAGTTCGTGGCGCGAGCCGAGGGTCCGCAGGGGACGGTCGTCGTTGCGGCGGTCCCGCGCGCCTTCGCCGGTCCGCTCCGGTGGGAGGTAGGGCTCGTCGTCGCGGTGGCGCTCCCGCTGGTGGCGCTCGCGGCGGGCCTCACGGCCGCTTTCCTCCTCGCGCGGGGGCTCGCGCCGCTCCGGGCGCTGGCCGAGGACGTCGCGGCGATCGACCCGAAGGCCCCGTTCGTCCCCTTGCCGCTCCGCTCGGCGGACCGCGAGGTCCGCCTCCTGACGGGCGCCGTGAACGAGTCGGGGGCGCGGATGTACGCGGCTCTCGCCCGCGAGGCCGAGTTCGCCGCTCACGCCGCGCACGCCCTCCGGACGCCGCTGACCCGCCTGGCGGCCCAGACCGCGGGCGCGAACGGCCCCCTGAGCCGGTCGGTGGCCGAGCTGGGGCGCCTGGTGGACGGTCTCCTCCTCCTGGTGAGGACCGGGAGGCCGATCGGCGATGCCGGGTTCACGGTGAACCTCGCGGACGTGGCCCGCGAGGCCGCCTCCCCCGCGCGGCTGCCGGAGGAGGCCGCCCCGCGCGTGAGCGTCGAGGCCCCCGACGAGGTGCTCGTCCGGGGGGACGAGACGCTCCTCCTCTCGGCCGTGGAGCACCTCGTCGACAACGCCCTCCGGTACACGCGGAGCGGCTCCCGGGTGCGCGTCGCCGTGAGCGAGGTCCCGGGGCACGGGGAGGTGGCGCTCGACGTCGTCGACGAGGGGCCCGGTCCCGCCCCCGAGGCGCTCGAGGCGCTCTTCGCGCCCTTCGCCCGCGGTGCGGCCGACGCGGCCCCGGACGGGACCGGGATCGGCCTCGCCTTGGTCCGGCGCGTCGCCGAGGCCCACGGCGGGACGGCCTCGGCCCGGCGGGAAGGGGAGGGGACCCGGTTCGAGGTTCGCCTCCCGGCCTGGAAGCCGTCGCCGCCCCGTTAAGACTCCGTTCAGACGCCCTCCGGCACGCTCTGGAAGGTGTCGTCAGCTCGCGAGACCTCGTCGGTGGCGGAGGCCGAGGTGCCGGGACGGAGGCGCCTGAGGGCGGTCCTCCTCCTCCTCTCGGTGCTCCTCCTGGCCGTCGACGCGGGGCGCGCCCCTCTCCTCGAGCCCGACGAGGGGCGTTACGCCGAGATCCCGCGCGAGATGCTCGCCTCCGGGGACTTCGTCACCCCCCGGCTGAACGGCGTCCGTTACTTCGAGAAGCCGCCGCTCCTCTACTGGTGCGTCGCGGCCTCGTTCCGGCTCCTCGGCGAGACCGAGGCCGCCGCGCGGCTCCCGGTCAAGCTCGCCTCGCTCGGGCTCGTGGCCGCGGTCTTCCTCTTCGCGCGGAGGCGCTTCGGCGAGGACACGGCGCTCCGGTCGGCGTTCGTCGTCGCGAGCTCGCTCCTCGTGGCGGGCCTCTCCCGAATCCTCCTGATCGACCCCCTCCTCGCCCTGGCCGTCACGGGGACCGTCTTCGGCCTCGCGGCGTTCTTCGAGGCCGACGAGGCGTGCGACGCCCGGGGCGCCTCGCGCGCCCGCTGGCTCGCCGTGCTCTCCGCCGCCGCCGGCGTCCTCCTGAAGGGGCCCGTCGCGCTCCTCCTTCCGGGCGCCCCGTTCCTCCTCTTCCTCTGGATCGCGGGGCGGCTGCGGTCCTCCCTCCGGCTCCTGGCGCCGGGGCCCGTCCTCGCGTTCCTCGTCGTCACCGTCCCGTGGCACGTCCTCGTCGCCGTCAGGAACCCGGGCTTCCTCGGGTACTACTTCCTCGACCAGAACCTCCTCCGTTACCTGACGCCGCGGCACCACCGGACCGGCTCGCCGCTCTACTTCGCCGCGGTCCTCCTGGCGGGCCTCCTCCCCTGGACCGCCTTCCTCGGGCGGCTGAAGGAGGTCTGGCCCGGGCGATCCCGGGCCGCGTGGCGCGCCTCCGGGTCGACCGGGTACCTCCTCGCCTTCTCGGCCTTCACGTTCCTTTTCTTCAGCGCCTCGAAGTCGAAGCTGATCCCGTACGTCCTGCCGGCCTGGCCCGCGCTCGGGGTCCTCCTGGGCGCCGGGATCGACCGCGCGCTCCGGCGCGGGGCGCGCCTGCGGGCGGAGACCCTGGGAGCCGGTCTCCTCTCCGTCCTCCTCCTCGCGGCGGGGCTCGTGACCGGGCTCGGGGACGGGTGGCTCCCGCGGCTCCACGCCGTCCTCCCCGGGCTCGTCCTCCTCTCGGGCCTCCTCCTCGGCGCTCTCCTCCTGCTCGGACCGCTCGGGAGGAGCCTCCCGCTGGAGGCGCGCGTGGGCGGGCCGTGGCTCCTCGTCCTCGCGGGCGCCGTCCTCGTGTGGCCGTCGGCGGCGGGCTCGCTGACGCCGGGGCCCGTCCTCGCCCGCCTCGGCGAGTCGGTCTCGCCCCTCGTCCAGTACCACGACTACCTGCGCGTCGTCTCGTTCTACGCGGGCCACGAGACGCTCGTGGTGGAGCCCGGCGACGAGGAGCTGCGGTTCGACGCGGCGACGGGAAGCCCCTCGCCCGGGACCCTCACGGAAGAGGCGTTCGGGAGGCTCCTCGGGGACGCCCGGCGGCCGCTCCGCGTCGTGGCGCGGAAGGACGCGGTGCCCGGCCTCCTCCGGCGGATGGACGGGGGCGTCGTCCGGGTGACGAGCGATGCGGCCGGCCGCTTCGCCCTCCTCGAGCGCGTCCCGGCCGAGGCGCCTGCACCGGCCCTGGCCCTGGGACCCGCGCCGGGCGGGCGCGGGTCCGGGGTCTCGCCGGTCCCGGCCTACCGGCCGTAGCGGGTCTCGCGGTCCAGGACCTGGAGCGTCCGGGTGTAGAGGCGCTCCACCTCCTCGCGGCTGCTGCCGATGGCCGTCATCCCGAGCTTGCCGTACTGCGAGAGGGCGCCGATCAGGTGGAACAGGACGCCCGACTCGGAGTTGTGGCTGTAGTGCAGGCCGTTGATCGTCAGGATCTCGATCAGGTCGTCGGGGAGGAGGCCCCGGTAGGCCTCGGACTTCAGGTTGTCGGTCGAGCGGTAGTACTTCGGGACGCCCCGAGGGGAGAGGAACATCGCGGTCTGGGGGTCGAGCCGCCCGCCGGTGATGAACTGCAGCGCCAGGTACGGGTGGGTCGTTCCCCCCATCCGGAGGTTGATCTCCAAGGCGTAGACGCGCCAGTCGCTCTCGCCCCTCGATCGCGAAACGAGGAAGTCGATCGCGAACCGGCTGACGACCCCCTTCTCGCCGAGGACCTTCCCGACCTTCAGCGCCTCCGCCTGGATCGCGAGCCGGTAGCGGTCGTCGGCGGGGAAGAGGCAGCCGAGGTAGACCTGCCCGTTCGGGCCGCCCAGGACCTGGTCGTGCGTCGAGATGGGGACCACCTCCCCGTGCGGGTCGACGCGGAGCTGGACGCTCGGCGAGAGCTTCTCGTCCCCCTCCAGCCACTCCTCGACGATCCCCCCCATCCGCGTGTACTTCCGGAAGTAGTCCTCGTACGTCTCCGAGGCGACGGAGAACTCCACGCCGAGCATCGCCGCCCGGATCGCCTCGCGCCCCTCCTCGGCGGGATAGCGGAAGAGGGCGTTGCCCTCTCCCGAGAAGCTCTCGTTCAGCTTGACGACCGCCTTCCGCAGGCCCGGACGCTGAGCGCGGAGCTCGAGGAGCGCGTCGGCCACGTCGTCCTCGTTCGCGAGGTCCTCGAAGCCGAGCGGCAGGTCCACGCCCGCCTCCCGGAAGACCTTCCGGCAGCCGGACTTCGAGCCGAGGTCCGTGAGCCTCGGGTCGACGCCGTTCAGCGGGATTCCGAGCAGCACGGCGAGCTTCCGCTCGAGAGGGGTCGAGTTGAAGACCGTCAGGTAGGCCCGCGAGGGGTCCGGGATCCCGGCACGGATCCGCTCGATCAGCCGCGGGCGCTCCAGGACCTTCTCCGTCAGCGAGCGGGGGGAGGCGTCGTGCGCGCAGAGGAGGGTCAGCCGGGCACGGGCGTGGCTGGCCGGGATGCCGACGAGGAGCTGGAAGTAGTACTCGAGGACGAGGGGATGGACGGGCTGGGACGTCACGAAGACGACGTGAGCCCGCGGGTTCCGGAGCCGGATCAGGAGGAACAGGAGCCTCTCCTCGTAGAAGCTCGCCCCCTCCAGCTTCGTCAGCTCGGCCTGGTCGAGGGTGAGGGACGGGACGACGACCGTCGTGTGAGGCTCCGCGTCCCGAAACGCGATGGCGTCCCAGACCTCGGCGAGGCGCGGCTTGAGCCGCTCGAACTCGAGCAGCTCGCGCTCCAGCGTCAGGTCCGACGCGAACGGCGGCTTGGGGATCACGCCCGGCCATTGTACGGGCGCCCGCCGGCGTGCGCCGGGGACGGGGCGGGGCACGGAACTTGATAGGAGCGGATCAGAGGAGGACCTCCGAGATGCGCCGGCGCGGTGGCTTCACCCTGGTCGAGCTCCTGATCGTGGTGGCCATCATCGGGATCCTGATCGCGATCTCGGTGATCAACTACATGAGCGCGATCCAGAGGAGCAAGCAGAGGCGGACCATGGGCGACCAGCGGGCCCTCTCGAGCGGGATGGAGGCGTACGCGATCGACCTCGGGCGCTACCCCCCGGCGTCGGGCTACTCCCTCCCGGGAGGACTCACGCTTCCGACCACGACGCTGGGCGCCACGGTCCCCTACCTCTCCCCGACGTACATGCGGAACGTCCCGCTCGTGGACGGCTGGAGCTCCTGGCTGGAGTACGGGCCCTCGCAGAGCTACGCCGACTACGCGATCCGGTCCGCGGGCCGGGACGGGCAGGCCGACTCGAGCCCGGTCTACGGCCCGACGACGGTCTTCGAAGCCGACATCATCCTGGTCGACGGCCAGTTCGTGCAGTTCCCCGACGGCGCCCAGCACTGATCGCCGGCGTCCCAACCGGGCTCGCCACTCCCGTCCCCCCCGACAATTCCCGACGCCCGGCTCCTCCCGGCGCCGACAAATTTTGTCGGCCGATCCGGCCGGATCCCCGCGATACGCAACGAATGAACGCCTTGCGGCCGCCCGTCGGGGTGGCAGAGGAATTGCTCGGGGTGATCAGGAGGTTTCGGCATGAAGAGGAATCAGAAAGGTTTCACCCTTATCGAGCTGCTGATCGTCGTCGCGATCATCGGCATCATCGTGGCGATCGCCATCCCGAACCTGCTGAACGCGATCCAGCGCGCCAAGCAGCGCCGGTCCATGGGCGACGCCCGCACCATCGCCACGGCCTGCGAGGCCTACGCCGTCGACCTGAACCGCTATCCGCCGGCGGCCGGCTACACCCTTCCCGGCGGCATGAGCATCGCCGCGACCACCACCTGCGGCAACATGCAGAACTACGTCCAGCCGACGTACGTCGCCAAGGTCCCGCTGGCCGACGGCTGGAACTCGTGGTTCAACTACGCCACGGACGCCAACTACCAGCACTACTTCGTCCGAAGCGCGGGCAAGGACGGCTCGATCCAGGGCACCCCGAACTGGGGGCCGACGACGAACTTCAACGACGACATCATCTTCGTCGACGGGCAGTTCGTTCAGTTCCCCGAGGGCGTCCAGAACTAGGCTGTCATGATCTCGGGGAACCCGGGTCCTGCCGGGTTCCCCGAACCCCTCCGCGCAGGGGAGGCGGGCCCGCTGACGCGGGCCTGCTGAGTTTTCGGGGAACCCGGGTCCTGCCGGGTTCCTCAGCCAGGGTCGGGGGAGCAGCTGACGCCGCTCCCCCGAACCCCCACAGCCCCT
>RHKY01000109.1 GCA_008363385.1 Acidobacteriota bacterium | reverse complement strand
CGCGCCGGAAGCGGAGGTGCCCCGCTTCCGGCTCTTCGAGGGCGCGGGGGAGCGCCGATGCGAAAGAACCTACGCCCGTAACAACCCCCTCAAGTACGTAGATCCGGATGGGATGCTCCCGAAGGATATCGCATGGATCGGGAACATGCTCGAGGGGGTCGCCCGCCCGGTGAAAGGGATGGCGCTCCGAACGTGGGCTCAGGTGTTCGGTGCAGCGCGGCGTGGAGCGAAGCACCTGATATTCCCCAAGGGGACCACCAAACGCGACATCGCCGATTTCGCCGGAGGGCTGCACAAACGGGGCGCTCACGTGGTTGCTGAGACAGACGCAAAGGGCGCCCACTTCCACATTCAACTTCCGAACAAGGAGGTTCTCAAGAGCGGCGAGAAAAGCGAGATGTTCGTTCGATATGGGGGCAAGCCTTCACTACACATCTACATTGAGTCCTCAGTCGTGGCTGGCATGTTCATACTCGACAGGTGGCAGTCCGCGGACGCTGAAGCGCCTGAAGTCGTTCCAGACGCGTCCGACCCGCGATTCACAAGCTACGACTACACATCAATGTGGGAAGCCCGCGAGGCCAGCGAGCGCCAGAACAGCGACGATGATGAGAGCGGTGATGGTGTGCCAAGATTGGTCCGAGTTCGCGACAAGGACGGCAATTGGTCCTTCCAGATGCGGTGAGATCGGCGCCAGCCGGGTTGCAGCCATTCGGGTGTCGCCGTGAGATACTGGATTCTCTTCCACGGCCGCAACCTGGAGTTGCTTACCGAGAACGGAGGTAAGGAACTGTACGGCTTCGCTATGACTCAGGCTGTGAATGCCGCGAGTCTGGAAGATGCCAAGCGGAAGGCTGCGCGTTCGGTCATTCGACGTCTCGTGAAGCAGTACGGCGAAGCCGCGATGCGTCGTGTCGAAATGCGTTCCGGGCTCGTCCATCTGATCCCGTGGTACGCAAGGTGGTTCAACCGCGACCCCCAGATGCTCATCGAAGGGAACCCGGAACTCTACGATAGCGACACGGAAGGCGCCGAACCGGAGGCTGGCCAAGGAGGCCAAGGACAGGGCGACTAGGACCAAACGACCAGACAGCCTCTAGGGTCAGGCCTCCGTTCTACGGGAGGCCGTGGGGGTCTGAGCTTAAGTTTAAAGGTTACGAACGGAAGGACGCGTCGACCGGGTAACCCCAGGAGGATCTGGCGGCGCGTGGTCGACTCGACGGCGTAGCAACTCTCTCGGCGCGTACGACACCTTGCCGGGAAACCCGGCCGCGCTGGAGACAATCGACAATCGGGCCTCCCGGGGCAATGCACCGGGAGGCTCTTCTCTCTTCAGGCCGCGGACGAGGAGCCCGAGAGGAACGCCGGGATCGAGACCGGGACCGGAGCGGGAACCCGAACAGGCGCCCCCGCCGGCTTCGTGGCGCGGGGCCGATGAGCGGGACGGGCGCACGGGTACGGCGCGCCGCGGCCGCAGTAGCTTGGCTTGGCACCCGTCGTCGGATGGGCCTCCATTCTCGCGAGCAACAGCGGCGTGCCGCGGATCCCTCTCCACCCGAATGGGTTCCAGCGTGAGAACGAGTTGAATCTCTCCCTGCCGCCCTGAGAACGGAGTTCGCGTGGCCGAGCGAATGCGGAGCCATTGACCCTCCCCCGCCAACCTGGCGGTTTCTGGAAGCCCCGCGACGACCTCGCGGGGCTTCTCGCGTAAAGGGCCATGTGGCAGAGGGGTTTCGCGGAGGGGCCGCACCGGGCGACGCGAACGGGCTGTAAACCAGAGAGCGCGGTCGACCGCCGAGATGAGGGCGAGACCGCTCTCAGACGGCCCTGGAATGTCGAGAGCGGCCGAGAGCGGTTAACAGCTCCGAGCAGGATCGCTCCGGGCGGTTAGCAACCAGGATCTCCCCGTTGGCCGCGAGCCCCCCGGCTGTAAGCTGACGCGGAACCAGCGCGGAAGAACCGGTAGGGCGGCGGACATGAGAGTGGCCGGGATCGATGGAACGAGCAGCGGCTGGGTCGCGGTCGTGCTCCAGGGCGGGAAGGTCGCCGAGGTGAGGCCCTTCGCAGACTTCGCGTCGGCCATCGAGGGCCTTCGTGACACCCGGTTCATCGCCATCGACATCCCCATCGGACTTCCCGGGACCGGACCGAGGCAGGCAGACGTGCTCGCCAGGAAGCGGCTCGGGGCCCGCGGGTCCTCCGTGTTCACGGTCCCCCGATCATCTCCCGCTCGAAACGGCGGCACTCCCTGGGACCCCGAGATCGACCACGCGCACAACCGGCTGGCGAGCCCCTACGCCTACGACGCGGTCGGCAACCTCGTCGGTGAGGGA
>RHKY01000108.1 GCA_008363385.1 Acidobacteriota bacterium | reverse complement strand
CAGCTGTGGGGCAAGGCGCGCACCTACCTCGAGGAGAGCGAAGTGATGCGCGCTCGGGGGGCGTGTCACTGGACGACGCGGAAGCTCGCGCACGTAGCTCGTGCGGGCTCGACCTCGCTCGGCTCCAGGTAGCCGCGCGTGTGCCAGCACGCGCATCGGATCGTCCGCGCGCCGCCGTCGATGCAGTGGCTGTAGGAGAACGACGTGCTGCGGTAGGAGCCCTCGACCGTCTCGCCGCGCCCGGGAACGCCGTCTTCGACCGCAACGCCGCCCCGGCCGGCTCGGTGGTCGTCTCCGGCACCGGGCTCGGCCTCCCCGGGGCCGAGAAGCCGGTCATGGACCCGGCCAACGCCGAGCGGATCCTGCGCGGCGAGCAGTTCGTCGACCTGATCCCGGAGCGCTTCCGGAAGAGGATGGTCCGGAAGAACGTCACGCGCGTCGTCAAGGGCGAGGACGGCAGCGGCCGCTTCGAGACGATCGGGGACACCGGCGAGGTCATCAAGCTGGCCGGCCGTCCCGGGCCGTTCGACCTCGCCGAGGAGTACGGCGTCCCCGACAAGCTCGTCGAGGCGCTCGACCTGACGTCGCGGCTGGCGATGGCCGCCGGTCTCGACGCCCTGCGCGAGGCGGGGATCCCGCTCGTCCAGACCTGGAAGAAGACCTCGAAGGGGACCTGGCTCCCCGACCGGTGGATGCTCCCCGAGTCCCTCCGCGACGAGACGGGGATCGTCTTCGCGAGCGCCTTCCCGGGCTACGACCACTTCGCCCAGGAGCTGGAGGCGTACTACACGTACGAGGCCCGCCGCGAGCGCCTCGCGGATCTCGAGGACCTCGCCCTCTACGCGCAGGACCCCTCCACCCGCCGGGAGATCGGGCGGCGCGTGTCCGAGCTGAAGGAGACGCTCGGGCGCGAGCCGTACCTGTTCGACCGCCGATTCCTGTTCCAGGTCCTCTCGATGGGCCACAGCCAGTTCGCCGAGTACGTCGGGGCGCGCGGGCCGAACACCCAGGTCAACACGGCCTGCGCCTCGACGGCCACCGGCATCGCGCTGGCCGAGGACTGGATCCGGACCGGCCGCTGCCGCCGCGTCCTCGTCATCGGGGCCGACGCCCCGACGAGCGACCGGCTGTTCGAGTGGATGGGGTCGGGGTTCCTCGCCACCGGCGCGGTCGCCACCGACGACAAGGTCGAGGAGGCCGCCCTCCCGTTCGACCGGAGGCGCCACGGGACCCTGATGGGGATGGGGGCCTGCGCCCTCCTCGTCGAGGCGCAGGACGCCGTGGAGGAGCGCGGCATGCGCGGCATCGTCGAGCTCCTGACGACCGAGACGCGCAACAGCGCCTTCCACGGGACCCGGCTCGACGTGACGCACATCGCCGACGTCATGGAGAGCCTCGTCACCTCGGCGGAGCGGCGCTTCGGCCTGAACCGGCAGGCGATCGCCCCCGAGACGGTCTTCATGTCGCACGAGACGTTCACGCCGGCCCGCGGCGGGAGCGCCGCGGCCGAGGTCTTCGCCCTCCGGAGGGTCTTCGGCGACACGGCGAGCGAGATCGTCGTCTCGAACACCAAGGGGTTCACCGGCCACCCGTTCGGCGTCGGGATCGAGGACGTCATCGCCGTGAAGATCCTCGAGCACGGCATCGTCCCGCCCGTCCCGAACTTCAAGGAGGTCGACCCCGACCTCGGGCGCCTGAACCTCTCGCGCGGCGGCCGCTACCCGGTGAAGTACGCCATCCACCTGGCGGCCGGTTTCGGCTCGCAGATCGCGATGACGCTCACCCGGCGGATCCCGGGCGGCCTCGACCGGGTGGACAGCCGGCCCGCCTACCGCCGCTGGCTCGCCGACGTGGCGGGGCAGGACCAGGCGGAGACCGAGGTCGTCAAGCGCGTCCTCAGGGTCGTCCCGCAGGGCGGCCCGCCGCCGCGCGTCCCCGTGGCCAGCGGCTGGACCTTCGGGACCGGCCCGGCCCGACGCGCCCCGGTCCCGGGCGACTCGGCCCTCTCCGAGCGCCCCGCCCCGATGGCCGCGGCCCCGGCCGTCCCTGCGGCCGCCGTCCCGGCGCCGCACCGCCCGTACGACGAGGCGCCCCCGGCGGTCCGGGCGGCGGCCGCGGCGCAGCCCGCGCCCGTCGCCGCACCCGCACCCGCTCCCGCCGCGCCGGCGGCCGACCCGGTGGCCGTGCGCGTCTCCGGGATCGTGGCCGAGAAGACGGGCTACCCGCCCGACATGCTCGACATGGACCTGGACCTCGAGGCGGACCTCGGGGTGGACACGGTCAAGCAGGCGGAGGTCTTCGCGGCCGTGCGCGAGGCGTACGGGATCGAGCGGCAGGAGAA
>RHKY01000018.1 GCA_008363385.1 Acidobacteriota bacterium | reverse complement strand
GTCCCCGCCGAGCCGGTGCCGTCGACTCCGGCCGGCGCGCGCGCGGCGCGCCCGACCGCGCCGAGGGCCGCTCCGCGGAGCGCCGACCTCCTCGTGGCAGGGCCCGGCTACCCCGGGCCGAAGGTCCGGGCGGACCGGCCCGTCTCGGTTCCCCGCGTGACCGCGGGCCCGAAGCCGAGGAGGCTCCTGGTCGCGCTCATCGTCCTGGCGATCCTGGCGTTCCTGGGCGCCGTCGTCGCCGGTCTGGTCTACCTCCTCCAGATGGCCTCCGCCCCGGGGCACGCCCGGCTGGCGCCTCCCGACCGCGCCGCCGTCGCCGCCCTCGGGCCCGGATCGGCGCCCCGCGCACCCCAGACGAAGGAGCCTTCATGAGCAGCCGGAACCCCTCCGGGCACGATCCCGCCGACTCCCAGACGTTCAAGGGGATCCTCTCCGACGCGATGGCCAAGTCGCGCGGCCAGGGGGTCGTCCAGGGGTCGACGATCTTCTTCAAGAACCTCGCGGAGTCCGTGGCGCACTCGAACCGGAACCTGAAGATCGGGCTGGCGTTCCTCACCGCCGCGTTCTTCGTCATCGCGGGGATCCTCGGCTACCTGATGTTCACCGCGTTCCGCGGCCAGGTCGAGACACGCGCCACGCTCGAGTCGCGCTACCGCGAGCTGGACGCGAAGACCCAGAAGGTCCTCGAGCCCTTCCTCGTCCGGAGCAAGGAGCTGGAGGAGCGGCTGAACCGGACGGAGAGCCAGGTCCGCCTCGACCTGGAGACCTACCGGCTGAACGCGGACCAGCGAGTGGACGCGGCGCGCGCGGAGGTCCAGCAGCTGCGCCAGGAGATCGCGGCCCTGCAGCGCGACGTGGCGGCGATCCAGAAGTGGATCCAGGACGCCAACCGGGACATCAAGACGGCGTTCGACAACGTCGAGGCGAGGCTGCAGGCCCTCGAGCGCGCGAAGCGGTAGCGGGCGAGGGCGGCGCCGGGAGCTCGACGGACGGTGCCCTCCTCCAGGTGCATCGGGATGCCTCTCGACCAGGCGGTCCTCGGGGACCGCGTCGGGCAGGGGGTGTCCGGGCACGTCTTCCGGGCGACCCACGCGGTCACGGGCGAGCCGATGGCGATCAAGATCTACCCGTTCCAGGGCGTCGACCCGGCCTTCCGGCCGCGGGAGCGCTTCTGGCGCGAGTGCAAGATCCTGGCGACGGTGACGCACCCCGCCTTCCCGGCGCTCTACGGCTGCGGGACGACGGACGACGACAACGGGTACGCCCTGATGGAGTGGATCACGGGCCGCCCGCTCGACACCCTGCGGAGCCTGCCGGTGGACGACGTGCTCGCCCTGGCGACGCGCATCCTCCTGGGCCTCCGGGCGCTGCACCGGCACGGCTTCGTCCACCGGGACATCGCCTTCGACAACGTCCTCGTCGAGGAGCGCGCCACCGGACGGACGCCGAGGCTCATCGACCTCGGGGCGGCCAAGGACCTCTCCCTGCCGGGGGACGTGACCCACCCCGGCAGCTTCCTCGGCCGCCCGCGCTTCGCGCCGCCGGAGGCGCTGACGCCGAGCGGCTCCGTGGCGGTGAGGGACCCGCGGGCCGACGTATTCGCGTTCGGCGTCCTCCTGTTCGAGTGGCTCTCGGGCCGTCCGCCCTTCCCGGGAGAGCTCCCGGGGGACGTCCTCAGGAGCCAGCAGCGGCCGACCCTGCCGCGCCTCGTGGTGCCGAAGGAGCGGGGAGGAGGAGACGACCGGCTCCAGACCTTCGTCCACTCCCTCCTCCGCCTCGACGTCGCCGAGAGGCCGACGGCCGACGTGGCGCTCTCGGCGATCCTCGACATCCGGAGGCACCGGCCGCTCCCGAGGCCGGCCCCGCGGCCCTCGGACCCCGAGGCGCTCGTGGCCGAGGGACCCCCGGGGCAGTTCGCCCTCAGGCCCTGGGAGGGTCATCGCGAGCCCCTCCTCGACCGCGTGGAGGCCGTCGAGGCTTCCGAGTGGAACACCGCGATGGGCCGTCACCTCCCGGAGTACAGCCGCGTCGGGATGCCCGCCGTCGCGGCCGGGGCCGACGTCCCGCCGCCGGCCGTGGCGTCGTCGAACGCGGCCCCCGTGGGCCTCGGCAACATCGTCGAGGAGGTCAGCCGGAACCCCCTCGGCGGACGGCTCGTCCTGGCGCTCGGGATCCTGGCCTTCGCCGCCGCCTGCGTGCTGGCGTGGGTCCTCCTGACGACCCGTTGACGCGCTACGGCCCCGCGGCCGCGGCCAGGACCCGCGCGGCCAGCTCGTTCCCCGGCTCCAGGAGCAGCGCCGTCGCCGCCCGGTCGCGGGCCCCCTCGCGGTCGCCGAGGCGGAGGAGGTAGGCCCCCCGGGCCGCCTGGCTCCCGGCGTAGAGGCCGAGGAGCTTCCGGTCGGCGACGGCCTCCCGGTCGACCGGCGCCGAGCCGTCCAGCAGCCCCGTGAGGTCCGGCTCGGGGGCGGGCACAGGGGCGGGCGGGTCGTCCGGCGAGAGGAGGAGGGCCAGTCCCGCCGGGATCCGGTACAGGCCGGGGAGGATCGGCGGGGCCCCCGGCAGGACGACGCTCGGGTCGACGTCCGCCGTCAGGTAGCAGGGCCGCCCGCGTTCGCGGGCCGCCTCCACGAACCCGGAGAGGAGCCGCTCGAAGCTCCCCTGGATGAGGGCGCACTCCGGAGCGGGCCTCTCCACGCAGCGGTCGTGCTCGAAGTGCCAGAGGTACCTCTGGAACTCGGCGTAACGCTCCCTCACGGCGGCGTGGAGGGCAGGGTCCCTCCGCCGGACGTAGCCCTCGTACCACGACCGGCGGACGAGGTTCACGTCGATCACGGTCACGTCGGGCCGGAACCCCTCGACGTGCTGCAGGTAGAGGAGGGGCGACGCCGTGGCGATCCACTCGGCGGTCAGGAGCAGGCCGTTCGGCCGGATCCCCGCCATCAGGTTCGAAGCGAACGCCGGGGCCAGCCGGTTGCCGCTCTGGTCGCAGCGCTTCCACCCGAGGGCGAGCGCCAGCGCCGGGACGACGAGCGCCGCGGCTGCGGCCAGCGCCACCGGGCGCCGGCGCACGCCCGCGGAGAGGAGCCCGCGGACGGCCGCCCGGACCGCCTCGCCGACGAGGAGCGCGAGGGCCAGGCAGCTCGGCAGGACGAAGGCAGGGCTGTCGTCCGACGCCCCGTAGGCGAAGAGGACGAGGAAGTTCCCGACGGGCACGAGGAGGCAGAACGCCGCCAGGATCCGGTCCCGCCGGAAGACGGCGACGAGGCCGGCGAGGGCGGCGAGGACGCCGGGGGCGCCCAGCTGCCGGACCAGGAGCGCCAGGTAGCCCGAGAGGGCCTCCGGGAGGGGCTCCTCGAACAGGAAGACCTGGAACCACTTCGTCGAGACGTGCCACCAGAAGCGCGTCGGCGTCGATGGGTCGCCCCAGTTCAGGAGCGGCTGTCCGATCGCCCGGAGCGGGAGGTAGAGGTAGGGGAGGAGGGCCGCCGAAAGGCCGGCGGCGGCGAGAGCCCAGGCCCGGCGGACCGGCGCGAAGGCGGCGAGGGCGGCGCCGGCGTCCCGCGGACGCCTCGGGCCGGGGCTCCGGAAGAAGCGGTCCCTGAGGACGGCCGCGTCCCGCGCCAGGACGACGACGAGGAGCGCCGGGGCGCACGCCAGGGCCGAGCCGTGGTGGACGCCGAGGGAGAGCCCGAAGAGGGCGGCCGAGAGGACCAGCCAGCGAGTCTCCCGGTCCCCGCCCAGCCGCCAGCGGAAGAGGGCGGCGACGCAGCCGGCCAGGAGCCCCGTGTTGGTCGCGTAGACCTCGGTGACCGTGGCGTACGACCAGAGCGAGCGGGAGAACGCCAGCGAGAGGCCGGCCGCGAGAGGGGCGAGGAGGGCCCACGAGGACTCCTCTGCCGGCGGGGGAGACGGGGCCGCGTCCGCCGGGGGCGGCTCCCCGCTCTTCCTGCGCCGGGGCGGCGTCGCCGCGGGGGTGGCCGGGCGGGGCGACGGGAGCCTCCCGGCGAAGAGGCACGCGAGCGCGATCGCGGCGGCGGCGGCCGCAGCCCCGGCGGCCGAGAAGAGGTTCATCCGGAACGCCACCTCCCCGAAGGGGAGGCGCGAGAAGAGGAACCCGAGGAGGAGCCAGACGGGCGAGCCGGGAGGGTGCGCGTTGCCGGGAAGCCAGGCCGCCAGCGCGAGCTCGCCGCTGTCGATCAGGCCGACGCCCGGCATCAGGGTGAGGCGGTAGACGAGGAGCGCCGGCGCGGCGACGAGCGCCGCCAGCAGGAGACCGCCTCGGCGGGGTCCGGCCGGTCCCGTCACGGCGTCATCCCGCGAAGGCGAGGAAGGCCTTCCGGACCGCCTCGGGGACCGGCGTGGGGCGGCCCTCCCGGTCCAGGAAGAGGTGCTGGGTCTCTCCCTCTGCCGAGACAGAGCCGTCCGGCAGGAGGACCTCGTAGAGGAACGAGCAGCCACGGCTCCTCAGCCCGCCGAACCGGGTCCTCACCGTGACGGAGTCGCCGTACCGGGCCGACCGGCGATACCGGGCCCTCAGGTCGGTGACGACGATGAAGACGCCGTCGGCCTCCATCCTGGGATAGGGGTATCCCGCCCTCTCGCAGTAGTCCGTCCGGCCGACCTCGAACCAGACGGCGTAGTTCCCGTGGTAGACGACCCGTTGCGCGTCGGTCTCGGCGTAGCGGACCCTGAGGACGCTCTCGACGACCGGACCGACGGCGGCCCTCTCTCGGCTCATTCGCGGAGCTTAGCGGTCCCGCCCGGGATCCGCCCGCGCTTATCCTTCGGCCCGTGCGGGAGCTGGTCGCGGGTCTCGACGGGGGGGGATGGGGGCTCGCGGTCCCGCAGCGGCTCCTCGCCCCGGTCGAGACGCTGGAGGTCGCCGCGGGGGAGCCGGAGGCGCTCGAGGGGCTCCTCCGCTGGCTGGACCGGGTGGCCTCCTCCGGGGACCCCCGCCACCTGGCGGTGGGCTTCCTGTCGTACGAGGCCGGGGTCTGGCTGGAGGGGTCGCGGGAGCTCTTCCGGCCGCCCGAGAGGACCCCGCTCGCGGCGTTCGGCCTCTTCGACGCCGGAGGGGGGCCGTCTTCCGGCGCTCCCGTCCCCCCGCGGCACCGCGGGACCGCGACCGGTCCGGCCGTTCCCGCCCTCGACCGGGAGACGTGGGCGGCGGCCGTCGAGTCGATCCGGGCGGGAATCGAGCGGGGGGACGTCTACCAGGTGAACCTGACGCGCCGGGTGACGCTGCCGGTCCCGGTCGCGCCGTTCGACCTGGCTGCGGCCCTCCACGCGGACAACCCGGTCCCGTACGCGATCACGCTCGCGGCCGACGGCTGGGCCGTCGTCTCCAACTCCCCCGAGCTCTTCCTGGACGTGGACCTGGGGGCCGGGACGGCCCGCAGCGCGCCGATCAAGGGGACCGTCCCCCGGGGCCCCACGCCGGAGGAAGACGCCGCGGCCCGTGAGCGGCTCCTCCTCTCCGAGAAGGACGCGGCCGAGCACCTGATGATCGTCGACCTGATCCGGAACGACCTCGGTCGCGTCTCGGTCCCCGGCGGGGTCGCCGTCCCGGCGCTGAGGTCCCTCCTCACCTTCTCCCACCTCCACCACCTGGAGTCGACCGTGGCCGGGAGGCTCCGTCCGGGCACGCGTCTCTCCGACGTCCTCCGTGCCACGCTTCCGGGCGGCTCGGTCACGGGGGCGCCCAAGCGGGCGTCCCTCGGATTCGTCCGGCGGCTGGAGCCGACCCCGCGCGGGCCGTACACCGGGGCGGCGGGCTGGGTCCGCGGGGACGGGCGGGCGGTCCTGAACGTGGCGATCCGGACCGCGGTCGTCTCGCCCGCCGGCGTCGACTACCATGCCGGGGGAGGGATCGTGTGGGACTCGGACGCCGCGAGGGAGTGGGAGGAGGCCGAGACCAAGTCCCGGGAGTTCACCAGAGCCCTCGCGGCGCTCGCGCCGCCGGCCGCCCCCTGAGAGGCAGATGACCGTCCAGCACTCGCCCGTTTCCTTCGATTCCCCCGTCGTCGAGCGCGGCGCCGGCTTCTTCGAGACGGTCCTCCTCGTGGGCCGGAGGGCCGTCCTCTGGGACGCACACGTCGCCAGGCTGCTCGGGACGCTCGAGAGGTTCGAGCTCCCGGCGCCCCCGCCCGACTCGGTCCTCGCGCTGGCCCGGCGCGAGGCCGCCGCCCTTCCGGCCTCCCCGGAGGAGGAGCGGGCGATGCGCCTGGCCTGGATCGCGGCCGGCGCGGACCTGGACGACGCGGCGTCCTGGCGGCTGGACGTCTCGATCCGGCAGATCCCGCCCGCCACGCTGGCCAGGCGGAGCGGGGCCCGGGGCGTGACGCTCCCCCCGCTCTTCCAGCGGGACACCCCGGTCGCAAAATCGACGAGCTACTTCGCCGCGGTGGCCGGGCTGCGGTACGCCCGGAAGAACGGGGGGGACGAGGGTCTCTTCACCGCCCCCGACGGGTCGTACCTCGAGGGCACCTCCACCGCCCTGGTGGCCTGGAACGAGGGAGAGCTCGCCTTCACGCCTCTGCCCGTCCTTCCGAGCACGATGCGGGCCGCCGTCCTCCAGGGCGGGGGGGTCGAGAAGCGGCTCCTCCGCGAGGACCTCCTCCGGGGGGCCTTCCTGACCGGCTCCCTGACGAAGGTCGTCCCGCTCCTCTCCCTGGACGGCGAGCCCTGCCGGACGCCGCCCGGGATGCTCGAGCGGGTCGGGGAGTTCAACCGTCGGATGGTCGACGACGCCTCGCTCTCGACCGACCTCTGACGCCGCGGCGGTGGCGCGCGGCGGCCGCTCCCGCCGCCGCCGTTGGACGTAGACTGTCGTCGATGAGCCCGAAGCGACCGACCCGAAGGAAGAAGCCCGCCGCCTCCGAACGGACCGTCCTCTTCACCGGATTCCCCGGTTTCATCGGCGCCCGGCTGATCCCGAGGCTGCTGGAGCTCGACGCCGGCACGACGTTCGTCTGCCTCGTGCAGGAGAAGTTCGTCGGCGCCGCGCGCGAGGCCGTGGCGAAGATGGCCGCCGACCACCCCCACACGAAGGACCGGCTGGAGCTCGTCGTCGGGGACATCACGGCGCCGGGGCTCGGAATCCTGCACTCCGAGGCCGACGCGCTCCACGAGCGGCTCACGGGCTGCTACCACCTGGCCGCCGTCTACGACCTGGCCGTCAAACGCGAACTGGCGATGCGCGTCAACGTCGACGGCACGCGCAACGTCCTCGACTTCCTCGAGGAGTCGCCCCGCCTGGAGCGCTTCGACTACGTCTCCACCGCCTACGTGTCGGGGACGGCCGTCGGCGTCTTCCGGGAGACCGACCTGGACGTCGGCCAGCGGTTCAAGAACGCCTACGAGGAGACGAAGTTCCTCGCCGAGGTCGCGGTCAAGGAGCGCGGTCTCCCGACGGCCACCTACCGGCCCGGGATCGTCGTGGGCGACTCGAAGACCGGCGTCACGGCGAAGTTCGACGGGCCGTACTTCTCGCTGAACGCCATGCGCCACCTCCCGTCGCCGGGGGTGTTCATGAAGGTGGGCTCCGGGAACGCGACGGTGAACCTCGTCCCGGTCGACTTCGTCCTGGAGGCGATCGCGCGCCTGTCGACCTGGAAGGGGTCGGTCGGGAAGACCTACAACCTGACCGACCCGAACCCGCTCACCGCCTTCGAGATCGAGGAGCTCTTCGCCAAGGCGCTCGGCAAGAGCTTCGTCTACGTCCCCGTCCCGCTCCCCGTCGCCAAGCTCCTCTTCTCGCCGCCGCCCGTCGAGAAGTTCTTCGACATGCCGTCGCAGACGCTCGAGTACTTCGACCACGCGTGCCGGTACGACTGCACGGTGGCCACGGCGGACCTGGCGCGGTTCGGCGTCACCTGCCCGCCGCTCGCGGACTACTTCCAGCGGCTCGTCCGCTTCTACCTGGAGCACGTGGGGGAGATCAGCGGGAGGGCCATGGTGTGAAGAAGGGCCTCGTCTTCGCCGACCGTCCGATCATCGACGGCCTCGACGTCGACACGGGAGACACGTTCGAGGCGGTCAACCCGGCGACGGCGGAGCGCTTCGCGAAGGTCCACCGCGCCGGGGTCCCCGAGATCGACGCCGCCGTGGCGGCGGCGAAGAAGGCGTTCCTGAACTGGGGAAAGCGCTCCGTCAAGGAGCGCGAGCGGCTCCTCAAGAGGCTCCTCGACACGGTCCGGCGGAACGCGGAGCGGATCGCCCGCCTCATCGCCACCGAGCAGGGGAAGCCGATCGGCGAGGCCCGCGCGGTCGACCTCGTCCCGGTGGCGGACACGCTCCGCTACCTGTCGCGGAACACCGAGCGCCTGCTCGCGCCGCGCCCCGTCGAGTACGAGCAGCTCCTCTTCTCCCACAAGAGCGGCGCCTTCCGGTTCGACCCGCTCGGCGTGATCGCGGTGATCACCCCGTGGAACTACCCGTTCGGGATCCCGTTCGTGGAGGTGGCCGCCTGCCTGGCGGCGGGGAACACCGTCGTCCTCAAGCCCGCCTCCGCCACCGCGCTGACGGGGCTGGCCATCGGCGCCCTCTGCCGAGAGGCGGGCCTCCCTCCGGGAGTGGTGAACGTCGTCACGGCCGGGGGCTCGACCGTCAACCACCTCATCGAGCACCCCGACGTCCAGAAGATCCTCTTCACCGGCTCGGTGGAGACCGGCAAGGGCGTCATGCAGCGGGCGTCCAAGCACCTGACGGGGGTCGTCCTGGAGCTGGGCGGCAAGGACCCGGCCGTGGTCGCCGCCGACGCCGACCTGGACCGGGCGGCGTCCGGCGTCGTCTGGGGCGCCTTCGTGAACGCGGGGCAGAGCTGCGGGGCCATCGAGCGCGTCTACGTGGTCGAGGAGGTCGCCGACGCGTTCGTCGAGAAGGTCGTCCAGAGGACGCGGGCCCTGAGGCTCGGCTACCCGCTCAGCGAGGCGACGGACATGGGGCCGATGACGGTCCCGGACCAGCGCCACCTCGTCGAGGAGCAGGTGAAGGAGGCCGTCGACAAGGGGGCGCGGGTGCTCTGCGGCGGCAAGAGGCCCAAGGCGAAGGGCTACTGGTACCCGCCGACGGTCCTCCGCCACGTGGACCACTCGATGCGGGTGATGACCGAGGAGACGTTCGGGCCGCTGCTGCCGATCCAGGTCGTCGAGTCCCTCGACGAGGCCATCGAGCTCGCGAACGACTCCGAGTACGGTCTCACCGCCTCGGGCTGGACCCGGTCGAAGAAGGTGGCCCGCCGCCTCTGCGAGGAGCTGCAGGCCGGGACGGTCACGATCAACGACCACCTCTTCTCCTTCGGCGAGCCGACGGCGACGTGGGGCGGCATCAAGAAGTCCGGGATCGGCCGCAGCCACTCCGTCTACGGGCTGATGGAGCTGGTGAACGTCAAGCACGTCTCCGTCGACCTGGGCGGGTCCCCGGGGATGCCGTGGTGGTACCCGTACGACGCCGGGTTCCACGAGTTCACGAGGAGGGCGTTCGGGGCCCTCTACTCGGCCGACGCGAAGACGAAGGTGCAGGACACCATCGGCCTCCTGGGGAGCGGGCGCTTCTTCGGGTTCGTGAAGGTCTCGGAGATCGCGACGAAGCTCGGCCGAGCGTTCTGACCTGTCCGGGGAGGGCCCCCGCGGCGCCGCCGGCGCCGCTGGACGTCGGGCCCTCCCCTGGCCCCTCCCCCCAACGATCGGGATTCCTGTCCGGGGAGGGCCCCCGCGGCGGGAACTAGACTCGGGGCGTGGGGGCCCCGCCGGACCTATCCCTCTACCCGGACCAGCCGGGGATCTACGTCTTCCGCGACGCGCGGGGGCGGGCGATCTACGTCGGGAAGGCGCGCTCGATCCGCAAGCGGCTCGCGTCGTACTTCCAGTCCGGGCCGAAGCACCCGAAGACGGAGGCGATGCTCTCGGAGTTCGCCACGGTCGACACCGTCGTCGCCACGAACGAGAGCGAGGCGCTCGCCCTGGAGAACGCGTTCATCAAGCGGCACCGGCCGCGCTACAACGTCCTCCTCCGGGACGACAAGACCTACCCGTACATCAAGGTGACGACGGGCGAGACGTGGCCTCGCGCCTACGTGACGCGGCGCTACCAGAAGGACAGCCACTCGTACTTCGGCCCGTTCCTGCCGGCGCGGACCTGCCGCGGCGCCATGAAGATGGTGCAGCGGCTCTTCCAGGTCCGCACCTGCAGCATCGAGATCGACGGGACCCTCCCGCGCCCCTGCCTCTACTACGACATGAACGCCTGCCTGGGCCCCTGCGTGGCGGGGTTGACGACCAAGGCGGCGTACGACGAGGCGGTGGAGGACGTCCTCCTCTTCCTGGCCGGCCGGAACGAGGAGCTGGCGCCGAGGCTGCGGGCCCGGATGGAGGCCGCGGCCGAGGCGGAGCGGTTCGAGCTCGCGGCGGTCCACCGCGACTGCCTCCGGACGGTGGAGGAGCTCGCCCAGAAGCAGCGGGTCCAGCTCCTCTCCGGGGAGGACGCCGACGTCTTCGGCGAGTTCGCCGACGGGGGGAACCTCTCGGTCGCGCTCCTCCTCGTCCGGGGCGGGACGGTCCTCGACTCGCGGGAGTGGCACTGGGAGGGGATCGGCGAGGTGGAGCCGGAGGAGCTCTGGGGCTCGCTCCTGTCGCAGTACTACGACGCCACATCGTTCCTTCCGCGGGAGGTCCACCTGCCGGTCGAGCTCTCCGGGGAGGTGCTCGAGCCGCTGGAAGCCTGGCTCGGCGAGCGCCGGGGGGGCAGGGTGACCGTCCGGACGCCGCGCCGGGGAGCCGCGTTCGAGAGGGTCCGCATGGCGCGCGACAACGCCCGGCAGAACCACCTCCGCCGGTTCCGGCGGGTCCGCGAGGCCGGGGAGAGGGCGACGCTGGCGCTGGCCAGGGCCCTCGACCTGGACCGGCGGCCGGCCCGGATCGAGGGGTTCGACGTGTCGCACTTCCAGGGCGCGGACACGTTCGCCTCCTGCGTCGTCTTCGTCGACGGCGAGCCGGCGAAGGGGGAGTACCGGGCCTTCCGGATCGAGCGGGAAGCCCCGGACGACTTCGCGTCGATCGCCGAGGCGGTCTCCCGGCGGTACGCGCGCCTGCGGGACGAAGGGAGGGAGCTGCCGGACCTCCTCGTCGTCGACGGCGGGAAGGGGCAGCTCTCCTCGGCGCTCTCGGCGCTGGACCGGATCGGCGTGGAGCTGCCCGCGGTCGGGCTGGCCAAGCGCGAGGAGCACCTCTTCGTCCCGGGCCGGAGCGCGCCGGTGGTCCTGCCACGGCGCCACCCGGGGCTGCGGCTCCTGCAGCGCGTCCGCGACGAGGCCCACCGGTTCGGGCTGAAGCACCACCGGAGGGCGCGGGGACGGGCGGCCACCCGGAGCCCGCTCCTGGAGATCCCGGGGATCGGCCCGAGGACGGTCGCCCGCCTGCTGGCCGCCTTCGGGGGGGCGGAGGCCGTCCTGGCGGCGACCCCCGAGTCCCTCGCGGTGGCCGCCGGGAAGGCCGTGGCGGCCCGGGTCGAGCGGCATCGTCGTCGCCTCTCCGGCGGGACCGGCTAGAATCCTCGCAATGTCGAGCCAGAAGGCGGCATCGCCTCCTCTGACGGGGGGGAGCCTCGAACGGCTCCCGCTCCCCGACCTCGTGCGGACCCTCTTCGCGGACCGGGCGACGGCGCAGGTCGTCCTGACGCGGATGGGGGAGGAGCGGACGCTCCTGTTCGACCGCGGCTCCCTCATCTCGGCCTCCTCGAACCGCGAGGCGCAGCAGGTGGGGGAGCTCCTCCGGACCTTCGGCCTGGCCGACGAGAGCATCCTCTTCTCGGCTTTCGAGAAGGCGCTGGCCGAGCCGGGGCGCGGCCTGGCCAAGGCGCTGAAGGAGACCGGGGCCGTGGCCCCCTACGTCGCCGACGCCTGCGTCCGCGCGCTGGCCGAGAAGGTCCTCTTCGACACGTTCCGCTGGGACAAGGGGGTCTTCACGATCACGGCGCAGGAGCGGGCGCCGAGCCCCCCGGTGAGGTTCGACGCGAGCACGGCGACCCTCGTGCTCGAGGGGCTCCGGCGGCTCCCCCCGGACGCGCCTCGCACGGGCGCGCGGATCGACCCCCGCTCCCGGCCGGTCCTCTCCCCGGACCTCCTCCTGCGCTACCAGCTCGTCTCCCTCGTCCAGGAGGAGGCGGACATCCTGTCCCGCGCCGACGGCGTCCGGACCGCGGGCGAGCTCGCCCCCGACCCCGCGCCGCTCGAACGGCTCCGGGCGGTGGGCCTCGTCCAGCTCGTCCCGCCCGGGCAGACGATCCCGGCGGGTGCCCGGCTGGACTTCGCCGACGTCCTGAACGTCGAGGTGATCGGCGCCCCGCCCCCTCCACGCTTCGCCGAGAACCTGGAGAAGCAGACGAGCCTCGTCTGGAACACCTACCGCCGGGTCGACTGGGCCAGCCACTACGACATCGTCGGCCTGCAGACGACGGCCACGGCCGACGAGGTCTCCCGGGCGCTCCACGAGCGGGCCCGGGCCTTCCACCCCGACAGCTCCCACCGCGCGTCCCTGGCCGACGCCCGGGACGCGCTCGAGGTCCTGTTCCGCAAGCTGCGCCAGGCCGAGCGGACGCTCTCCGACCCGGAGCTGAGGAAGGCCTACGACCTGACCCTCTCGGACGCCGGGACGGTCGTGTCGGTGGACGGAGGCGGCGGCGTGCCGACCGTCCAGCTGGAGATCGCCCGGAAGAACTACCTCCGCGCCCGGCAGCTCGTCGAGGAGGAGGACTACTACCCGGCCTACGAGATGATCCGGCAGGCCGTCGAGTTCGACCCGGACAAGACCGAGTACTGGATCCTCCTCTCGCGCATCCAGCGGAAGAACCCGAAGTGGCTCCGGCAGGGGAGCGAGACGCTGCGTCGGGCCATCGCGAGGATCCCGGACAAGGTCGACCTCTGGTACGAGCTGGCCGAGGCCTGCGCCGCCGAGCGGAACGACGGCGAGCGCGCCAAGGCCCTGAAGGAGGTCCTCAAGCTCGACCCGACGAACCGGAGGGCCCAGGCCGCCCTGGCGGAGATCGCGTCGATGAAGCCGGGGAAGGGGTGAACGGCCTCCCGGCGCTCTTCGGGACCGGCCTCGGCCTGGCCGCCGGCGCGGGGCTGAACGCCTACGCGGTCCTCCTCGTCTACGGGGGCCTGGCGCGCCTGTTTCCCGAGGAGTTCCCGGGCGCCGTCGCCCGGCTCCTCTCCGGGACCCCTGCCCTGGCCGCGGCCGGAGTCCTCTTCCTCCTCGAGTTCGTCGCCGACAAGGTCCCGGTCCTGGACCACTTCTGGGACATCCTCGGCTCGGTGGTCCGCCCCGTGGCCGGCGCCCTGCTCGCCGTCGGGACGGTCGGGCCGGCCACCGACTCGACGCTCCTGACCGTCGTCGCCGGCGGGTCGGGCGGGTTCGTGGCCCTCGTCTCCCACCTCGTCAAGAGCGTGGCCCGCGTGACGTCGACGGCCCTGACCGCGGGGCTCGCCAACGCCGCGCTCTCCCTGGCCGAGGACGTCCTGGCCTTCCTGCAGGCCCTCGTCTCGATCTTCCTGCCGACGATCGCGCTGCTCCTGGTCGTCGCTCTGGGAGTCCTGTTCCTCTGTACGGTCCCTCGGGCCGCGCGCTCCCTCGACATCTTCCGGCGGCGCTCGGCGCGGAACGTGCCGCCGCCGCCCCGGCCGGCCGGCTGAGCCCGGCTGGATCGCCGGCCCGCGCTCCGGTATCCTGGGGACGGACTCGGGCCGGACAGGCGGTCGCTTTCCCGGTTCCGGGAAGGAGGAAAGTCCGGACTCCCGCGGGCAGCGTGCCGGGGAAATCCCGGTCGGGGCAACCCGAAGGAAAGTGGCACAGAAAACAGACCGCCCCGCGGGCCTCAGCGCCCGTGTGGTAAGGGTGAAAAGGTGCGGTAAGAGCGCACCGCGAACCCTGGCAACAGGGTCGGCAGGCTAAACCCCACGCGGAGCAAGACCGAATAGGGAGGCGCCAGGGACGCCCGCTCCCGCGGCCGAAAGGCCAGCGCTTCCGGGTAGGTCGCTCGAGGCCGGCCGGAAGGCCGGTCCCAGAGGAATGACCGCCGGTCCCCTTCGCGCGAGCGGGGGGACGACAGAATCCGGCTTACCGTCCGGCCCGGGTCCCTTCTCCCGTCCGCGCCGACCCCGCCCCGATCGGGGAAAATGGGCTCGCATGGCCGAGATCGTCGACGGGAACAACCTGATGGGACGCCTCGGGGGCGGGACGGCCGAGGGCCTCGTCAAGGAGCTGGCCGACGTCGCCCGGGCGCGGCGCCGGAAGCTGACGGTCGTCTTCGACGGGCCGCCGCCCGCCGGGCGCCCCAAGGTGCAGGCGCTCGGGGACGTGACGGTGGTCTACTCCGCGCCTCGCACGGCCGACGAGGAGATCATCCGGAGGATCCGCGAGGCGCGCGATCCCCACGGCCTGACCGTCATCACCGACGACCGCGGCTTGACGTCGGCGGTGTCGGCGGCGGGAGCCCGCACCGCGGGGACCGACTGGTTCCGGCGCGACTCCACGTCGCGGCTGGACCGGAGGGACGCCCGCGTGGAGGCGCAGAAGGAGGGGCCCACCGGCAACCTGCGCGAGTGGGAGCTCTACTTCTCCGACCCGAAGAACCGGATGCCGTGAGCGGTGCGCTGAGGAAGCCCCCGCGGCTCTCGCCCGGAGACCTCCTCGGGGTCGCGGCGCTCTCGGGACCGGTGGAGGCCGGCGCGCTCCGGCGCGGCTGCGAGGCGCTCGAGGGAATGGGGTACCGCGTGCGGGTGGCCGAGAACGCCGCCTCCCGCTCCGGCGTGCTGGGGCTGGCGGGGAGCGACGAGGAGCGGCTCCAGGGCTACCGGAGCCTCGTGCTGGACCCCGAGGTGAGGGGGGTCTTCCTGGCCCGCGGCGGGTACGGGATCACCCGACTCCTGCCGCGCCTCGACCCGCTGGAGGTCTCGCGGGACCCGAAGGTGCACTGCGGCTTCTCGGACGCAACGGCCCTCCACGCCTTCCTGTTGACCCGGTGCGGCATCCCGTCCTTCCACGGGCCCATGGTCGCGGCGGACCTCTCCCGCGATCTCGACCCGCTCGTGGCCCGGTACTTCCCCTCGATGCTGGAGGGCCGCGCGCCCGCCGAGGTGGAGGCCCCGGGTGCCGACGTCCTGGTCCCCGGCTCGGCGACCGGGCGGCTCGTCGGGGGGTGCCTCTCGCTCCTCGTCGCCCTCCTCGGGACCCCCGAGGAGATGGACACCGGCGGAGCCGTCCTCTTCCTCGAGGACGTCGCCGAGGAGGCCTACCGGCTCGACCGGATGCTCGGGACGCTCGAGCGGTCGGGCCGATTGGATAAACTCGCGGCCGTCTTGATCGGGAACCTCTCGGGCATCACGTTCGGGGGAGCGGAGGACGCGTCGCGCCTCCGGGCGCTCCTCGTGGAGCGGCTCGGCGGCCTCGGCGTCCCCGTCGCCCTCGGCCTGCCGTTCGGGCACCGCGGGCCGAACGTGCCTCTCCCCGTCGGCGGACGGGTCACCTGGGACGGCGAGCGCCGGACGCTCCGCCTCGAAGAGGAGATCGTCGCGTGAAAGTGGTCGTGAAGTCCGGCGGCTCGTCGACCTCGTTCGAGGACTACATCGCCCGGGTTCCCGCGGGCGGCCTCATCTTCGACGAGGGGGACGTCGGGACCGAGATGTTCGTCATCCAGTCCGGCTCCGTCGACATCCTCAAGCGCCTCAAGGGGGAGGAGAAGCTCCTGGCGACGCTGGAGAAGGGGGACTTCTTCGGCGAGATGTCGATCCTCGAGGACGTCCCCCGCACGGCGGTGGCGCGCGCCCACACCGACGTCGAGCTCGTGAGGATCAACCAGTCGACGTTCGACGAGATGCTCCGGAACAACGGGGAGATCGCCGTCCGGATGCTCCGGAAGCTCTCCAGGCGCCTCCGCGAGACGACGGCCCTGCTGGAGCAGCAGACGGGCGTCCCGCGCCCGCTCGAGGAGTCCTCCGACTTCTTCGCGAAGGTGGGGGAGCGGCACGAGATCTACCGGCTCATCGCCGACGCCTCGCAGGAGGAGTTCTACCTGAACCGGGAGGAGGAGACGACCGTGGGCCGGATCGACCCCGTCACCGGGATCCGCCCCGACGTCGACCTCACCGCCCTCGACGCGCAGCGCTCGGTCTCCCGCCGCCACGCCAAGATCCTCCACACCGGGACCGAGTTCAAGGTCGTCGAGGAGATCGGGACGATGAACGGCACGTTCGTCAACGGGCGGCGGATCCCGACCGGGACGCCGGTCGCCCTGAAGGACGGCGACCGCCTCCGGTTCGGCCTCGTCGACCTGACGTTCCGCGTCACGCAGGGCTGACGGCGCGGGGGCCGTGGCCACCGCGCCTCCCGGATCCCCGCTCGCGCCGACGGACCCGGTCGGCCGCGTCCGCGGGATCGGCCCGGCGCGGGCGCGCGAGCTGGAGGGGGCGGGCGTCGTCACCGTCCTCGACCTCCTCCTCCACCTGCCGTTCCGGTACGAGGACCGATCGCGCGTGCTGCCGATCCGCGACCTCGTCCCCGAAGGGCCGCCGCGCACGTTCCGCGGGAGCGTCCTCTCCTCCCGCCTCCTCCGGACCCGCCGGCCGGGCTTCACGATCCTCGAGGCGATCCTGGACGACGGGACCGGATCGGTGAGGCTCGTCTTCTTCAACCAGCCGTACCTGGCGCGCTGGATGACCGAAGGGACGGTCCTCTACGCCTGGGGGAGCGCCTCGCTCGGCAGCCGCTTCCGGCGCGGCCTCGTCGTGGAGAACCCGCAGGTGGAGCCCGAGAGCGAGGGCGACCCGCTCTCCGTCGGCCGCGTCGTGCCGATCTACCGGCGGCTCCCCGGGCTGACGCCGCGCTTCCGGAGGCGCGTCGTCGCCGAGCTCCTCGACGGACTGCGCGGCCGCCTGCCCGAGCGGCTGCCGTCCGAGCTCGTCTCCCGCCACCGCCTCCCGCCGCTCCACGAGAGCCTCGCCGAGGCGCACTTCCCGGGGAGCGCGGGCGGCCCCGCCGAGCCGGAGCCGTGGGAGCGGCGCACCTCGCCGCACCTGTCGCGCCTCGTCTTCGAGGAGTTCCTGGAGTTCCAGGCCGGCCTCGCGCGCCGGCGCCGCCGGTGGGACGCCGAGACCGCGCCCGTCCTGGCCGCCGACGAGGCGATCCGCGCGCGCCTGAGGAGCGTCCTGCCGTTCCCGCTCACCGGCGCGCAGAAGCGGGTGATCCGCGAGATCCGGGACGACTTCCGCTCCGGGCACCCGATGCGCCGGCTCCTGCAGGGGGACGTCGGGAGCGGCAAGACGATCGTCGCCGTCCTCTCGGCCGTCCTCGCCGCCGCGCGCGGCTACCAGACCGCGCTGATGGCGCCGACCGAGATCCTGGCCGAGCAGCACGCCTCGACGGTCTTCCGGCTCCTGGAAGGGACCGGCGTGACGCCCGCGCTCCTGACCGGCCGCGTCCGGGGGCGCCCCCGCAAGGCTCTCCTCGAGGCGCTCTCGGCGGGGGAGATCGACCTCCTCGTCGGGACGCACGCGCTCCTCTCCGACCCGGTCGCCTTCCACCGGCTCGGCCTCGTGGTGATCGACGAGCAGCACCGCTTCGGCGTCGCGCAGCGGACGACGCTCTCCGCGCGCGACCCCCGGAGCGCGGAACGGGCGCACCTCCTCGTCATGTCGGCGACCCCGATCCCCCGGTCGCTGGCGCTCGCCCTGTACGGCGACCTGGACGTCTCGACGCTCGACGAGCGCCCGCCGGGCCGGCACCCGGTCCCCACGCGCGTCCTGCCGGACCGGGAACGGCCGGAGGTGTTCCGCGAGATCGCCGCGGAGGTGGCCACGGGCGGACAGGCCTACGTCGTCGTCCCGCTCGTGGAGGAGTCGGACCGGATCGACGCGAGGGCCGTGGAGAAGCACGCGGACGAGGTGCGCCGCGCCCTCCCGGGGCTCTCGATCGGCGTCGTCCACGGGAGGCTCTCGGCCGAGGAGCGGGAGCGGGCGATGGCGGCGTTCGCGTCGGGGGAGCTCGACGTCCTGGCGGCCACCACGGTGATCGAGGTCGGCGTCGACGTCCCGAACGCCTCGTACCTCGCCGTCGAGAACGCCGAGAGGTTCGGCCTGGCGCAGCTCCACCAGCTGCGCGGGCGCGTCGGGAGGGGCGCCCGGCCGTCCCGCTGCGTCCTCCTCTACGGCCCAGCCGCGACGGCCGAGGCGCGCGAGCGGCTGGAGGTCCTCGTGAGGACCCAGGACGGCTTCGTCGTCGCCGAGGAGGACCTCTCCCGGAGGGGCCCGGGCGACGCGCTGGGCACGCGCCAGAGCGGCCTACCGCTCTTCCGCGTCGGCGACCTCGTCCGGGACCGGGAGTGGATGGCGCGCGCCAAGGCAGCGGCCGCCGCCCTCGTCGCCTCGGGCCGTGCGGACGTCCTGGACCCGCCGCTCTTCCTCCGGCCGTCCGCCGTCCCGGCTCCGGACTGACCCGGACCCGCCACCCAGCGGCCCGGACGCAGCGGGCGCGGCCCGGCCCACCGGGGGAGCCGGCCGCTCCCGGCGGGCCTCAGTCCGCGGGCGGCGGGCCGAGGAGGCGGTCGGCCATCAGGGCGGCCATCCGCGGGAGGGCCTCGTCGAGCTCGAGGCGGAGGGCCTCGGCGTCCCTCTCCAGCCACTCCTCCATCGGGCGGCCCGGCAGGTCCACCCGGACGGAGTCGAACGCGTCGAAGGCCGACTCGACCGCCTCGCAGGCCGCCATCCCCCTCTTCACCTGCGACACGTTCACGACGACGCCGTGGCTTCCCATCTCGCCGAGGTGCCGGCAGCGGGCGACCGAATCCTCGAAGGCCGGGAGCGCCGTCGCGTCCTTCAGGTGGGACCAGGCCAGGCGCGCGAGGACCTCGGCCGGGCGACCGCCGAAGAGGAGGTCCGCCTCGACGACGTAGACGTCGTCCGCCGCCGAAGGGACGAGGCCGGAAGGCGGGACGGAGAAGACGACGACCTCGCACCGCGACCTCCGCCGGGCGGCCCCGTCGATCGCGCCGAGGAGCCGGACGTCCAGCCCCTCGCCGCCGAGCGCCTTCTCGGCCGCCCGGGTGAGCCGGGGGTTCGGGTCCTCCAGGTCCTCGCCCGACGGGGTGTCCGCGGGGTCGCGCGCCTTGAAGCCCGCCAGGCCGAAACCGGTGGCGGGAGGGGGGAACCGGGCGGCCAGGTCGACCTCCACCGCCGGGTGGACGTAGAGGGCGGCCGGCTTCACCTCGACGAGGAGCCTCCCGCCAGGCCGGCAGACCGGGGCCGTCGCCGGGAGCGTGGCCCCCGGGGACCTCCCCGGGGAGACGGCCGGCATGCACCCGAGGAGAGCAGCGACCGGCGCGAGGAGGACGGACGCGGGGAGCGCCCAGGTGTTCGCCATGGCCCCTCCCGCGCTCGCGGCGCGGCCTGTCGGCCGGCCCTAAACGAGCGCGACGCGGGAGAGATCATACGTCCGCGGCCGGCGGGGGAGCGTGTGGCATCCTCCGGGCGTGGACCTCTCGCTGAGGACCGACGGGGAGCTGGCCACGGTCCGCGTCCTCGGGGCCGTGGCCGTCGGGCAGACGGCCGCGCTCGCCGACTACCTCCGCGTGGCGCGCGAGAACGGCGCCGTCCACGCGCTCGTCGACCTGTCGTCCTGCACCGCCGTCCCCACGTCGCTCCTCCCGCTGCTGGCCCGCGAGGCGGAGCGGTTCGCCACCTCGGGCGGGTCGCTCGGGCTCTGCGGGGTCGGCCCGCAGAACCCTTTCCTCCTCGACGCCGTCCGGGAGGGACGGTTCCCGCACTTCCGCAGCCTGGACGAGGCGGTCGCCGCCGGCCGGGCGGCCCGCCTCCCGGCCGAGGGCGCCGCCGGGGCCGATCGGCCCGGCTAGCACCTGCTAGCATTCGCCGCCTCGCGCCCGCCCGAGCGACGATCACGAACGTGACCCCCGAGCAGCTCTTCACAACCGTCGTCCAGGTCGCCGTGCTCCTGTTTGCGGTCTCGGTGCACGAGTCGGCCCACGGCCTCGTCGCGCTCCGGTTCGGCGACACGACCGCGCGGGACCTCGGGCGGATCACGCTCAACCCGATCCGCCACCTCGACCCGCTCGGCAGCCTCCTGATCCCGGCGGTCCTGGCCTTCACGGGGGCCCCGGTGTTCGGCTGGGCCAAGCCCGTCCCCGTCGACCTCCGGGGCGTCCCGAACCCGCGGCGCGCCCACCTCTGGGTCTCGGCGGCGGGCCCCCTCTCCAACCTCGCCCTGGCCCTGGCGTTCGGCGCCGCCGTGGCGCTCCTCCGGCCCTTCCGCGGCGCGCCGGAGCTGGCGGCGGTGGCCGTTCCGCTCTTCTTCGTCGCGGCGTACGGGACGCTCGTGAACGTCTCGCTCGCCCTCTTCAACCTCCTGCCGGTGCCGCCGCTCGACGGTTTCGGCGTGGTCGAGGGGGTCGCGCCGGTGCAGCTCTACCCCAAGCTCTTCTGGCTGCGCCGGTACGGCTTCCTGATCCTCGCCGTCCTCGTCTTCACGGGGGCGTTCCGGTACGTCCTCGGGCCGCCGCAGGCCGCCGTCCTGCGCTGGCTCGTCGGGGGACCCTCTTGAGCCCGAACGACTCGCGGAAGATCGTCCTCTCCGGCCTCCGGCCGACCGGCCGGGTCCACCTCGGGAACTACTGGGGGGCGGTGAAGAACTGGGTCGACCTGCAGGACGACTACCGCTGCCACTACTTCGTGGCCGACCTGCACGCGCTGACGACGGACTACGCCGACACCTCGGCCGTCCGCGAGGCGACGCTGGAGGCGGTGACGGACTGGCTCTCGGTCGGCCTCGACCCGGAGAAGGCGGTGGTCTTCGTCCAGTCGCGCGTCCCGCAGACGGCCGAGCTGGCGCTCGTCTTCGGGATGGTGACGCCCCTCGGCTGGCTGGAGCGGGTGCCGACGTACAAGGAGCAGCTGGAGCAGCTGCGCGAGAAGGACCTCGGGACCTTCGGCTTCCTCGGCTACCCGGTGCTGATGACCGCCGACATCGCCCTCTACCTCGCCCACTACGTGCCGGTGGGGAAGGACCAGGAGAGCCACCTGGAGATCTGCCGGGAGATCGTCCGGCGCTTCAACTCGCTCTACGGCGAGGTCTTCCCGGAGCCGCGGGCGCTCTTCACCTCGACGCCCAAGGTGCCGGGCCTGGACGGGCGGAAGATGTCGAAGAGCTACGGGAACACCATCAACCTCTCCGACTCGGCCGAGGAGGTGCGGGCGAAGGTGATGTCGATGGTGACGGACCCGAAGCGGGCCCGCCGCTCCGACCCGGGCGACCCGGACACCTGCAACCTCTTCCCGTTCCACGGGCTCTACTCGCCCCCGGACGAGGTGGCCGAGGTCGACCGCGAGTGCCGGACCGCGGCCCGCGGGTGCGTCGACTGCAAGAAGCACCTGATCCGGAACATGAACGCCGCGCTGGAGCCGGTCCGCGAGCGGCGCGCCGCGATCGTGGCGCGCCCGGGGTGGGTGCGCGAGGTCCTCGAGGCGGGGAACGCGACCGCGCGAGGGATCGCCTCGGAGACGATGGACAGGGTAACCGACGCGATGAAGCTCTTCTGATGGCCGAGGGGGTCCGCATCCCGGTCCCTCCGGGGGCCGAGCTCGTCCAGCCGTACCCGGTGAGGCTGCCGCAGTTCGAGGGGCCTCTCGACCTGCTGCTGCACCTGATCCGGAAGAACGAGGTCGACCTCCGGGACATCCCGGTCGCCGAGATCTGCCGGCAGTACCACGACTACCTCGTCCTGATGACGGAGCTCGACCTCGAGGTGGCCGCGGAGTTCCTCTACGTCGAGGCCCTCCTCGTCTCGATCAAGTCGCAGATGGTCCTCCCGCGGCCGACGACCCCCGAGGGCGTCCCCGTGGAGGACCCGCGGGACGCCCTCGTCCGGCGGCTCCTGGAGTACCGGAAGTACAAGGTCGCGGCCGAGTCCCTCCACGAGGTCGACGTGGAGCGCCTCGGCCTCTGGGCCCGCCCGAGCGTGAAGCCCGAGGCCGCCCCCGGGGAGGAGGAAGCCGAGGAGGAGGCCGAGCTGTCGGAGGTCTCCCTCTTCGACCTCCTGACGATGTTCCGGGGCGTCCTGGAGCGGTACCGCTCGGCCCACCCGCCCGCGCTGGCGATCGCCCACCAGACCTTCTCGATCCGGGAGAAGATGGACGAGATGCTCGGGCGCGTCCGCGAGGGCGGCGGGCCGACCCCGCTCTCGGACGTCTTCCGGTCCCTGTCGGGGCGCGCCGAGGCCATCGCCGTCTTCCTCGCCCTCCTCGAGCTGTTGCGGCTCAGGATCGTCCGGGCGCTGCAGGCCGAGGAGTTCGGCGAGATCTACCTGGAGCGGACCGAGGAGGAGGTCTCCCTCACGGACTTCAAGGAGGCGTACCGGTAGCCGATGGCAGAAGAGAAGATCCCGACGCCCCAGGCCGAGGGCGGCGACGCGGGGGCCGCCGAGCCGGTCGCGGCTTCCGTCCCCCCGCCGACGGAGGGAGCCGCGGCGCCGGAGGCGCCGGCCAGCTCGCCCGAGACCGCGGCGGGGGAGGCCGGCGCCCGGGCCGTCGTCGAGGCGATGCTCTACGCCTCCGGCAAGCCCCACTCCCCGGAGCGGCTCGCGGAGGCGGCCGAGCTGCCCGTCGAGGCCGTCCTGGCGGCTCTCCAGGCGATCGAGCGGGAGTGCGAGGCGGCCGGCCGGGGCGTCCGCCTCGACCGGGCCGCCGGGGGCGTCCGCCTCGTCTCGCGCCCCGAGTTCGACTACCCGGTCCGCCGCCTCCTGGGCCTCGACGGCCGGAGCCGCCTGTCGATGGCCGCGCTGGAGACCCTCGCCATCGTGGCCTACCGGCAGCCGATCACGGGACCGGAGATCGCCGAGCTTAGGGGCGTGAACTCGTCGTCCTCGCTCCGGACCCTCCTCGACCGGAAGCTGATCACGACGGCCGGCCGGAAGGAGGTCGTCGGGACCCCGTTCCTGTACAAGACGACGAAGGAGTTCCTCCTCCGGTTCGGCCTGAACGCGCTGGGCGAGCTCCCGAAGCCCGAGGAGCTGGAGGCCGTCTACGGCCAGGAGGCCCCAGCGCCCGCTCCCTCGCAGACCGAGCTCTTCCCGGCCGAGGAGGCCGAAGCGGCCGAAGTGGCCGAAGTGGCCGAGGCAGCCGGCGGGCCGGAGCCCGCGCCTCCCGACGACGCGACGGCCGTCCCCGACGACACGGTGGGAGAATAGCCGCGGGCCGTCCGGCCCCCGGGAGGATCCGCCCCGATGCCAGCCGAACGGCTCCAGAAGCTCCTGGCCTCCGCGGGGGTCGCCTCCCGGCGGGCCGCCGAGGAGCTGATCCGGGAAGGGAAGGTGACGGTCAACGGGGTCGTCGTCACCGAGCTCGGGACGAAGGCAGACCTCGAGACCGACCACGTCAAGGTGGACGGGAAGCTCGTGCGCGCCGCCCGGCGGAGGCGGTACGTCCTCCTCAACAAGCCCCGAGGCGTGGTCGTCACCCGCCAGGACGAGGAAGGGCGGACGACCGTCGTCGACCTCCTCCGCTCGCGGATCTCCGAGAGGGTCGTCCCCGCGGGGCGCCTCGACGTGGAGTCGGAGGGGCTCCTCCTCCTGACGGACGACGGGGCGCTCGTCCAGAAGGTCACGCACCCCTCCGGAGGCTGCCGGAAGGAGTACGAGGTGAAGGTCTCCGGCATCCCGACTCCCGGCGAGCTCGCCAGGCTCCGCGCCGGGGTCTTCCTCGACGGCAAGAGGACCGCCCCGGCCGAGGTCGAGATCGTCGAGACGACGCCCGAACGCCAGGGCGTGGGCGGAAACGCCTGGCTGAAGGTGACGCTCACCGAGGGGCGCTCCCGCCAGGTCCGGAGGATGCTCCAGTCGGTCGGGCACCCGGTCTCCAAGCTCCGCCGGGTGGCCATCGGCCCGATCCGGGACCGCTCGCTCTCGCCGGGGCAGTTCCGCGACCTGACGCCCGAAGAGGTCCGCTCCCTGTTCGCCTCCGGCCAGGAGCGGCGCCCGCCCGGACGAGCCCGCCGTCCCACCGCCCGGCGGCGCTCCGCCCGGACGAGCCCGCCGAACGAAGGCGCCCGAAGCCAGGGGAGGAAGAGATGAGCCGTCCCGCGCCCCGTCCCGCCGTCGCCGCACTCGCGCCGTACGTGCCCGGCCGCCCGATCGAGGAGGTCGAGGCGCAGTACGGCATCCACGGGGCGGTCAAGCTCGCCTCCAACGAGAACCCCCTCGGACCGTCGCCGAAGGCGCTCGAGGCGGCCGCCAAGGCCCTCCTGGAGGTGCACCGGTACCCCGACGGCTCGGCCACCTTCCTCCGCCGGGCGATCGCGGAGCGGTTCGCCGTCGAGGCGGACCAGGTGATCCTCGGCGCCGGCGCCTCGGAGCTGATCGACATCACGATCCGCTCCTTCGTCGACCCGGGCGACGAGGTCGTCGTCCCCCACGGGATCTTCGGGATGTTCCCGGTGGCCACCGGCCGCGCCGCGGGGAGGCTCGTGCGGGTGCCGACGCGGCCCGACCTGACGCCGGATCTCCCGGCGATGCGCGAAGCGATCGGGCCGCGGACGAAGGTGGTAGCGCTGGCCAACCCGAATAACCCGACCGGTGCCTACGCCCGGCGGGAGGAGCTCGACCGCTTCGTCGCCTCGCTGCCGGAGGAGGTCCTCTTCGTCTTGGACGAGGCCTACTTCGAGTTCGCCGCTGGGCTCGTCCCCGACTACCCGGACGGCCTGGTCCACCTCCGCGCCGGACGGCCGATCCTCGTCCTGAGGACGTTCTCGAAGATCGCCGGCCTGGCGGGCCTGAGGATCGGGTACGGCTTCGGGCCGGTGGAGGTCCTGTCGGCGATGCACAAGGTCCGCGAGCCGTTCAACGCCAACCTCGTCGCCCAGGCCGCGGCGCTCGCCGCCCTCGACGACACCGAGCACCGGACGCGGGTTCGCGACCTCGTCGTCGCGGAGCGGGCGCGGCTCTTCTCGGCCCTCTCGGAGCGTCGACTCGCGGTCCACCCCTCGATCGGGAACTTCCTGCTGGTCGAGGTGGACGGGGAGTTCGCCCCGCTCGAGCCCGAGTTCGCCCGGCGCGGCGTCATCGTCCGCCCGATGGCGGGCTGGGGCTACCCGCGCGGCTTCCGCGTCTCGGTCGGGACCCGCGAGGAGAACGACCGGTTCCTGGCCGTCCTCGACGAGCTCCGCGCGGTCGGCCGGATCGGCGCCGCCCCCGCGGGGGCCGTGGCCGGATGAGGGGTCCGCTCGTCGTGGCCATCGACGGCCCGTCCGGGGTGGGGAAGTCCTCGGTCGGCCGGAGGCTGGCCGCCGAGCTGGGGGTTCCGTACCTCGACACCGGCGCGATGTACCGGGCCATCGGCCTCGGAGCCCGCCGCCGGGGCGTCACGCTCCCGATCGAGCGGCCGGAGGAGGTCGCGGAGCTGGCGCGGCGCGCCGACGTCCGCGTGGTGCCCGGGGAAGGCGGGCCGCGGACCCTCCTCGACGGCGAGGACGTCTCCGACGAGATCCGGGAGCCCGAGGTCTCGCTGTACGCCTCGGCGGTGTCGGCGATCCCGGGCGTGAGGCGCAGGCTCGCGGCCCTCCAGCGGGAGCTGGCGCTCTCCTCCGGCGGCGTCCTCGAGGGGCGCGACATCGGGACGAAGGTCGTCCCGGAGGCGACGGTGAAGCTCTTCCTGGACGCCCGGGAAGAGGTCCGGGCGCTCCGGCGCTCCCGGGAGCTCGCGTCCAAGGGGGATCCCCGACCGCTCGAGGAAGTGCGGGCGCAGATGCGCGCCCGCGACCTGGCGGACTCCACGCGCGAGGACTCGCCGCTGACCTGCGACGAGACGTACGTCCGGGTGGACACCTCGGACCTCGAGCTGGAGGACGTGGTGCGTCGCTGCCGCGCCGAGGTGGACGCTCGCGCGGGCAGTTGACCGGACCCGCAAATCCGCCTACGATCAACACTTCGGGCCCCGGAGCCGGAAGCGACGCCACGTCCGGCCTCTCGCCCCTCAAGGAGGTTTCTGTCCATGTCGCCTGAGGAACTGAAGGACCGCGCCGGGCGCAAGCCCGAGGAGGGCGGAGACAACGGGGACTTCGCCCAGCTCCTGGCGGAGAGCGAACGCTCGCTCACGGAGGGCGAGCTGATCCGCGGGCGGGTCCTCCAGGTGACCGACGACGAGGTGCTCGTCGACATCGGCTTCAAGTCGGAGGGGATGATCCCCCGCCGCGAGTTCGCCCACGTCCCCGCCGACCAGATGCCCCAGCCCGGGCAGGAGATCGACGCGATCCTCGAGAAGACCGAGGACGCCTCCGGCTACGTCGTCCTCTCGTACGAGAAGGCGCGGCGCAACAAGGCCTGGGACGCCGTCGAGCAGGCCTTCCAGAGCGGCGCCCCCGTGCGGGGACGCGTGCTGGAGCGGGTGAAGGGGGGCCTCGCCGTCGACATCGGCGTCCGCGCCTTCCTCCCCGGCTCGCTCGCCGACACGCGGCCCCTGAAGAACCTCGACGTCCTGCGCGGGCGCGAGCTCGACTTCCGGGTCGTCGGCCTGGACAAGAAGCGCGGCAACATCGTCCTGTCGCGCAAGGCCGTCCTCGAGGAGCTGGCCGACGCGCGGAAGAAGGAAGCCGCCGCGGCGCTGGCCGAGGGCCGGACGATGAAGGGCGTCGTCAAGAACCTGACCGAGTACGGCGCCTTCGTCGACCTCGGCGGGATCGACGGCCTCCTCCACATCACCGACATGTCCTGGGGCCGCCTGGCGCACCCCTCCGACGCGGTGAAGGTGGGGCAGGAGGTCGAGGTCAAGGTCCTGAAGTTCGACCCCGAGAGCGGCCGCATCTCCCTCGGGATGAAGCAGCTCAAGCCGGACCCGTGGCACGACCTGCCGGCCCATTACCCGGTCGGCGCGCGCGTGCGGGGGACCGTCGTCTCCCTGACCGACTACGGCGCGTTCGTCGAGCTGGAGGAGGGGATCGAGGGGCTCATCCACGTCTCCGAGATGTCGTGGACGAAGAAGGTGAAGAACCCCTCGAAGATCCTCACGATCGGCGAGGTCGTCGAGGCCGTCATCTCCGACGTGAACGTCGAGCAGCGCCGGCTCTCCCTCTCGCTCCGCGCCACCGAGCCGAACCCCTGGGAGGCGCTGGCCGAGAAGTACCGGATCGGCGACCGCGTCGAGGGCGTGGTGAGGAACCTGACCGACTTCGGCGCCTTCGTCGAGATCGAGGAGGGGATCGACGGGCTCGTCCACGTCTCCGACATGTCGTGGGGACGCCGGGTCAAGCACGCTTCCGAAGTGCTCAAGAAGGGCGACAAGATCCAGGCCGTGCTCACCGCGATCGACGTCGAGAACCGCCGGATCAGCCTCTCGATCAAGGAGTTCCGCCCGAACGAGTGGGAGGAGTTCGCCAGCGAGCACCACCCGGGCGAGGTCGTCTCCGGGACCGTGGCGAAGGTGGCCGACTTCGGCGTCTTCGTCCGGCTCCCCGGCGGCCTCGAGGGCCTGATGCACATCTCGGAGACGAACCTCCCGCGCGGGCGGAAGCTCTCCGAGTTCTACCACCCGGACGACCCGATCCGCGTCCGGATCCTGCGGATCGAGGTCGACGAGCAGCGGATCGGCCTCTCGTCGCGCGACGTCCCCGAGGAGGAGCCGCACGCGCCGGAGGCCGAGGCCTCTGGCGCGGAGGCGGCCGGCGAGGAAGAGCCCACGGCGCCGGCCGAGGAGGCTGCGGGTGAGGCCCACGGGGAGGACGAGGCCGGGGCGAAGGAGCCCGCGGCCGAGCCCTCCGAGTAGGCCCCCCGGGAGGAGCTCGAACGCCGATGAAGCGTTCGACGGTGGCCTGGGGTCTCGCCGGGATCGGCTGCGCCGGCCTGCTGGTGGCCGGGCTGGTCGTCGTCCTGCTCGCCGCCGTCTCGTCGGAGGAGGGCGGCGGCGGCGGGCTGGCGCTGGGCGGACGGGTGGGCGTCGCGGACCTGGAGGGCGTCCTCCTCACGGCCGAGCCCCTGCGCGAGACGCTCGGCAAGTTCCGGTCCAGCCCGACGGTGAAGGCGGTCGTGGTGAGGGTGAACTCGCCCGGGGGCGGCGTCGCCGCCTCGCAGGAGATCCACCGCGAGATCCTGCGGTTCCGGCGGGAGACGGGACGGCCCGTCGCGGTCTCCATGGAGGGGGTCGCGGCGTCGGGGGGCTACTACGCCTCCGCCGCCGCCGAGCGCGTCTTCGCCAACCCGGGGACGATCACCGGCTCGATCGGCGTGATCCTCCAGTGGGTGAACTACGGCGACCTCCTGGACTGGGCCAGGCTGCGCCCGGTGACGTTCAAGAGCGGCGCCCTGAAGGACGCCGGGAACCCGTCCCGGCCCCTCACCGAGGAGGAGAAGGCCTACTTCCAGGAGCTGATCGACCGGATGCGCGCGCAGTTCCAGAAGGCCGTCTCGGAGGGGCGCGGCGAGAGGCTCGCGCCCGGCGCGCTGGAACGGATGTCGGATGGCCGCGTCGTGACGGGCGAGGAGGCCCTCGCCCTCGGGCTCGTCGACGAGATCGGCGACCTGCGCGACGCGATCGACTGGGCGGCCCGCCGCGCGGGCCTCTCTCTCCCGGCCGCGGTCTGGCACCCGAAGCCGCCGCGGGCCGGGCTCCTCTCGATCCTGTCCTCGCGGGCGGACGAGACCGTTGCGGGACGCCTGCTGGCCGGCGTCCCGGTGGGGGGCGGATGGAACGCGTACTACCTGTGGTGAGCCGCACCGACCGGACGACGACGAAGGCGGACCTCGTGGAGGAGGTCGCCCGCGTCTCGGGCCTGACGAAGAAGCAGGCCGAGGCCGTGGTCGAGTCGGTCTTCGACGGCATCGTCGCCTCCCTGAAGAGCGGCCAGAAGATCGAGCTCCGGGGCTTCGGCAGCTTCAAGCTCCGGCAGCGCGGCGCGCGGATGGCCCGCAACCCGAAGAAGAGCGGCGTGAAGGTGATGGTCCCCCCCAAGCGGGTCCCGTACTTCAAGCCGGGCAAGAAGCTGAAGGAGCTCCTCAACCGGCCGGAGGCCGGGGCGGACGCCCCGGCGGCCGCCGAGCCCTCCCGTTGAACGAGGTCCTCTACACGCCCTGGAGGATGAGCTACCTGACCGGCCTCGCCGCCCCCGCGAAGGGGGACTGCCTCTTCTGCTCCCTCCCGCTCCAGCCGGACGAGGACGCGCTGATCGTCTTCCGCGGCGCCACGGCGTACGTCGTCCTGAACCGCTTCCCCTACACGAACGGGCACCTGATGGTCGTCCCCTTCGCGCACCGGGCGGACCTCTCCGGGATGGCGCCCGAGGAGCGCCGGGAGATGATCGAGCTGGGGGCGCGGGCCGAGTCCGCGCTGCGGGAGGAGTACCACCCGCACGGCCTGAACCTCGGCCTGAACATCGGACGGAGCGCCGGCGCCGGGATCGCGGACCACGCCCACCTCCACGTGGTGCCCCGCTGGGACGGCGACACGAACTTCCTCACCGTCGCCTCCGGGTCGCGGACCGTGCCGGAGGAGCTCCCGGTGACGCGCCGGCGGCTCGCGGCCCGCTTCGCTTCGGCGTGACGGAGCCGGACGCGACGCCCCCGGGGCCCCCGGCCGGCGACGCGAGGGCCGCCCGGCGCCCCGGCGTGCTCCGGGCCGTGCTCCTGACGCTGCTCGTCCCGGGCCTCGGCCACGTCTCGATCGGGGACAAGCGGCGGGGAGCCGCCTTCTTCGCCCTCGTCGCCACGGCCTTCGCCGTCGGCCTGGCGCTCGACGGCGGGATCCCCCGGACCGCGACGTCGCCCTTCTCGGCGATCGCCCTCGTCGCCACGACGGCCACCGGGGTCCTCTCGGCCGGGGTGCGCCTCCTCGGGCTGGGCGCGGGCGACCCCGCCTCGCCGACCTCCGAGTACGGCGAGGCCTACCTCCTGACGGCCGGGACGATGAACCTCCTCCTCGTCGTGGACCTCCTCGTCCGGCGGCTCCGGGAGGCCTCGTGAGGGGCCCCTCCGCGCTGGCCGACCACTTCCTCCTCCTCGTCCTCCTGGCGGCGATCGTCTCCACCTTCCTCGCCCTCCTCTGGCGCGACGGCGCGGCCGACAGGCGCCGCCTCTTCGGCCGCGTCTTCCTCGCGCTCGTGGGCTCCGCCGTGGCGATCGGCTGGGTCCTCCTGGCTCTGGGCCGGCACGGGGGACGGCCGTGAAGCTCCTCGTCGTCGCAGGCGAGGTCTCCGGCGATCAGCACGCCTCCGCCCTCCTGGCGGAGCTCGCGCGGCTGGACCCGTCCCTGACGTCCGTCGGGGTCGGCGGCGACGGCTGCCTCGCCGCCGGGACGCGGCTCCTCGCCCACCAGAAGGACCTCGCGGTCGTCGGCATCGTCGAGGCTCTCTCCAAGGTCCGGTTCGCGCGGCGGCTCGCCGGGCGGCTGGTGGAGGCGGCGGTGTCCGAGGCGGTGGACGCCGCCGTCCTGATCGACTCGCCGGACTTCAACCTCCCCCTGGCCCGCAAGCTGTCGCGGCGCGGCGTCCCGGTCGTCTTCTACGTCTCGCCCCAGGTCTGGGCCTGGCGCAGCCGCCGCGCCCGGAAGATCGTCGCGCGGGGACGGGCCCTCCTCGTCCTCTTCCGCTTCGAGAAGAGGTGGTACGACGAGCGCGGGCTCGGCGGGACGGTGTGGTGGGTCGGCCACCCCCTCGTCGACGCCGCCGCGCGAGAGCTCTCCGAGCCGGCCCCGCAGCCCGCCCCCGGGCGGCGCCGCGTCGTCGTCATGCCCGGCTCGCGGAAAGGGGAGATCGAGCGCCTCCTCCCGCCGATGCGCGACGGCCTCCTCAGGCTGCTGGCGCGCCGCTCCGACGTGGACGTCGTCCTCGTCCGCGCCGACTCGGTCCCCGACGGGCTCCTGCGGGAGATCGGCGGGCCCGCGGTCGATGCCTGGCAGGTCGTCTCCGGCCCCCACCTGTCGCTCCTGGCCGCCTCCGACGTCCTCCTCGTGGCGTCGGGGACGGCGACCGTGGAGGGTCTCCTCGCGCGGGTCCCGATGGTGGTCGTCTACCGCGTCAACCGGATCAGCTACTGGATCGGCAAGGCCGTCGTGAAGGTGCCGTGGATCGCGATGGCCAACCTCCTGACCCGGCGGGAAGGCGAGGGTCCGGCCGTCCCGGAGCTGGTCCAGGACGAAGCCACCCCCGAGAGGATCGCCGCCGAGGTCGAGGCGTTCCTCGACCGCCCGGAGCTCTCGGCCCGCTGCCGCGAGCGGCTCTCGGAAGGAGCCGTCGAGCTCGGGGAGCCCGGCGCGGCCCGGCGCGCGGCCGAGGCCCTCCTCCGGGCCCTCGGGCGAGGCGCCCCGGAACGGGACGGCGTCCGCCCGTGAGCGACTTCCGCCGCCTCCTGCGCCTGTTCCGCCCCCACGCCGGGGCGGCCCTGGCGGCCCTCCTGGCGATGCTGGGGGTCGCCGTCTTCACGACGCTCGTCGCGTACCTGTTCGGACCCCTGTTCGACCAGGTCCTCGCCCCGTCCGAGCGCACGGCCGTGGCCGAGGAGGTCGCCAAGGACCCGACGGCGGGCGCGGTGAAGGGGCTCCTCGGCTCGGGCGCCCGGGAGCGGACGCCGCTCATCCGCGCCCTGGACGGCGCGCTGGCCGCGGGCCTCTCGGCGGCCGGGGTGGACGCCTCGAACCGGGCCCTGGCGCTTCCGCTGATCCTGTTCGCGGCCTTCCTCCTGAAGAACGCCTGCGCGTTCCTGGCCGAGTACCGTTTCAACGCGGTCGGGCTGGCCTTCGTCCGGGACCTCCGGGGGACCCTCTATCGCCGGCTCCTGGAGCAGTCGGGCGCGTTCCACGCCCGGCACCCCTCCGGGGACCTGATCGCCCGCGTGACGGGGGACGTCGACCGGATCCAGAGCCTCTTCGGGACCGACCTGGCCGACCTGGTCCAGTCGCTGGCCACGCTCGGGGCCCTCCTCGTCCTGGTCGTCTCGCGCTCGCCTCGCCTCACCCTCGTCGCGCTCGTGGTGGCCCCGGCCATCGTCGTGCCGGTCGTCCTGATCGCGCGGAGGCTCCGCAGCATCTCGCGCGCGGGGCGGGAGCGGATGGGGGACCTGACGGGCGTCCTCTCGGAGACCGTCCGAGGTCACAGGATCGTCCAGGCCTACGGGGCCGAGCGGTACGAGGCCGCCCGGTTCGACGACGTCAACGGCCGGACCTTCCGCCTCCTGAAGAGCGCCGCGCGCGTGATGGCGCTCTCCTCGCCCCTCGTCGAGACCGCCTCGGTCCTGGCCTTCCTCGTCCTCCTCGGCTACGCGGGCCGGCGGATCGGGACCGGCGCGATGACCCTCGGCGAGTTCATCTCGTTCGGCGTCGGAATGGTGATGATGTACCAGCCGTTCAAGCGGGCGACGCGGACGAACCTGGCCCTGCAGCACGCGCTGGCGTCGGCCCGGCGGCTGTTCGAGGTCCTGGACGAGCCGGTCGGCGTGACGGACCGCCCGGGCGCGACGAACCTGCCGCCGTTCCAGCGGGAGCTGGCCCTCCGCGGGGTCCGCTTCGCCTACGACGGCGGGCCGGACGTCCTCTCGGGGATCGACCTGACCGTGCCCCGGGGATCCGTGACCGCGCTCGTCGGGCCCTCGGGCGCCGGGAAGTCGACGCTCGTCAACCTCCTCCCGCGGTTCCTGGACGTCACCGCGGGCGCCGTGACCGTCGACGGGACCGACTTGAGGGACGTGACGCTGGCCTCCCTCCGCGGGGCCTTCGGCCTCGTCTCGCAGGACGTGGTCCTCTTCGACGACACGGTCCGCCGGAACGTGGCCTACGGGCGCGACGACGTCGGGGACGAGGCCGTCTGGGCGGCCCTTTCGGCCGCCAACGCCGAGGCCTTCGTGCGGGCGCTGCCGGAGGGCCTCTCGACGCGCGTGGGAGAGGGGGGGAGCCGGCTCTCGGGCGGGCAGCGCCAGCGGCTGGCCATCGCCCGCGCCGTCCTGAAGGACCCGCCGATCCTCCTCCTGGACGAGGCGACGTCGGCGCTGGACACCGAGAGCGAGCGCGCGGTCCAGGAGGCGCTGGAACGTCTGATGCAGGGGCGGACGACGGTGGTCATCGCGCACCGCCTCTCGACGGTGCGGCGGGCCGACCAGATCGTCGTCCTCGACGCCGGCCAGGTCGTGGAGCGCGGGACGCACGCGGAGCTCCTGGCGGCCGGGGGCCTCTACCGGCGGCTGCACGAGCTGCAGGCCTTCGACGGGGAGGCCTCGGAAGGAGGGACGGGGAGTTGAAGTCGATGACGGGATTCGGGCGGGCGTCGGGCACGCTTCCGGACGGGACGGAGGCGTCGGTCGTCGTCCGCTCCGTCAACCACCGGTTCCTGGACGTCTCGCTGAAGCTGCGCGACGAGTGGTCCGCCGCCGAGCCCGCGCTCCGTCGGCTCGTGGCGGCCTCCGTGGGGCGCGGGCACGTGGACGTCCTGGTGCGGACGACCCGGCCGGCGGCGCGGTCGGCCGCGTTCGACCCCGAGACCGCGGCCCGCTACGCCGCCGCCTGGCGCGAGGCCGCCGGTGGCCGGGCCCTCCCGGCCGAGCTGACCGCGCGCGACCTCCTCGCGCTCCCGGGGGTCGTGCGGACCGACGAGCCCGCCGAGCCCGACGACGCCTCGCGCGAAGCTCTGGTGGGGCTCGTCGAGGCCGCCCTGGCAGACCTGGACCGGACCCGCGCGCGGGAGGGGGAGGCGCTCCGCTCGGCGGTCGCGGCGATCGTCTCCCGCCTGGAGGCCGGCGTCTCCCGGCTGGAGGAGGAACGCGTCGGGCTCGTCGAGAGGATCCAGGCGCAGCTCTCCGAGCGGGTCCGGAAGATCGTGGAGGGAATCGCCCTCGACGAGGCGCGGCTGGCGCAGGAGGTGGCGCTCCTGGCGGAGAAGGCCGACGTCGCCGAGGAGATCGACCGCCTGCGCGCCCACCTGGCCGAGATCCGGCGCCTCCTCGGGACGGAAGGGCCCTCGGGCAAGCGGCTCGACTTCCTGGCGCAGGAGCTCCACCGCGAGACCAACACGGCGGGGCAGAAGTCCCGCGAGCTCCCGGCGCTGCGCGCCGTCCTCGACCTGAAGGCGGACGTCGAGGCGCTGAAGGAGCAGGTGCAGAACGTGGAATGACGACGACGCGCGGCGACCTCTTCATCGTCTCCTCCCCGTCCGGAGCGGGGAAGACGACGCTCATCCGCCGGCTCCTCGACGACCCTTCGCTCGGGGCCGGGTCTCTCTACTTCTCCGTCTCGCACACGACCCGGGCCCCCCGCCCGGGCGAGGTGGACGGGCGGGAGTACCACTTCATCGGCCGGGACGAGTTCCTGGCGCTCCGGGAGGAGGACGGCTTCCTCGAGAGCGCGGAGGTGCACGGGAACCTCTACGGGACCTCGCGCCGGGAGGTGGAACCGCGCCTCCTCGCCGGGGTCGACGTCCTCCTCGACATCGACGTCCAGGGGGCGCGGCAGGTCCGGTCCCGGATCCCGGACGTGGTGAAGATCTTCGTCTTCCCCCCCTCCCGGACCGTCCTGGAGAGCCGGCTGAGGGCGAGGGCCTCGGACTCGCCGGAGGCGGTCGCCCGGCGGCTCTCGGCGGCGGCGCGGGAGATGGGGGAGTTCGGCGAGTACGACTATGCGATAATCAACGATTCCCTGGACGAGGCCGCGGACGAGCTCCGCGCCATCGTCGTCGCCCGGCGCGCCAGCCCCGCGAGGCGCCGGGAGCGTCTGGAGTCGATCCTGAGAGGCTTCGCCGTCTGAGAGGGCGGCGGGAGACATCCCCATCGAGGCTTATCTGAGGTGCCCATGACCGATCTCCCCCCGAACATCGAGTCCAAGTTCCGGCTCGTCCACATCGCGGCCCGGCGCGCCGAGCAGCTGATCCAGGGCGCCCGCCCGAAGCTGGAGAGCCGGCACGTCAAGCCGACCCGCGTCGCCCTCGACGAGGTCGGCGCCGACCTCGTCCGCTGGCAGATCGGCGGCGCGCCCGCCACCGAGGAGGCTCCGCTCCCGGAGGACCCGCTCCCCACCGCCGGCGACTGAGGCCGTCCGGGTGGAGCCCTCCGACCGCTCCGGCTCCCGGCCGCCGCGCGTCGTCCTCGGCGTGACCGGGGGGATCGCGGCCTACAAGTCGGCCGAGGTCGTCCGGCGCCTCGTCGAGAGGGGCGCCGAGGTGACGGTGATGATGACGGCGGCGGCGCAGCGCTTCCTGACGCCGCTGACGCTGTCCGTCCTCTCCCGGCGCCCCGTGGTGGCGGACCTCTGGGACGCCGCCTCGGGGGCCGTCGACCACGTGGAGCTGGCGCGCCGGACCGACGTCCTGGCCGTCGCCCCGGCGACGGCGGACAGCCTGGCGAAGATGGCTCGCGGGGTGGCCGACGACGTCCTCTCGACGTACGCCCTGGCGCACCGCCGGGCGGTCGTCGTGGCCCCGGCGATGAACACGTTCATGTGGGCTCACGAGGCGACGGTCGAGAACCTCGCGATCCTCCGCGCGCGGGGGGCGAGCGTCGTCGAGCCGGAGGCCGGCGACCTGGCCTGCGGGGACGTCGGACCCGGCCGGCTCGCCTCGCCCGAGCGCGTCGCCGACGCCGTCTTCGCGGCGGCCGGGGCCGCCGTCTCGCTGGAGGGGCGGACCGTCCTGGTCACTGCGGGGCCGACGCGCGAGCCGATCGACCCCGTCCGCTTCCTCTCCAACCGGAGCTCGGGCCGGATGGGGTACGCCGTGGCGCGCGAGGCCGGGCGCCGCGGCGCCACGGTCGTCCTCGTCAGCGGGCCGGTCGCTTTGACGCCCCCCCCGGGAGTCACGCTCGTGAGGGTCGAGCGGACTTCCGAGATGCGCGACGCGGTCCTCGCCCACCTGGGCGAGTCGGACGCGCTCGTCATGGCAGCCGCCCCCGCGGACTTCGTCGCGGCCGCCCCGTCTCGCGGGAAGATCAAGCGGGCGGCCGGAATCCCCCAGGTCACCCTGGAGCTGGCGCCCGACATCCTCGGGGCCGTCGCGGGGGCCCGGCGCCCGGAGCAGGTGGTCGTCGCCTTCGCCGCCGAGACGGAGGACCTGGTCGCCAACGCCCGCCGGAAGCTCGCCGAGAAGGGCGTCGACCTGCTGGTGGCCAACGACGTCTCGCGGCCCGGGACCGGCTTCGACTCCGACGAGAACGAGGTGATCCTCCTGGCCGGCACGCCGGACGCGGGGGAGCCGGCGGAGGAAGCGGTGCCCCGGGCCTCGAAGACGGTCGTGGCAGGCAGGATCCTGGACCGCCTCGCGGCCCTGATCGACCGGAGGAGGACGCGTTGCGCGACCGGCGGCGCTCCCGGCCCGACCCCCTGACCGACGCCGTCGCCTACTTCCGGGACCTCGGCGTGGCGGAGCTCCACCTCCGCCGGCCCGCGACGCCGGCCGATCCGGCGCCTCTCCCGCTCTCCCGGGGACCGGCCGCGTCCCCGCCGGCCGATCCCGCACAGGCGCTCCCGACGCTGGAAGAGCTCTCGCGCCGGGTGGCGGCGTGCGAGCGCTGTCCGCTCCACCGGACGAGGACCCAGACCGTCTTCTCCGACGGCTCGCCCGCGGCTCGCCTGATGTTCGTCGGCGAGGCCCCCGGGGCGGACGAGGACGCCCAGGGGGTGCCGTTCGTCGGCCGCGCGGGGCAGCTCCTGACGCGGATGATCGAGGCGGGGATGGGGCTCTCGCGGAGGGACGTCTACATCGCCAACGTCCTGAAGTGCCGCCCCCCGGACAACCGCAACCCGGAGCCCGCGGAGATCGCCTCCTGCCGGGGGTACCTGGAGGCCCAGATCGCGATCGTCCGGCCGCAGGTGATCGTGGCCCTCGGGAAGTTCGCCGCGCAGTTCCTCCTCGAGACCGAGGAGGGGATCATGAAGCTGCGCGGCCGCTGGGGGACCTGGCGCGGCGTCCCGGTGATGCCGACCTTCCACCCCTCGTTCCTCCTCCGCCAGCCCGACCGGAAGCGCGACGCCTGGGCCGACCTGCTCGAGGTCCTCAAGAAGCTCGGGCTCCCCGCGCCGCCCACGGCCCGATGAGGCGAGCTCTCGCGGTCGGCGTCGCGGTCCTGTCGGGGGCCGCCCTCTGGGGAGCCGGGGCGGTCGTGGCCCTGCGCCTCCTCCGCGGCGAGCCGGTGGCCCCCGGCGGCGGCGACACGGGAGAGGCCGCGCAAGCCACGGGCCGGGTCGAGTCCGAGGAGCGCGCCGTCCTCGCCCACGTCCCGGCGGGCTCGCGGACGGCCACGGACGAGGACGCGGAGGCCGGGCCGGACCGCGACGAGATCGCGCGCCTGTGCGGGGGCGACTACCACCCGTACTTCGTCCGGGGCGACCTGGACGGCGACGGCCGGCTCGACTTCGCCCAGGCCTTCGTCCGGGAACGGGCCGGGGAGCGCCTCTTCGACGTCGCCGTCTTCTTCGGGGCGACGTCCGGCGGCTTCCGGAGGCCCGTCCTCGTGGAGACCGGGCTGGACCTGTCCGCCGGAGACCTCTCGATCGACCGGTCCCTCCTCGTCGTCACGCCGGACCTCGCCGGAGGCGACGTGCTTCGGTACCGGTGGGACGCCGTGCGGCGGCGTTTCGTCGACGCCGACGCCGCGTCGGCCGAGCCGGACGAGGAGTCGCCGGCCCCGAGCCCGGACGACCGCCCCCGGGCGGACGTGTGACCGGGAGCGCCGCGGAGCGGGCCCAGCGCCGGGTGGGGGTCGTCGTCCCCGGCGGCTTCCCCGGGTTGCCGACCTACCGGGTCCCCGCCGCGATGCCAGCCCTCGTGCCGGGGGCGCGGGTGGCGGTCCCGTTCGGGACGCGCGTCCTGGCCGGGGTCGTCGCGGAGGTCGAGCCCGCGCCGCCTCCCGCCGGGACCGTCGAGCGCGAGGTCGCCGCCCGGATCGACGCCGAGCCGTTCCTGCCGCCGGCCCTCCTGGAGGTCCTCCTCCGGGCCGCCGCGTACTACTTCGCGCCGCCCGGCGAGCTGCTGCGCGCCGCCGTGCCCGGGAGGCTCCTGTCGCTCGCCGGGGTCCGCTACGCGATCGCCCCGGGTCCGGTCGCGCCGTCCGCCGACGAGGCCGAGCGGAAGCTGCGGGAGCACCTCGCCGGTCACGGAGCGGCCACGTCGGCGGAGATCGAGGCCGTGGTGGGCGCGCGCCGCGCCGGGAAGGCGCTCCGGTCGGCCCTCCTCTCGGGCGCGGTCCGCGTCGTCCCGGAGGCGGTCCGGTCGGGCGCCGCGCCCGTCCGCCGCGCCTTCCGGGCCCTGCCTCCGCCTCCCGGTGCGGAGCGCCTCCTCGCCCGGAGCCCCCGCCAGCGGGCCCTCCACGAGCTCCTCGTCCGGACCGGCCGCTGGGCGTCCGTCGAGGACCTCCGCCCCGCCGGGGCGACCCTCCGGAGGCTCGAGGCCCTCGTCCACGCCGGCCTCGCCGAGGAGGCGCGGACGACCGCGCGCGCGGACCTCTCCCTGCACGCCGGAGCCGCGTTCGACTCCCGTCCCCCCGTCCCGACGGAGGCTCAGGCCGAGGCGATCGCCGCCGTCGGGGAGGCCGTCGGAGAAGGGCGGGCCCGGGAGCTGCTCCTGGACGGTGTCACCGGGAGCGGCAAGACCGAGGTCTACCTCGCCGCGATCGAGGCCGCGCGGGCCCGGGGACGCTCCGCGATCCTCCTCGTCCCGGAGATCGCCCTGGCGCCCGCTCTGATCCGCCGGCTCCTCGGGCGCCTGGGAGACGACCGGGTGGCGCTGCTCCACAGCTCGCTCTCCGACGGGGAGAGGGCCGCGGAGTGGGAGCGCGCCCGTCGGGGCGAGGCGGACGTCGTCGTCGGCCCCCGCTCCGCCGTCTTCGCCCCTCTCCCGCGGCTGGGGCTCGTCGTGGTCGACGAGGCGCACGAGGCCGGCTACAAGCAGGCCGAGGCCCCGCGCTACGACGCGCGCGACGTGGCGCGCTCCCGGGCGAAGGCCGAGGGGATCGTCCTGCTCCTCGGTTCGGCGACGCCCTCGATGGAGCTGGAGCGGCGCGCCCGCGAGGGGCGCCTGAGGAGGCTCGTCCTGCCGGCCCGCCCCGGAGCGCGGTCCCGAGCGGCGGTCGAGGTGGTCGACGTCCGGAAGGAGCCCCCCCGGGAGGGGGACCACGGGAGGGTCCTCTTCGCCTCCCGGACCCTGGAGATCCTCCGGGACTGCTTCGACAGGGGAGAGCAGGCGATCCTCCTGCTGAACCGCCGCGGCTTCTCGCCCTCCCTCCTCTGCCGCGCCTGCGGCAACGACTTCCGCTGCGGCAGCTGCTCGGTGGCCAGGACCTACCACCGCCTCGGGGAGCGGCTCCTCTGCCACTACTGCGGCGACGCCGTCCGGCGGCCCGCCGTCTGCCCGGGCTGCGGCGGGACGGCGCTGATGCCCGTCGGCTTCGGGACGGAGCGGCTCGCCGAGCGGTTCGCGGAGGCGTTCCCCGGGGTCCCGTTCGCCCTCCTGGACCGCGACGCGGCCTCCCGGCGGGGCGGGGCGGCCCGGGTCCTTCTCGACTTCGAGAGCGGCGCGGCCCGCGCCCTCCTCGGGACGCAGATGGTGGCCAAGGGGCACGACTTCCCGAACGCCACGGCCCTAGCCGTCCTGGACGCCGACGCGCTCCTCTCCTTCCCCGACTTCCGGGCCGCGGAGCGGACCTTCCAGCTCGTCACCCAGGCCGCCGGGCGGGTCGGGCGGGGAGACCGGCCCGGGCTCGTCGCCGTCCAGACGGCGCGCCCGGACCACGAGGCGATCCTGGCCGCGGTGCGCCAGGACCACCAGGCCTTCGCCCAGGCAGAGCTCGGGTTCCGCCGCGCCTTCCGGTATCCGCCGTTTGCGCACCTCCTCCTGGCGCTCTGGACCGACGAGGACCGCGAGGCGGCCGAGTCGGCCGCGCGGGAGGCCACGGCGGCCCTGCTCGCGAGCCCCCCCGCCCGCGACGTCCGGGTCCTCGGCCCGGCCCCCGCGCCGCTCGAGCGGCTCAAGGGGCTCTGGCGCTTCCACTCGCTCGTGAAGTCCGAGAGCCGGGAGGCGATCGCGCGCGCCGGGGCGCTCCTCTCGGGACGTAAGCCCCCGCCGCGTCTGGACGTGGACCCGCAGAGCCTCCTCTGAGGCGGCGGAGCGTCTGCTAGAGTTCGCCCGTGTCCACGGGTACCGACTTCGAGGAGCCTCTCCGGAAGCTCCGGACGCGGCTCGCCGAGCTGGAGGGCTACCCCGACAGCCCGGCCAAGCGCCGCGAGTCCCAGAAGCTCTCGGAGAAGCTGACCCGCCTCTCGCGCGAGATCTACCAGAACCTCTCCCCCTGGCAGAAGACGCTCGTCGCCCGCCACCCCTCGCGGCCGTTCTGCCTCGACTACGTGAGGCTCCTCGTCGGCGACTTCGTCGAGTGGCACGGGGACCGGGGGTTCGCGGACGACGCGGCCGTCGTCGCCGGGTTCGGGCTCTTCGCCGGGCGCCCCGTCGCGGTCGTCGGGCACCAGAAGGGGCGCGACACGAAGGAGAAGATCCGGCGGAACTTCGGCATGCCGCGCCCCGAGGGATACCGCAAGGCCCTCCGCGTGATGAAGCTGGCGGAGAAGTTCCGGCGCCCGGTCCTGACGTTCATCGACACGCCCGGCGCGTATCCCGGGCTCGACAGCGAGGAGCGGGGCGTCTCGGAGGCGATCGCCCGGAACCTGATCGAGATGGCCGCGCTGAGGACCCCGATCGTGGCCACTGTGACCGGCGAAGGGGGGTCGGGGGGCGCCCTCGGGATCGGGGTCGCCGACTCGGTCCTGATGCTGGAGCACTCGGTCTACTCCGTCATCTCCCCCGAGGGGTGCGCGGCGATCCTCTGGAAGGACCAGTCCAAGGCGCGCGAGGCCGCCGAGGCGATGCGGATCACGGCGGCCGACTGCAAGGCGCTCTCGGTCGTCGACGAGGTCGTCCCGGAGCCGCCGGGCGGGGCCCACGCCGACCCCGTGGCCACGATCGAGACCGTCGGACGTGCCGTCCTCGCCCAGCTCGAGCGCCTCTCGGCCCTCCCCGTCGAGGAGCTCCTGGAGCGGCGGTACGCCAAGTTCCGCCGCCTCGGCGTCTTCGAGGGGACGGCACCAGAGCGGTGATCCTCCTGGGGACCGGCCGGGACGGCACCCGCCACCTTCTCCGCGCCCAGCGCCCCGACGAGGCGCGTGCGCTCGGGGGCGAGCTGTCGCTTCCGCCGGTCCTGGCCCGCCTCCTGGCCTCCCGCGGAGTCACCGATCCCGCCCGCGCCCGCGCCCTCCTCCTGGGGGGCGCGGCCGCCCTCCACGACCCGTTCCGGATGGACGGCGTGGCCGAGGCCGTCGACCGGCTCCTCGGGGCCGCGCGGGACGGGGGCCCCGTCCTCGTGGTCGGGGACGACGACCTGGACGGCGTGGCCGGCGCCGCCCTCCTCGCCGGGACCTTCGCGGACGCGGGTCTGAGGGTCGTCACCGTCTTCGAGAGGCGCCGGTCGGGAGGGCCGGCGGCCCTCGACCTCCGCGCCGAGGTCCTCCGCGAGCGGGCCTCGGGCGTCGTGACCGTCGACGGCGCCGGCGCGGCGCCCGAGTCGGTCGCCTCGGCCAAGTCCGCCGGCGCGTGGGTGGTCCTGACCGACCACCACGGGACACGGGAGGCTCCGCCCGGCGCGCTCCTCGTCGACCCGGCGCGGCCGGGGAGCCTCTACCCGTTCCGGGGCCTCTCCGGGGCGGGCGTGGCGTGGAAGCTCGCCTCGGCGCTGGCCTCGCAGCTCGGAGCGGAGCGGCGGCAGGCCGCGCTCGAGCGGCTCGAGGCCTCCACGGCACTCGCGGCACTGGCGACGCTGTCGGACCTGTCGCCGCTGGTCGACGAGAACCGCGTCCTGGTCGCGCGGGGCCTGGCAGCGCTCTCCGAGCGGCCGGGCGCGGGCCTCTCGGCCCTTCGCGCGGTCGCCGGCCTCGGGGGCCGCCGGACGGTCTCCGCCCGCCAGGCCGCCTGCCGCCTCGTCCCGCGGCTGAACGCCGCCGCGCGGCTGGGCCGCCCGGAGCTGGCCGCAGCCCTCCTCTCGGAGCCGGACCCCCAGGTCGCGGCACGGCTCGCCTCGGAGGTGGAGTCGATGAACTCCCTCCGGAAGTCCGCCCGCGAGCGGGTGCTCGCGGACGTGCGAGGACGACTGGCGGCGCGAGGGGCCAACCGTCGCGAGCCCGTCGTCGTGGAGTCGGGCTCCGAGGCGGCGGGCTGGCTCCAGGGTGTCCTCGGCTCGGCCGCGCTCGCTCTTTCCAGGGAGCTCTCGGCGCCGGTCCTCCTGCTTGCCGAGAGGGGGGACCTCCTCCACGGGAGCGGCCGGAGCCGGGCGGGAGCCGACCTGAGGGGGCGGCTCGAGCCGGTCGCCCGGGCGCTGGCCCTCGCTTTCGGCGGACACGAGAACGCCGTCGGGATCGTCCTGCCGGACGCCGCCTTCGCCCGGTTCCGGGAGGCCGCCCGCGCGGCATTCGCGAACGCTCCCGCCCGCGGCCCGGACCCGCCGGCCCTTCTCGCCGACACCGAGATCCTGGCCTCCGACCTCGACGCCTCGCTCGCCGGCCGCCTCGAGCTCCTCGGGCCGCACGGGCCGGGGAACCCCCGGCCGCTCTTCCTCCTCCGGGGCGCGGTGCCCCTCGGCCGGTGCCGGCCGCCGGAACCCGACAGAGCCGCGCTCGTGCTCGACGTCGGCGGGCTGAGCATCCGTGCGGGGGGGCCTGCCGCGGCGGAGCTGACCCGGCCACGCCGCGCGGGCGCCCGCGACATCCTCGTCCACGTCGGGCGCGGGCCCGAGGACGGCCCGCCGGTCCTCTCGGTCGTCGGCCTCCGGGAGGCCGCGTGAGGGCCCGCAGGATCGCGCGCCGCGTCCTGGCGGTGCTCGGCTTCGCCGTCCTCGTCTCGCTGGTCCTCTCGGTCCGGCCGCGCGGGTCGAGGCCGGGCCGCGCGGGGGGCGAGGTGGCCGAGACGCTCCTGCGCGAGGCGACCGGGATCCGCGACCGGATGCGGTTCCGGGACTTCGCCTACGACGAGAGCCGGGACCGGCAGGGGAGCCTTCGCCTGCGGGCGGCCGAGGCGATCGCCTTCTCGGAGAACGGCGAGGACTTCTTCCGGCTCAAGGACGTGACCGTCGAGACCCGGGGGGCCGCCGACACGCCCACGCTCGCGCTCTCGGCGCCCCGGGCGGAGCTGAACCAGGGCTCGCGCGCGGTGCGCGTGTTCGACGGCGTGACGCTGCGGGGGGAGGGCCTGACGATCCGGTCGGAGGCGCTGCGCTACCGCCCCGAGGACCGGACGTTCGCCTCGGAGGGGCCCGTCACCGCGGTCCGCGGACGGCTCGTCGGCGGGGCCGAGCGGGGCGAGGTCTCCACGGGGGACGGGCGCGTCCGGCTGGACGGCCACGTCCGCTTCCGAGGCCGGGACGAGACCGGGCGGGTGGTCGAGATGGCGTCGCCCGAGCTGGTCTTCGGGCGGGACGGCTCCCTCCGGGCGGCCGGGGGGGTGCTGGTGAAGACCGAGGACTTCCTCCTCCGGAGCGAGACGTTCTCGCGCGACGCCGAGGCGCCGGGGGACCGGCTCCGCGCCGCGGGAGCGGCGGAGCTCCTCCTGTTGCCGGGGGAGGGGAGGCTCGGGGCGCTCGCCGTGGCGCGGGGGGACGTGCTGGACGTGAAGCGAGACGCGGGAGGGCTGCCCGAGCGGATCGCGCTCGAGTCGACCGCGGGCGACTCCCGCGTCGACCTGGCCCCGGACGGGCGGGCCGGGGCCCGTCGCGTGCTCACGCGCCGGGCGGACGCGCTCCTGACGGGCGGGCGGATCTCCGAGGTGAGCTTCCCGGAGCCGTTCCGCGCCGCCGAGTCGGTCGGCCCCGCCGAGGGCGGCGGCCCGCGGGAGCTCTCCTCGCGGAGCGCTCGCGTGACCTTCGCCCCCGAGGGCCGGGGTTTCGACGTCCTCTACCTCGAGGGGGACGTCGTCGGCGTGGACGGCCCGCGGGCGCGCATCACCGCGTCGCGTGGGACCGTCCGCGGCGGGGACGAGACGGCGGTCTTCACCGGCGAGCCCGGGAAGCCTGCCACCTGGGCCGACGCGCGCGGCGCCGTCCGGGCGCAGAATCTCCAGTACGCCCGGAAGGAGGGGCGGGCGGACGCGTCGGGCGAGGTCTTCGCGAGCTACTCCGGGGACGGCCGAGGGGCCCTGCCCGGAGCCGAGGCCGGGACGCCGTACTTCTCCGAGTCCGAGCGGCTGACCGTCTTCCCCGAGGCGCGCCGGGCGGTCCTCTCCGGCAACGTCAAGGCCTGGCAGCGGGAGAACGTCCTCCGTTGCGCCACGCTGACGCTCGACGCCGGGTCGCTGCGCGCGGAGGGGGACGTGCGCGCCAGCCTGAAGCGGCGCGCCGCCCCGGGCTCGAAGGCGCCCGACGAGACGGTGACGGCCAGCGGCGACCTGCTGACCCACCACGAGGCCGACCGGACGGTCCGGGTCGAGGGGAGGGCCGTGCTGGTCTCGGGCGGCTTCCAGCTCAGCGCCGACGTGACGGACGTCCGCCTCGGCGCCGAGCGCACGGCCGAGTACGCCGAGGCCCGGGGGACGGTGGTCATCGAGGACCGTCTCCAGCACCGCCGGGGGGAGGGGAAGCGCGCGACCTGGAGGTCCCAGACGGACGTCGTGACGCTGGAAGGGGAGCCGGCCCGCGCCGTCGACGGGAGCGGGAACCGGCTCGCGGGGGCCGTCCTGACGTTCCGGCAGGGCCGGAGCCGCGTCGACGTCGAGTCGGCGCCCGGCGTCGGGACCGAAGGCGTCTTCCGCCCGGAGGGCCGGTCGTGAGCACGGGCCCCCTCGCCGGGCCTCCGGCCGGAACGGCGCTCCTGGCCACGGAGGAGCTCCGCAAGTCCTACCGCGGCCGGCGGGTCGTCGACGGCGTCTCCCTCTCCATCGCGGGCGGCGAGGTCGTGGGCCTCCTCGGCCCGAACGGAGCCGGAAAGACGACGACGTTCTCCATGGTCGTCGGCCTCGTCGCCCCCGACGCGGGCCACGTCCGGCTCGACGGCGAGGACGTCACGGAGCTCCCGATGTTCCGCCGCGCGCGCCGCGGCCTGAGCTACCTCCCGCAGGAGCCGTCGGTCTTCCGGAAGATGACGGCGCTCTCCAACCTGCTGGCGATCCTCGAGACGCTCCCCCTCTCCCGGGCGGAGCGGGAGACGAGGGCGCACGAGCTGCTCGACCGGCTGAAGCTGTCGCACCTGGCCGGGTCGACGGCCGACACGCTCTCGGGCGGCGAGCGCCGCCGGCTCGAGATCGCGCGCGCCCTCACGCTCTCGCCCCGCTTCATCCTCCTCGACGAGCCGTTCGCCGGGATCGACCCGATCACCGTGCTCGACCTGCAGGGCGTCATCCGCGAGCTCGCGGGCTCCGGCATCGGGATCCTGATCACCGACCACAACGTCCGGGACACGCTCTCGATCGTCGACCGCGGCTACATCATCAACGAGGGACGGATCTTCCGGGCGGGACCGCCCGCGGAGCTCTCGGAGGACCCCGAGGTCCGGCGGATCTACCTCGGGCACCGCTTCCGGCTGGACTAGAATCTTCACGCCCCCCGGGACGTCTCCCCCCCTTTCGGACGGGGCGAGCGGTCCCGGCGGCGCCAGACGACACCGAACGTGGGACTCGAACAGAAACTCTCGCTCCGGCTCTCGCAGCGGCTCGTGATGACGCCGACGCTGCAGCAGGCCATCAAGCTGCTGCAGATGACGAGGCTCGAGCTGCAGGACGTCGTCAACCAGGAGATCGTCGCCAACCCGGTCCTCGAGGAGGAGGAGCCCGCCTCCGAGGCGTCGGGGGAGGCCGAGGCCCCGGAGGAGGGGTCCGAGCCGGCCGAGGCAGGCGACGGGGCGGAGGCTGCCGACGCCCCCGAGGAGGGGACCCAGACCTCCGGGGAGGAGCGGGCCTCCGGCGAGGACGCCTCCGGCTCCGCCGCCGGGCCGGAGCCGGCCCGGCCGGAGGCCGAGGCGGTCCCCGAGACCCCGGCGGAGCCCGACGCCGGCCTCTTCGACCAGATCGACCTCGAGTCGTTCTTCGGCGACTACATGGACGGGACGGCCTCCGCTCCCCGCATGACGGAGGAGCTGGAGGAGTACTCCCTGGAGAACCGGGCCGAGGCCCCTCCGGACCTGGCGGACCACCTGACCGAGCAGCTCGGCCTCTCCGACGCCCCCGGCCGCATCCGGGAGGTCTGCGCGTTCCTGATCGGGAACGTGGACCGCGACGGCTACCTCCGGGTGACGCTCGAGGAGGTCGCCGAGGCCGTCCCCTGCACCGAGGCGGAGGCCGCCAAGGCGCTCGAGCTCCTGCAGGCCTTCGACCCCGTCGGCGTCGGCGCGCGCGACCTCTCCGAGTGCCTCCTGCTGCAGGCCCGGGCGGCCGGGGTCGCCACGCCGCTCCTCGTCGAGCTCGTCACGAACCGGCTCGCCGAGGTCGGCTCGCGGCCGGCGCCGCTGCTCGCGAGGACGATGGGCGTCTCCCTCGAGGAGCTGAACGAGGCGGTCGCCTGGGTCCGCAAGCTGGACCCGAAGCCCGGCCGGCGGTACGACTCCAGCCGGACGATCTACGTGGAGCCCGACGTCTCCGTCGTGAGGGCCGGGGAGGAGTATGTCGTCCTGTTCAACGACGACGGCCTGCCGCGGCTCCGCGTCTCGGCCCTCTACCGCCGGATGCTCGCCTCCGACGACGGCGCCCTGGACGGGGACGGCCGGAGCTACCTGCGCGAGAAGATGCGGGCGGCCCAGTGGCTCATGAAGAGCCTCGACCAGCGCAAGCGCACGATCGTGAGGGTGGCCGAGTCGATCGTGAAGAAGCAGCGCGACTTCCTCGACTACGGCGTCGCCCACCTCCGGCCCCTCGTCCTGCGCGACGTCGCCGAGGACATCGGGATGCACGAGTCGACCGTCTCCCGCGTCGTCTCCAACAAGTGGATGGCGACGCCGCGGGGGCTCCTCCCGATGAAGTTCTTCTTCCATTCCGCCATCGCGAGCTCGGGAGGCGAGGACGTCTCGTCGCTGGCGGTCAAGGGGAAGATCCGCGCCCTCGTCGAGTCGGAGGACCCCCACCTCCCGCTCTCGGACGCGCGGCTCTCCGAGCTCCTCTCCCGCGAGGGGATCCGCATCGCGCGGCGCACCGTCGCGAAGTACCGCGAGGAGCTGAGGATCCCCGCCAGCTCCATCCGGAAGGCCGGCGCCCCGCCCGGGCGCGCCGGCGCCACCGTGCCCGGAGGCGACAGCCCGCCGGGCCCCAACCACCGTCCGACCGTCGAGGAGGAGGAATGAACATCGATTTCACGGCCCGCCGCCTGAGGCTCGACCCCCGTGTCCGGGACCTCGTGGAGACCAAGCTCGGCAAGCTCGAGCGCGTCCTTCCTCCGGACGCCCAGGCGCACGTCATCGTCCGGTCCGAGAAGAAGGGCGTTTCGGTCGAGATCACGGTCGTCGGCCGCCAGCGGACCTGGACCGCGACGGAGGGCGGCCCGGACCAGGAGACGGCGGTCCACGCGGTGCTGGAGAGGATCGCCGCCCAGGCGAAGAAGTCGAAGGCGCTCGTCAAGGAGGAGAAGAAGAAGGCCCGCGTCCCGCCCGTCCGCCTGCCGGAGGCGTGGACCGAGCCGGCGGAGGCCCCCGCTCCCGCCGCCCCCCGGCCGCCACGCCACGAGAAGGTCGTCGCGCGGCCCACGTTCGAGGAGGACGCGCTGCACAAGTTCGTCAAGTGGGACCGGCAGGTGATGGTCTACCGCGAGCCCTCCGACGAGTCGCTCCGAGTCCTCTACCGCCGCCGCGACGGCTCGCTCGTGATCCTGGTCCCGGTCTGAGGAGGGGGGCTCCGGCCGGCCCATGTCCTCCTCGCGCCGCGAGACGAAGCCCCTGGTGAGCGCCGGCGACCTCTGCTCGCCGGCGCTCGCGGCCCTCGGCCTGCGCCTCGTGGCCGGGCACGGCGGTCTGTCCCGGCCGATCGACTGGCCGCGGGTCCAGAAGCCGGGCCTGGCGATCGCCGGGTTCCTCCCGTACGTCCGGCCGCACCGCGTCCAGATCCTGGGGGAGAGCGAGTTCGAGTACCTGAAGTCGCTCTCGGCAGCCGTGGCGAAGAAGAGGCTCGAGGCGTTCGCGGGCCTGGAGATGCCCTGCGTGATCGTCACGAAGGGGATCGAGCCCCCGGAGCTCCTCAAGCGCGCCTGCGAGCGCCGCCGGGTCCCGCTCTTCCAGACGACGAGGCTGACGAGCACCGTCATCGAGGGGCTGACGGCGTTCCTGGAGGAGTCGCTGGCGCCGCGGGTGACGGTGCACGGCGTCCTCCTCGAGATCGGGGGGCTCGGGACGCTCCTCCTCGGGGACTCCGGCGTGGGGAAGAGCGAGTGCGCGCTGGCGCTCGTCCAGCGGGGCGCCCGCCTGGTGGCCGACGACCTCGTCGTCATCCAGCGCTTCCCGAACGACATCCTGATCGGCTCCTCCTCCGGCCTCATCCGGCACCACATGGAGGTGCGCGGCCTCGGGATCGTGAACGTCCCGATGCTCTTCGGGGTCACGGCCGTCCTCGACCGGCACGCCGTGGAGTTCGTCATCCACCTGACGGCCTGGGCCGAGGGGCGCGAGTACGACCGCCTCGGCCTCGAGGAGGAGACCGAGAGCATCCTCGGCGTCGGCGTCCCGCGCGTGAGGATGCCGGTGGCCACCGGGCGGGACCTGGCGCTGCTCGTCGAGATCGCCGCCCGGAACCAGCTGCTGAAGAAGCGCGGTTTCCACGCCGCACGCGAGATGGCGGCCAAGGTGCAGGCCGAGATCGCCCGGAGGACGCTCGGACCCGAGCCGCCCGCGGCCGCGCCCGCGCGCCCCGCACCCCGTCCGCCAGCGGGCGGGTCGAGGCGGAGCCGGTCGTGACGGGCGCCCGGGGGCCCCGCCTCGTCGTCGTCACGGGCCTCTCCGGGTCCGGGAAGTCGTTCGTCGCCCACGCCTTCGAGGACATCGGGTACACGACCGTCGACAACCTCCCGCTCTCGCTCCTGGACGCCTTCGCGACGGAGCTCCTCGCCGGGAAGATCCCCCGCTCGAGGACGGCCGTCGTCCTCGACGTCCGCAACCCGGACTTCGCAGAGGTCTTCCCCGGGATCCTGGACGCCCTGAGGCGCCGTCTGGCCACGACCGTGCTGTTCCTCGACTGCGAGGACCGGGTCCTCCTGAACCGCTTCTCGGAGACCCGCCGCCCCCACCCGCTCGCCGAGGACCGTTCGGTCGCGGATGCCGTCGCCCACGAGCGGCGCCTCCTGGCCGAGGTGAAGGAGCTCTCGGACATCGTCGTCGACACCTCCGGGATGACCGTCCACGAGCTCCGCGGCGTCGTCGCCGACCACTTCCGCGAGCCCGGCGACCCGGGGGTGCTCGCGGTGCAGTTCGTCTCGTTCGGCTACAAGCACGGCCTGCCGCCTGCGCTCGACCTCTGCTTCGACGTCCGCTTCCTGGCCAACCCGCACTTCGACGCGCGGCTGCGGCCGAGGACCGGCCGCGACCCGGAGGTGGCCCGGTACGTCGAGGCGGGGGAGAGCACGGAGCCGTTCTACCGGCGGCTCCTCGACTTCCTCCTCTGGTGCCTGCCCGAGTACCGCCGGGAGAACCGGGCCTACCTCACCGTCGGCGTCGGCTGCACCGGAGGGCGCCACCGTTCCGTGTACGTGGCCGAGCGCCTTTCCCGCGACGTCGCCGCCGCGGGCTATCCTGTGCGCGTGTCGCACCGAGACGAGGCCCGCGAGATCCCATGACGACCGCCCAGCGGCCCGCCGCCCCGGCTCCCAACGCTCCCGTCGGCCTCCTGCTCGTCTCGCACGGCCCGCTCGCCGCCGCGCTCCGGGACACCATCCGCGTCCTGGAGCCGGACGACCCGGAAGACGTCGAGGCGCTCTCCCTGGCCTGGGACGAGGCGCCGGAGCACGCCAGCCAGAGGCTGGAGAAGGCCATCGGGCGGGCGAACCGGGGCCGGGGCGTCGTCCTCCTGACCGACATGTTCGGAGGGACGCCCTCGAACCTCGCCCTGGCGTTCCTCGACCGGGGGCGGATCGAGATCGTCTCGGGCGTGAACCTGCCGATGGTGGTGAAGGCCCGGGCGCTGGCGCGGGAGGGGCGGGACGCCCGGGAGATCGCGCACGCGCTCGTCGACAGGGGCCGCCGCTCGATCCTCGCGGCCGCCGAGCTGATGGAGGCGGAGCGGCGGGCGCCGTGATCGAGAAGACCCTCTCGCTCAAGAACCGGCTCGGCCTCCACGCGAGGGCCGCCGCCAAGCTCGTCCACACCGCCTCGGGCTTCGAGTCGAAGGTGACGCTCACGAAAGACGGGACGGAGGTGGACGGGAAGAGCATCCTGGGGCTCCTCCTCCTGGCGGCCCCGGTCGGGTCGGAGATCCTGGTGAGGGTGGACGGCTCGGACGAGCAGAGGGCGTTCGCCGCGGTCGAGGAGCTGATCGAGCGGAAGTTCGACGAGAGCTGACATGTAGCGGGAGGGCCCCCGCGGCGCCTCCGGCGCCGCCGTTCAGCGCGCTCCGCGCTCGAACCGGCGACGGCGGGTCCCCATCCCCGCCGTCCCTCCCGCACCCTCCCCCCGGCGATCGGAGATCTCGTCCGGCGAGGGCCGCCGTCCGGGGAGGGCCCCCGCCCGCGGAGCCTGGCGGTTCGCGGTCAATTACAATCGCGTCGATGAAGCGGTCCTTGTCGCTGCAGGGGGTGGCTGTGTCGCCGGGCGTGGCGCTCGGGCGGGCCGTCCTCTGGCTGTCGCGGGAGGACACCGCGCCGCGGCGACACCTCGAGCGCGAGGAGGTCCCGCAGGAGATCGAGCGCCTCCGGCATGCGGCGCAGACGGCCGTGCAGGAGATCGAGGCCACGGCGGGCGAGGTGAGCAAGAGGATCGGCCCCGAGTACGCGGCGATCTTCCACGCGCACGCCATGCTCCTCCGCGACCGGGCCTTCCTCGGCCTGATCGAGAAGAAGATCGAGGTCGACGCGGTGAACGCCGAGTGGGCGGTGGCGGCGACCGCCGAGAAGCTCGGCGCCCGCTTCCGGGACCTGCCGGACGAGGCCCTCGCGCACCGGGCCGCCGACCTCGACGACGTGGCCGTGAACCTCCGCAAGCATCTGGGCGACGGCGTCGACACGTCGCACCGTTTCTCGCAGCTGTCGGGGGAGCCGACCGTCCTGATCGCCGACGAGCTCTCCCCGACGGACGCCGTGAAGATCCCGCGGGAGACCGTCGTCGCCTTCGCGACCGAGCGGGGAGGCAAGACGTCCCACGCCGCCATCCTGGCGCGCTCGTTCGGCATCCCCGCCGTGGTCGCCGTCCCCAGGCTCCTCGCCTCGGTCGGCGAGGGCGACCGCGTGATCGTCGACGGGCAGGACGGCGTCGTCTGGAGGGAGCCGTCCGAGGACGTCGTCGCCCTCTTCGAGGAGCGGCGGACCCGCGAGGCCTCCCGGGAACGCTCGCTCCGCGAGCGGAGCCTCGTCGGGCCCGTCCGGACCGTCGACGGCCAGGAGGTCGTCGTCCGGGCCAACATCGAGCTGGCCTCCGAGGCCGAGGACGTCCTGGCCTGGGGCGCCGACGGCGTCGGCCTGTTCCGGTCGGAGTTCCTCTACCTGTCGACGACGGGCGAGTCCGAGTTCCAGTTCCTGGACGAGGCGACGCAGACCGACATCTACAGGCGGGTCGTCTCGCGCCTGGCTCCGCTCCCGGTCGTCATCCGGACCTACGACCTCGGCGGGAAGAAGGGCGCGCGGAGCCTCGTCGGCGCCCACGAGGTCAACCCCGTGCTCGGCCTGAGGGGCGTCCGGCTCTGCCTGAGGCGGACCGAGATGTTCCGGACGCAGCTGAAGGCGCTCCTGGCCTCCGCCGCGGAGGGGGACCTCCGGATCCTCGTGCCGATGGTGTCGGGGGTCGAGGAGATCCGGAGGGTCCGGTCGCTCCTCGACGAGGCGAAGGAGGAGCTCCTGGACCGGGGCGTGCCGGTCCCCGACCACGTCCCGCTCGGGGCCATGGTCGAGGTCCCGTCCGCGGCCCTCACCGCGGACCTCATCGCCCCGGAGGTCGACTTCCTCTCCCTGGGGACGAACGACCTCATCCAGTACACGCTCGCGGTCGACCGTGCCAACGAGACCGTCTCCGAGCTCTTCCGGCCGCACCACCCGGCGATCCTCCGGCTGATCGCACGCGTGGTGGAGGCCTGCCGGGCGGCGTCTCGCCCCCTGGCTGTGTGCGGGGAGATGGCCGCGGACCCGGTCCTCTTCCTCCTCATGCTCGGCCTCGGGATCCGGGAGTTCTCGATGGGGCCGCGGTCGGTCCCCGTCGCCAAGGAGGTGGCCCGCGGGATCTCGGTCGGGGTGGCCGAGCGGATCGCCCGGGCGGCTCTCTCGCTCCCGACGCCCGAGGAGGTCGCGGCCCTCCTGACCCGCGAGACGCACGCGCTGGAGAGCGGGGACCTCCTCACGCGGTCGGTGGAGGGCCGGACGTGAGCGGGGGGGTCTCCCGGCCGCGCGTGGTGTCCAAGCCGTGGGGCGAGGAACGCGTGTTCGCCGAGGGGGCGCGCTACGCCGGCAAGCTGATTCTGATCCGGGCGGGCGAGACGCTCTCGTACCAGTACCACGTCCGCAAGGAGGAGACCGTCCACGTCCTGACGGGACGGCTCTACCTGGACGTCGAGATCGACGGCGTCCGGCAGACGCTGGGCCTGGGTCCCGGCGAGAGCTTCCACGTGGTTCCGGGGACCCGCCACCGGATGTTCGCGGGCCCGGAGGACTGCACGGTCGTCGAGGTCTCCACCCCGGAGCTGGACGACGTGGTGAGGCTCGAGGACCGCTACGGTCGGGAAGGAACGACGGCGCCATGAGCAGGTGGCTCCCCCTGACCCTCCTCGCCTCGGCTCTTTCCGGGGTCCTCTTCGCGGCCGAGCCCCCCTCCACGTCCACGCCGCCCCCGGCGACCGCCCGGCCGTCCCTCGGTGGCGGGCCGACCCGGACCACGCCGACGCCCGGAGCCGTCGCGCCCTCCTCGCTCGCCGACGTCGCGCGCGAGAACCGCGCACGGAAGGAGAAGCCCGCGACCCGCTCCCTGGGCGTGATCGACAACGAGTCCCTCCGGAAGGCCGGGGCGTCGCCCGTCCGGACGCCCACCCCCGGGCGTGGTCGTTCCGCCCCCTCGTCCCCGGGGACCGCTCCGGCGTTCGTCCCGACCGACAACGACGGGCGTACGGAGGAGTACTGGCGCGGTCGCGCCCGCAGCACCCGCATCCGGGTCGAGGGCGCCGAGAACGAGGCCCGCCGGCTGGAGGCCGAGACCCGGAGGCTGGAGAACGACTTCTACGCCTGGAGCGACGGGAACTACCGCGACCAGGTCATCAAGCCCGCCTGGGACAAGGCCCGCGAGGACCTGAAGAAGGCGAGGGCGGAGGTCGACGCGGCGAAGGCGACGGAGGACGGACTCGCGGAGGAGGCCCGGAAGGCCGGGGCCCCTCCCGGCTGGGTACGCTGATCTGTCCTGGGAGGGCCCCCGCCCGCGCCTGACCGGCGCGGCCGGAAACTGGGCCCTCCCAGACCCTCCCCCCGGCGGTCTCTTCTCCGGTCCTGGAAGGGCCCCCGCCCGCGCCTGACCGGCGCGGCCGGAAGCCGGGCCCTCCCAGACCCTGCCCCCGGCGGTCGCAATCCCTGACCGGGGCACGGTATCCTCCCACCCCCTGTCGGGGAGGAGGGTCGATCCGACCATGCCGAGGAGCGTCTTCGTCGAGACCTGGGGCTGCCAGATGAACGAGCTGGACGGCCGGCGGTTCGTCGGGCTCCTGGCGCGGGACGGTTACGGCGAGGCCGCGACCCCGGAGGACGCCGACGTCGTCGTCCTCAACACGTGCTCGGTCCGGGACCGGGCCGAGCAGAAGGTCTACGACTTCCTCGGCCGGATGGCCGTGCTGAAGCGGCGACGCCCCGGCGTCGTGCTCGGGGTCGCCGGGTGCGTCGCGCAGCAGGAAGGGGAGCAGCTGATCGAGCGGCTGCCCCACGTCGACTTCGTCCTCGGGACCGGCCGGATCGAGGCTCTCCCGTCGGTCCTGCGTCGGGTCCTGGACGAGGGGGACCGTCCGCTGGAGACCGGGTTCGACCCCGACGTCGTCAGCTACACCCCGACGGCGATCGCGCGGACGCAGCGGCACAAGGGGTCGATCACCGTCGTGGAGGGCTGCAACAAGAACTGCACCTTCTGCGTCGTCCCGAAGACGCGGGGGCGCGAGCGGAACCGCCGTCTCCGGGACGTGGTCGAGGAGGCGACCCGCCTCGTCGCCGACGGGGCCGTCGAGGTCGAGCTCCTCGGGCAGACCGTCAACGCGTTCCGCGACCCGGAGTCCGGCGAGGACTTCGCCGACCTCCTCCGCGCCGTCGGCGCGGTTCCGGGACTGGCGCGCCTGAGGTTCGTGACGTCCCACCCCCGGAACTTCGGGCCCCGGCTCATCCGGGCGATCGGGGAGACCCCGACCGTCTGCCCTTACCTCCACCTGCCCTTCCAGTCGGGCTCGACGGCGGTCCTGACCCGCATGAAGAGACAGTACACGCGAGAGGGGTACCTCGGGCTCGTCGGCGAGATCCGCGGCGCCGTGCCGGGGATCTCTCTGTCGGCCGACGCGATCGTCGGCTTCCCGGGCGAAAGCGAGGAGGACTTCCGCCAGACGCTCTCTCTCGTCGAGGAGGTCCGCTTCTCGAGCCTGTTCGCGTTCGCGTACTCGCCGAGGCCGCACACGGCGGCCGCGCGCTGGGAGAACGACGTCCCGCCCCTCGTCGCCTCCGACCGGCTGACGCGACTTCTGGACACCCAGCAAAAAATCCAGCGCGAGCTTAATACAGCAATGGAAGGCCGCGTCCTGGAAGTCCTCGTGGACGGACAGGACCGGAAGAGGACTCGCTTCTCGGGCAGGTCCCCGTGCAATCGTGTCGTGAATTTCGACGCGCCGAGACCCGTCGTCCCGGGGGAGCTCGCCCACGTCACCGTGACCAAGGGCTACGCGAACTCGCTCCTGGGAGAGCTCGTCGACTCCGCCTCCTGAGCGCGGACCAGGGGCCTGAGGGCTGGACCCCGTGCTCGACTCTCTGGGAGCCTCCGGGGCATTCCCAGGACCAGCTCGTGAGCTCTTTCTCCTTTCCGCGCAAGGGAATCCGTTCCCTTGAAAACGGTGGGTGGCTTCCCTAGATTGACTGGGAGGGGGAGCAGGCGTTGAGCATCCGGATGGAAGTCAAGGCCCTGATCGTCGATCCGATCGCGAACATGCCCGTGGTCATCCTGAAGGACGCCGACGAGAAGAACTTCCTCCCGATCTGGGTCGGCGTCTTCGAAGCGAACGCGATCGCTCTCCAGATGGAGGGCGTGACGACACCACGGCCGATGACACACGACCTCCTCCGGAACCTGATCGAGAAGATCGAGGCCGACGTCGTTCGCGTCGTCATCAACAACCTCCGCGAGAACACCTTCTACGCCGAGATCCACCTCGACATGTCCGGGAAGCTCCTGAAGCTGGACAGCCGCCCCTCGGACGCCATCGCCCTCGCGCTGAGGACCTCCTCGCCGGTTTTCGTCGAGGAGGACGTCCTCGAGCGAAGCCGCCAGCACGACAGCGCGGACGAGAAGCAGAGCGCGGAGCGCCTCCGCAAGTGGCTCGAAGAGGTCGACCCGGACTCTCTCGGCAAGTACAAGATGTAGCCCTGGACCGGGTGGGGGAGGGAGGGCCTCCGCCGAGGCTCTCGCCCACGATGCTCCTTGATCCGGATCGAACCCCCTCCTATGATCCGGCCCTCCTCAGATGATCCTCACCATTGCGAATCAGAAGGGCGGCGTAGGCAAGACGACGACCGCGATCAACCTCGCCGCCGCCTTCGCCCAGAAAAACCTCCGTACGCTGCTCGTCGACCTGGATCCTCAGGCCAACTCCACGCTCTCCTTTCTGGAGCGGCGGGACATCGAGAAGTCCATGTATGACGTCCTGACGGATGCGTCCATGGAGATGAGCGAGGTCCTGCGCCCGACCTATCTGCCGAATCTCCAAGTCGCGCCGTCGAAGATCGCCCTGGCGAAAGTGGAGTCGAAACTGCTCGGAGAGATCGACGGCCACTTCCGGCTGAAAGACAAGCTGGAGCGCGTCAAGGACGGTTTCGACGCGATCGTCATCGACACGCCGCCCACGCTGGGGATGATCACCGTGAACGCCATGGTGGCGGCGACGCACATCCTCATTCCCATCCAGTCCTCGTACTTCGCGCTGGAAGGGACCGACGACCTCCTCGAGACGATCGAGAAGATCAAGAGCCGGCCCAATCCCGCGCTCCAGATCGTCGGTGTCGTCGTCACGCTCCACGATCGCAGGACCGTTCTCGGGCGAGACATCCAGAAGCAGATCGACGAGGTCTTCCAGGGAAAGCTCTTCAAGACGACGATCTCCAAGTCCGTCCGGCTCGAGGAGTCGCCGGCGTACAAGGAGTCCATCTTCACGTTCGCGCCGCGATCCAGCGGAGCGATGGAGTACTACAGCCTCACCGAGGAGATCCTCGCCCGTGTCTAGACGCAAAGGTCTCCCCGAGCGGGCGCAGATGCGCCACGACGCTCACTTCGTGGAGCAGCTCTTCCGGCCGGAGGACATCACGATCGGGCGACGGATCCCGGTCTCCCAGATCGAGGCGAATCCGGACCAGCCGAGGAGCATCCTCGGCGACCTCACCGGCCTGAGACAGTCGATCGCCGACAAGGGAGTCCTCGAGCCCATCCTCGTTCGGCGGAGGGACGACGGCCGCTTCACGATCATCTCGGGTGAGCGGCGCTTCCGGGCGGCGATGGAGGCCGGGCTGGCCGACGTCCCATGCATAGAGATGGACGTCGACGACGCCGGGCTCATCGAGGTCGCCCTCATCGAGAACCTCCAGCGAAAGGACCTCACGCCGTTCGAAGAGGCCGACGGGTACGCCCTCCTGCGGGATCGCCATTCGTACACGCACGAGGAGATCGCCAGAGCGGTCGGGAAGTCACGCGTCACGGTCACGGAAACACTCAGCCTGATCAACCTCCCACAAGCGGTTCGTGAGGAATGTCGGCGCGCCGACATCACCTCGAAGACGTTCCTCCTCGAGCTCGGTCGACTCCCGGATGAGCTGGCGATGCTCGACGCGATCCGGGCATGGGTCGCGGGGGAGTCGTCGGGCCGAGACGCCCTCCGCGAGAGTCGGCGGCTACCGAGCGGCGCGACAGAGCAGCTGGCTTCTTCGCGCCTGCCCAAGTCATACGAGCTGACGTATGTCCCCGAGGGGAGCTCGGTGCGAGTCAGCATCGTCCTGAGGGGCGAGCCCTCGTCCCGGGAAGCAGTCCTCTCTGCCGTTCGTGAGCTCGTCTCGAAGATCGGTGCTGGTGAGCTCGACCTGGAGAAGAACGGAAGATTCGTGGAGCGTCGACGCGGAAGCTCCGGGCCAGGGAACGCCTCGGATCCAGAGTCCGATACTCCTGAACCCCAGTCTGCCTCCTGAGTCTACCCGCGGGCGCCGCCCGTCTCCCGACCGGCTGAGCTGCTGACCGAACCTGGCCACGTCCGGCGTCCAGGGATCGAGCAGCCGAGGTTCCAAGCTCGACTGCATGGCGCAGTGGTCACGTCACGCCGGCAGCGACATCCTGAACGCACGCCTCCGTGGGGTGGGGTGAGCGAGTCCCGCGCCGTGAAGGTGTCCCAGCGACTCGTCAAGGCCGACGGCGTCTTCGCGGAAGACAGACACGCCTTGACGTAGCTCATACATTCCTGAGGCAGCCGAAGCCGGAGCTCGGACGGAAGCCTGTCGCGCAGGTCCAGTCACAAACAATCATGGTGATTTTTAACATAATACTTATTATCGGACCTTTTACGGCCGCCTTGTGCCTAGAATCCCCGGGGCTCCCCGCCCGATCCTCCGGCTCGACTCGACGGGAGCCCGCGTCCGTCCGATGAAGCGCGTAGACCGATACGTCGCCCGGGAGATCCTGGCGCCGACCGGAGTGGCCTTCCTGGCCTACACCGGCTTCATGCTCGTCCGAGGGCTCCTGCTCTTCTCCGGCCTGGTCCTCCAGAGCGAGCGCCCCCTCCTCGAGCTGGCGGTCGTCCTGGGCCTCTCCGTGCCGCACATCGTCGTCCTGACGATCCCGGTCTCGTTCCTCCTGGGCCTCCTGGTCGGCGTCGGACGGCTGAGCGCCGACTCGGAGCTCATCGCGTTGCGGTCCGCCGGCGTGGACCTCGTCCGGCTCTTCCGCCCCATCGGCCTCCTGGCTGCCGGCCTCTTCGGGGTCTGTCTCGCCGTCATGATGGCCTTCGTCCCCCAGGCCAACCAGGCGCTCTACGCCCGCCGGCTGCAGCTCTCGACGCTGGCGGTGGCGCAGCACATCCAGCCGGGGGTCTTCTCGCGCGAGCTCGCGGGACGGCGGATCTACGTCGAGGCCGCGTCGCCCGACCGGACGTCCCTCCGGGGCGTCATCGTTTCGGACCGCTCCGACCCCGACGCGGGCGAGCGGCTCACGATCGCCGGCGCGGGCTACCTGGAGTCGGAGAAGGACGAGGGCCGCCTCTGGCTGCGGATGACGGACGCCTCGACGTACCGGGTCTGGAACGAGGGGGCCAGCGACGAGAGGGCCGGCTCGCCCGAGCAGCGGCTCCTCCTCGTGGACGCCGACCCCCGGCGTCGGACCTCCCTGATGACCTACGACAAGCAGATGCGCGAGCAGGGGTTCCTGGAGCTGGTCGAGCGGGCCCGGCGGGGCCGGGAGGCCCCGGAGAGGCGGCTGGCCTGGCTGGAGGCGCACAAGAAGCTCGCGCTCCCCTTCGCTTGCCTGGTCTTCGGCCTCGTCGGCCTCCCGCTGGGGTTCGTGAACCGCCGGGGCGGGCGGGCCGCCGGGTTCGCCGTCTCGGTCGGGATCGTCCTGTTCTACTACGTCCTCCTGTCGTTCTGCGAGGCCAAGGCGATGGACGGAAGTCTGTCGCCTCACCTGGCGATGTGGGTCCCGAACCTGCTCCTGGCGATTGTCGGCGCCTGGGGAGTCGTCCGGATCCGGCACGACCGGCCGCTGCTGGAGGTCCCCGACCTCTCCCGCCTCCGGCTCCGTCGCCGGCCCGCTCCCGCCGGACCCGGCGACCGGCCCTCCGGCCGCCGCGAAAGCCCGCGGAGGCTACTCCCGGCGACGTTCCTCGTGGACCGCTACGTGGCGCGCCGGTTCCTCTCCCTCTTCGTCCTCGTCCTGACCTCCATCCTCACCCTGTACCTCGTCGTGGACTTCATGGAGATCTCCGACGACATCGCAAAGAACCGGCCACCCGTCTCGCTCCTGGTCCGGTACGGCGAGGCGCGCCTGGCGCCGGTGATGAAGGACGTGGTGCCCTACGCGTTCCTCGTCGCTGCTCTCGTCGCGATGTCGGGGATGGTCCGGTCCTCCGAGACGACGGCCCTCCTGGCGCACGGCGTCTCCCTCCACCGCTCCGCCGCCTCGCTCTACCTCCTGGCGGCTCTCAGCGGGGCCGGGCTCTTCTTCTTCGCCGAGCGGATCGTCCCCCGCTCCGCGATCGAGGCGGAGCGCCTCAGGCTGATGATCCTGGGCCACCCGCCGCCGCCCCCGGCGGGTGTCTCCCCCTGGCTCAGGGGCGAGGCGGGCCGGTTCCTCACGGTCTCCTCGGTCGACGCCGAGAGCCGCTCCGTGACCGGGCTCGTGGCGGTGACGCTGGACCCCTCCACGTTCTCCGTTCGCTCCCGCGTCGACGCCCCCCGGGCCCGTCTCCTCCCCGGACGGGGGTTCGTCGTCGAGGAGGGGTGGATCCGCCGGTACGGACCCGGCGGCGACGCTCTCCGGGGCCGGCTGGATCCCGGCTTCCTCGTCGAGGCTCCGGAGGCGGACCGCGTTCTCCTGGCGGGCCGCCTGGACCCGACGCAGATGACCAACCTGGAGCTGTCCCGTTTCATCCGCGAGCGGCGGCGCGCCGGTGCGGACGTCTCCGCCCTGGCGACGGACCTCCAGCAGAGATACGCCCTGGCCCTCGCGGTCCTCCTCCTGACGCTCCTCGGACTGCCCTACGCCTACCGGTTCGGCAAGCGCGGAGCCGTGGCCGGCGTCGGGATCGCCCTCCTGATCGGCCTGGCCTACCTGGCGATCTCGTCGATCACGGGGCGCCTCGGGACGTCGGGGTCGATGGCTCCCCTCGTCGCGGCCTGGGGCCCGAACGCCCTCTTCGGCATCTGGGCGGCCTGGGGGCTCCTCGGCGTCCGGACCTGACCCCCCGGGAAGCGCCGGTCCCCCCTTCGCGCGGCCGGGCGGTCTTGGGACACCGCAGGGCCGAGACGCGAGCGCGGTCCAGCAGCTTCACCGCGGCGGAGGGGTTCCCTGCGTCGCGGGTCCCAACCCGCCTCGCAGCCCGCGCGGACCCGGGTTCCCGCGGATCACGGATCGCCAGGACCCGGGCGGCGGTCCTCCCCCCGAATGCGGCCGAGAGGTGGGGGGTGCGGGGGGAGGGACCGCGGGGGTGGGACCCCGCGGTCGCCGGTTCGAGCGCGAAGCGCGCTGATCCGGGTGCCGCTGGACCCGGGCGGCGGTCCTCCCCCCGAATGCGGCCGAGAGGTGGGGGGCGCGGGGGGAGGGACCGCGGGGGTGGGACCCCGCGGTCGCCGGTTCGAGCGCGAAGCGCGCTGATCCGGGTGACGCTGGACCCGGGCGGCGGTCCTCCCCCCGAACCTTCAGACCCCGGCCGGCGCCGTCATCCCCGCCGCGCTCGCGAGCGCCTCCGCGACGTCGGTCCGCTCCCACGTGAACTCCGGGAGCCGGCGTCCGAAGTGCCCGTAGGCGGCCGTCTTCTTGAAGATCGGCCGGCGGAGGTCGAGGGCCTCGATGATCCCCCTCGGCGTCAGCGCGAAGTGCTCGCGGACGAGCTTCGGGAGGAGCTTCTCGTCGACCTTGGCGGTCCCGAAGGCGTCGACGTGGACGGAGACCGGGTCGGCGACGCCGATCGCGTAGGCGAGCTGGACCTCGACTCGGTCGGCGAGCCCCGCGGCCACCAGGTTCTTGGCGATGTACCTCGCCATGTACGACGCCGAGCGGTCGACCTTCGTCGGGTCCTTCCCGGAGAAGGCTCCCCCGCCGTGCCGCCCCATCCCGCCGTACGTGTCGACGATGATCTTGCGCCCCGTCAGCCCCGTGTCGCCCTGCGGCCCGCCGATGACGAAGCGCCCGGTCGGGTTGATGTGCAGCTTGGTCCTCGCGTCCAGGAGGTGCGGCGGCACGACGCGCCGGACGACCTCCTCCTCGACGGCGGAGCGCAGCTCGGGCGTCGGGATCGACTCGGCGTGCTGCGTCGAGACGACGACCGCGTCGACCCGCACGGGACGCCCGCCCTCGTACTCGACCGTGACCTGGCTCTTGCCGTCCGGCCGGAGCCACTCCAGCTCGTGGGAGCGGCGGGCCTCGGCCAGCCGCATCGTCAGCGCGTGAGCGAGCGAGATCGGGAGGGGCATCAGCTCCTCGGTCTCGCGGACCGCGAAGCCGAACATCAGGCCCTGGTCGCCCGCCCCGCCCGTGTCGACGCCCAGGGCGATGTCGGTCGACTGCTTGTCGATCGAGGAGAGGACCGCGCAGGTCTGGTCGTCGAAGCCGTACTTGGCCCTCGTGTAGCCCACCTCTCGGATGGTCCGCCGGACGATCTCCGGCAGGTCGACGTAGGTCGTCGTCGTGATCTCGCCCGCGATGAACGCCATGCCGGTGGTGACGAGGGTCTCGCAGGCGACCCGGCCGGTCGGGTCGTCCGCCAGGATCGCGTCGAGCACGGCGTCGGAGATCTGGTCGGCGATCTTGTCCGGGTGCCCTTCCGTGACGGACTCGGAGGTGAAGAGGAGGCGCGAAGCGGACATCCGTACCCCTTTCTGGCGCCTCACGAGGCGAGGCGGTCGAATCGTTGAGTGTAGGTCCGTGCGGGACGGGGGGTCAACGCCGGAAGACGAGCAGCCAGGCCGCCCCGTACCGCCGTCTCCTCTCGGGCGGCCCGACGCCCGCGAGGCTCTCGCCCGGGTCTCCGCGTTCGTGGACCAGGATCCCTCCCGGGGCCACGAGGCCGAGGAGGCCGGTGAGCTCTCCGGCGGCCGCCTCGGCATACGGCGGGTCGAAGAAGACGAGGTCGTACGAGGGTGCGCCCTGCGCGCCGGCCCGCAGCCAGTCCTCCACCGCCGCGACGACGACCGTGGAAGCGCCCGCCAGCCCGAGGCTCTCGAGGTTGGTGCGAAGGGCCCGTGCCGCGCGGGGCTCGCGCTCGACGAAGGTGGCCTCCACGGCGCCCCTGGAGAGGGCCTCGATGCCGTACGCGCCGCTCCCGGCTGCGGCGTCCAGGACGCGGGCCCCGCGAACGGCGTCCCCGACGAGGTCGAAGGCCGCCTTCCGCGTCCAGCCCGTCGTCGGCCGGATCCCGGCCGGCACCTTCAGGCACCGGCCCCGGAGCGAGCCGCCGGTGAGCCGGATCATCTCGGGACCGCGGGGGTCGGGTCGTCGCCGGACGGGGCCTCGAAGACCTGCGGGATCTCCTTCCGCGTCAGCATCATCCGCTCGAGCGCACGCCCCAGCTCGACGAGCTCGAGGTACCGAGAGAGACGGTCGTCGCGCTCGACGACGAACCAGCGGCCGTCGGAGCGCCGCCTCAGGCGGTCCCCTTCCTCGAGGTCCTTGGCGTCCCAGCGCCCCTGCCGCTCTTCCTCCTTCTCGATCCGGCCCCGGAGGTCCTCGAGCGCCCCTCGCGCCCGGCCGAGCGACAGCGGCACCGACGTCAGCTCGTCGAACTCGAACACCCTGGCGTCGCCCTCGGGCCCGGCCACCTCGAGGCGGTGGCGCGCCAGCGCGCGGTTCCCCGCGTCGACCGTCCGCGGCTCCACCCGGGCCGGGTCCACCGTGAGGGCTTCCCGGGCCACCCGGACGACGAGGTCGCGCTCCGGCGCGGGAAGGGAGTGCCGGAACCGCGTCGTCCGGCTCCCCTTCCGGACCGTCCTCAGGACCGTGCCGTCCGCGAAGACGGCGACGCGGTCCTGGACCTCCGCCTGCGTCGTGGTCAGCGACGCCACGAAGCCGGGGAGCGTGTCGGGGATCGGGGCCGCGGTGGGAGTCGGCCCGGGCGTCGGGTCCGGGAGCGTCCGGAAGAGCTCCGAGGCAGGGACCTGTCCGAGGAGAAGCGCCGGAAGAGCCAGGAGCAGCGCTGCGTTCATGGGTTCCCTCCGACGGCCTCGACGAGCGCCCGGGAGAAGCGAAGCCTCCCGGCCACTGCGGCCCGGTCGTGCCCACGGAGGCCCTGCAGCCACTCGCGCCAGCGCGCCGGGACGGAGGACGGAACGGCCGCGCCCGGGTCCGGCCGGGCGCCGTCGAGCGCCGGGTGGACCTCGCGCAGGACACCGAGGCGGCCGAGGATCCCGAGCGCCTCGCGGTAGCCCGGCTCGGCGAGGAGCTCCTCGAGGGACCGCCGCAGCCTGTCGCCGGAGACGGTCGTCCAGGACCCGGCCGAGCGGCTCCGTTCGAGCGAGCGGGCGAACCGGTCCGGCTCGACCTCGAGGCCGAGGCGCGCCGCGTACCGCGCGGCCCGGATCGCGCGGGTCGGGTCGTCGGCGAGCGAGCCCTCGTGGAGGAGGCGCAGCAGCCGCGCGGCGAGGTCGGCAGCGCCGCCGAACGGATCGACCAGCCCGCCCAGGCGGCCGCCCGGCTCCACGGGCCGTGCCAGGGCGTGGATGGTGAAGTCGCGCCGCGTCAGGTCCTCGAGGAGCGTGGCCCCCGCCTCGACGACCGGGAGCGCCCCCGGCCGCGGATAGGTCTCGCGCCGGGCCACCGCGAGGTCGACGCGGTGGTCCCCCGGGGCCCGGAGGCTGGCCGTGCCGAACCGCTCGTGCACGGCGACGCGCGTCCAGCCGGGGCGCCCCGCCAGGGCCGCGGCCGCGACGGCGCTCGCGCCGATCGGACCGCCCAGGACCAGGTCGAGGTCGCGCACCGGCCGGTCGAGAAGCAGGTCCCGGACCGCCCCGCCAACGAGGTGGACCGCGTCGACGGAGGCCGGGAGCGACGCCCGCACGGCCTCGAGGACGCGCTCGAGCGCCGGCCGGCCCTCCGCTTCGTGACGGCCGCCGCTCACGAGGAGGGGTAGAGGTACCGGACGGACCCGGGTCCGAGGAGCCCCTCGACCCCGGCGGTCAGCTCCGGGGTCGGACGGACCGAGAGGCCGGGCGGGAGCTTGACGATCGCCTCGAACTGGCCCGGCCGCCTCACGAGGATCGTGACCGGGATCGAGCCGGGCGCCCCTTCGAGGAGCTGCCGGACCCCGTGGAAGGTCTCGTCGAGGGTCTCGGGGACGCAGGCCACGAGCCGCACCTCGCACGCCGTGGACTCGCGGAGCCCTTCGAGCGGCTGGAGGTCGCGGGCGATGAGCTCGATCGGGCCCTGCGTTCCCTCGCCCTCGGGCTCGGGCGTGCCCGGAGAGGCGGCCGAGCGCACGACCCCGCTCACGAGGACGGCCTGGCCGGCCCCGAACCACCCGCAGACCTTCTCGAAGAGCGAGGCGAAGACGGTGACGTTGACCGAGCCCGTCAGGTCCTCCAGGACCGCCTTGGCCATCGTCTTCCCCTCGTTCTGCCCCTTCTTGATCTGCGAGCGCTTGACCGCCCCGACGAGCCCGACGACGGAGACGTTCTGGTCGACCCGCTCCCGGAGGGCCTCGATCGTGGCGTTGCCGAAGAGCGCGATCTCCTCCTCGTACCGGGCCAGCGGGTGCCCGGTGATGTAGAAGCCGAGAGTCTCCTTCTCGTGCCGGATCCGCTCGTCGGCGTGCCACTCCGGGCGGTCGGGGAACGTGTCCTCGCGCGGGCCCGAGAGCTCCTCGCCGAAGAGCGAGTCCTGTCCGGACGAGGCCGCGCGCCGCTCCGCCGAGGCGACCTCCATGGCGCCGTCGAGCCCCTGGGCGAGCGCCGCCCGCGAGCGGCCGAGCGAGTCGAACGAGCCGGACCGGATCAGCGCCTCGACGACCTTGCGGTTGACGAGCCTCAGGTCGACCCGGCAGCAGAAGTCGGTCAGCGACCGGAACGCCCCCTCCGCCGCGCGGGCGCCCAGGACCGACTGCACCGCGCTCTCCCCCACGCCCTTCACCGCGCCGAGGCCGAACCGGATCGCGTCTGCGTCGGGCGTGAAGGACCACTCCGAGCGGTTCACGTCGGGCGGCAGGACCGTGATCTTCATCTCCCGGCAGCTCTTGACGTACTTGACGACCTCGTCGGACTTCGAGGAGCTGGCCGTGAGGACCGCCGCCATGAACTCGACCGGGAAGTGGACCTTCATCCAGGCCGTCTGGTACGCGAGGAGCGCGTAGACGACCGAGTGCGACTTGTTGAACCCGTAACGGCCGAACGGCAGGATCAGGGCCCAGAGCTCCTCGGCCTTCTTCTTCGGCGTCCCGGACGCCACCGCCTTCTTGACGAACTTGTCGCCCTCGGCCTTCAGGAGCGCCTCGTCCTTCTTCCCGATCGCCTTCCGGAGCTTGTCGGCCTCCCCCGGCGCGTAGCCCGCCACCGCGCGGGCCGCGAGCATGACCTGCTCCTGGTAGACGAGGACGCCGTGCGTGTCCTTCAGGATCGGCTCGAGCTGGGGCAGCGGGTACTCGAACCTCTTCCCGCGCCGCCGCTCTATGTAGACGTCCACGGTACCGGCGTCGAGGGCGCCCGGCCGGTAGAGCGCGTTCAGCGCCGCGAGGTCCTCGAAGACGGTCGGCTGCACGCGCCGGAGGAGGTCCTTCATCCCCGAGGACTCGAACTGGAACACGCCGTCGGTCCGCCCCTCGGAGAAGAGCCGGTAGACCTCGGGGTCGTTGAGCGGGGCCTTCGAGAGGTCCGGACGCTCCCCCGTCCGCCGCGCGACGAGCTTCACGGCGTCGTCGAGGATCGTCAGCGTGATCAGGCCGAGGAAGTCCATCTTCAGGAGGCCCATCCGGTCGACGGACTTCATCTCGAACTGGGTCGTGATCTCGTCGGCGTTGTTCCGGTAGAGCGGGAGGAACTCGACGAGCGGCTTCGGGGCGATCAGGACCCCGGCGGCGTGGACGCCGGCGTGGCGCGAGACCCCCTCGAGCCGCTCCGCCAGGTCGAAGAGCCGCCGGTAGCCCTCGTTCTCGCGCAGCGCGTCGGCGAGCTCCCTCACGTCGCGCCGGGCGTCGGCGAGCGTCGTCGGCTTGCCGGGGTTGGAGGGGATCAGGTTGCAGAGGCGGTTGACCTCGGCGAGCGGGACGTCGAGCACGCGCCCGACGTCGCGGACGACGGCCCGGGCCTTCATCGAGTTGAACGTGATGATCTGCCCGACGTTCTCGCGCCCGTACTTCCCCTTGACGTACTCGATCACCTCGCCCCTCCGGCGCTCGCAGAGGTCGACGTCGATGTCGGGCATCGAGATCCGGTCGGGGTTGAGGAAGCGCTCGAACAGGAGGTCGTAACGCAGCGGGTCGACCTCGGTGATCCCGAGGCACCAGGCGACGAGGGAGCCGGCCGCGCTCCCCCGCCCGGGGCCGACCGGGATCCCGCTGTCCTTGGCGTACTTGATGAAGTCCCAGACGATCAGGAAGTAGCTGGAGAGCCTCATCCCCCGGATGACCGACAGCTCCCAGGCGATCCGCTCGTCGTACGCCTTCCGCGGGTGCCGCGTCCGCCCCGCCGCGAGCAGCTCCCGGATCGGGAGGAGGCGGCGCTCGAGCCCTTCGAGCGCGAGCTTCTCGAGGTAGGCGTCGGGTCCCTCGAAGCCGTCCGGGATCGGGAAGCTCGGGATCTTGAACCCCGTGTCGACGATGACCGTGCCGGCGACCCGTTCGGCGATCGCGGCCGAGTTCGTGACGGCCTCGAGCGAGTGCGCGCGGAACGCGTCGCGCATCTCGTCGGCGCTCTTCACGTAGAACTCGGAGTTGTAGAACTTCATCCGCTTGGCGTCGTCCAGCCGCTTCCCCATGCCGATGCAGAGGAGGACGTCCTGGGCGACGGCGTCGTCGCGGGTGAGGTAGTGCGCGTCGTTCGTCGCCACGCACGGGATCCCCGTCTCCCGCGAGAGCCTAAGGAGCTCCGGGAGGACCTTCCGCTGGTCCGGCAGGCCGTGGTCCATCAGCTCGACGAAGTAGCGGTCCTTCCCGAAGAGGTCGCGGTAGCGCTCCGCCGTCCGCTTCGCGCCGCCGAAGTCCCCCGCCAGCAGGCGCTGCGACACCTCGGACTTCAGGCACCCGGACAGGGCGATGATCCCGTCGTGGTACCTCTCGAGGAGCTCCCAGTCCATCCGCGGCTTGTAGTAGAAGCCCGTCAGGAAGGCCTCCGAGACGAGCCGCGCCAGGTTCTTGTAGCCCTCGGGAGTCTCGACCAGGAGCGTCAGGTGGTAGCTGCTCCCCTCGCCGTCGACCGTCCGCACCGCCTCGCGGTCGAGGCGGGAGCCGGGGGCGACGTACGCCTCCACGCCGAGGATCGGCTTGATCTTGTGCTCCTCGGCGAGGGTCTGCAGGTCGTAGGCGCCGAACATGTTGCCGTGGTCGGTGACGGCCACGGCCCCCATCCCCAGGTTGCCGACCTGCCGGATGAGGTCCTTCAGCCGGTTCGCGCCGTCCAGGAGCGAGTACTGGCTGTGGAGGTGGAGGTGGACGAAGCCTCTGGGCATCCCGGCCGGATTCTAGGCGGGAGCGACGCGGGCGGGGCTCACTCCCACTCGATCGTCCCCGGCGGCTTGGACGTCACGTCGTAGACGACCCGGTTCACCCCCCGGACCTCGCCGACGATCCGCCGGGCGGCCCGGTCCAGGAGGTCGTGCGGCAGGCGCGCCCAGTCGGCCGTCATGAAGTCCTGCGTCGTCACGGCGCGCAGCGCCACCACGCTCTCGTACGTCCGCTGGTCCCCCATGACGCCGACGGTCCTCACGGGCAGAAGGACGGCGAACGCCTGCGCGGTCGTCTCGTACCAGCCCGCCGCGCGGAGCTCCTCGAGGAAGATCGCGTCGGCCTCCTGCAGGATCCGGACGCGGTCCGCGGTGATCTCGCCGGGCATCCGCACGGCCAGCCCCGGGCCGGGGAACGGGTGGCGGTAGAGCATCTCCCGCGGGATGCCGAGCTCCTCCCCCAGCCTCCGGACCTCGTCCTTGAACAGCTCGCGGAGCGGCTCGACCAGCCGGAACCCGAGCCGTTCGGGGAGCCCGCCCACGTTGTGGTGCGTCTTGATCACCGCGGACGGGCCCTTGATCGACACCGACTCGATCACGTCCGGGTAGAGGGTCCCCTGCATGAGCCAGGCGGCGCCGTCCACCTGGCGTGCGTTCTCGGTGAAGACGTCGATGAAGAGCCCGCCGATGACCTTCCGCTTCCGCTCGGGGTCCGTCAGGCCCGAGAGCGCCGCGAGGAAGCGCGCGCCCGCGTCGACGGCCCCGACGGGGAGGCCGATCCGGCGGAACGCCTCCATGACGGAACGGGCCTCGTCCTTGCGGAGGAGCCCCGTGTCGACGAAGACCCCGCGGAAGCGCTCCCCCACCGCCTCGCGGAGGAGGACCGCGGCGACCGTCGAGTCGACGCCTCCCGAGAGGGCTCCGAGCACCACGCCGCCGCGGACCTCCTCCCTCAGGCGCGCCACGGTCTCCTGCCGGAACCCCGACATGGTCCAGTCGGCCCGGGCGCCGCAGACGTCGTAGAGGAAGTTCTCGAGCATCTCGGCGCCGTGCTCGGTGTGGTGGACCTCGGGGTGGAACTGCAGCCCGTAGAGCCGGCGCTCCTCGGACTCGAACGCGGCCACAGGCGCGTTCGCGGTCTCGGCGGTGACCCGGAAGCCGGGGGGCGGCGAGACGACGTGGTCCCCGTGGCTCATCCAGACCGTCTGCGAGGGCGACAGGCCCGAAAAGAGCCTCCCGTCGGAGACGCGGACCTGCGCGCGGCCGTACTCGCGCCCCTCGGCGCGCCCGACGTCGCCGCCGAGCCGGCGGGCCATCAGCTGCATCCCGTAGCAGAGGCCGAGGACGGGGAGGCCGAGGTCGAGCAGAGCCGGGTCCCCCTCGGGGGCGCCGGGGTCGTAGACGCTCGAGGGCCCCCCGGAGAGGACGATCCCCTTCGGCGAGGCCGCCCGTATCTCCTCCGGGGACGCCGTGCAGGGCAGGACGACCGAGCGGACGCGGGCCTCGCGGATCCGCCGGGCGATCACCTGCGTGTACTGCGACCCGAAGTCCAGGACGACCACCGTGTCGTGCGATCTGCTCATCTCACCCCCGCTCGCCCGGCGTCCCTGGCGGACCGCCGCGCGGCGACGGCCGCCGGAGGCGGCCGAGGATTGCCCGGGGCAGCCCGGCCAGCCCCGCGATCGGGAGGGAGGCCGCCAGGGCGAGGAACGGGACGAAGGCCACGAAGAGAGGAGCGACGTTGACCCCGCCGGGGAGCTCGCCGCCGTGCGCGAGGCGGTCGAGGAGCGACGCCCCGAGGGCCGAGAGCGCGATCGCCGCGCCCGAGAAGCCGTGACGGACCTCGGGGGGGAACGGCGCGCGGCCGCCGTCCCGCCTCCCCCCCCAGAGCCGGCCCGCCCCCGCGGCGCCGAGGTCGGCGAGGGCCAGGAGGAGGCCCGTCACCAGGTAGGGGACGACGAAGAAGACGGTCGCCGTGACCGCGAAGCGCCCCAGGGGCCGCCGGCCCAGGGGCCGGCCCAGGGCGTCGACGAGGAAGGGATACGGGGTGAAGGCCTCGACGATCCGGGGGTGGACGGCGAGGAACGCCAGGAGCGCCGCGACGAACGCGAGCGGGGCGACCAGGAGGAACCCGCGCGCCGTCCGGAACATCGCGCGGAGTATAGCGACGCCGCCGTTACCGCCCCTTCGCGGCGGCGTCCCAGAGCTCCGAGACGCGGCGGACGTAGGCGAGCGTCTCGCGGTAGGGCGGGACGCCGCCGTACGCCTCCACGGCGCCCTCGCCGGCGTTGTACGCCGCCAGGATCCGCTCCACGTCGGTCTCCCCGAACCGCTCGGCCAGCCTCGAGAGGTAGAGCGTCCCCCCGTCGACGTTCTCGCGCGGGTCGAAGACCCGGCCCACGCCGAGCCGGCGCGCCGTGGCGGGCATCAGCTGCATCAGCCCGCGGGCTCCCTTGGGCGACAGCGCTCGGGGAGAGAAGTTCGACTCGACCCGGATGACGGCCGCCACGAGCGCGGGGTCGATCCGGTGCCGCCGCGCGGCGTCCAGGATCACCGACGCGAACGGAGTCCCGTCGGCGGAGAAGCCCTCGGACGGCCGCCTCACGGAACGCCGCTCGCGGGCGGGGCCGGGCGCGGCCTCGGCCGCGCTCGCCCGGGCGGGCTCCACCTCGTCGTCGACGATCCTCTCGACCACCTCCAGCGGGACGACGACCGTCCCCCCGTCCCGCAGCCTCACGGCCACGCGCTCCCCCTCCAGCGCGAAGCCGTCCGCCTTCAGCGTCCGGCCGTCCTCGAAGACGACGAGCACCGCCGGGGCGGGCCGCGCCAGGACGAGCGAGAGCCCGAGGAGGCCCGCGGTCCCGAGCGGCCTACGCACGCGGGTGCGTCCTGTCGTAGACGCGCCGGACGCGCCGGCGCGAAACGTGGGTGTAGATCTCCGTCGTCGAGATGCTGGCGTGTCCCAGCATCGACTGGACCGCCCGGAGGTCGGCGCCGTTGTCGACGAGGTGGGTGGCGAACGCGTGCCGCAGGACGTGGGGCGAGACCGCGTCGGGTGGGAGCCCCGCCGCCTTCGCGGCCCGCTTCAGAGCGCCGAACACCGTCTGGCGCGTCAGCGGACGCCCCGACGGGCCCAGGAAGACCGCCCGGCTCCCGCCCGCCCCGCGGATCCGCGGCCGGGCGTCGACGAGGTAGCGGGCGACCCAGCGGGCCGACTCCTCGGCGACCGGGACGACCCTCTGCTTGTCCCCTTTTCCGCGGACGACGACGAAGCCGTCGGCGAGCCGGAGCCCCTCGAGGGAGAGGCCGGTCAGCTCCGACACGCGGAGCCCGCACGCGTAGAGGAGCTCCAGCATCGCGCGGTCCCTCAGGCCCCTCGGAGAGTCGACGGCGGGCGCCGCGAGGAGCCGCCCGACGTCCTCGGCCGACAGGACCTTCGGCAGGACGGCCCACCGCCGCGGGTTGTCGAGCCCCTCGGTCGGGTCTGCGGCGAGGATCCCCTCGCCCGCGAGGAAGCGGAAGAGCCCCCTCACGGCCGACGTCGCGCGGGCCACGGAGCGCGGCGAGGCCCCCTCCGCCCGCCTGCGGGAGAGGAAGCGGACGACGACCTCGCGGTCCACGTCCGGCGTGTCGAGCCCGAGCCGGCCCAGGAAGAGACCGAACGCGGCGAGGTCGTTCCGGTAGGCCGCGAGCGAGTTGGCCGCGAGTCCCCGCTCGGAGGCGAGGTGGTCGAGGTAGAGCGGGACGTGCCGGCGCCCGAACCCCTCGGGCGTGCCCGCCCCGGGACTCTCCGCGGTCGGTGGGCTCACCGCCTGATTCTACGGAGAGGGCGCTGCGGACGTCGGGCGGAGCGCGTAAACGCCGGCGCGTCGCGCGCCGGGCGACGCCTGCCCTAAACTCCGCCCGCATGAGCACGTCGCTGGGGCTGATCGGATACGACTCGTTCCACTTCATCGTAAAGGACCTGGAGCGCAGCCGCCGCTTCTACACGGACGCGCTCGGCTTCACCGAGGTCGCCCGGGCCAGCGACGCCAAGGTGGAGAGGGGCGGCGAGCGGGCCAGCGTCTTCGGCGCCGGGCAGGTCCGGGTCCTCGTCTCGACGCCCGCGCGCGGGGACTCGCGGGCGGCCCGCTACCTGAGGATCCACCCCGACGGGATCTCCTCCCTCGCCTTCCGCGTCCGGGACGTGGAAGCCTCCTGGGCCTTCCTCGAGGCGCGCGGCGCCACCTTCCTCTCGGGGATCCAGGAGGACGAGGCCCCCTCCGGGAAGTTCCGCACGTTCAGCATCGCGACGCCGCTGGACGACGTCACGTTCCGCTTCATCCAGCGCGAGGGCGACTACCCTCGATTCGCGCCGGACTTCGAGACCGTCGGAGACGGGAGGCCGAAGGAGAACCCCCACGGCTTCTCCACGATCGACCACGTCACGTCGAACGCCTACACGATGCTCCCCGTCGTCAACTGGTACCGCGACGTCCTCGGCTTCACCCACTACTGGGACGTCGAGTTCCACACGACGGAGGTCGACGGCGGGAAGCGCCTGACCGGCTCTGGGCTCCGGTCGATCGTGATGGCGGACCGCGAGAGCGGCATCAAGTTCGCCACGAACGAGCCGATGCGGCCCTTCTTCCGCGACAGCCAGATCAACCGCTTCTGCGAGGACCACCACGGCGCCGGCGTCCAGCACGTCGCCTTCATCGTCAAGGAGATCCTCCCGGCCGTAGAGAGCCTGCGCGGGCGCGGCATCGCGTTCCTCCCCGCCCCGCCCGCCTACTACGACCGGCTGCCGAAGCGCCTCGCGGACGTCCGCGTGACGAACGTCAAGGAGCCGATGGAGGACCTGCGCCGCAACCACGTCCTCGTCGACGGGGCCGACGACAAGTACATGCTGCAGATCTTCATGAAGGACGCCATGTCGATGTACGGCGACGAGAGCGCGGGGCCGTTCTTCTACGAGCTGATCCAGCGCGAGGGGGACAAGGGGTTCGGGTACGGGAACTTCCGGGCCCTGTTCGAGTCGATCGAGGAGCAGCAGCGGCCCGACTCGGAGTCCCTCGAGGTCGTCGGCTGAGGAGCGCGCCGTGATCGACCGGATGGCCGCGGGAGAGCTCCCCGCAAAGCCCCACGTCGTCTTCCGGGGCCCCGACGGGCGCCTCAGGTACGAGGAGTGCCTGACGCGCCGCGGGTTCGACGGGGAGTTCTCGATCCTCTACTACGAGGACCACCCGACCGTCGACCGCGAGATCGGGCCCGCCGAGCCGGGGCCGCTCGACCGGAGGGTCCCGGTCCCGGCGCCGTCGGCCCCGCTCCTCAGGCGCCTCTTCGCCGGCGAGCGCGCGCCCGAGGGCTTCACCCCCGTCCTCTTCAACGACGACGTCGTCGTCTCGCTCTTCCGCCTCCCCGCGGGAGCGCCCGACGAGGCGTTCGCCAACGGCGACGGCGACGACCTCTTCTACGTCTTCTCCGGCCGCGCGACGCTCGAGACGACCTTCGGCGACGTGGCGGCGGGCGAGGGCGACTACCTCCTCGTCCCGCGCGGCGTCGTCCACCGGCTCGTCGTCGAGGTGCCGCTCGAGGGGATCCTCTTCGAGCTGCGCGGCGGCTTCCACGTCCCGACCCAGTTCCGCAACCCGGTCGGGCAGCTGAGGATGGACGCCCCGTACACGCACCGGGACTTCCGGCGCCCCGTCTTCCGCGGACCCCGCCCCGGCCCCGCCTCCGTCCTCGTGAAGAAGGGGGACGCCTTCGTCCGCCGGGTCCCCGCCGGGAGCCCGTTCGGCGTCGTCGGCTGGGACGGGACCGTCTGGCCGTTCGCCTTCCCGATCCTCGCCTTCCAGCCGAGGACCGGCCTCGTCCACCTCCCGCCGACCGTCCACATGACGTTCGCCGGCCGCGGCCTGATCGTCTGCTCGTTCGTCCCCCGCGTCACCGACACGCACCCCGAGGCGATCCCCTGCCCCTACCCGCACGCCTCCGTCGACTGCGACGAGATCCTCTACTACGTCCGCGGCAACTTCACGAGCCGCCGCGGCGTGGGACCCAGGGCCGTGTCACTTCACCCGGCCGGGATCCCCCACGGGCCGCATCCCGGCGCCTACGAGGCCTCGATCGGGACGAAATCGACCGACGAGCTGGCCGTCATGCTCGACACCTTCCTCCCCCTCCACGCCACCCGCCAGTCCCTCGCCCTCGAGGTGCCCGACTACCACGACAGCTGGAAGGGCTAGCGGGGCCGGGGCTACTTCCCTTCGAACCTGGCCGGGCGTTTCTCGAGGAACGCGGCCACGCCCTCCCGCATGTCGTCCGTCGCCGCGCAGAGGCCGAAGAGCGTCGCCTCCAGCTGCTCGGCCTGGTCGAACGGCATCTCCAGGCCGTGGTTCACCGCCTCGATCGCGTACCGGACGGCGAGCGGCGCCTTCCCGAGGACCTTCCGCGCGACCTCCCGGGAGGCGGCCAGCGCCTCGCCCGGCTCCACGACCCTGTTGACGAGGCCGATCCGCCAGGCCTCCTCGGCGCCGATCGGGTCGCCGGTGAGGACCAGCTCGAGCGCCCTCCCCTTCCCGACCAGCCGTGCGAGGCGCTGGGTCCCGGCGTAGCCCGGGATCAGGCCGAGGTTGACCTCAGGCTGCCCGAAGCGGGCGTTCCGCGACGCCACCCGGAGGGTGCAGGCCATCGCCAGCTCGCAGCCGCCGCCGAGGGCGAAGCCGTTGACCGCGGCGACGGACGGCTTGCCCATCGACTCCAGGAGGTCGAGGACCGACTGGCCGCGGCGCGCGAAGTCGCGGGCGGTGCCGGGGGAGAGCGTCGGGAACCCGGAGATGTCCGCTCCCGCGACGAAGGCCTTCTCGCCGGCGCCCGTCAGGACGACCGCGCCGACCTCGGGGCTCGTCTTGGCCTCGTGAAAGGCTCGCCGCAGCTCCTCGACGACCTCGGCGTTCAGGGCGTTCAGCTTCTCGGGCCGGTTGACGGTGACGGTCAGGACACGGTCGGCGAGCTCGGTCAGGACGACGGGCACGGGTCCCTCCTCAGGCGAACGGGTTCTCGTCGGCGCTCGGGCCGTAGACCATCGGGAGCGGGACGTCCAGGAGCCGGAGGTAGACCGAGAGCTGGCCGCGGTGGTGGATCGAGTGGCTGAGGAGGATGCTCCTGACGAACGCGATCCGCGGGACCGACATCAGTGTGAGGTCGCCCTTCCGGAGGGTCCAGGTCCCCATCGCCAGGGCGTCGTCCAGCTTCGCGAGCGCTTCCTTGGCCCCCTTCACGGACGCGTCGAACGCCGCCACGACCTCCGCGGCCCGCTCCGGCGCCTCCGGCCGGTCCATCGGTGCGGCCAGGTCGAACCCCTCGTCGAGCACGGACGCCGCGATCCAGGCCGGGATCGTGGCGAGGTGGGTCGCCAGGTGTCCGAGGGTCATCGACTTGGCGTGCGGCCGGAACTCAAGCTTCTCGTCGGGGATCCTCTCCAGCATCTTGCGGGTCGTGGCGCACTCGCGGTCGAACTCCATCAGGATCGGGTCGATCAGCCTCATGGGGCCTCCTGCTCTCTCGGGGTCCCGCCCTCGGGCGAGGGCCGGAGTCTACCGTCCGTCACGAGAGGGCCAGCCCGGCCTCGTGAAAACGGCGCCGGAACGGCTTCAGGTCGGCGGGGCGGGCGTCGGGGTGGAGCCGGTTCGAGAGGAGGACCAGGACGCGGCCGGCCACCGGGTCGACGAAGAGCGAGGTCCCGGTGAAGCCCGTGTGCCCGAAGCTCGCGGAGGAGAGGGCCGGCCCGCCGCTTCCCTCGGCGGTGGCGGCCTGCCAGCCGAGCCGGTAGGGCCGCCCCGCCGCTCGGCCGGCGGGCTTCAGGACCTCCTCGACGGTCGCATCGCGGAGGAGGCGGGGATCGCCCACGAGGAGGGCCCGGCCCACCTCGGCGACCGCGCGGGCCGTCCCGAACAGACCGGCGTTCAGCGACACCCCCCGGGCGCGCCGGAACGCGTTCCCGTCGTTGGCCTGCCCGGTGACGACCCCCGTCCGGAACCCTGACCAGGACAGGCCCATCCGGGAGACCAGCTCACGCTCGCTGGCGTCGTCCCGCTCCCCCCCCGCGCATCGCGACGCTTCGGGAGCGAAGGTCAGGTCGCCCACGAGGCCGAGGGGAGCGGCCACCCGCCGGTCGAACTGCGAGGAGAGGTCGCCACCTGCCGCGGTCTCCACCGCCTCCGAGAGGAGGAGGTAGCCGGGGCACGAGTAGAGGCTCCTCTGCCCCGGGGGCGCCTCCGGGTCGAGGTCGGCGAGAGTCCGGCGGTAGGCCGCGCGCCCCTCCCCGCGCGCGTAGCACGGGTACCAGCCGACGAGCCCCGCTTCGTGCTCCAGGAGCCGGCGGAGGGTGACGCCCTCGAAGCGCGAGCGGCGCCAGGCGTCGCCGAACCGTCCGATCTCGTCGGAGAGAGCCAGCGCCCCCGCGTCGGCCAGGCCGAGCACGAGGGTCGTCCCGGCCAGCGGCTTCGTCAGCGAGGCCAGGTCCCAGAGCGTCCCCGGACCCGAAGGCGCAGCGTCCCCGGCCGGCTCGACGCGGGCCGAGCCGGAGTACGCCTCTGCGAGGATCCCGTCCGGCCCCGCCACGGCGGCGGCGGCGCCGGCGAAGAGCCCCGCCTCGACCCCCTCGGCGAGGAAGGCCGCGAGCGAGGCGGACGGGGTCACGGCGTGGCCGCGGGTCGCGCGCCGGGGGGGGCGGCCGCGGGCCGCAGCGGCGCCAGGCGGCGGTCCAGCTCCGCCTGCAGCTCGCCGATCCGCGCCCGGTGCGGTGCGAGGAGCTCGGCGTTGCGCCGGACGTGGGGCGGCTCGGGGACGCGGGCCTCGCGCCTCACGCGCTCCAGCTCGGCCCGGAACTGCGCCGCCTGCTCGTCCAGGAGGGCCCGCGAGCCGTCGTCGACGGCCGCCTCGCGCCGGGCCTTCACGTCGGCGAGCGTCCTCTCCAGCATCGTCGCGACGTCGGCGTTCAGGCGCTCGGTGGCGACCGCCGCCTCGGCCTCCAGGACGCGCTCGCGGATCCAGAAGTACTCCTCGACGTTCGCGCCCGCCTCCCGTGCCGCCACGGCGTCGGGGGCCTCCTCGGCCGGCGGCGGTCCGCCGGCCTCCGGGCCGGGCGTCGACGCGGCCCGCTCCAGGACCGCGACGTAGAGGCGGACCTGCTCCGGCGCGAGGATACGGTCGGCCGGCGGGCGGTACGAGGCCCGCGGCGCGTCGGCAGCCTGCGTCGGGACCGGACGGCCGGACGGGAGGTCGTCCCCTCCTGCCCCGCCGCAAGCCGACAGCCCGAGCGCGGCCGCGACGAGGAACGCTGGAGACGCGGGCGAGCGGCGCACGGGGCGGCAATCATAGTCGAGCAGCGTGGTAACCTCTCGGGGCGGCATGCTCACGCAGGTCGGTAAGTACCAGATTATCGAGAAGATAGGGGTTGGCGGGTTCGGCTCCGTCTTCCGGGGGCGGGACCCCTTCATCAAGCGGGCCGTCGCGATCAAGACCTGCCAGAGCTCCGAGGAGGAGATCCGCAAGCGCTTCTTCCGCGAGGCCGAGTACGCGGGGAACCTCCACCACCGGAACATCACGACGATCTACGACTTCGGCGTCACCGACGACGGCGTGCCGTACATCATCCAGGAGCTCCTCACCGGCGAGGACCTGGACAAGAAGATCAAGCGGCGGGACGCGATCCCCGTCGCCGAGAAGGTCCGCGTCCTCTCCGACGTCGCCGACGGCCTCGGCTACGCGCACACCGCCGGGATCGTCCACCGCGACATCAAGCCGTCGAACATCCGGATCCTGGAGGACGGGACGGTCAAGATCATGGACTTCGGCATCGCCAAGTCCCTGGTCTCCGAGTCGACGCTCACGCAGACGGGGATCACGCTCGGCACGGCCTCCTACCTGGCGCCCGAGCAGATCAAGGGCGAGGGGGTCGACCAGCGGACGGACATCTTCTCGCTCGGGGTCCTCGCCTACGAGCTCCTGACCCTCCAGAAGCCCTTCACCGGCGAGCACATCTCGACGGTCCTCTACAAGATCCTGAACGAGATGCCGCCGCACCCCTCCGAGCTCGACCCGGGGATCCCGGCCAGCCTGGACGGGCTCGTCATGGAGTGCCTGCAGAAGGACCGCGAAGGGCGCCCCGCGACCTGCCTGCAGCTGAGGGACCGGCTCTTCGCGGTCCTCCAGGAGATCTCGGACCGGCGTCTGCAGCCCTACACGAGCACCCTCTCCGGGCCCGAGGCGACCCCCATCCCGCCCGCCCCGCTCCCGCCCTCCCCGCTCGTCGCGACGCCGAGCGGCGGGCTTCCCCGGACCGAGACCGCGCAGGCTCGCCTGGACCGGGCCCCGGTCCCGGCCACGACGGGCTCCGTCGCCGACGTGCCGATCGGCCGACCGCAGGCGGGAGGCGCCTCGGCGCCGATCTCGCCGCCCGTCGCCGACGAGGGGAGCGGCGCGCTCCGGATCTTCCTCGGCGCGCTGGCGGTCCTCGTCGCCGGTGGCGTCGCGGTCTACTACCTCGTCCTCGCACCGAAGCGCGCCGACCGGCAGCCTGACGCGCCGGTCCCCACCCCGTACGTGGCCGCCACGCCCGCCCCGCTCGAGATCCCGGTCGGGCCGGGTCCCGGAGCCGCCCCCACCCCGGAGGCCCAGCCGCCCGCGCCCACCCCGCAGGCTGCCGAGCCGACGCCGACCGCGGCCCCCGTCCCGACGGCCACCCGGGCGCCGGCAGCGGGCTCGGCCTTCTTCCGGCCGAACATCTACGCGCAGCTGAGCATCGACGGCCGCTCCGTCGGCGGCGTCGCTCCGGCGGGCCGCATGATCGCCAGCCTCCCCGCGGGGCCCCACAAGGCGGTCTTCACGGTCCCCGGCTTCATGTCGATCACGCGGAAGTTCGACGTGCCGGAGGGGAAGTCGGTCGAGGTGACGGCCGAGTTCCCGTCGCGCGGCCAGCTCGTCGTGTCGGTCAACGCCGAGGCGGCGGGGGCCGAGGTCCTGCTGGACGGCGAGCCGATCGGGAAGGCACCCCTGAAGAAGACCGTCGCCGCCGGAAAGCACGTCCTCGAGGTCCGTCGCGACGGGTTCGAGGCGGCGCGCCGCGAGGTCGTCGTCCCAGAGGACGACCGCGAGTCCGTCGACGTCACCCTCGTGAAGCGGAACTGACCGCGACGGCGGCCCGCTAGAATCGGGCCACCATGACGCGCCGACCGGCCGGCCTCCTCGTCGCGGTCCTCCTCGCCCTCCCCTTCGTCGCCGGGGCCCAGGGGGCCTCGGAGAGCCTCGAGCGCGAGGCGCGCTCCGCGTTCAAGGCGGGTCGGTTCCGAGACGCGGCGTTGAAGTTCCAGGACGCAGCGACCGCCGCCGCGGAGGCGCCGCGCCGCGGGCGGATGGAGCTGCAGGCCGCCTGGTCGCACTACAACGACAAGAACCCTCGCGCCTCGCGGGAAGCTCTGCGCCGGGCGCTGGAGGCCGATCGCGAGATCGAGATCGTGCCCGAGTTCTTCTCCCCCGACTTCCTCAAGATCGTGGACGAGGTGAAGAGGTCGAGCGCCCCGGCGCCGCGGCTGACGCCTGCCGACCTGACGGAGACCAAGAGGATCGCGTCGGAGAAGCTGGCCGACGGGCGGGTGGCCGAGGTCGTCTACGACCTGACGAGCCTCCGCCCGGAGCAGCTCGACGCGGAGTCCTGGGCCCTCCTGGCCCGGGCCTACGAGGCGACGGGCCGCCCCGACGCGGCGGCCCACGCGCGCCGC
>RHKY01000107.1 GCA_008363385.1 Acidobacteriota bacterium | reverse complement strand
CCTCACCGCGGTCGTCCCGCCCCGGTCGTGCGTGACGCTCGCCACGTGCCCCTCGGGGGTGTAGCCGTACTCCGTGACGACGCCCGCCCCGTCACGGCGCGGTGGTGGACGGAGCTGATACCGCCGCGAGGAAGGCCGACAGGAAACCGGCGCTGGACGTGGAAGGAACCTCGGGCCCTACTCGCTCCGGCCCGGCGGGGGCGCCTCTCCCCGCGGCCCGACTCGCATCAGCGCCTAGACTTAATACTTAAGCCCTGACCCGTTGGTCCTTCCCGTCGAGTAGAGCGTCTCCAGGATCGCCCGGTCCCTCACGCCGCAGGGAGTCGACAGGTCCGGCTGCGAAAGGATCTGCTCCACCTCGGCCACCGTGAAGACTTCGGGAGGCCTCCTCGGCGGGACCTTCGGCAGCTCGAGCTCCGAGGCGGGGTTGGCCAAGAGGTAGCCGTTCTTGGCGAGCCACCGGAAGAAGCCCTTCACGGCCGAGAGCCTCTCGGCCTGCGTCCTCAGGCTCAGCGGCTCCTCGCCGCCGTCGCCAGGCCGGCCCGGCTGAGCCTTCGTGGCGGCCTTCCTCTCCCGCCGGAAGTAGAAGAGCCACCGCTGGTAGCTCTCCAGGACCGGCTTCGTCACGTCGCGCGCCTTCGTGATCCCGCGCTCCTGCGCCCAGAGGACGAAGGCGCCCAGGGCGCTCTCACAGTTCTGGACGTGGGCCTCGGAGAAGCCCCGCGTCTTCAGCGCCTCGATCCAGGCCAGCCGCAGCGCCGGCATCCCGTGCGGGTCCTCGGGTGCCAGGAAGGGCCAGGGCTTCCTCTGGCCTTTGGCCGGCATCAGAAGCCCCCCTTCAGCCGCCGCATCAGCGCCGGCCCGTGAGGCCGGCGCCCATTGCCGCCGTCACTACGACCGCCCTGTGCGTACGTCTCCGGGAAGGCCGGTATCTGTGCGATTTCGGGCATTCGGGCCGGAAACGGGCTCACGGCCGCATGGGGAGCGGGTTCTTCGAGGCCGCGCCCCCCCCGCGGAGGGGGCGCGAAGGGGGCGCGATCCCCCCGCGAGGTCCCCTCGGAAACCCGCGAGGTCGCGGTCGTAGACACAGGGACCGGGTCCGGGACGAGGTCGGGGACGGGCGGCGGGAGCGCGTCCACCATCCGCTTCTCGACCGGAGCCTCGGCCGTCTCCGCCCGTTCCTTCCCCGCGTCGGCGCCGGACCGGGCGAGGGCCTCCACGTCGCAGAGGCCGACGACGAAGGGCTCTCCCTCCTTGCCCTGGCCGTCGTAGAGGAGCTCGTAGACGAAGCTGACCCCCGGGTCCCTCGGCGGCCTCCTCGACGCTCGTCATCGTTCGCAACCCGCACTCAACCTTTGGATTTAGGACCCCGAGGTCCCCGGGTCCCTGCGGGTCTCCTCTAGGGCAGCGGCAACATAGCGGCGAAGGGACTGGATCTCCTTCCTTTCCGCTGGGTCGTCCTGTCGCGCTTCTTGCGCGTCTAGGACCGTTGCCTGATGAAGAAGGCACACCCTGCGCAACGACTCGACCTCCGTGTCTTGCGTCGCCGCAAGCGACAGGAACAGGTCGGCAAAGGGATGAGCTTCAAGGCCCTTCCGCGCCACGGCCTGGTAGTCGAGACAACAGCCGAGACAGATGAACTTGTCTACCATTGGGCACGAGACCCACCCGATGTCGGGTTCGCTTCCTGCTGTCTCGACTCGGCAGAGCGGGCACCTGTAGGCACCGCGCTCGCCCACGGTCCTTCCACTTGCGATCGTCGGTATCGCGTTCACTACTGCGGCCTCAGCGTGATGATGTGACTCCTTGCCACATCAACGATGAACTGCATCCCCCGGTACGTGACTTCGACCATCCCCTCGCCAGCAGAGGCGACCGTTCCTCGATTCATGATCGACGCAACGTCAGTCAGCGTGTGGAAACCAAGAGCCGCTGTCCGCGGGTCCTTCAACCTCATGATCGCGTGGTTGGATAGGGTGAAACCCTCGGCGGCGAAAGCCCTCACAAGCTCGGCGTGAGTGAGCTCGCGCAGGGGCCTTCGCTTGGCGAGGCCGCAGAAGCGAAGCTGCCCACTTCGCACCAGGACGCCGCCGACCGTAGCGAAGGCGAGTTGCTCCGACGCCGCCTTGGTGAGCTGCGTGCTCAGCGTTGTGAGCGCGTCGGTGGCACCCTCTTTGAACGCGTGCCCGGGGTCGATCACGCGTTGCGTCTGCATCGCGCTATTCCCGACGGCCGGGTCCGCAACAGCCTGAGCAGCAGAATCGTCGGCGCGGGTTACTCGAGAGGGGAAGGTGAACACGCCCCGAAAGAACGATTCGACCGAGTCCCAGATGCCTCCACCGTCGGGCACGAGGCCGCTCGGGTCTGTGTAGGCCAGCGGTGCGTTCAGAGCATACGCGTAGAGGCTCACCGCAGGGATCGGATCTTCCTGGAGGAA
>RHKY01000082.1 GCA_008363385.1 Acidobacteriota bacterium | reverse complement strand
CCGCGACCTCCGCGTCCCGCCGCGCCGGGTCAACGAGATCGTGCTGGGGAAGCGAGGGATCACCGCGGACACCGCCCTGCGCCTCTCGCGGTACTTCGGGACCACGGAGCGGTTCTGGCTGAACCTACAGGTGCGGTACGAGCTCGAGACCGAGAAGGACCGTACCGGGTCCCGCATCGCCCGCGAGGTTCCCGTCCTCTCGAAGGCAAGCTGAGCCACGGGGTCCGGGACCCCCACCGTGCCCGCCGTGCGGGCTTACGGCGCCGGCGGCGGCGGCAACGGCGCCGCCTGGGCCGCCTCGGGCTGGTCGCCTCGCACCCCGGTGCTCGTCGTCACCCAGCCCTCGGAGGCCCGCGCCTCCGGGCCGGCCAGCGTCGCGATCGAGAAGGACCGGCGGCCGGAGAGGCCCGACAGCGGCACGGCGAGCGTCGCCTCGCCGCTGACGAGCGTCGTCCCGATCCGCCCGCCGTCCCAGCCGTAGCCGACGAGCGAGACGCCGGGAGAGGCGACCTTCACGAGGAGGGCGGCGTCCGCCCACCGCTCGGGGTCGACGCAGGGGGAGACCGTCCTGCCGCCCGCGAACCGCTCCGCCCCGAAGCGGTCCTCGACGGCCAGCGCCAGCCCCGCCTCGGCCTCGCGCTCCTCGGCCGTCTTCCCCGCCTCGCGCGCAACGGCGCGCCGGACGAGGAGGACGTCGCACTCCGTCCGGGCCGGGCGCGCGATCCGCGAGAGCGCCTCCTCGGCCTTCTCGGCGTCGCCCGCGGCGAGCTCGCGCGCGGCCAGCTCCGTGAAGAAGCGCGTCCAGTCGAACGACCCGACGCCCCCGCTCTCGAGGAGGATCCGCTCCCAGCCGTACCGGTCCCCGGCCGCCAGCAGCAGCCGCGCGCGGACAGAGTCCGGCACGCCCGTCAGCTGGTTCCCGAGGCGCGCCAGCGCCGTCCCTCGGACCGACGCGAGCCGCCCGGCGAGGAGGTGCTGCACCAGCTGCGCCCGCGGGTCGCGCGGCCAGGGCCCGTGCGACCCCTCCGGCCACGCCTCCACCAGCCGCCCCACCTCGCGCCGCCCGTTCTCGTCGTCGAACTCGCCGGGCGGGTGCTTCACCAACCAGTACTCGGCCGTCCGCCGCCGCCCGGGGACGTCTCCCCTCTCGGCCAGCTCCTCCAGGCGGGCCAGGTCCTTCTCCCGCGTCTCGCGCTCGACGGTCTCCCAGATCGCGTGCAGTCGCGCCGCGGCCGGGACGTCCCGCTTCCCGACGATGTCCCTCGCCGTCCGGAGCGCGTCGGGAGTCTTCGGCAGCAGCCGCGCCGCGGGCTCGACTCCCAGGTACGCCACCGCCGCCCCGAACCCGCGCCGGACGAAGTCCGGGTCCTCGAAAGCCCGCTGGAGAATCGGGAGGGCCTGCGCCGTCGTCCTCTCCGGCAGCCTCGGCCACGTCTCCAGGTACGCCCCGGCCAGGAACCCCCACGTCGCGTCGTCCCCCGGCGAGAGGCGCGTCGCCATCCGGGCGGGGAGCTCCCATCGGGCCGACTTCGCTGTCAGGTCCACGGGCGCCGTCCGCCGGTCGCCCGTGTAGGTGAGGAAAGCGAGCAGCTCCGCGTGATACGCCCACCCCGGCCGCGCGGCCAGGCCCGAGAGAGAGAGCCCGCGCGCGGCGGCCAGCTCCGCGGTCAGCTCCTGGGCCGACTCGATCCAGGCCTTCCGCGCCGACGGCTCCAGGTTCGCGAGGGCCACCGTCCCCATCGCGTCCTGCACCGCCGCGTCGACGAGCGGCATGTACGCCAGGTCCCCCGTCGCCTCGGCCTTCGCCGTCTCGACGAACGACGGCCGCCGCACGTCGATCGAGTACCGCTTCGCGAACGCCGCGCCCTCGGCGCGCCGGGCGAGGTCCGCCCGGTGCTCGGCCCAGGCGGCGACCCCCGCCGCGGCGAACGCCACGGCGAGGAGGAGGCGGGCGAGGAGCGTGGGGGACGCGACAGGAGCCATGCTGGTTTTCACGGTGGCGAACAGCTGGCGCGGACGTTCGGCCGCGAGCCCTCCATCACAACAGGCCGAGGACGAGGGCGAGGCCGTGGTCCAGGCGATCGAGCGTCCGACGCTCGAGCCTGCCGGCGCGCGACCTTAGGAAGGAGCGGTCGACGGTGATCACCTGCGTCACGTTCGCGACCGAGTCCCTGGGAAGCCCCGCCTCCTTCCCCCGGACGAGGACGTTGCCGGGCATCTCCGCTAGCCGGAGGTTCGACGTCAGGACGACCGCGAGGACGGTGGCCAGGCGGCTCCGGTTGAACGCGTTCGCCTGGACGACGACGACCGGATGCGTCCCGCCCGGGGAGGAAGCGACGGGATCCGGCAGGTCGACCCACCAGACCTCGCCCCGCGTCACTTCCACGGGTCACGCCGCAGGGACCTCGTCTGGACGCTCTGGAGCCGCTCGTCGAGGGCGGAGGACTGGCCGGAGAGGACCTCGTCCAGCCGAGCGGTGATCGCCTCCTCGTCGTGGAGAAGGACGAACCGGCCGACGGCCTCCGCGTAGAGGCCGCTCCGCGACATCCCGAGCCGGCGCGCCAGCCTGTCGGCGGCCTTGAAGACGGGGTCCGGGATCGAGACGGCGGTCTTCATACCACGAGTATACCGACAGGCCTACCGCGTTCCGGCCGATGACGCCGGCCGGCGCCGGGCAGCTCCGGGTCGCCTCTCGCTCAGGGTCAGGGAGCCTCACGCGGACTGGCGCAGCTTGCGCGGACGCCTGTATGCAGGAGACGCCGCCTCGATGCGCCTCATCGCTTCGGGGGAATAGGCTCGTTCCCCGCAGGCCGGGCAAGCGGAGAACCGCAACCCAGGCACCACGTAACGCTTCCCTCGGAACTCCCCGATCCAGTCCTCGACGACCTCACGAATCGTGGTGCTTCCGCACGTCGGACACGAACGGACGAGCTCGGTACGTTTCAAGCCGTGAGCTTCAGGGACTCGCGGATGACATCGGCCTGGCCGAGCTCCTCCTCGCTCAGGGTGCGGTTCGCCTCCAGCACCAGGAGAACAGCCTCTCTGAGATTGCGGCGCGCCTCCTCGAGGGTCTCCCCCTGCGCGTTGGCTCCCGGAAGCTCCTCGACGCTAGCGACGTAGCCCTCCGGAACCCGGCGATAGACGGCAGTGAGGGAAATCGACATTCCAGCCTCCTGCGGGGATTCCACGGAACTGGCGCCGACGGCCCTGCCGTGCGTCAGCACGGGTCCCGCTTGACCTCGCCTAGGCCGAACGTCTCGATGTGGAAGGCTATCGCGGAGGGCCCACAAGAACGAGATAACCCCGCCCGAGGCCTTGCGGCTGGTCAGACGGGGAGGAATTCATAGCCACAGAGAATAGATCCCTTGATCACGGATTGCGAGCGCCCCCCGGGCATGCCGCCTTCCCCGCCGCGGCGAGGAGGACTCGAGGAAGCACAGAGCGACCCTCGGGGTGTCGAGCCTCAGGATGCCTCGTAGGCACGCACGAAGTCCTCGCGGGAGATGCCGGCTTGCAGGAGCGCCGCGCGGAGGGTCGAGCTCTTCAGGACCTTGTGACCAGGCAGCGTGAGCGTGCTCCGGGTTCCATCCGGGTTCGACCTGGCCAGCGAGACGTGGTTCGCCCGACGGACGACGACGAAACCGAGTGCCGATAGGGCGGCGATGATCCTGTCGAGCGGCGCGTCGACCGGGAACTTCGCCACTCAGACCGCCACGCGGGTCTCCGCGACGAAGGCCTCGACGACTGGGTCGTCCTGCTGGAATTCGTCCGGGCCGAACGTCTCGAGGTGGAAGGCTATCGCGGAGCGGACGTCCTCGAGGGCTTCCTCGTACGACGAGCCCTGACCGATCACGACCCCCTTGAAACCGATCGGATAGGCCACGTACGTGTCCGGATGCTTCTCCACGATGATCTTCACGCTCGCCGTCATGGTGTCCCCATCATGCCACTGGCCCGCGCACACACCCGCCTCGCCCCCCTCACCCCAGCTCCTCCGAGCGGCGGACCCGCTCGGGTTGGATTCGAAGCGCCGGATCAGTAATGGTACCGAGCTTGAAGGAACTCGACGCGATCGTCGAAGACCGCGTAGACGATGCGGTGTTCCTGGGTGAGTCGACGGGACCAGCAGCCCGAGAGCGAGAAGCGGAGCGGCTCGGGTTTGCCAAGGCCGTCGAACGGGTCGCGAAGGATCGCCTTGACGAGCTCCAGCGCTCGAAGCGCCACGCGCCGGTCGTTCGCAACCCAGAAACGGAGATCCTGCCGGAACTCGCTCTGGAAGACGCACCCGCGAGGGCGACTACTCCTGGACGAGGCCGACGTCACGCGCGAGGGCCCTTGGCGAAGACAGCCGGCCGCCCCCCTTCCGCGCGCGCGCGAGCGCCCTGTGGAGGCGCCGGGCGTTCTCCGGGGAGCGAAGGAGGTGGGCGGTCTCGGTGATGCTGCTCAGCTCCGCAGCCGAGACCAGCGCCACGTCCTCGGCCCCCCGACGGTGGATGATGACCGGTTCGCGGGTCGAAGCAGCGGTGTCGCACAGATAGGCCAGGTTGGCTCTGGCGTGCGTGTAAGTCGTCCTGATGGCCATGTGGCACCCGTACAGGGAAACTGTACGGCGCGAACGGGCTCGGGTCAAGCCGACGGAGGGGCCAGGCCCCTCACCCCAGCTCCTCGGACTTCAGTACCCGCTCGGGGTTCACGTCGAACAGCCGGGCGGCCTCGGCCTCGCCCAGCTCCGCGGCGACGAGGCGGCGGGCCTCGAGCATTCGCGGGCCGCGGGTCTTCAGGCCGTGGGCGTCGGAGGCGACGAGGGCGACGAGGCCCTCTTCCAGCATCCCCCACGCCGTCCGCCGCGCCGCGCGGCCGAAGTCGCCGGCGAGGCTCCCGGCCGTCACCTGCGCGAGCGCCCCCGTCGCCAGCAGGCGCGACATCCGCTCGGGGTCCCGCGCCAGGACGAGGTTCCGCTCGGGGTGCGCGATCACCGGGATCGTCCCGGCCACCACCATCTCGTGCAGGATCCCCTCGGCCCCCGGGTGGACGAACCCGGGCGGGAACTCCACCAGCAGGTACCGCCCCCGGTTCAGCGGCGTCAGCGGGCCGTCCGCGCCGCGTTCCAGCACCTCCAGCGCGTCGTCGGCGAAGTAGTACTCGCACCCCGGCAGGACGGCGGGCGTCCCGCCCAGCAGGTCGTTCAGCCGCGCGATCAGGCCGTCGCGGACGAGCGGCAACTCGTTCGCCCACCCGTCCCTCAGGACGTGGGGCGTCGCGACGATGGTGGTCGTCCCCGCCGCCGCGGCCGCGCGGCAGAGGGCCACCGCCTCGTCCCAGTCCTCCGGCCCGTCGTCGATGCCCGGCAGGCAGTGGAAGTGGACGTCGATCAGGACTTCGTGACCCTCATGGGTGTCCGCGTGGCCACCTTCGCCGCGGCGCCGCTCGAACCGGAGGTGCCCGTCGGGGCAGGAGGCGCTTCGGAGGAGCCCGTAGCGTCGGCGTCGTCGAGGTAGCCGTAGCCGTACCCCTCGCCGTAGGCGCCGTACGCCCCGTACGACCCGTAGGCCCCCTTCTTCCCCTTGTACCGGTACGGCGCACCGTAGCCCGTCCCCATCGGCTCGCGCAGCAGGTTGATCAGGATCCCCAGGATCCGGACGTTGGCGCGCCGCAGCTTGTCGCGCACGCGCGCCACGTGCTCGCGCGGGGTCTTCCCGCCGTGCACCGTGATCACGACGCCGTCCGTCTGGTTCCCCAGGATCAGGGCGTCGGCCACGGCCTGCACCGGCGGCGAGTCGATCACGACGTAGTCGTACGCGGTCGCGACGTAGGCGAGGAACTCCTCCATCGCCTTCGACTGGAGGAGCCCGGACGGGTTCGGCGGGATCGGCCCCGCGGGGAGGACCCACAGGTCCGGCACGGGGCTCATCACGATCGCCTTCTGCAGCGCCAGCCCCTCGGTCAGGATCGACACGAGCCCGACCTTGTTCGAGATCTTGAACACCTCGTGGACGCGCGGCTTGTGGAGGTCGCCGTCGACGAGGAGCACCTTCTTGTTCAGCTGCGCCAGGACCACGGCCAGGTTCGAGGCGGTGGCCGTCTTCCCCTCGCCGGGGAAGCAGGACGTCACGACGATCGACTTCACGCCCCCCGCACGCGAGAGGAGGAGCGACGTCCGGAACGCCCGGTAGGCCTCGGAGACGACGGACTTGGGGTGGTGGTGCGGCAGCAGTTCGATGTCGGGGGCCTTCGGAGCCTCCGGCTTCCCCTCGGCCGCCTTCTTCTTCCGCCGCAGGCCGTACCCGTAACCGTATCCGTACCCGCCGTACCCGTAGCCGTAGCCGCGCCGCCCCCGCTCGCCCAGCGCCACGATCACGCCGAGCGACGGCAGCTTCAGGACGTTCTCGACCTGCTGCGAGGTCTTCAGGCTCCGGTCCGAGTACTCGAGGAGGGCGACGAGGCCGATCCCGGCGAAGATCCCGAACAGGAGCGCCCGAGAGACGTTGCGGCGGTACGACGGGCGCCACCGGTACTCGGGCAGCGCCGCCCGGTCGACGATTCGCAGGTTCTCCTGCCGCACCGTCGAGAGGCGCGACGCCATGTCGGTCTCGGTCTGCCGCTTCAGCAGGCTGTCGAGGAGCGAGCGCTTCGTCGAGAGCTCCACCCGCAGGTTCGTGAACTCGACCGAGTTCGTCGAGAGCTTGGCCGCCTCGCCCTTCTGCTGCCGGAGGAGGTCCTTCAGGTTCTCCTCGCGCCGCTGCACGGCCAGGTAGTCGTTCTTGGCCGCCTCGCGAACGCGGTTCGCGCCTTCCGCCACCACCGTGGCGAGGTGGTCCTTCCCCTTCTGGATCTGGGCCTTCAGCTGCTGCATCGCCGGGAAGTCCGGCTTGTAGATGTTCAGCTTCTGCTCGTAGTCGCGCTCCAGCCGCGCCTGCTCGGCCCTCAGCTGCGCGACCGGCCCCTGGTTCGCGTCGACGATGGTCTCCGGGCGCGCGGCCATCAGCTCCTGGTACTTCGCCTCCTTCTCCACACGCTCGGCGGCGACGTCGGCGTACTCCTTGTTCAGCGACTCCAGCTTCAGGAGCGTCGTGTTCGACTGCGGGTCCAGCGTGTAGATGTCCTTCGACATCCCGTAGGCCGTGATCTCCTTCTCCTTCTGCTCGATCTCGCTCTTCAGCTGCTCGACCTGCGTGGAGAGGAACTGCGTCGCCTGCCCGGCCGTCCGCGCCTTCGACTCGCTGCTCCACTCGATGTACGAGTCGGCAATGGCGTTGACGACGTCGGCCGCCAACTTCGGCGAGGGGGAGATATAGGCGACCGTCACCAGGGTCGTCCCCGGGAGGACGCTGACCTCGATCCCCCCCTGGATCCCCCGAGCGATCCGGGAGACCCGCTCGGGGGTCACGGCCTCGTCGACGCCGGATTCCTTCTTCCCAGACGTCCGCTTCCCGGCGCCCGTGACCTCGCTCTCGGCGAGCCCCAGCTTCTGGACGGCCCGCTCGGCCACGACGCCGCTCCTCAGCAGCTCGAGCTGCGTCGGCAGGTACTCGCGCGTCGAGAAGTCGTAGGCCAGCCCGCCGCTGCCCCCGCCCATGAGCGCCGCCGGCGTGATCTTCTCCGGCTCGATGTTGATCGTGGCCGACGCCCGGTAGAGCGGCGTCGCCAGGAACGACTGGACGAGGCCCCCGATACCCCCCAGGAGGGCGCAGGCGACCAGCAGCGGCCAGCGCCGCTTGACGATCTTCCAGTACTCGGCGAGGTTGAACTCCTCGTCCAGCTCGTCCATGCGAGAAGGCGCGGCCAGCGGGTCTAAGGTCGGGGCGCTCATCAGAGGAGCGACTCCTTCACGATCACCACGTCGCCGGTCTCCAGCTCGGGGTCGGGGTCCTTCCCGCTGACGATCCGGCTGTAGTTGAAGAACATCTCCATCTCGCCGCCGTCCGCGTTCTTCCGCTTCACGCGGATCTTTCCCCGCGAGGCCCGATCCGAGAGGCCCCCGGTCCGGGCGATCAGGTTCAGGAGCGTCACGCTCTCGTCGTCAGGGAATTCGACGACCCCGGGCGTCTTGAACTCGCCCAGGCACGTGATCCGCACCGGGACCCGCGGGGTGACCGTCACGATGTCGCCCGGGAAGATCGGGACGTTCCACGTTTCGGAGAGGCGCGTGAACAGGTCGTCCACGCTGATCGTCAGCCGGTCCGAGAGGCCGTTCGAAGCCCGGCGCATGACGTAGATCTTCCGCCCCACCTTCTCGCCGAGCCCCCCGGCCGCCAGGATCGCCTGCTGCAGGTCCCACCGCCCCGAGATGCCCAGCGGCCCCGGCCGGGCCACCGCCCCGCCGATCCAGACCGGCTTCGAGGCGTACTCCTTGATCGAGACAATCACCGTCGCCCGGTTCACGTACTTGGCCGTCAGGAGGGCCGAGACCCGGTCCTGGATCTCCGAGGGGGTGAGGCCCGCCACGTTGACGGGCCCCAGGACCGGCAGGTCGAGCGTCCCCATGTCCGAGACGCGCCTCTCGCCGACGACCTCGGGCACCTCGACGACGCTCACCGCGAGGAGGTCCCTCGGCCCGACCCGGTACTCGCCCGTCACCGGCTGGCCGGCGGCGGGCACCGAAGAAAGCGACAGCACGGCCGCCACGACGGCCGCGACAAATGCAAACGCTCGCTGAATCCGCGTCATCAGAAGATCTGCAACCCCTGTCCGATCTGGACGTTCGTCCGGGCCTCCAGGATCGTCCGATCCTCCCCCGGAACGTTGGAAGTGTAAGCCTTGCGGGAAATGTCCGCCGTGATCCGCAGCCACCGCAGGATCGGGATCCCGATCGAGCCCCGCAGCGTCTCCACGTCGTCCTTGCGCAACAGCTCCGAGCCGTCGGGCATCACCGTCGGCACCTGGTACCGGTTCGCGCCCGTCTCGTACGCACCGGCCACCTGGATCTGCCAGACGGAGAGGCCCAGACCCGCGCCGTACCGGTCCTCGATGAAGAAGGCGTTGTCCGCGTAGAGCGAGTTCGTCAGCCCGGTGATCCCGTAAAGAAAGACCGACAGCGGCCGGACGACCTGGTACCGGAGGTTCGCCCCCCCGGTCAGGCCGTCCCAGCCAGGGAACGACGACCCCGACACGGCCTTGTAGTTCCGGTACCCGCCCGAGACGCCGACTCCCAGCCGCCCCTCGTACGTCACCGTGGCGATCAACCCGTCGCTCCGGCTGTCGCGCAGGGCGCCCGTCTCGACGAAAGTGTACTTTGCGTTCTCGTACTCCAGCCCGACCGCGAGCTTCGACCGGATCCTCTGACGGATCCCGATCCGGAACGTCAGGTCGGTCCCGTCGAGGCCCTTCAGGGCGGCCTCGTCCTCCGGGGTCGTCCCGTCCGCCGAGTACTTGCGCTGCGTCGCGTCCACGCTCCCTACCGCCGCCGTCCGGTCGCTGAACGCGTACTCCCCCCGGACGAGGCCGTTCCATCCCGTCTCCGTGACGGGCTGCTCGACCTCCGAGCTGAGGTTCTGGATCGTCTGGTAGCGGGACCCGCCAAGCTCCCACGTGAACCGGCCGACGTAGACGTAGCCGAAGAGCTGATTGTCGTACACGATGCCGCGCCGATCGGCGTTCTCGAGGTACCAGTTGTACCCGGCGTTGAACTCGTCCCGAAGCCAGAATACGGAGGCCAGCCGCGCCGTTGCCGTCAGTCCCCCGCCGAGCGTCGCCTGCCAGTCGCCCTTCTTCTCGTCTTCCGTCGTCCCGAAGAAGTTGTTCGAGTAGCCGAAGTTGCTGAGCGACAGGCGAGGTCGGATGCCGACCGGCCCGAGGTGCCAGCGCGCGGACTGCACCTCGCCCGCCAGCTGCTCCCGCGTCGGCATGACACGTCCCTCTCCAGGTAGCCGGAATGCCGACCCGACGATGACCCCTCCCCCGGACACCACCTGCCCCGCCGCCGGAGCCGCCCGGAGTGCACAGAGAGCCGCCACGCCGACGAGCGCCACAACCCCGAGGAACTGCGGCAGCTTCCGCAGCGGCTTCAGGAGCAGCGTCGCCAGGCCGGGTTTCAGGTCGTTCACGCGCCAAGCCTCCCTGTCCATCCGATTCGCCCGCACGCGGGCCAAGAGCGACCGGTTGCTCGCCCCCCCGGTGCGCATCCTCACCAGCACGCGCGGAATGTAGACGGCCTTGATGCCGTGCCGGTAGAGGAACCGTAGCATCAGCTCGTAATCCGCCGCGGAGCCCAGGTCCGTCCGGAACCTCCCGAGGCTCTCGTACACCCGCCGCCGGACGAAGAACGTCGGGTGCGGCGGCATCCAGCCGCGAAGGAAGCTCTCGCGGCGAAACGGACCCGCCACCCATCGCCGACGGACCCGCGAGACGTCATCCCGGTCGACGTACTCCAGGTCCCCGTAGCACGCCTCAGCCGAGGGGTCTTCGAACACGCCAGCGACCTCGGCTAGCACGTCAGGCGCGGCGTAAACGTCGTCGGCGTTCAGCGTCCCCACGACCTCCCCAGTTGCAAGCCCGATCCCCTTGTTCATCGCGTCGTAGATCCCGCCGTCCGGCTCGGAGACCAGGCGCGCGACACCATCCGCCGTACGCAGCAGGTCGAGCGTCCCATCCGTCGACGCGCCGTCCACGACAACGTGCTCGATGGGCACTGTCTGACCCCTGACGCTGGCGAGGCAGTCCCCGACCGTCCGCGCCCCGTCGCGCACGGCGGTCAGGATGGAAATGCGGACCGCACGGCTCGACACCTCTCATCCCTACCTGCGGCCCGGGCCGCTCGGCTCGGTCCGTCTCGCCGGCGAAGCCCCGCGCGAGAGACGGGCGCGTCGAATCCCGTCCGCAACCAGGTCAGCAATCTTCTTGCTGCCAGCAGGACTGAAGTGACCCTGGTCCAGGAAGTCCCCGGCCGTGAAGCCCGTCGTGCGGATCTCTCCGAGACAAGCCGCACCTTCGTCGCTGGCCACCTGCTCCATCACGTCGTTGTAGGCCGCCATCATCCGGCAGAGCTCGTTGTCGGCAACGAACGGAATCCAGCCGTACGCGGCGTCGTCCGTCAGCCGCCCGCAGTTGAGGACCTGGGGAATGAGGAGCGGCTCGATTCCCTGCGTTCGGCAGGACGTGACGATCTGCACGAGGTTCCGGCGGTAGAGCGCCAGGGACCTGGAGCCCGGCACTCCAGCCACGCCGCCCTCCGCGCGAACGGCCCTCGGTTCGAAGTCGTTCGCTTGGCCCAGGGCTCGCTCGTAGAGTCTCAACGCGTAATGCACGGATGCCAGGAATCTGGGTCCAGTCGGCCGCAGGCCCATGTGGGACGGCTGATGCCGTCCGTGAAACTCGGCGTAGTACGAATCCAGATTCGCCAGACGAGCCCCCCTCAGGTCGTTCCATCCAACGTAGTAGACCGCGAAATCCGGGCTCAGGTCCGTCAGACCGAAGGCCGTCTGAATCGCGTTCTCGACGGAGCTGTACCCCGGCACACCCAGGTTCACGACCTCGAAGCCCACGCCCAGCGCCTCTTGCAGCCGGCACGGCCATGTGTCTTCGTCGCTCACCCTTACGCAGTACGTCGAGGATCCCCCCAGCGTGACCACCCTCGTCGTTCCGGGCGCTTTCGTCTCGGTTGTCTCCGGGCCGCGGTACCCGAGCGAGTTGTGCGAGATTGCGATCCCGCCCTTCCGTACGACGACCCCTTTTCGGGGAGCCACCGCGAGAAACGGATGAGGCTCGAACAGTTGCTGACTCTGGCTCCGTTCGAAGAGCCAGAGCCCCTCCGGCGAGCGGACCCGAAACACTGTCTGAGCGGCGAGCTCCGCTCCAAGGCACCCCAGTCCGATCGCAAGGAGGCGGAAACGCCGTTCCCAACTCTCCGAGACGTGGCTCAACGGCCCACCTCTCTGCCACTGAGGCACCATTCGAATCGGCCCTCCTTCTCGCGAGGAACAAGAAGGAGATCCTGCTCGTAGATTCGCTCGTCGACGCCGCGCGTGAAGCTCCAGCCACCAGGCAGCCGCTGCCAGACGGCATACCCGAGACTGTCGCGTTGCGAGACGACTTCCGCGAGGCCCTGGTGATGCCACCGCATGCAGTGCGCCAGGAACTCCCCGAAGACGACTGGGCGCTCTGTCCCGACGAAGCCCCTTCCCCCCTGCAGGACTTTCAGGTCGTACCCGTCCGTGTCTATCTTCACGACGGAGCAGCCGGTCGGAAGCGCGCTCGATGCGGCGAGCGCATCCAGCGTGGTGAGCTGAAGGGGGATCCGCTCGCAGGCGTAGTCAGAGTCGTCCGCGACGATGTTCGCGGTCCCCGACCCCTGCCCCTCACGAAGGTCTCCCTCCACCTGAATCTCGACCGGCCCTTCCTCGTCGCCAACGGCGGATTCGATCGCCAAGCACTCCGTCTCGACGCAGTTCCTCGCGATGTTCCCTCTCAGAGTGTGTGAAGCTTTCCCGGGATCGACCCGGTGAAGCAGGCAATCGTCGTCATCCGGCGGCGTGTCGCGTCCCGGCGATCCACCGATTCCCGGTGCTCGGGTCGGAGGCCCTCCTGTCGGTGCCCGGGGTCCGGGCAGCCGATCCCGCCGACGTGCTGGGCGCCAGCCTGCCGTCTCATGCTGTCGCCGCCGTGAGGTAGCCCAGGGAGAGCATCCGTCTCACGTTGTGCGCCAGGGCGTACAGCAGGGCGACGGCCCGGACCTTCTCGACCCCGCGCACCAGCACGCGGACGAGCCCCCGGTTGCGGGCCTGGGCGTTGACACATTCCGCCGTCGAGGCCCGGTCCTTGTAGATCCGCTTCGCCCGCACCGTCCTCATCCGCTTCCGCCACTCCGCGATCGCCGGCGAGTCCGTCGCCTTCGGCCGATGCGGGTCGATTCCGGGGTCCCTCGGCCTCGGCACCGGCGCGTAGACCCTCGTCCGGCCCGCCACGGCCTCCAGGTCCGCATGGGCCGTGTATCCCCCGTCCACCAGCGTCTCCGCCGGGACGACCTCGTAGCGCTCCTGTAGCTGGTCGATCATCGGCCCGATCCGCCCCTGGTCGTTGCCCTGGTTCGTGACGTCCACGCCCACGATGATCTGGCTCTTCGTGTCCGTCGCCAGCTGGACGTTGTAGGCCGGCCGCCAGCCCCCGTCCCCCATCTTCATCACCCGCGCCTGCGGGTCCGACGTCGAGGCCCTCACGGCTCCCTTGTCCTTCTTCTTCGACTTCTCCTTCTCCAGCTCCCGCGCCCTCTCCAGCGCCTTCTTCACCCTCCCCGCTCTCTCCCGCGCCGCCCTCTCCCGCGCCGCCTGCTCGCGCCGCGTCCCCGCCCCCGGATCCTCCTCCAGCTCCCGTCGCAGCTCCCGCACCTGCTCCTTGGCCTGCTTCAGGCACTCCCGCAGCGTCCTCTTCCTCCGAAACGACGACGCCCCGGCGCTCGCTCGCACCTTCATCCCGTCCTGCGCCACCCGCTTCAGCTGCACCAGCCCCTCGTTCATCAGCGAGGCCACGCTCTGTGTCAGCAGCTCGTCCAGCGCCTCCCCGTGCCGCACCCGGAAGTCCGCCAGCGTGTGGTAGTTCACCCCCACACCCCCGCAGATCCACTGGTAGACCAGATGCTCCTTGCTCAGCCGGTCCAGCGCCCGCGCGCTCCCTACTCCCTCGATCGTCCCGTACAGCCACAGCCCCAGCAGGATCCTCCGGTCGATCGCCGGCCTCCCCGCACGCCCCTCCAGCGCTCCCATCCCCTCGTACAGCCCCGAGACGTCCACCCCTTCCACGAAGGCCCACACCGCCCGCACCGGGTGGTCCGCCGGCACCGCTCCGTCCAGGTGGAACACCCGCAGCTCTACCTGCTGCCGCTCCGCCTCGACGATCCGCACCGCACCTTCATCCCCGCCCTTCACACCCTGTCCATTCGGCATGCCTCAATCTGGGCACGCCGCTCTCCAATTTCAACCCCGGGGGCGGGTTTTCTTCACGGGCTCTCAGCGCGGCGGCGTTGTCGCGAACGGCCTCGATCGCGACTACCGACGGTCGCGCCCCTCGATTGCACGTCCGCAGAAGCAGCGCCGCGGGTACCGCGATGAGCCCGACGTTCGCGCCGATGTCGAGGACGTACCCGTCTGCTCCGGACTCCGCTCGAAGCCGGAGGAGGAATGTGACGGTGTCGGCCTCGTACTCCCCTGTCACGAACGCGAGCCGCTGCAGCCAGCTGCCGAGGTCGAGCCTCGCGCGGAAGCGTACCGGTCGGCGCAGCTCA